>CAZPUQ010000007.1:0-163582 GCA_964589785.1 uncultured Hyphomicrobium sp.
CGGGAGGCAATGCCAGGACGTTTCAGCAGCGTTTTTCCGTCGCCTATGATTTCTCGGTTTCATTCACCCGCGACGTTTTTTGCGGCGAGAACAGAACGCTGTTCGACGCAATAACGGGCGGCGATCCTGGCGGCGAACACTTGTTGGCCATTATTGTCGACGACGGCGTCGAGCGGGAAATGCCGGACCTGAAGCGCCGGATCGCCGGATATGTCCAGGCGTGGCCGAGCCTCAAGCTCGCCGGACCGGTCCGGACCATTGTCGGCGGCGAGATGGCGAAGAACGACCCCGAGCTCGTTCTCGATCTCCAGCGGCACTTCGTCGAATGCGGACTGGACCGGCATTCCTATGTCGTCTGCGTCGGCGGCGGCGCCGTGCTCGACCTCGTCGGCTTTGCCGCGGCGACCACCCACCGCGGCATCCGCCATGTTCGCATCCCGACGACGGTCCTGGCCCAGAACGACTCCGGCGTCGGTGTCAAGAACGGCATCAACGCCTTCGGCATGAAGAACATGCTCGGCACCTTCGTGCCGCCGCATGCCGTCATCAACGATTCCGCGTTCATCGATATCCTGCCGGGGCGGGACAAGCGCGCGGGAATGGCGGAGGCGGTGAAGGTCGCGCTCATTCGCGACCGGGCTTTCTTCGAATGGCTGGAGGAGAAGGCCGAGGCGCTTGCGCTCTTTGCCTCCGAGCCGCTTGAGAAGCTGATCCGCCATTGCGCGCTGCTCCACATGCGCCAGATCGCCCACGGCGGCGACCCGTTCGAGCGCGGCAGCGTCCGGCCGCTCGATTTCGGGCACTGGGCCGCCCACAAGCTCGAGGTCCTGTCGAACTACGAGCTGCGGCACGGCGAGGCGGTCGCGATCGGCATCGCGCTCGATACGCGCTACTCGGTCTACGCCGGGCTGCTGCCTGCCGGAGAGGATCTGCGCGTCTGCCGTCTCCTGAAGAGGCTCGGGTTCACGCTGTGGCACGAAGCCTGCGACCGGCGCGGGGCAGACGGCCGGCGCCTCCTGCTCAACGGGCTCGAGGAGTTCCGCGAGCATCTCGGCGGCGACCTCACCGTCACGCTGCTCGCCGAGCTCGGCACCGGCGTCGAGGTCCATAGCATGGAGCCCGAGCTCATCGGCCGGGCCCTCGACTGGCTCCGCTTGGAGGCCGCCGCCTGATGCAGCTCGCCCTTCCCGGTGCGCCCCACCTGACCTACTGCACCAACATCCACGCCGGCGAGAGCCTGGCCGAGATCGAGGGGGCGCTCGCAGAGCATCTGCCGCGCGTCAAGCGAGAGGTGTCGCCGGACCGGCCGATGGGCGTCGGGCTTCGTCTGTCGGCCGTGGCGGCCCGCGCGCTGTCGGACGCCGCCGCGCGCGACCGCTTCAAGCGGTTCCTCGCCGACGGCGGCTTCTACGTCTTCACCGTCAATGCGTTTCCCTACGGCAGCTTCCACGGCGTGCGGATCAAGGAGCAGGTCTACGAGCCCGACTGGCTCTCGGCGGAGCGGCTGCGCTTCACCAACGAGGTCGCCGATATTCTGGCGGACATTGCGCCGGATGATCTGACGGCGAGCATCAGCACGGTGCCCGGCGCTTTCCGGTCCAAGGTCACGACGGCGGCCGATGTCGAGAAGATGGCCGAGGGCTTCGTGCGGGCCGCCGCCCACCTCGACGGCATCTTCCGCCGCAGCGGCCGCACCCTCATGCTCGCCATCGAGCCCGAGCCCGCCTGCTTCCTCGAGACGACGGCCGAGGCCGTGCGCTTCTTTCAGGAGCACTTGTTCTCCTCAGCCGCGTGCGCTCTCTTCGCGCGCCTCACCGATACCCCTATCGCTCATGCCGAGGCCGCGCTGCGCCGCCACATCGGCCTGTGCTTCGACGTATGCCATTCGGCGGTCGCCTTCGAGGACATCGCGCCGACGCTCGCCGCCGTGCGCCGCGCGGGCATCCTCGTCGCCAAGGTCCAGCTCAGCTCTGCCTTGCGCGCGACCGGCGAGCCCGCACGCCTCGAGCGCCTGCTCGGGTGCTTCGACGATGGCATCTACCTGCACCAGACCGTCGCGCGCCGCGGCGGCGTCCTGACGCGCCACACCGACCTTCCCGCCGCTTTCGCTGCCGCGCGGCGCGGCGACGGCAGCAGCGAATGGCGTGTCCACTGCCATGTGCCGGTGTTCCTCGACCGTTTCGATGCCCTCAGCTCCACGCAGCCGACCCTGCGCGAGGTGCTCGCGCTCTGCCGCACGCAGGCGGTCTCCCCGCATCTCGAGGTGGAAACCTATACATGGAGCGTGCTTCCCCCATCGCTCAGATCGCCGGAGGTCGTTGGCGACATCGTGCGGGAGCTGCAATGGGTGCGCACGGAGCTCGGCGCGTGACGACGCTCGAAGCGCTCCTGCGTCTCGCACGCGTGTCGAACCTGCCGACCGTGTGGAGCAACGTGCTGGCCGCCTCGGTCCTTGCCGCTCCCGGCCCGGCCGACGGCATGGCGCCGGCGCACCTCGCCGTCGTGCTGGTGGCCATGTCGGCGATGTACACGGGCGGCATGGTACTGAACGACGCCTTCGACCGCGAGATCGACGCGCGCGAGCGCCCCGAGCGTCCGCTGCCCTCTGGTGCCATCGCGTCGGCGACGGCGTGGGCCATCGGCGGCGGCCTCCTCGCGGTGGGTGTCGCGCTGCTCGCGTCGTTCGGCCTGCCGAGCGCCCTAGCCGGCCTGGCGCTGGCATCGGCCATCGTGCTCTACGACGCCTGGCACAAGGGCAATCCCGTTTCACCGCTGATCATGGGCACCTGCCGCGCGCTGGTCTACGTCGGCACCGCGCTCGCCGCCGGCGCGACCCTGAACGCGACGATCCTCGGCGCGGCGCTGGCGCTGCTTCTCTACATCGCGGGTCTGACGCGGGCGGCGAAGGGCGGCGCGTTCCAGTCGCTGGCAACATCCTGGCCTGTCCTCCTGCTTCTGCTGCCGCTCGTCACAGCGCTGGCCGGCGGCGCGGCGACCGCGCTCGCCATCCTGCTTGCGGCTGTTGCGGCGTTGGCGCTCGGATGGGCGGTAAGGGGGCTGCGGCCCGGGGACGGTCCCGACCGGGAACGCGCCATCGGCCTGTTGATCGCGGCGATTGCCCTCCTGGACGCCGTTGTCGCGGCGGCACACGGCAGCCCGGCCGTGGCGCTGGTCTGCGTCGCACTGTTTGCGGCGACGCTGGCTCTGCAGCGCGTCGTCGCCGGGACCTGAAGGGAGCACAGCCCGCAATGTCTTCGACCGAACCGACGGCCACGATCGTCGCGAAGCGCAGGAACCTCCTTTCAGGATGGCTTGCGCCGCGGCTCTCCGCGGAGGCGCGCACGTGGCTCGAGCAGCAGGTGGCACAGATCGAGGCGGGCGAGCGCCCGTTCCAGCTCGGTGTCGCGATCGGGCTCGCGCCGCGCAAGGTCGGCAAGGCGGACCTCGATCTCACCGCGGGCGAGCAGGCGGCCGGACGGGAGGCCCGCCCCGGTCTCGACACGACGGGCTGGAGCGTCGACCAGGCCGCGCGCATTCTGCTCGCGCTGGCGAGCTTCCGCGACGACGGCGCCGCCTTCGCGGCCGGCCTCGACCGGATTCTGTCGACGGCCGAGATCGGCGAGCAGATCGCACTGCTGAGGGGCCTGCCGCTCTATCCCGTCCCGGAGCTGTTGCTGCCGCGCGCGGCGGAAGGCATCCGCTCGGCCATGCAGCCGATCTTCGAGGCCGTCGCGCACCGTAACCCCTATCCGCGCGAGTTCTTCAGCGACGCGCAGTGGAACCAGATGGTCGTGAAGGCGCTCTTCATTGGCAGCCGCCTCGCGCCGATCCAAGGCATCGATCAGCGCCGCAATCCCGATCTGGCACGCATGCTCGTCGATTACGCCGCCGAGCGCCGTGCCGCCGGCCGCACCATCTCGCCGGAGCTGTGGCGCTGCGTAGGCCCCTTCGTCGGCGAGGCGGAGATCGCCATGCTCGCGGCGATCCTTCGCGAGGGCGGGGATGCCGAGCGGGCCGGCGCCGCGCTGGCCCTCGCCGAATGTCCGCTGCCGTCCGCGACCGCCGCACTCAGCGCGGCCCCCGATCTCGCCGCCGCCGTCCGCGACCGCCGCCTTACCTGGGACAGCGTCGCCTGACGCGCGCACCTCAAGACCTCTCGCACCGCAGGACTGGGAGCCAAGCCATGTACATCGATCCGCACGCCCACATGATCTCGCGCACGACCGACGACTACGAGGCCATGGCGAAGGCCGGCGTGGTGGCCGTGATCGAGCCCGCATTCTGGATCGGCCAGGCGCGAACGAACGTCGGCAGCTACGCCGACTACCTCTCCCACATCCTGGGCTTCGAGCGCTTCCGCGCCGGCCAGTTCGGCGTGCGCCACTACTGCTGCATCGGGCTCAATTCCAAGGAGGCGAACAACGAGTCCCTTGCCGAGGCCGTGATGGAGATCCTGTCTGCTTTCGCTACCAAGGAAGGCGTCGTCGCCATCGGCGAGATCGGCTACGACGAGCAGACGGCGCTCGAGGACAAATACTTCCGCCTGCAGCTCGACCTCGCGCGCGAGATCGACCTGCCGGTCATGATCCACACGCCGCATCGGGACAAGAAGCGCGGGGCGTCGCGCTCCATGGACGTGATCCTGGAGCACAAGCTCGACCCGTCGCGCGTCGTCATCGATCACGTCAACGAGGAGACGATCGCGGAGGTGAAGGATCGAGGCTTCTGGGCCGCCTTCTCGATCTACCCGCACTCCAAGATGACGCCGGAGCGCATGGCCTCACTCGTCCGGACCTACGGGCCGGATCGCCTCATCGTCGACTCGGCGTGCGACTGGGGCGTGTCCGATCCGCTTTCCGTGCCCAAGACCGCGAAGCTCATGGCGGAGCAGGGGGTGCCGGAGGACGCCATCCGGCTGGTAACGTATGCCAATGCGCTCGCGGTCTACGGCAAGAGCGGGCAGATGGCGGAAGCGGACTGGCTGTCGCCGCCGGCGATCGACCAGAGGACCCTCTACCAGGGCAACACCGTCCTGCGCGGCGGCCAGGCGCCGCGTGTAGCGAAAGCCGATCCCGACGTGGTGTGAGAAAGGGCCATACGCCGCCGGACGAGGAGGTCCCCGCCCGGCGGCGGCGCTCAGAAGT
The DNA here is from genome assembly GCA_964589785.1 of uncultured Hyphomicrobium sp. GTDB lineage: Bacteria > Pseudomonadota > Alphaproteobacteria > Rhizobiales > Hyphomicrobiaceae > JAGVSR01. The sequence goes on from CAZPUQ010000007.1 coordinate 5,145, forward strand.
TGATCAGCGCTCCGAGGCTCACGAAGTCGGCGTCCTCAAGATCGGTCACGAGCGGGCTCAGCGAGGCACCGCTGACGTCGGCATCGTAGTGCTCATACTTGAGATAGATGATCATCGCGGCCGCATCGATCTCCTGGGCGATGGTGCCGCCGTAGCGCCGGAACGTGCTGTCCTCGACGCCGAGGCCGAGCGCATTCGGGCCCACCTGATCCAGGTACTCGGCATAGTCGCCGTAGATGATCGTCGCGCCCAGCGGAGCCCACTTCCGGCGGATGCCGGCCTTCACGTACCAGTGGTCGCTGTCGGGCGGCGTCACCGTCACGGCCGGCGTGCCGACGACGACCGTCGTGTCGTCGTTGTTCTCATGGCCATAGGCCGCGTGGACGAAGAGGCCGGTGGCGAGGTGCTGAAGGTACCCGCCTGCCTGGAAGAACTTGCTGTCCTTGTGGCTGCCGGCAGGCAGGGGGCCGGTGACGTTCTCGACGGTGAACTCCGAATAGCCGACGCCGAGCGCCAGCTTGAAGCCGGAGAACTCATGGGCGTAGCGCAGGCCGACCTCCCAGAAGTCATCCTCGCCCCAGCTCACCGAGGCGGTGAAGCCGGCGAACGCCGGGGTATCGTAGCGCACGCCGTTGAGCACGATGCCGTTGCAGTCGCCGCCGAGCGGCGAGGACTGGGCATAGCAGAAGGCGAGCTGCCCCCAGGTCAGACCGGACGGGTTGAGGTCGCCCTCGGTCCGGATGATGAACTGCGGAAAGCCGGCCAGCAGCGTGTAGCTGTCGATGATCTGCGTGCCGGACTGGTCGGTGCCCATGGCCGCGCTCTTGGCGGCATGCACCATGCGCCCGACGCTGACCTTGCCGTAATCCTTGCTCTGAATGTACCAGTGCGCCACCTGCGTGTTGGGGCCGCGGTTCAGGTTCGGATTGTTCTGGTCCATGCCGACGCCCTCGGCCCGGCCGAACGGATCGTCGCTGAGATTCTGGATTCGGATCAGGAAGCCGGCCGACCAGCCGGGCGAGATCTCGGCCTGACCGCCGAAGCGAATGTTGGTGGCCTGCGTGGGACCGAGGCCGTGCAGGTAGGCGTTGCTCTCTTTGCCGTCGTCCCACCACGTGATCTCCTGGGCGATGTAGCCCGAGATGGTCAGAGCCACCTTGCGGTTGCCCTTGCGGGCAGCCGTTGCCTCGAGCTCGGCAATGCGCTCTTCGAGGTCTGCGCAGCAGTCCCCGCCGAGATCGGCCGCTTGCGCTGGCGCCATTGGCACCGATGCCGCCAGCACGACCGCGGCCAGCCCGGCCACTGCTCCCCCGAGCTGGCGCACCGGTCCCGTCTGAAGACCTTTCTTCGGCATCCTCTCGTCCCCCGTGTGGCGTCCGGGTGTCGCCCGGGCCGCTCCTCTCCGTCGTCGCGGCAACCGCGCTCTGACTGCTTGATTCAGCAAGCGGAACCAGTGCTAATCTGCGTCGAATCTCTTAGGAAGTGTAACTGATCATCTAAGGTTGCTGCACGTCAGTGTTGGCCGATCTGTGCCTTTCGTTGCGGCCGGGCCACACGTAAAATGAGACGGTGCGGCGCCTATTCGCCGAGGCCTTCATGGATCCTGCGCGCCAGCCACCGGGCCGGCAGGAGGCCGAGCCCGGCGCCGATGAGCGCAGCGGCGAAGAGGCCGTTCATGCCGAAGGGCGCCATCGCCGGAATGGCGAGCGCGACGAAGACGGCGTTGATCGCCAGCCCCGGCCCCATGAGGGCGTAGCAGAAGAGGGAGAGCCAGAGCGGGACGGCATTCTTGTCCTCGGCGTTGGTGTCGCCGCCCATGCCTCACTCCTTGATACCCATGAGATAGACGGTGAAGGCGATCGCGAGAAAAACGGCGAGCGCCGCATCGAACAGGCGTGTCCAGAACGGCGACTGGTTGAGCCGCAGATAGCGCCCCAGGATCGTCCTGGCCTTGAGCCCGGACAGCGCAAGAACGCCGCCGGCGATGCCGATCCGCGTCGCGTCGGTGAGCTCCATCAGCGTCAGCACGACTGTGGCCGCGCTCAGCGCCACGAGCGTTGCCCATGCTTCGACGAGAACCCGGGCGTTCATGCCGCATCACCTCAGAAGATAGATAACTGGAAAGAGGAGCACCCAGACGAGATCCACCATGTGCCAGAAGGAGACCGCAACCTCCATGTTGCGTACGCTGTCGGCCCACGCCACGAGAGCGAGGATCACAATGCCGGCCACGACGTGCAGGGCGTGGAATCCGGTGGTCAGGTAGTAGAAGGTGAAGAAAGGGCTCGTTTCAATGCCGATTCCGAGCGCCGCCTTCTGCGCATACTCGAAGCTCTTGACGATCAGGAACACGATGCCGAGCACGCCGGCCGCCAGCAGCCAGCGACGCGCGAGCGGCCGATTTTCGCGCTCCCGATGGACGACAGCGAGCCCCGCGCACAGGCCGCTCGTGACGAGCACCATCGTGTTCACCGCGCCGGCTGTCTGGTCGACGAGCGCCTGATCGGCGCTGAAGCCGGCCGGATCGCCCGCCCGCACGGCCAGGAACGCCAGCAGGGCGCCGCCGAAGACCAAGAGCTCGCTGATGATGAGCACCCACATCATGAGGTCGCCGGGCAGCTCGCCGAAAACGCCGAGGTTGTCCTGCCGCCACTCCTGCCGCGAGGGGGGCTCCTGCCGGTTGCGATCGCTCATCCGCTGACCAGGTGGCGATAGAGCTGGGGAAGCGCGGCCGTCAGCTTCTCGGGGTTGGGCACGACGACGTAGCCGCTCGGTCCGAAGATCCGGCTGAAGGTCGCCTGCGACTTGCTGTCGATGGTGACGGCAAACACCGATTGCCCCTGCCGGCGCGCCTCGCGCACGGCCATGTGCGAATCCTCGATGCCGTGGCGGCCCTCGTAGTGGTCGAGATCGTTGGGCTTGCCGTCGGTCAGGACGAGCAGGAGGCGCCGCTGCCGCGGCCGCCTGGCGAGCTTGGCGGAGGTGTAGCGCAGCGCCGCGCCGAGGCGGGTGTAGTGGCCCGGCCTCAGCCCCGCGATCCGGTCTTCGACAGCCGGGCCCATCGGCTCATCGAAGGCCTTGCAGGCCTGGATGAAGACCCGGTCCCGCCGCAGCGACGAGAAGGCGTCGATGGAGGTCTCGTCGCCGCAGGCCTGGAGTCCCCAGGAGAGCGCGATCAGCGCCTCGCGCGCGATGTCGAGCACCTGGCGCCCCGCCACGTAGCTCTCGGTGGAGCGCGAGGCATCGAGCAGGACGGCGACCGCCAGATCGCGCTCCTGGCTGCGGCTGGCGCAGTAGACCCGGTCGGAATGCTCGCCCGTCGCGGTCAGCTCCACGCGCGCGTCGACGGCCGCCTCCAGATCAATCTCGTCGCCGTCGATCTGGCGTGTCAGCAGCACCCGCTTGGGGCGCAGCGCCTCGAACTGGCGGCGCACGCTGCGGATGCGCCGGCGTGTCGCCGCGCTCGTGAGGCTCTCTGGCCGTTGCTCGGCGGGCGACGCCGGCCCCGAAAGGATCCGGCAGTAGTCGGGCAGGTAGGTCTTCGTGCGATGGTCCCATTCGGGAAAGACGTGCTGGCCGGCAAGCCTCTCGAACTCGGTCTCCTCGGGCGACAGGTCGAGATGGAGCCTGAGGCGCGTGCGCGCCTTCTGCGGCACCCGGGCAAGGCCGATCTCCTCCAGGTCGTCGGCCGCCTTCTTGGCGGTATCCTGGTCGTCGTCGTCGATGCGGCGGTTGAGATTGAGGAACTCCGCCCAGGAGAGGATCGACTCGAACTTGTAGAGGATGAAGCTGTCCTTGCGCGCGGCCTCGTCCGAGCGCTGCCGGCTGGCCTTGATGGTCTTCTGGTCCTCGTCCGGCGGCGGGTTCGACCCTTGCCCGCCATCCTCGCGGCCGCCGTTCGCGACCCGCTGCGCCAGCGGACGCAGGTCGGGCCACAGCGCCACCGGCATGTAGGGCAGGTAGCCGCGCGGGGCGGAGAAGGCGCTGAGATCCGAGGCCTCGCTGCGCACCGCCGCCGAGATCGCCTGGGCAAGCTCGTCCGCCGGCGGCGCGGCTCCGAGGAGGTGAAGGATGCTCGCCTCGACCGCCGCCTCGACGCGGGGCAGGCTCCGTTCGGGCCGCATCCGGCGCGTGTCGAGCACCAGAGCATGGTGGATGCGCCGCAGCCCCGGACAATCCGACAGCGTCCGCCGCGTCATGTCCTGCGCGCACTGGAGGGCCCGCAGGTCCCGGCGCAAGGGGTCGGCCTCCGGTTCCGGGCGCTTTGCGAACGCCATGGCCGCGGCGAGCCACAGATAGAGCGCGAGGTTCGCCTCGCGCTCGGGAAACGCCGCGATGCGGTCGGGCAGACGGATAGCCTCGCCGTCGAAGCTCGGCATGGCGATCCGCTCGGCCGCCTGGCCCAGAGTGCGCCGCCATGTCAGACGGTGGTTGGACTCCTGCGCCGTCGCGGTCCGGATCTCGACATCCCGTGCTCCGCCGAGTCCGCGAAAGAGAACGCCGATGCGCCCGCGCATCTCCTCGAGCGTGGCGGCCGCGTCCTCGAAGCATCCCGGCGCATCGAGCTCACTCGCGAAGGCGTGCCAGATCTTGCCGACACTCTCTTCCGGCTCCCAAGGCTCGAATTCCAGCGTGCCCATGGTTCTTGTCCCGGCTTACCCGTAGACGGCCGTGACGAGATCGAGGAGGCCCTGCTTGACGTCCGCATCATCGCTCAGGGGCTCGATGAGGGCCGCGCGCACCGCCTTCTCGATCGGCATGCCGTCGTGGATGAGGCTCGCGCAGTAGACGAGAAGCCGGGTCGACACGCCTTCCTCGATATCCTGGCCCTTGAGCGCGCGCAGCTTGCCGGCGAGCCGCACGAGCGTTGAGGCCTTTTCCTTGGACAGCCCGCTCTCGCTGGCAACGATCTCGATCTCGCGCTGGGGGGCTGGAAAATCGAACTCGACCGCCAGGAAACGTTGCCGCGTGGACGGTTTCAGCGTCTTCAGGATGTTCTGGTAGCCGGGATTGTAGGAGGCGACGAGCATGAAGTGCGGGCCCGCCTCCAGCACCTCGCCCGTCCGCTCGATCGGCAGAATGCGCCGGTCGTCGGTGAGGGGATGCAGGACGACGGTGACGTCCTTGCGCGCCTCGACCACCTCGTCGAGGTAGCAGATGGCGCCTTCGCGGACCGCGCGCGTCAGCGGTCCGTCGACCCATTCGGTGTTGCCGCCCTTCAAGAGATAGCGTCCGATCAGATCGGCCGCCGACAGGTCGTCGTGGCAGGCGACCGTGTAGAGCGGCCGGCCGAGCGTGGCCGCCATGTGGGCGACGAAGCGTGTCTTGCCGCAGCCGGTGGGCCCCTTCAGGAGAAGCGCCATCCGGTTGCGATAGGCGGCCTTGAAGAGCTCGCACTCGTCGCCGTGGGGGAGGTAGAAGGGGACTTGAGCCCTCTTCGCCTGGTGTGCGGTCTGCATGTCGGGTCACTCCGCCGGATTGAGCGCGACGTCCTTGTCGGTCGCGATGATCTCGCGGCGCGGGAACAGCGTCGCGTACACGAACAGGATCGCGCCGAGGACGACGGCGACGCCGGCGCCGAACCGCATGTAGTAGAACAGCGTAAGCTGATCCTGAACCTCCATGTAGTTCTGACCCATGACGCGCTGCAGATGCGTCTGCACGACGCCGGCGAACGTCAGCACGAACGTCATGAACGACATGCCGCCGGCCATCAGCCAGAAGCTCGCCATGTTCAGCACCTGGTTATAGGGATCCCGGTTCTTCAGGATCGGGAACGCATAGGTGAAGATGGCGAGGTTCAGTGACACGTAGGCACCGAAGAACGCAAGGTGTCCGTGCGCCGCCGTGATCTGCGTGCCGTGCGAGTAGAAGTTGATGCCGTGCAGGGTGTGCAGGAAGCCCCACACGCCGGCGCCGAAGAACGCGAGCGTCGTCGTGCCGAGCGCCCACAGCAGCGCCGCCTGGTTGGGATGCTCGCGCTTGCCCTTCCAGACCATCACGAAGGTGAAGACCATCATGAGGAAGAAGGGGATGATCTCGAGCGTGGAGAAGATCGAGCCGATCCACTGCCAGTAGCCGGGCGTGCCGATCCAGTAGTAGTGGTGGCCGGTGCCGAGGATGCCGCTGAACAGCGACGTTCCGACGATCACGTAGAGCCATTTCTCGACGACCTCGCGATCGACGCCGGTGAGCTTCAGCATGAGATAGGCGAGGATGGAGGCCATCACCAGCTCCCACACGCCTTCGACCCAGAGGTGGACGACGTACCACCAGTACATCTTGTCGAGGCTGAGGTTCTCCGGATTGTAGAAGGCGAACAGGAAGAACAGGGCGATGCCCCAGAGCCCGATCAGGAGCACCGTGGTGATGGCCGTCTTGCGCCCGGCCAGCACCGTCATCGAGACGTTGTAGAGGAAGATCAGTGCGGCCACGACGATGCCGAGCTTCACCCACAGCGGCTGCTCGAGGAACTCGCGGCCGTCCTTGCCGAGCAGGAAGTTGCCGTGGAAGAGATCGAACGCGTAGGTGACGACCACGCCCGCCGTGCCGAGCACCAGGATGGCAAGCTGCAGGTAAGCGAGCTGGGGTGAGTGGATCTCGCGCTCGGCTTCCTCGGGGATCAGGAAGTAGGCGGCCCCGAAGAACCCGAGCAGAAGCCACACGATCAGTGCATTCGTGTGCAGCATCCGGATGATGTTGAACGGCAGCACGTCCGACAGCGTGTTGGGGGAAACGTAGACCCACCCGGCGAGCAGACCGCCTGAGACCTGCACGAGGAACAGGAGCATCGCGGTCAGGAAGTATGCGTAGGCGATCTTCTGGCTTTCGTATTTCATTGCATCGTTCTCCCAGCAGCGATCCTTAGCCCGCGTCCGTCGGCGGCCAGCCCTTGGTATCGGTCTTGTCGGCCCAGATGAGGAAGTTGGACAGGTCCCGGATCTGCTCGTCCGTCAAATGGAAGCGTGGCATCTGCCGGCGGCCTTCGATTCCGGATGGTTGCGCCTCCATCCAGGCCTTGAGCGTTGTGAAGGCCTCCTCCGGCTTGTCGATCACGCCCCACCGCGTCATCACGTTGCCGACCTCGGGGGCGAAGTAGGCGCCCTCGCCGTGGATGCTGTGGCAGTTGATGCAGGCGTTGACCTCCCAGATCCGCTTGCCGCGTGCCACGGATTCGGAGAGTTCCATCGATGCCGTCGATGTATTCACGATGTAGAGATGGCTGTGAATGGTAAGCCCCACAAAAATGACGAAGAAGAACAGCGACCCGCCGAAGAATATGTTCCGGGCCATGGACTTGGTCATGACTTCGCTCATTGCCGTTCGCCTCCTTCAGACAGGCTCTGCGATTGCACCGCCCAATTTCGCCCATGGGCGCGCGCCGGCACTTAACGAAAGGCAAGGCCCGAGGGGATTTCGGCGCGGTCGGAGGGCGGCCAGGACGACTTTGCCTGAGACCGATCAGCGCGGGGCAGGCGGGTCCGGGCCCTCGCGTCCGGGGGCCGCCGCCCTCAGGACCCCAACGCCGGGCCGCCAGCGAGCCTCAGATCGCCAAGGCGCCGGATGCGATCGCGCCCATCCTGGCCGATCACGGCCACATCGCCGATGGCGCTGACGAGATCGGCGACGGCGTCGAGCGGCAGCACGGCGAACGCCGTCGAAAGGGCGTCGGCCATTTCCGCCGTCGGAGCGAAGACGGAGATGCTGAGCCAGTGGCGGGGGCTCTCGCCGGTGCGCGGGTCGATCAGATGATGGCGGAAGGTTTTGGCGTCGAACACCAGGGTCTTCGGCTCGCTGGTGGCGACGGCGACTGCGGCGACCGACACGGCCGCCTTGGCGGCCGGGATGCCCACGGTCCGGCGGGTTGTGCCGGGCAGCCGAAGCTCCCCGGCGTCGATGACGACGTCGGTGAAGCCATGCGCCATGAGAATCTCCGTCACCCGGTCCGCGATCCGTCCCTGCGCGATGCCGTTGAGCGTCAGGCTCGCGCCCGGCGCCAGCGCGATCCGACCCGGGCCGATCTCGATCGGGGTGCCGGCGAGCGCCAAGAGGTCGGGGGACGGCGGGCGGCCGGCCGCGGCCGCCTGCCAGAGGGGCTGGACGGTGGGATCGAACGCGCCGGACGTCCGGCTGCGCCAGGCGACAGCGGAGGCGAGAACGGCGAGAAGGTCGCTCGATGGCGCGTCGATATGGCCGTCGCGATTGAGCCGGCTCAGCTCGGACGCGGTCCGGTGCAAGGAGAAGATGTTCTCCAGCCGATCGATCTCGCCGGCAACGGCTTCGAGCGCGCTCTGGGCGGCCTCGCGATCGGGGCCGTAGAGCGACACGCGCGCCTCGCCGCCGAGCGCCGCGCCCCGCCAGACGAAGGCGGGCTGTGTCTGTCCGGATGCGACCAGTGCACCGGCGCTGCCGACGACGCCGGCGGCGATGCCCGTAACGACGAACTGCCGACGCGTCACTCTCATGTCATCCTCCTCAAATCAGCAAGCGGTGCCTCGGGTCGCGCCTGTTCCGCTGCGATAGAGTTTTCCGTTTTGCGGCCGGCCCTGCGCTTCAGGATCAGGCATTGATTGTCGTCGCACATGATCACCTGGCAGCGCAGGCACAGGATGCATTCGTTCGGATTGATGCGGCCGAGCGAATCGATGGCGCCGACCGTGCACTGCGTCTCGCAGAAGCGGCACTCGCGCCCGCATTGCGGCCGCCGGTGGAGCCAGTCGAAAAGCTTCATCTTGGCCGGAATGCCGAGCGCCGCGCCGAGCGGGCACAGATAGCGGCAGAAGAACCTTTCGATGAAGAGCCCCGCCGTCAAGAGCGCAACGGCGAACAGGACGAACGGCCACGCGCGCATGAAACGCATGGAAATGGCGGTCTTGAACGGCTCGACCTCTGCGAAAACGAGCGCCTGAGGCATGGAGTAGAACGACACCCCGAGGATCAGGACGAAGAGCGTGTACTTGATGGCCCACAGCCTCTCCTGCAGCGAGAAGGGCACTTCGATCTGCCGGACGCCCAGGCGCTTGGCGCCCTCGTTCAGAAGCTCCTGCAGCGCGCCGAAGGGGCAAAGCCATCCGCAATAGACGCCGCGGCCGAGGAACAGGAGGCCGAGGGCCACGAACGACCAGAGCAGGAAGATCACGGGCTCGATCAGGAACGTCTCCCACCTGAATCCGCTGAGGAGCGAATGGAAGAAGGCGACCACCTGCACGACCGAAAGCTGACCGTTGGCATACCAGCCGAGGAAGACGAGCGTGAAGGAGAGGAAGCCGAGCCGGGTCCACAGCCACAAGCGCGGGCGGCGCACGAACGATTCCTGCGCAAAGAAGATGACGGCAACGAGCGTCATCATCGCGGCCACGATCCCGATCGTGCCGGGCTTGCGCCGCCAGGCTGCCACCCACAGCGGCTCCTCTGCCTGAGGCGCCGTAGCTGAGCTCTGCCGAACATACGTGTGCGGCAGTGTGTAGCGCAGCGGCAGGCGCAGGCTCGCTTTCGTTCCGTCGGCACGCTCGCGCTCGGCCGTCACCTCGATCCGGAAGGGCTGCGTCGCGTCAAAGCCCGTGGCGGCCGCGATCCGGAACAGGCTCATCTCCTTGAGCTCGGGCGCGTCCGCGACCGCGAGCTTGTCGAGCCGTAGGTAATCTTCTTTCTTCAGGCGGATCGTCTTGTCGCCCTGGATCACCTCGAGCCGCTCGAAGACCCCCGTCGAGAGGTAGCCGGTGCCGCGATAGGAATGAAACCCGTTTCCGGCCACGAACAGGGCCGTGTCGCCGGCGCCCAACGTCGCGATGTGACGCGTGTAGGCAAGCTGCCCGAGCAGGTTTCTCCCGATGGTCGGCGGATCGAGCACGGCGGCCCATATCTCGATGAAAGGGGCGTCTCCGGCGGGCAGGGGAATGGCGAGCTGCCCCAGCCGCTCCGCCGCTTCCGCCAGACCGATCGCGGCATGCGTGATGGAGCGGTCGGCGATGAGGTCCGCCCAGGTGCGGGATGCGAACGACGCGCGGTCGATACCGGCGCCCTTGGCCGCAATGAGCCCCTGGCCGAGGGCGACCGTCCGCGCGGTGCGCAGGATCGCGTCGCGGATGACGCCGGTCGAGACGGTCGCGCGCGCGATGATGGGCGGCAGCCCGGCGCTGTCCTTGAAGGCTTCGACGCTCGTCGTCCGCAGATCGAAGCCGGCGAAGGCTGCGACATAGCGCGCGATGTCCTCGCTCGAAATGCCGAGCGTCAGCACGGGCTCGCTGTGCTTGACGAGAACGGCGCCTGCGATCCGCGCATCGGGTGCAATGCCGACCAGGATGTCGATCGCCTGGCCTGAATAGCCGACGGAGCCCGTCACGTCTGCGGTCGAGGCGACGTAGCCGATCGGTCCGGCAGCGCCGTCGATGCGCCAGGCTGGGGGTGGCCCATCGACGCGCACGATCTCGACGTCGCGCGGAGCACCGGCAAAGACTTGCGCCACCAGCGCTGGGTCGAGCGTAGGCGGTAAATCCGTCGTCTGGCTCGGCGCTGCGAGTGCGGACGCGTGGAGCGCCAATCCGACCGCCGTCGCGCGCAAGATGCGCCAGGTGCTGCGCCGCAACCGACGGGCCGCCGCGAAAGCCGCCGTGCCGCTTCGCAACGCGTGTGCGCTCTCCTCGACTCTGGTGTCGTTAACGCTGCAGCCGGCCATCACCGCTCCTCGCTTCGCGCGGAGTAATGTCGCACGGTGACCGGGGCGGGCCTTCACATAAGTCAAGGTGACACGGCGGCAATTGAGCCAACCTACCCGCAAGATCAACTCACGGAGGTTCGACGGCCATGCCTACGCGTTCCCGGAAACTCATGCTGAGAGCGTCGCGCTTAAGCGGCCTCGCGCTTCCATTGCTGCTCGTCGCGGCGATGCCCGCTCTGGCGCAAGACAAGCCGAAAGGCCATGGCGATACGCCTGCGGCGGCCTATAAGCCGAAGTTCGACACGCTGGGACAGCTCAATCTCGAGATTCCCGGCCGCAAGCCTGACGATCCGGTCATCACGCCGGAAGAATTCCATAAGGCCTCGCAGATCTATTTCGAGCGCTGCGCCGGCTGTCACGGCGTGCTGCGCAAGGGCGCGACCGGAAAGCCGCTGACGACGGACATCACGCGTGATCGCGGCTATGAGTCGCTGAGTGCCTTCATCACCTATGGCTCGCCCGCCGGCATGCCGAACTGGGGAACGTCCGGCCAGTTGAGCGAGGCCGAGGTCGACATGATGGCCCGCTATCTGCTGATCGAGCCGCCGCAGCCGCCCGAGTTCGGCATGGCCGAGATGCGCAAGACCTGGAAGGTCCACATCCCGGTCGAGAAGCGCCCGACCAAGCAGATGAACAACCTGAAGCTCGACAATCTGTTCTCGGTGACGCTGCGCGACTCGGGCGAGGTTGCGCTCATCGACGGCGATACGAAGGAAATCGTCAAGATTCTGAAGACCGGCTACGCCGTGCACATCTCGCGCATGTCGGCGTCGGGGCGCTATCTCTTCGTCATCGGCCGCGACGCCAAGATCAACATGATCGATCTATGGATGGAGGAGCCCGAGACGGTTGCCGAGATCAAGATCGGCGCCGAGGCTCGCTCGATCGAGACATCCAAGTACAAGGGCTTCGAGGACAAGTACGCCATCGCCGGTTCCTACTGGCCGCCGCAGTACGTCATCATGGATGGCGCCACGCTCGAGCCGCTGAAGATCCAGTCGACCCGCGGCATGGTCTACGACGAGCAGGAGTATCATCCCGAGCCGCGCGTCGCGTCGATCCTCTCCTCGCACTACCGCCCGGAGTTCATCGTCAACGTCAAGGAGACCGGCAAGATTCTCCTCGTCGACTACTCCGACATCAAGAACCTGAAGACGACGGAGATCGAGGCCGAGCGGTTCCTGCATGACGGCGGGCTCGATTCCACGAAGCGCTACTTCCTGGTGGCGGCCAATGCGCGCAACAAGATCGCCGTCATCGACACCAAGGAGGGCGTGCTCACCGCGTTGATCGATACCGGCGGCCAGACGCCGCATCCTGGCCGCGGCGCCAACCTCGTGCACCCCGTCCATGGACCGGTGTGGGTGACCTCGCATCTCGGCGACGAGAAGGTCTCGCTCATCGGCACCGATCCCGAGAAGCACCCCGACAAGGCGTGGAAGATCGTGCAGACCTTCGATGCGCTCGGTGGCGGATCGCTGTTCGTGAAATCGCACCCGAAGTCGGATCACCTCTACGTCGATGCGACGCTCAATCCGGAGGCGGCGATCTCCGGCTCGGTGGCCGTGTTCAAGGTCAGCGAGCTCGGCACGGAGAAGCCCACGTTCACGACGCTCCCGATCGCCGAGTGGGCCGCCATCGCCGAAGGTCAGCCGCGCGTGGTCCAAGGCGAATACAACGAGGCGGGCGACGAAGTCTGGTTCTCGGTCTGGAACGCCAAGGACAAGGTCTCGGCCATCGTGGTAGTGGATGACAAGACACTGAAGCTGAAGCACGTGATCAAGGACCCCAAGCTCATTACGCCGACGGGCAAGTTCAACGTCTTCAACACGCGCAACGACGTCTACTGAGACGCCGACCGGCAGGAGGCGCCACCTGCGCCTCCTGCCACACCTACCGATCCGACGGCCGGACGCTCGCCGGCGAACAGTGGGACGATAGCCATGCGAATGCCCGGACGCGTCTACCTCGTGGGTGCCGGCCCCGGCGATCCCGATCTCCTGACGGTGAAAGCGGCCCGGCTGCTGCAGCAGGCCGATGCCGTGGTCTACGACCGGCTGGTCTCCAACGAGGTGCTGGCGCTGGCAAATCCGCGGGCGGTCATGCTGCCCGTCGGCAAGGCACCCAAGAAGCATCCGGTGCCGCAGGAGGAGATCAACGAGATCCTGGTCAAGCTCGCGCTTGCGGGGCTGACGACCGTGCGCCTCAAAGGCGGCGACCCTTTCGTCTTCGGCCGGGGGTCCGAGGAGGCGCTGGCGCTTCGCGAGGTCGGACTCCCCTGCGAGATCGTGCCGGGCATCACGGCCGCGCAAGGCTGCGCCGCCAGCACCGGCGTGCCCCTTACCCATCGCGGACTGGCGATGAGCGTGCGCCTGGTGACGGGCCACTGCCGTCACGACGAGCCGTTGGACCTCGACTGGAAGGGGCTCGCCGATCCCCAGACGACGCTGGTCGTCTACATGGGGGCCGCGAACATCGACGAGATCGCGACACGGCTGATGGCCGAGGGCCTGGCCCCGGCAACGCCCGTTCTCGCGATAAACAACGGCACCACGCCGCGCGAGCGCCGGCTTTGCGCCGATCTCGCCACCATCGCGGCGCGGATGCGCGAGACACGTTTCGACGGGCCCATCCTGTTCTTCATCGGCGACGTGGTGTCTCTGTATGCCGGCGATCCAGTCCATGCGTGTGCGTGCGAGCGCATCGCGCCGTATCCGGGCGGCCTGGAGGCGCGTGTCCATGCCTAGTGGCGCCCGGCTTCGGGCCTCGCTGACGGGCTTGATCGTAACGGGTGGCGTACTTGCGGCGCACGCGCTGGCCGAGCCGGCCTCGACCCCGGAGGCGCTGGAACGCCTCGTGCGGCACGATTGCGGGTCCTGCCACGGCATGACGCTGAAGGGCGGGCTGGGGCCGGATCTGCGGGCCGCGCGACTTGCGGGCCGCTCGCCCGATGCGCTGGCCCAGATCATTCTCGATGGCGTCCCGGGGACGGCCATGCCGCCGTGGCGCCCGCTGCTGAGCGAGGCCGACGCCTTGTGGATCGCCAACTATCTGCTGCAGGAAACGAAGGAATGAGGCGGGCCGGCACAGCACTCCTCGCGCTCCTCTCCGGTCTGTGGATCGGGTTGGTGGCGGACGGCGCGCGCGCCGCGACGCCCGGCCTGCGCGGCACCGGCGACCTCGGCATCGTCATCGAGCGCGCCAGCGGCTCGCTGCTGATCGTCGAGACGTCGCAGCGCAGCACCCTCGCCCGCGTCGAAGGCCTCGGCGACCTGTCGCACGCCTCCGCAGTCTTCTCGCCCGATGGCCGCTACGCCTACGTCTTCGGACGCGACGGCGGCCTGACGAAGGTCGATCTCCTGTCGGCCACGATCGCAAACCGGATCCTGCAGGCCGGCAACTCGATCGGCGGCGCGATCTCCGACGACGGCGCGCTCGTCGCCGTCGCGAACTACGAGCCGGGCGGCGTCAAGGTGTTCGATGCCAAGACCCTGACCGAGGTCGCCAGCATCCCGGCCGCCTGGTCGGGCGGACGGTCCAAGGTCATCGGCCTGGAGGACGCACCGGGACGACGCTTCGTGTTCTCGCTGTGGGATGCGGGCGAAACATGGATCGCCGACTTTTCCGCCCCCGGCGCCCCGCAGCTCACCAAATTTGCCGGCATCGGCAAGGAGCCCTACGACGCCCTCATCACGGGCGACGGGCGCTACTACGTGGCGGGCCTGTTCGGCGAGGACGGCCTGACGGTCCTCGACCTGTGGAAGGCCCCGCTCGCGCCGCGCCGTATCCTGCACGGCTACGGCCGCGGCGAGACGCAGCTTCCGGTCTACAAGATGCCGCATCTGGAGAGCTGGGCGGTGGCCGGCGAGCGCCTCGTCCTTCCGGCGGTCGGCCGGCATGAATTGCTGTGGGTCGATGGCCGCAGCTTCGAGGAGGTCGGGCGCACGGCGGTGCATGGCCAGCCGGTGTTCGCCGTGGCACGTCCGGACGGACGCCACGTGTGGGTCAACTTCGCCCACCCCGACAACGACGTGGTCCAGGTCGTCGACAGCCTGACGGGAGCGGTCATCAAGGAATTGAAGCCGGGACCGGCGGTCCTTCACATGGAGTTCACCCCCCGCGGCAACGAGGTCTGGGTCTCGGTGCGCGACCGCGATGTGGTCGAGGTCTACGACGCGCGCACATTCGAGAGGACGGCCAGCATTCCGGCGCGCAGCCCGAGCGGGATCTTCTTCACCGCCCGCGCCCACAAGACGGGGCTCTAGCCATGCAGAACCCCTCGCGCGACAGCGTCCGCAGGCGTCTTCTGGAGGACTGGCAAAGGGCCTTTCCGCTCGTTCCACGGCCGTTCGCCGTCATCGCGGACACGCTCGGCCTCGACGAGACCGATGTGATCGAGCGCCTGCAGAGCCTTCTGGCCGAGGGCGCGATCGGACGGGTCGGCGGCGTGGTGCGGCCCAATACCCTCGGCGCGAGCACGCTGGCGGCGATGGCTGTGCCGGAGCTCCAGGTCGGCGCGGTTGCGGCTCTGGTCGGCGCCGAGGCCGGCGTCAATCACGTCTATCTGCGCGAGAACGACTGGAACCTCTGGTTCGTCGTCACGGGTCCCGACCGCACCTACGTCGACGCGACGCTGCACCGTCTCGAGCAGCGCACCGGCCTCAGGGTCCTCGATCTGCGGCTCGAGAGGCCCTACCGCCTCGATCTCGGCTTCCCGCTCGACGGACGTCCGGCACCGAAAGACGACCGGTCCGGCGCCGATCCGATGCCCGGCTGCACCGATTTCGTCCCCGAGCCCGGAGACCGCGAGATCGTCCAGGCTCTGACCGACGGTCTGCCGCTCGTGCCGCGGCCCTTCACGTCCATGGCCACGGCCCTCGGTCGAAGCGAAGGTGCGGTCATCGCGCGGCTCGAAGCCCTGACCGCGGCGGGGATCGTTCCCCGGATCGGCGTGATCGTGCGTCATCGCGCGATCGGCTGGCGCGCCAACGCCATGGTCGTGTGGGACGTTCCCATGTCCGAGGCCGATCGCGCCGGCGCGCTCCTTGCGGGCGCTCCTGGCATCAATCTGTGCTACCGGCGGCGGCGCTACGCGCGCGAATGGCCCTACAATCTTTATTGCATGGTGCACGCGAAGACGCGCGAGGAGGCGCTGGCGACACTCGCTGATGCGCAACGGCTGGCGGGACTCGACGCCTATCCCCGCCAGATCCTGTTCTCGTCGCGGTGCTATAAGCAGACGGGCGCCATGCTGGCGCGTCCGAGGGAGGCGGCATGATGACCAACCGGGCCACCGACCGTCCCACCGATCTCGACGCGCTCGACCGCGCGATCATCAACCGCCTTCAAGACGGCTTTCCACTCGACCCCAATCCGTTCGACATCGTCGCCGCCGTGCTTGGCTGCTCCGCGCCCGCCCTGATCCATCGCCTGCAGCGGCTCATCGCGACGGGGGTCGCGACGCGCTTCGGCCCGTTCTTTGCCGCCGAGGCGATGGGCGGAGCCTTCTGCCTGTGCGCGATGTCGGTTCCGGCGGAGCGCTTCGACGACGTCGCGCGGATCGTCAACGCGTGGAGCGAGGTCGCGCACAACTACGAGCGCGACCACGCCCTCAATATGTGGTTCGTCCTCGCCACCGAGACGCCCGGGGAGATTGCGAGCGTGGCCGACCGCATCGAGGAGGAGACGGGTCTTCAAGTGCTGCGCTTCCCGAAGGAGGAGGAGTACTTCATCGGCTTCAGGGTGACGGCATGACGGTTCTCGACCCCATCGATCGCGAGCTGATCGCCGCGACGGAAGCGGGCCTTCCGGTCGCCAGCCGGCCCTATGCGCGGATTGCGGAGGCGATAGGTCTCTCGGAGGACGAGGTCCTGGCGCGACTGGCCGCGCTGAAGGCGCGCGGCATCATGCGGCGCATCGCGCTTGCGCCCAACCACTACACGCTCGGATTGACGGCCAACGGCATGACGGTGTGGGACGTGGATGATGCGCGGGTCTCCGAGCTCGGACGCCGGGTCGGCGCGCTCGACTTCGTTACGCACTGCTATCGCCGGCTCCGGGCGCTGCCGGTCTGGCCCTACAACCTCTTCGCCATGGTCCACGGCACCGACCGGGACGAGGTGGAGCTGAAACGCGCGAGCATCGCCGCGCTGCTCGGTCCCGCGTGCCGTGCCTCGGATGTGCTCTATTCCAAGCGAATCCTTAAGAAGACGGGCCTGCGCCTGTCTCGCAACGGAGGGTGACGCCCGTGTTCCGCCTCTCCCACTACATGAGTGAGCTCGTTGCACCGACGCCGGTGCGCCGCCGGTCGGGTCCCGTCCGTCCGGTTGTCATCTGGAACCTGACGCGGCGCTGCAACCTGAAGTGCCGCCACTGCTACGCCGTCGCGGCGGATCAGCATTTTCCCGGAGAGCTGACGAGCAGCGAGGCCTTCGCCGTCCTCGACGATCTCGTGGCCTACCGCATCCCGGCCCTCATCCTGTCCGGCGGCGAACCGCTCTCGCGGCCCGATACGCTCGACATCGCGCGCCGCGCGAAGGCCTGCGGCCTCTATACCGCGCTGTCGACGAACGGCACGCCGATCGCCGGGGCCGTCGCCGACGAGATCGCCGAGATCGGCTTCGACTACGTCGGCATCAGCCTCGACGGCATCGGCGCGACCAACGACTGGTTCCGTGGCAAAAGCGGAGCCTTCGCGGCCGCGCTGGCGGGCGTGCAGGCGTGCAAGGCGCGCGGCATCAAGGTCGGCCTGCGCTTCACCATGACGAGCGACAACGCCGCGCAACTGCCCGACCTGCTCGCGCTTGCCGAGGCGGAAGGCGTCGAGAAGTTCTATCTCTCGCACCTCGTCTACGCGGGCCGGGGCAACAAGCATCGTTGCGACGATACGGACTGGTCGGCAACGCGCGGCGCGATGGATCTCCTCATCGAACGGGCTTGGCGCGGCGTCTCCGGGGGGCCTCCCCTCGACATCGTGACCGGCAACAACGACGCGGACGCGGTCTATTTCCTCAACTGGGCCACGCAGCGGTTCCCGGCCGAGCGGGTGGAGCACGTGCGCCGTCACCTCGAAGCGTGGGGCGGCAACGCGTCCGGCGTCGGGGTGGCCAACATCGACACGCAGGGCGTTGTCCATCCCGACACGTACTGGTCGGGCTACAACATCGACAGTGTCCGCAAGCGGCCGTTCAGCGAGATCTGGGAGGACCTTTCCGATCCCATGCTGGCGGGACTGCGGATGAAGCCGCGGCCGCTCAAGGGGCGGTGCGGAGCCTGCGCGTACAAATCCATCTGCGGCGGCAACACGCGGATCCGCGCGCTGCAACTGACGGGCGATCCCTGGGAGGCGGACCCCGCCTGCTATCTCGGCGATTCCGAGATCGGCCTTGGCGAGGACTCCGATGTGGCCGCGCGCGCGCAGGTGACGCCGTTCAGAGGCCTGAGACATGATCCTGCGCATCGCTATCTGTAGCATTCTGTGGCTCACCACGACGCTCGCGCACGCGCAGTCCGATGCTCCGCAGCTCTACGCCGAGCACTGCGCGGCCTGCCACGGCGCCGGCCGGCTTGGCGGCACGGGTCCGGCGCTCATTCCCGAGACGCTGGCGCGGACGCGGGGTCCGGCGCTTGCCAAGGTGATCGCGGAGGGACGCGCCGCGACGCAGATGCCGGGGTTCGCCGATCGTCTTGCGGCGGCCGACATCGCCGCGCTCGCCGAGTTCCTGAATACGCCGCTGAAGACGGTGCCCACATGGACGGCGGCGGATATCGCCGCAAGCCGCCAGCTCGTCGCCGGCTATGCGGCGCCTGCCGCGCCGGTTCACAAATCCGATCCGCTCAATCTCTTTCTCGTCGTCGAGACGGGCGATCATCATGTGTCGGTCCTGGACGGCGACACGTTCGAGCGCCTCGACCGTTTCGCGACGCCCTATGCCGTCCATGGCGGTCCGAAGTTCTCTCCCGACGGCCGTTTCGCCTTCATCATGTCGCGCGACGGCTGGGTGCAGAAGTACGACCTGTGGGCCCTGAAGGAGGTCGGCCGCGTCCGCGCGGGCCTCAACTCCCGCAACATCGCCATGTCGAAGGATGGGCAGTGGCTCGCCGTCGCCAACTACCTGCCGCATACGCTGACCCTTCTCTCGGCTGCGGATCTGACGGTTGCGCGCATTCTCGAGGTCGCCGACCGGAACGGGAAATCGTCGCGCGTCTCGGCGGTCTATCAGGCGCCGACCCGCAACAGCTTCGTTCTGGCGCTGAAGGACGTGCCGGAGATCTGGGAGGTGTCGACCGATCCGAAGGCCGGGCCGGTCTTCGAGGGGTATGTGCACAGTCACGAGCAGGGCATGGTCGAAGCGCTGCCGGTGTCCGAGGGCCTGTTTGCCCGCCGCCGGATCGCGGTGACGCAGCCGCTCGACGACTTCTTTTTCGATCCCGACTACAAGAACCTTATCGGCGCCTCGCGCGACGGTGATCGCGGAGTCGTCGTGAACCTCATCGTGGGGCGGGAGATCGCGGAGCTGCCGCTTCCGGGAATGCCGCACCTGGGCTCCGGCATCAGTTGGATGCGCGACGGCCGCCGCGTGATGGCGACGCCGCACCTCAAGGAACCGAGGCTCAGCATCATCGACGTCAAGGACTGGTCGATCGTCAAGACGATCGATACGGAGGGCCCCGGCTTCTTCCTGCGCTCGCACGAGACGACGCCCTATGTCTGGGCGGACGTCTTCTTCGGTCCGACCAAGAATGCGATGCACATCATCGACAAGGAGACGCTGGCGATCGTCAAGACGCTGCGCCCGGCTCCCGGCGCGACGGTCGCCCACACCGAGTTCGACCGTCACGGCCGCTATGCGCTCGTCTCCGTCTGGGAGGATGACGGGGCGGTGATCGTCTACGACGCGCAGACTCTCGAGGAGGTGCGCCGGATTCCCATGCGCAAGCCGTCCGGCAAATACAACGTCTTCAACAAGATCACCTTCTCGGAGGGCACGAGCCACTGAGCCGGCCCCTCTAGTCGGTGACGTCATCACGGCAGAACGGCGACTCTCACACACCCTCTTCGGGACCATGCGGGCGGGTCAGAACGAACGCGGCAACGATGATGAGCACGACCGCCTGAATCGTCAGCACAACATTGGAGACGCCCGCGGCGAGGCTCAGCACGAGCGTGGCCGCCATCAGGACGATCGCCGTTGCCTTCGCCCGCTGCCGGATGGCGCCGTGCGTGTTCCAGTCGTGGATGGGCGGCCCCAGTCGCGGATGGGTGACGAGCCAGTCATGCAGGCGCGGCGAGGAGCGGGCGAACGAAAAGGCGGCGACGAGAAGGAACGGCGTCGTCGGCACGAGCGGCAGCACGATCCCCGCGAGGCCGCACGCCAGCGCCATCAGTCCCGTCGTCAGCCATAGCATCCGGCCGGGCATCCTCGGCCTCGTCTCGATCACACGTCGTCTCGATTAATAGGAGCCGGCCGCAACGGGCACGCCGATCACCGGCTCATGCAGCATCAACAGGCTCACATATAGGATAAATGCGGCCAGGACGCGAACCGCGACGTCGGCGGATGGTCGCAGGCTTTGCGGCCGCCAGCGTCCGGACAGGAGCGCGCCGAACGGAAGCACGGAGGTCCGCCGGGAGAGCCGTTGCCACTCGGCCTCCCCCATCCGATGCCTCAGGCGCCGGTCGATGGCGGACATTCCCAGGAGGGCAAAACTCGCAAACCCGCCGAACACCAGCACATGGGACAGATCGCCGTTCGCAACCGTGTGAGACAGGGCCCAGAGCACGAGCGCCCACAGCAGCGGGTGCCGCGTCACGCCGACGAGTCCCGGCCGGTCCGGATCGAACCGCTCTGGCGATCCGCCGCCGAAGCTCAGCGGATTGGGAACGCCGACCGACAGGGCGATCAGCAGGCAGGCCGCTAGCATGGCGACGTGCGGGACGCGCAGGTGCCAGGACTCGGCCGGCCACAGCTCGACGTAGGGCGCACGGCCGGCGGCTGCAATCAGCAGGGCGAGCGCCAGGATGGAGACGAGCGAAAAGCCGAGGAGATAGCCGCGTTCGCCGAGCCAGCCGACGAGGCGGCGGCGCACGGCGGGCTGCACAGGCACGCTGTGCGACGCCAGGAAGAGGGCGAACGCCAGCGCCAGTTCCATCCAGCCGGACGGCGTCATGCTGCATCCCGGAACCGGCCGGCGGTGCTGGACCTCCGGCCGAGGTGAAAGAGCGTCGAGGATGTCGAGCGCATGCGGAATCCGAAGCGATGGGACAATAATAGGCATTGCCGATGCCTTATTATGGAGGGAAAAAGCGCGAGGGGAAATGCGTGATTGTCTCACCCGCGGCGTGCCTGTGTTCGAGCGGCGCCGATCGCACGGCGTTGTGCGCGCGTCCCGGCCACGGGACGGCTCAGGGGACGTCCCAGGAGATGCTGATGACGAGCACCGCCGAGCAGGTCCGCATGTACCGGGGCCCGGCTATCCTCGGCTATGGCTTCCGACCCTTCTTCCTGTTCGGGGCGGTGTGGGCCGCGGTCGCGGTGGCGCTGTGGCTTGCCATGCTGCGCGGGATCGTTTCGCTGCCAACCGCGCTCGCCCCCATCGATTGGCACGCGCACGAGCTGATCTATGGCTACGTGCCGGCCATCGTGGCGGGCTTCCTGCTGACCGCGGTTCCGAACTGGACCGGCCGCCTCCCCGTCGTGGGCATGCCCCTGCTGCTGTTATTCCTGAGCTGGGTGGCGGGCCGAATCGCGGTGCTGATCTCGCTCTGGATCGGTTCGCCGCTCGCCGCCGCCGTCGACCTCGTCTTCCTCGCCGCGCTGGGAGGCGTGATCGCGCGCGAGATCATCGCGGCAAACAACCTGCGCAACCTGAAGGTGCTGGCGGTGGTCTCGCTGCTCTGGATCGGCAACGCGCTCTTCCATCTGCAGGGGATCGCCGACGTCGGCGAGGGGCACGGAACGCGCCTCGGCATTGCCGCCGCGGTCTTCCTCATCCAGCTTATCGGCGGGCGCATCATCCCGAGCTTCACCCGCAACTGGCTCGCGCGCCGCGAGGCGGGCCATCTGCCGGCGCCGTTCGATCGTTTCGACGCGGTCGCGATGGCCTCCAGTGGCGTGGCGCTTGCGAGCTGGGTGTTGAGCCCGGCCTCGGCCTTCACGGCGCTCCTGGCTCTGTGTGCGGGCATGCTCAACGTCGCGCGGCTGGCGCGATGGGCGGGAGAGCGCACGCTCGCCGAGCCCCTCGTGCTCGTTCTCCACATCGCCTACGCATTCGTTCCGCTGGGCTTCCTCCTTCTCGCCATGAGCATCGAGCGGCCGGATATCGTGGCGCCGACCGGAGCGCTGCATGGTTGGACCGCGGGCGCCATCGGTCTGATGACGCTCGCCGTCATGACGCGCGCCAGCCTCGGCCACACGGGCCAGGCCCTGACGGCGACGGCGGCCACGCAGGCGATCTACGCGCTCGCGTTCGTTGCGGCGCTGGCGCGGGTTGCGGCGGCATTCGATCTGTTGCGCGAGCCGATGCTCGTCGTGTCGGCCTCCGCGTGGGTGCTGGCGTTTGGGACCTTCGCGGTCTCGTATGGTCCGCTCCTGACGCGCCGCCGCGCATGAGAAGAGCGGAGGGAGCAAAGCGCTTCCGCGGCCATGCCAACTCTCTCAGTGCGTCGGCTCGCACAGAATGGCCTTCATGACGGCCAGACGCCGGCTCTGGACGCCGGTGGCGATCTCCTTGGCCCGTCCCAGATTGCCGGCGTAGATGGCGGGAATGATCTCTCGCTGCCGTGTGCTCTTGAACGCCTCCCAGACCGTGCGGAACTCCGTCGCGGCCCTGGCATCGGATCCCGACAGCTTCGACAGCAACGCATCGAGCCGCGCGCTCGCGGCCTGGACCCGTTCGTTGAGCACGTCCCGCACGGCGGCGTCCTCCGCATCGATCATCGACAGAAGCGCGCAGCGCGCCTCCGTGAGCGTCGCCAGCACGGTGCGATTGGGACCCCGCAGGGAGGGCGCGGGCGGCGCGCCTGACCGATTGATCGTTCCTGCGGCGGCGGCAAACTCCACGCGGCGGCCGTCGACGCGGATCAGGCCCTCCTCCTCGAGCTCGCTGATGAGGCGCGAAAGTGAGCCGGGCGCCGCGCCGATCAGGGCAGCAATGTCCTTGCGCTGCAGGGGCAGGTCGAGCACGAACGGCTCGTCGCCGCTCTGCGGCCGGCGGCTGTCGTGGATGAGGAGCAGAAGCTTGATGAAGCGCGTCCTGAGGCCCTCGGTCAGCAGAGCCGCGCATCGCGCCTGGCTTCTGTCGAGATCGGCCAGCGCCTTGCGCACGATGTGGTCGCGGACGACGGGATGGTGATCGATGAGCCTTTGGATATCGGAGCTGGCGATGAAGAGGACGCGGGACAGCGTCAGCGCTTCCGCCGTGTTGCTGTGCGCGTCGTTGGAGAGGAACGCGCGGTAGCCGACAAGGTCTCCCGTTCCGGCGAGGCCGAGGAGCGCGGAGTTGCCGTCCTCGTCCGACCGCCGCAACCCCACGAGCCCGGAGCAGACCACGTAGATTCCGCGGCACTCGTCACCCTGGACGAACGGGACCTGGCCCGGCGCGTAGACGCGCACGCGGCCGGCCCGCTCCATCAGCCGCACCGCGCTCTCCGGCTCGACACGGCGGATTTCGGGCGACTTCAGAGCGACCCGATCGCTATACGCCATACCTCCCTCCCTGCGGTCGTTCCGGCTGCGCCTGCCATCGCGTGCCGAAGTCGCCGCCTTCGCCTCTCGGGGACCGCTCGCCTCCGCGCGATCAATAACTCCGTTCAACGCGGGCATAAGACATTGATCTGCGTCAAGTTGCGCTGCGCCTCGCCCATTCGACCTTGCGAGGGAGGCCCCCGCACGGGCGCCGCGCGTGGTTGCTGTGGGAGGAACCGACGGGCTCGGACCGACCTCGCGGCGAGGCTTGGCTTCGCTCCGCCGCTCTGCCGCGCGGCGCGCAGGCCTCGGGTCTCGCTTGTCCGCCTACCGACCAATCCGCTTAACAAACGTCAAGGTAGCCGGACAAATCGCGGCTACTCATGGAACGATCCCGGTTTCCATTTGCAGATTGGCCATGCGGTACGAATGGCAAAAGGAAGGACAGCGGCCAAAGCTCCTGGCAGGGATGTCGGCGCGGGAGCTCGATTTCCTCATCGAATTTGCAAGCCTGCATGAATTTCCGGCGGGCAAGATGATCCTGAATGAAGGCCATCGCCCGGCCTTCCTGCACGTGCTGATGGACGGCTCGGTCGAATTGTTCATTCGGCGCGGCCGCAAGGAGTCGTCGGTCGCGATCGTCCAGCGGGATTCGACGTTCATCCTGGCGGCGGTTGTCAAGGATGCGCCCTATCTGATGTCGGCGCGCACGCTGACGGACTCGCGCATCCTGTGCATCCCTGCGGCCCGCTTCCGGACGGCGCTGCGCCGGGATCCGGCCCTCGCGCTGGCAACGGGAATCGAGCTTAGCGACGCGTATCGGACCGTTGTGAGGCAACTCAGGGCGCAGCGTCTGCGGTCGGCCAAGATGCGGCTGGCGAACTATCTCGTGGAGCTCCACCGGAAGTCGTCGGGCACGAATACGGTCCGGCTCGAGATCTCCAAGCGGCGGCTCGCCTCGCTGCTCGGATTGAAGCCGGAAAGCCTGTCGCGCGTCTTTGCCGGCCTGGGTCAGCACGGCGTCCAGGTGCGCGGCGAGGAGATCACCGTGACGGACTTCGAATTGCTCGAGGACCTCGCGCAGTACGACCGCGAGATCGACAGCGAGCAATGACGTCAGTATGCGAGCCGGCACAGCCAGTCCCGGACTTCTGCCGGGGAGGCGAAATCGGCCGAAGCGGCTGCGAAGTGCTCACCAGCCACGCGCAGGACGCGGCCTCCGCGCCCCGCGACGGCGTGCATGGCATCCTCGTCGGCCGGGTCGTCGCCGATATAGACCGGTGAGCGGGCCGCATAAGGCAAATGCCCGAGGAGGCGCCGCACGGCCCTCTCCTTGGAGACCTCGCGGGGAACGATCTCGTACACCATCCGGCCCTTCTGGATGCGGTAGGTGCGGTTCGACCGCTCCATCTCCGAAAGGACCGCCTCCAACGGACGGGCAAGCGCGGGAACGTTGCGGACGTGAATGGCGACGCTGTAGGGCTTCCATTCGATCACGGCGCCGGCGAACGGCCGGACGAGGGCTTCGACGAGCGGCCGGATGCTGTCGATCCGTGGCGGTATGTGGCGCGCCTCCGTACCGGCCACGCGCAGCTCGGCGCCGTGGCTCGCCACGGCGTTGAGCTGGAGCGGATCCAGAAGGCGGTCGGCATCCGCCAGCGCCCGGCCCGTCACCAGCACGAGGCTCAACGGATCGCGCTCGTGCATGCGGGCCAGCGTTTCCTTCAAGCGGGGATCCGCGAAGGCCTGGTCGGGCCGGGCCGCGATGTCGATCACGGTTCCGTCGAGATCGAGCAGCACCAGCAGAGGCTTGCCCGCCTCCGTCCGTTCCGCCTCTTCAGCCAGGCGCATCATGCCGCGTGCGTGGCGGCGCTGTCCGCCTGGCGTTGCAGGGAGCCGCGGGCCAGATGATCGAGGTATTCCTCCGCCCAGACGACCGTGTCGCGGCGCGCGACGGTCGCCAGCAAGGCCGCGTGCCGCCGGCGCCGCTCGCCGAGCGGCATGCCGAGCGCGGCGGCGAGCGCATCGCCGAGCTCCTCGGCGCAGTAGGGATTGACGAGCACGGCCTGCACCAGCTCCTCCGCGGCGCCGGCGAACTTCGACAGGACGAGGACGCCGGGATCGCCCGGATCCTGAGCGGCCACGTATTCCTTGGCGGTGAGGTTCATGCCGTCCCGAAGGGGCGTGACGAAGCCGATGGCGGACGAGCGGTAGAGCCGGCTGAGCCGCCGGCGCGGAACGCAGCGGTGAATGTAGTGGACCGGCATCCAGTCGACATCGCCGTATTCGCCGTTGATGGCGCCGGAGATCCCTTCAAGCTCCTGGCGGATGTCGGAATAGACCTCGACGCTCTCGCGCGTGGGAGCGGCGATCTGCGTCAGCACCATCGTCTTGCGGAACTCGGGATGAGAGCGCAGCAGGTGCGCAAAGCCCTTGAACTTCTGCGGCAGACCTTTCGTGTAGTCGAGCCGGTCGACGCCGAGAATGCGCTTCAAGGGACCCTTGGGGACGTTCGCGTCCGTCCGGAAGACATCGGCGTCGATGCCGATGGGAAAGCTTCCGAGCGACGTCCGCAGATCGCCGACCTTGATGCGGCCGTCGGGCACGAGCTCGGCGGCAACCGAGACACGGAGCGAGGCGATCACATTCGCCACGTCGCGCTGGGTCTGGAAGCCGATGAGGTCGTAGGAGGCGAGCGACAGGGAGAGCTCGCGGTGCTCGGGAACGGCGAGGTAGGCCTCGAGCGGCGGAAACGGAATGTGAAGAAAGAAGCCGATCGGGTTCGTCACCCCGAGATTGCGCAGCATGCGGCCGAGCAGAAGGAAATGGTAGTCGTGGATCCAGATGGAGTCGTGGGGCCGGACGACGGCGGCAATGAGCCGGGCGATCCGCGCCTGGTAAGCGATATAGCTGCCGAAGAAATCCCGGTCGAACCGGGCGAGGTCGAGCCGGTTGTGGAAGACCGGCCAGAGCACGGAGTTGGCATAGCCGACGTAGGCCCCGTCGTGCTCCTCCGCGCTCATGTCGAGGGTCAGGTGTCGGACGCTCTCGTCGCGGACGCCGCGGTGCTCCGACACCTCGCCGGACCAGCCGATCCAGAGGCCCTCGCGGCGCGACAAGAGCTCGGACAAGGCAACGGCAAGCCCGCCGCTGCTCTGCGACTGCTCCGCCGTCATGACCCGATTGGACACGCACAACAACCGGCCCCTCGGTGTCACCGCCACGTTTGCAACCTCCCTTGCCTCCTCACACCTCGGCTCCAACCGATATCAACGCGTTGAAGCGGCAAGGGTTCCAGCGGTAGACTGAACGCGCCGCGAGCGCCTCTCCCCGGGAGAGGCGCGTTCGAGCCAGAATCCCCCTCGTTGCATGCCTCAGGTCCGCTCGGCCCGCGTCGGCCGCGAGAGCACAGCGTAGTCTGTGTAGCCGCGATGCAAGCGCGCAAAGGAAAGAACGAGACCCTCGGCCGCCGCGACGCGCCGCGCCTCCTCTTCCAGATCGGCGCGCGGCGTCACCGTATAGTGTTCCAGAAACGCAAAAAGCGCGCTCTTGAAGGCGGCCGGCAGTGCCTCGCACTGGCCGAAATCCACGATATGCAGCTGTCCGCCGGGAGCGACATGGGCCGCCGCGAGGGAGAGAGCCCCCCTCCAGCGCGGGATCATCGACAGGGCGTACGAGAAGAAGACACGGTCGAAGTACGCCATGCCGAAGGCGTCCTCGGCGGAGAAGAGCGTGGCATCGGCCTCGGCGAGCCTGATCCGTCCGTCGAGCCCCTGTCGCCGGATCGAAGCGCGCGCGGTGTCCAGCATCGCCTTTGAAACGTCGACGCCATAGAGGCGCGCCTGCGGATAGAGCCGTGCGGTCCGGACGAGATTCCAGGCCGTGCCGCAGCCGATCTCGAGGATGGTCTCGTTCGGCGCGACCTTGAGGTCGGCGATCAGGTGCCGGCGTCCGATCAGGTAATGCGTGCGGGTCGCATCATAGATGAAGCGCTGGTAGCGGTAGTGCCGGTCCATGCGCTCCGCATCGGTCAGAGGCGGGTTGGTCATGTGCCGTTTCCGTTCAGGACGTAAAGATGGACGCCGCCATAGATGGCCGAGCGGTCGCGCGCGGTGAAGCCGCGGGATGCCGCCTGCTCGTAGCGCCAGCGTCCGAGAATCTCGGGCGGCACGCGGCCGGGCAGGATCGTCTCCCGCCCGGCCGTGCGGAAGATCACGCGGGCGCCGGCGCGCGCGGTGCGCGTGATCTCTCGCCAGAGGTGCGCCAGGTCGTCGCCGGTCATCCAGTCCTGCGCATCGAGCAGCACGTAGCGGTCGAGATGGCCGGCCGGCAGGGCGCGAAGCTGATCGGCGTACGAGATGTTGCGGATCTGGATGCGATGCGCGCGCTCGCGCACCGTCTCATAGTTCGCCCGCTGCAGGTACGGCGGCAGCGGACCGTCCCCGTTGGGGGCGTAGCGTCGCGCGAACGCCTGCCAGGCGAAGTAGTTGTCCTTCAGATCGAAATCGCAGGCGAGCCGGGAAAGCCGCTCCTCGACCACCTCGTGCATGGGCCGGCCGTCCGCGAGCGCGTCGTACTGGGCGGGCGGAATGCCGAGGCCGAACAGCGAGGAGCGGTGATTGAGGATGGTGCGCACAAGCCGCTTGCCGAATAGCGGCTTCAGCTCGCGGTCGTAGATCGTCCTCTGCTCCTCCCGTGTGCGCGCCCGAAGCAAGGCGCGCGGGTCGCGGCCGTAGAGCCGGGCCGCCAAGTGGCCGGCGCCGATGAAGCGGCCAAGCAGGCCCGAGCGATAGAGTCCGCGCGCGAAGCGCTCGATCCGGCGCCGGCCAGTAAGCTCGCGTCCGTTCCAGAACGCCTGCGTCTCCGCATCGAGCCCGCCCTCGACGTGGCGGGCGTAGCGCTCGAGGTTGGCGGTCCGGTCGGCGGCGCCGAAGAAGTCGATGAACGAGGGATAGTCGGGCAGATGGCGGACGGCGGCGATCTTCAGCCGGTTGAGCGCGACGTGCGCGGCGTTGAGGTCGACCGCGATGATCTCCGCGGGATCCGCCATGAGGTAGGCGAGCGCATTGCATCCGCCGGAGGCGATCGTGATGAGGCGCTGGCCGGGAGCGATCTTAAGGGCTTCCATATCGACGGCCGGGTCTTCCCAGATCTGGGGATAGACGAGATTGGAGAAGGCGAAGGTGAAAGCGCGCTCGTTGAGGCCGGCGCGCGAGAAGAGGCTGTTGCGCTCAACCGCCGCGCGGATCAGGCTGCTGCTGCGCCGACGCGAAATTGCGATCCGGTCTGCCGTTTCGGCCGGGGTCATGGGTCATGTTCTCCGGATTGCGGTTGCTGCGCAGGCCTGCTCCGCCTTGGCGCGAAATTTCGTCGTTCCCGACGAATGGACGGCGACGTGGGTGCGGCCGCGCGCCAGCCGGATGTTGCCGATGAACATCTCAGCGGTCCGCTGCCATGTGAACTTGAGGGCCCGGGCCCGCGCGGCGCGCCGGTCGAGGCCGATCGCGCGCCGGGCCGCGGCGCCGAGATCGGCGTCGAGGATGCCGCTGACGCCCTGCTCGACGATGTCGACCGGGCCTGTCGCGGGAT
The DNA here is from genome assembly GCA_964589785.1 of uncultured Hyphomicrobium sp. Lineage (GTDB taxonomy): Bacteria > Pseudomonadota > Alphaproteobacteria > Rhizobiales > Hyphomicrobiaceae > JAGVSR01. The sequence continues at coordinate 34,137 of CAZPUQ010000007.1, forward strand.
AGGCCGCAACGGGAAGGCCCGACGCGAGTGCCTCCAGGATGACGAGGCCGAAGGTGTCCGTCCGGCTCGGAAAGACGAAGACGTCGGCAGAGGCGAAGTGGCGGGCCAGATCCTCGCCGGTGCGGCAGCCCGCAAAGCGCGCGGCGGGGTAGCGCTCGGCCAGCGATTTCAGGTGCGGCCCGTCGCCGACGACGGCCTTGATGCCGGGCAGGTCGGCGTCCAGGAACGCCTCGATGTTCTTTTCCCGCGAGACGCGCCCCGCATAGAGAAAGACCGGGCCGTCGTTCCCGAACAGCCGGACGTGGCGCGGCCTGAAGAGGTCGGCATCGACGCCGCGTGTCCAGGGCAGGAGGTTTGCAAAGCCGCGGCCGGCAAGCTCGCGCTGCAGCGTCGGAGTCGCCACCATCACGCCGGCACTCGCGCCGTGAAACCGGCGCAGGGCGGCATAGGTCCAGGACCGGGGCAGCCCGGCGTGCGCGGCGGCATACTCGGGAAAGCGGGTATGGAAGCTCGTCGTGAAGGCGAGACCACGGCGCAGGCAATAGTCCCGCGCCATCCAGCCGACGGGCCCTTCCGTGGCGATATGGATATGGTCCGGCGCCGCCGCGTCGATGATCTCCATGGCCCGGCGGCGGTCCGGCACGGCGAGCCAGATCTCGGGGTACATCGGCATCGCCACCGTCCGGAAATCGTCGGGCGTCAGGAACGCAAGGCTTGCCCCGAGCGCGGGAGCCTCGGACGCAAGACGCATGTAGGTCGCCACGACGCCGTTGATTTGCGGCAGCCAGGCATCCGTGGCGACGAGGATCTTCATTCAGGCCGCCGCCGTCAGTTTGCGCGCGGCCCCGGCGCGTTCCCTGCCGGCTGCGAGCGCGATGTCCCAATGGATGATCTTGAGCTCGCCGGCATGCGTCTCGACGATGGCCGTGGCGCTTTCCACCCAATCGCCGCAGTTCAGATAGTGGATGCCGTCGATGCGGCGGTCGGCGGCGTGGTGGATATGGCCGCAGATGATGCCATCGGCTTCGTGGCGGCGGGCCACGTCCGAGAGCGCGTGCTCGAACTCGCCGATGAAGTTCACGGCCTTTTTCACGCGGCGCTTCAGATAGGCCGAGAGCGACCAATAGCCGAACCCGAGCTGGCGGCGCAGCCAGTTGAGCGGGCCATTCGTCCACAAGGCGAGCTCGTAGGACCGGTCGCCGAGGAAGGCGAGCCACCTGGCGTAGCGCACGACGACATCGAACTCGTCGCCATGCATGACGACGTAGGTCTTGCCGGCGGCCGTGGTGAAGAGCGCGTCGCGGCGCAGCTCGATGCCGCCGAAGTTGAAGCCGCAGTACTCGCGCAGGGCCTCGTCGTGGTTGCCGGGAATGTAGACGATCCGGGCGCCTTTGCGGGCCTTGCGGAGGAGCTTCTGGATGACATCGTTGTGCGACTGGGCCCAGTGCGGCCCGCGGCGCACCTTCCACAGGTCGACGATATCGCCGACGAGGTAGTACGTATCGGCGTCCGCCCGCTTCAGGAAGTCGAGAAGAGCGGACGCCTGGGCGGTGCGCGTTCCGAGATGAACATCGGAGATGAAGATCGTCCGGTAGCTCATCTCTGCCTGGGCGTCCGTCACGGCGCTCGCGCCTCGATTCGCTCTCATCTGAGGGCGAGATAGCCGACGCTCTGTTTCAGGCGTGTGACAACGCACGTGCCTCTCGAGGACAAAAAGAAGCGCCCCGGCGCGTGACGGCAGTTGGGCGGGAGGAGGCGCCGGCCGGGCTTGCAAGACGCCTGCAATATTTACCACACCATCGGCGTTTCAAGCGCGTATGACTGGATTCATCGCTTGGCTGCCCTCACCCTGACCTTCTCCCCGTTCGCGCCGAAGAGCGCGAGGGGGGAGGGGACACCCGTGGATGACAATGAAGAGTAGTCTGAGAGCGGCCGCGGCACTGTGCGCCCTGGCGATAGCGCTGACGCTGGCATCGGCCGCGCGAGGCGCCGAGCCGGGCGTCATCGGTGCCGACGACCGCGTTCCCCTCGTTGCGACGGGGCCGCCCTGGACTGCGGTCGGCCAGGTTAATATCGGCGGCTACCGCCGCGTCGGCCTCTGCACCGGCACGCTCGTCGCGCCGGATCTTGTCATCACCGCCGCGCACTGCCTCGTCGATCGCCACACGGGCCTCGTGCATCCCGCGCGCCATGTCCACTTCGTGACCGCCGTCGATCGCGGCGGCTTCGGCGAGCACGCCACGGCCCGGTGCGTCCGCTTGCTGAAGGACTACCGGTTCGTGCCGACGCCGCCGCGCTCGGGGCGTCTGTCGGCGCGCCTGCCCGAAAGCGCGCTCGCGACGGACGTGGCGGCGATCGTGCTCGAGACGCCGCTCAAGACGTCGCCGGCTCCGGTCGCGAGGGATATCCCCTCGAACCCGGCAACGACGCTGGCGCACGCCGCCTATCCTGCGGACCGGCGGTTTCGGCTGACCGCGCACGTGGGCTGCCGCCGCTTGCCGTCGGAGGCGGCGACCCCGCTCTGGCGCACGGATTGCGACACGCACCCGGCGAGCTCGGGCGGTCCCGTCTTCGTCTCGCGGGATGGGACGCTGGCCCTTGCCGCCGTCATGGTCGCCGCCGGAACGGCGGAGAACATTGCCCTGCCAGTCGCCGCCTGGGGCGAGCTTCTCGATAAAAGCGGCTGCCGGTGAAATCGGCGCAGCCCGCGGCTACGCCTGCTCGTCGCCGGACAGCACCTTGCCCATCCACTCGTCGATCGTGATCTGGCCGACCTTCTCCACGACCGCCGTCTCGTGCGGCCGCAGGACATCCTCGATGCCCTCGATCCGCTTCCATTCGCAGAACGGCGTGTCGGCATCGGCGGCCGGCGCGTAGCGGGACGGCGACACCTTTTGATAGCGGTGTACGTAGCGCGGGCAATTCATCCACAGCTCGCTCACCTTCACGACAACGACGAGCTCGGCTTCCTTGAAGTGCGCCAGCGCCGCGGGATCGCGCGAGACCGAGGCGCGCCCCTGCAGGCGCAGGCGGAACGGCTTTTCAAGATCGATGAACAGGAACCCCACGTCGGAATGGGCGGCGATGTTGCCCATGGAAAGGTACATGCCATTGCCGTCATAGCTCGGGAAGGCGATCGTGCCGGCGTCGAGCACCCGCACGAACCCGGGCGTGCCGCCCTTGTAGGAGACGGTCGGCCGTCCCCGGTCGTCGACGGTCGCGAGAAAGAACATGTCGCGGCTTTCGATGAAGACCTTCTCCAGGTCGGTGATCTCGGTCTTCAAGGCAATCGCCTCGATGCGGTCGGCCATCGGACGCGACTGGTACTCGTCCTGCAGGGCGCGGTGCGCCGGACCGTAGAGGCGGCTCATGGCGTCTTTCCTTTCTTTCTCTTTCCCTGTTGTGGTTTGCGAGCCGTTATAGCATTGCCGGACCCGTTCGGCGCCGCCATGATCGGCCCCCGATAACCTCCCGAGGCCCACTTGCCCCGCTCGTCCAAGTCCTTCGGCGCCATCCGCATCGCCACGCCGACGGCCCCGCGCGGACGCCGCGTCGGCCTGATCGGCGGATCGTTCAATCCGCCGCACGAGGGACACCGCGAGGCGGCAGATGCGGCGCTCCGCCGGCTTCGGCTCGACGAGCTCTGGTGGGTCGTCACGCCCGGCAATCCTCTGAAGTCGCACGGTGCGCTGGCCCCCATGGCGTCCCGCCTCAGCGCGGTCCGGGCGCTCGCCCGTCACCCGAGGATGGCGGTGACGGCCTTCGAGGACGCACTCGGAAGCCCCTACACCAGCGTGACCCTGGCGTTCCTGAGACAGCGCTACCCGACCGTCCGCTTCGTCTGGGTCATGGGCGCCGACAACCTCGCCCACTTCCATCGCTGGCAGGACTGGCGCCGGATCGCCGCCACGATGCCGATGGCGGTCGTGGACCGGCCGGGCTGGCGCTTCCGGGCGCTCGCTTCTCCGGCCGGACGATTCCTCGCCGGCTCGCGCTGGCCCGAGGCGCGGGCGGCCCGACTCGCATGGGCGAGGCCGCCGGCGTGGGTGTTTCTGACCACACGCCTGATCCCTCAGTCCTCCACCGCGCTGCGCGGGCAATAGACTGGAAAGAAAGGAAGAAATGAACTAGCTCTGGAACGGCCGCCGGGCCCGACGCACGCTTCGGGTTGCCGCAATGGCGCGCTGACCCTATCTTTGCTGTTGCCGGTGGTGAGTTGGCATCCAAGAGGCATCCGCGTGCCGGCAGCCACGTTTCTGGAGAAAGGACCAAAGACCCGCTCATGCGAACAACCACCGGAGCAGCCCCGAAGGGTGCTTCCTCCGCCGCGACGGTGCCCGAGGGCATCGATGCGGCTCGATCCGCCGAGCTTCTGAAGGACGTCGTCCACTGGCTCGACGAAGCCAAGGCCGAGGAGATCGTCACCGTCGATCTCAAAGGCAAATCCTCGATCGGCGATTTCATGGTCATCGCCTCGGGCCGGACCGACCGGCATGTCGGGGCCATCGCCGAGCAACTGCGCACGAAACTGAAGGATGCCGGATGCGCGAGCGTCCGTGTCGAGGGCCTCGAGGCCTGCGACTGGGTCCTGATCGATGCCGGCGACATCATCGTCCACGTCTTCAGGCCCGAGGTTCGCGACTTCTACAACCTCGAGAAGATGTGGTCGGTCGACCGTCCGGCCGACGCTGCGCATTGAGACGCGCCCGGCGCGACGACGCGTCTGCGCAGTGAGAGGCGCCGATGCGCATTGAAATCCTGGCGATCGGCCGTCTCAAGGACGCGGCCGAAGCCGACATCGTCGCGCGCTACCAGAAGCGGTTCGACCAGACCGGGCGCGCCTGTGGACTTGGTCCTCTCTCGATTGCCGATTTCGCGGAAAGCCGGGCTGCCACCGCCGCCGAGCGCAAGGCGCAGGAGGCCGAGCGCCTCATCAAGTCGTCCGGTAGCAGCGCCTTGATCCTGCTCGACGTGTCCGGCCGCGCGATGACGAGCGAGAGCTTCGCGCAGCATCTGCGCGCGCTCGCCGACCGGGGCACGAAATCGTGCGCCTTTCTGATCGGGGGCCCGGACGGGCACGGGCCCCAGCTCCTCTCCGGCGCGAGCCTCGCGCTCTCTCTGAGCTCCCTGACGCTGCCGCACGGGCTCGCGCGCGTTGTCCTCGTCGAACAGCTCTATCGCGCCGCCACGATTTTGACCGGACACCCTTATCACCGCGCCTAGACGGTCCCATCCGCGTCTTTCTACATCTTGCGCATGAGCCAATCGAGGACACGCTGCGGGGCGGCGCGCTTCAGCGCGGCCGTGAGGTAGGTCGGTGTCGTCACGTAATAGCGCGGCCTGGGGCGCGGGCTTTCGACAGCATGGACGAGCTTGGCGGCGACCGCCTCAGGCTCGAGCTTGAAGGTGTCCTTGCCGCCCTGCTTCATTTGCTCGAGCCTGGCTTCGTACAGTGCGCGATGCGGCGAGGCCTTGATGTCGACGGTCGCCACGAGGTTGGCAAGGGCGTGCTCGACGAAGCGCGTGCGGATCGGGCCGGGCTCGATGAGCGACACGTGAATGCCGCTGCCCGCAAGCTCCAGCCGCAGGCTGTCGCCCCAGGCCTCGAGCGCGAACTTCGACGCGCAGTAGGCGCCGCGGAACGGGACGGCGATGAGCCCCAGCACCGAGGAGCACAGCACGATTCGGCCATGACCCTGCCGGCGCATGGCGGGCAGAACGCGCCGCGTGAGGTCGTGCTGCGCGATGAGGTTGACCTCGATCTGGCGGCGCAGCGTGTCGGCGGTCAGATCCTCGATCGCTCCGACCTGCCCGTAGGCGGCATTGTTGAAGAGCGCATCGAGGCGTCCGCCGGCAAGCTGCAGCGCGCGCTCGGCGCAGGCGGCGACGGATCCGGGTTCGGCCAGCTCCAGGTGGATCGCATCGACTCCGACGTCGGCGCGCAGCATGGCGAGGTCCTCGTCTTTGCGCGCCGTCGCAACGACGTGCCAGCCGCGGGCCTTCATCACCCGCGCCGAGGCGAGCCCGATGCCCGACGAGCAGCCCGTAATGAGGATAGTACGCGCGGTGGTCATGTCGGAAGCTCCGATGGGTGAGGCGAGCTGGCCTCTCGGACCGCGCGCAGGCGCACCGTGATGGCATCCGGTGCGCGCCAGGGCAAGCGGCCCACCTCCCCCACGTCATGGCCGGAGTCAACCCGGCCATCCAGGGCGACAGCCGCCCACAGTCGAGCCTGGGCTCCTGGATGGCGGCCTCGAGGGCGGCCATGACGTTTGGAGAGAGGCGGCAGCGAGTCGTGAGCGGCGGCATCCGCACGGTGCAAGCGGCTGCCGCTCACCCGGATCTCGTCATCGAAGGCGATGGGTGAGGGGGCGAAACAGGCGCTGATCTCGTCTCTTCAACCCGGCCGGGTCTGGCCGTCCCCGCGCACGACGTACTTGAAGCTCGTCAACTGCTCGACGCCGACGGGGCCGCGTGCGTGCATCTTGCCCGTCGCGATGCCGATCTCGGCGCCGAAGCCGAACTCGCCTCCGTCCGCGAACTGCGTCGAGGCATTGTGCAGGACGATGGCGCTGTCCACCTGCGTCAGGAAGCGGTCCGCCGCCTCGCGATCGCCCGTGACGATCGCGTCGGTGTGCTGCGAGCCGTAGCGGGCGATATGACGAAGCGCGCCGTCCACGCCCTCGACCGCCTTGACGGCGATGACGGCGTCGAGAAACTCCTTGCCGTAGTCGTCGTCGGCGGCGGGCTTGACGCGCGGATCGGCGACGCGGGCGGTCTCGTCGCCCCGTACTTCGCAGCCCGCGTCCAGCAACGCCTTCACGAGCTCTCTCATCGCCGCCTTGGGTGCGGCCTGATCGACCAGCAGGCACTCAGTGGCGCCGCAGACGCCCGTGCGGCGCATCTTGGCGTTGACGACGATGCGCTTCGCCATATCGAGATCGGCGGCCTTGTCCACGTAGGTGTGGCAGATGCCTTCCAGGTGCGCGAACACCGGCACGCGCGCCTCTCTCTGCACGCGCTCGACGAGGCTGCGGCCCCCGCGCGGCACGATGACATCGACTGTCCCGTCGAGACCGGTGAGCAGGTGTCCGACCGCCGTCCGGTCCGTCGTCGGCACGAGCTGGATCGCTGTCTCCGGCAGACTGGCCGCCTTGAGGCCCGAGACGAGACACGCGTGGATCGCCTGCGCCGAGTGGAACGCATCCGATCCGGTGCGCAGGATCGCCGCATTGCCGGATTTGAGGCAGAGGCCGCCCGCGTCCGCCGTGACGTTCGGCCGGCTCTCGTAGATGATGCCGATGACGCCGATCGGCACGCGCACGCGCGCGATCCTGAGGCCATTGGGGCGGTTCCATTCGGAGAGCACCGCGCCCACGGGATCGGCAAGCTCGGCGATCTCCTCAAGCCCGCGCGCGATCGACTCGACGCGCGCCTCGTCGAGCGTCAGGCGATCGATGAAGGATGCCGCGAGCCCGGCTGCCTTGGCAGCGCTCACATCGGCGGCGTTCGCCTTCAGAATAGCGGACTGGGCAGCGCGCAGGTGCGCCGCCATCGCACACAGAGCCGCGTTCTTCGCCACCGTCGACGCGAGCGCCAGCTCGCGCGCGGCGGCGCGGGCCTCGGCGCCCAGGGCGTGCATGGCCTCGCGCAGATCTTCTGCTTTCTGTTCCGGCCGGGTCAAGGGACCGACTTTCTCGATTGGCCCGTGCCCGACAGCGCCATGTCGTCGCGATGCACGAGCTCGTCGCCGCCATGGTAGCCGAGGATGGCCTCGATGTCCGCGCTGCGCTTACCGACGATGCGCTCGGCCTCCGCCTTGGCGTAGGCGACGAGGCCGCGGCCCAGCTCGCGACCATCGGCGGAGCGGATGATGACGGCATCGCCCCGGTCGAACAGGCCATCGACGCGCGTGACGCCGGCCGGCAGCAGGCTCTTGCCCGAGCAGAGCGCTTTCTCGGCGCCGGCATCGATGTGGATGACGCCGCGCGGCTCGAGATGGCCGGCGATCCAGCGCTTCTTCGCCGTCACCGGATCCTGGCTCGCCAGGAACCACGTGACCGTGGCGCCCTCCGCGATGGCGCGCAGCGGGTTCAGCACGTTGCCCGTCGCGATGACCATGTTCGTGCCGGCGCCGAGCGCGATCTTGCCGGCCTCGATCTTGGTCTTCATGCCGCCCTTGGAGAGCTCGGTGCCCGGCGCGCCGGCCATGGCCTCGATCTCCGGCGTAATCTCCGTCACGACCGGGATGTGGCGCGCATCGGGATCGGCATGCGGCGGCGCCGAGTAGAGTCCGTCGATGTCCGAAAGGAGCACGAGGCAGTCGGCCGACACCATGGACGCGACGCGCGCGGAGAGCCGGTCGTTATCGCCGTACTTGATCTCGGCCGTCGCGACCGTGTCATTCTCGTTGACGACGGGAATTGCGCCGAGCCGGAGGAGCGTCTCGATCGTATGGCGCGCGTTGAGATAGCGGCGGCGCTCCTCCGTGTCGCCGAGCGTGAGCAGGATCTGGGCGACCGTCATGCCGTGGCGGGCGGCGAGCGCCTGGTAGGCGGCGGCCAGGCTGATCTGGCCGACGGCGGCGGCCGCCTGGCTCTGCTCGAGCTCGAGCTCGCCCTTCGGCAGGCCGAGCCTGTAGCGCCCGAGCGCGACGGCGCCGGAGGAAACGATCACGACGTCGCGGCCCCGCTTGCGCAGCTCGGCCACGTCGTCGATGAGCGACGACAGCCACTCGGATTTCAGGTCGCCGGTCGCACGCTCAGCCAGGAGCGCCGAGCCGATCTTGACCACGATGCGGCGCGCCCGCGACCATTCGGGCCGGGCGGCGGCGGCAAGCGTCTGGGGGGATGGCGTGCGGGACATGCGAGCAAAAAGGCCAAGGCGAAGGAGGTCGCTCGATTACGCCTCAACCGGTCCGCGGCGCAAGCAGGATTATGGCGGCGCCGGCGAGGCAGACCGCCGCCCCGAGCGCATCGAAGCGGTCGGGCCTGAGGCTTTCCACGGCCCACATCCAGACAAGCGATGCGACGATGTAAACGCCGCCGTAGGCGGCAAAGGCCCGCCCCGCCGCCTCGGCGGGAACCAGGGTCAGGAGCAGCGCGAAAACAAGGAGCGACGCGGTCCCTGGAACGAGCCAGAGAGCGCTCGCTCCCTGCCGCAGCCACGCCCAGGCCGCGAAGCAGCCGGCGATCTCGGCCAGCGCGGCCAGTCCATAGATGAGGAAAGAATGCATGCGCTCAAGCCCTCCGCCGCTTGCCGGCCGCCAGCCTGCGGCGCCTGGCGCGGCCTGGCTTCCGCTTCTGCCCCTGCGCCGCGATGCCGTCCATGATGACCGCCATCGTCGCTTCGAAAGTGTCGTCCGCACCCGTTTTGCGGATGACCGGCAGCAGCCTGGGGATCGTTTCGAGACCGGACGCGGCGCCGATCTGCTTCAGGGTGGCGGGACCGGGCCGGCCCACGAGGCCGCCGACCTCGCCCGCACACAGACCAAGGAGCGCCGCGTAGAACCCGCACTCGACCGCCGGCAGCGCCGCATCGGGCAGCCCTGCCTCGGCGAGCGCCGCCAGCGTTGCATCCGCCAGCGCCAGGTCCTGCGGACCCGTTGTCCAGTGGCGCATCAGGATCGGGAACGTGCGCGGATAGGCCTGCGCGACGGCGCGGTACTGCCGCGCCATTCCAAGCAGCCGCTCGCGCCAGGGCAGCGACGGATCGGGTCGGCCGATGCCGGCATGCAGCCGGTCCGCCACGGCCCGCTCCAGCCCCTCGCGCGATCCGAAACGGTAGATGAGGGCGGCCGGGTCGCAGCCGATGGCACGCGCCGCCGAACGCAGCGAGAAGCCCTCCACGCCGGTGCGCTCCATTTCCGCCAGCGCCGCCGTCAGGAGTTCGGCATCATCAAGGCCTCGCTGTCCCCGCCGCGGACGAGGCCCGGCAGTCCGTCGTCGCGGCTGCGTCTTATTCAACATCGTTGAAATTGGCCTTGCCAACGGCATGATGCCGGCTTATTTCAACAGTGTTGAATAAAGGTATTCCGCAAGGTGCGCAAGCATGAAAGCAGACGTGGTCGATACGCGGCGCAAGAGCCTGGCAGCCGTCATCCTGTCGAGCTTTGGCGTCGGCGTCGCATTCGGGCTCGGCTACCCTCTGACGGCGATGGTGCTCGATGCGCGCGGCGAGCCGTCGTGGGTCATCGGGCTTGCCGGTGCCGCGCCCTCGCTTGCGATCCTCCTCCTGATGCCGATGCTGCCGTTTGCCGTGGCCCGCATCCGGCCGAGTACGGCCATCATCCTCGGCTCGGTGCTGTGTGCGACCGCCTACGGCGCGCTCTATTTCGTCGAGCATACGGCGGCGTGGATCGCGCTGCGCTTCCTCATGGGAGCGATGATCGCGCTGCCGTGGATCGTGGGCGAGACCTGGATCAATCACCTCGCGGAAGACTCCCGGCGCGCGCGCATCATCTCGTTCTACGCCGTTGCGTTCTTCTCCGGCTTCGCCCTCGGCCCGGTGCTGCTCACGTCCTTCGGCCCGACCGAGCCCTCCGCGTTCGCCTTCGGCGCGGCGGGCGCGCTGTTTGCCGCCCTTCCCGTCTATCTCGCCCGCGACCTCGCCCCCGATCTCGCGCACGAGCCCGCGACCGGCCTTGCGGGCGGCATGCGGCTTGCTCCGGCTGCCATGGCCGGCGCCTTCCTCGGCGGCTTCCTCGAGACGTCCCACTTCGCGCTGCTGCCGAACGTCGCCATAGCGGGGGGCATGGACGAGAGCGAAGCCTTGCGGCTGCTGACGGGGCTGATCGTCGGCGGGCTCGGGACGCAGTACGCGCTCGGCTGGCTTGCGGACCGGACGTCGCGCCGCTCCCTGCTCGTGGTGCTGGGCCTCGTCTATGCCGCGCTGATCGTCCTGCTGCCCGCCGCTCTCGCGTCTCCGGCGCTGGCCCTGGCGCTGATCGTCGTGACAGGAGCCGTGGTGATCGGCTTCTACACGCTGGGTCTCGCCATGCTCGGCGAGGAGGTCGAGCCGAGCCAGCTCGCGACCGCCAACGCCGCCTTCATCCTGATGTACACGGTCGGCGGCATCGTCGGCCCTGCGGCCTCCGGAGTGGCGATGACGGATGCGCCCGTCGCTGGCTTCGTCGTGGCGACGGGGGGTGCCGCCCTCGTGCTCGCGGCCTTCACAGCCCGCGTGCGCAGGCAGCGTGCAGCCTCATGATCGGCATCGGTGCCGTCCGGACGGGTCCTTGCCCCAAGGCTGCTTCTCGCGCTAGGTGACGCCCCATGAGCCTCAAGATCCGCATCATCCCCTGCCTCGACGTCAAGGACGGCCGCGTCGTCAAGGGCGTCAACTTCGTCGACCTCATTGATGCCGGCGACCCGGTCGAGGCCGCCGCCGCCTACGATGCGGCCGGCGCCGACGAGCTCTGCTTCCTCGATATCACCGCGAGTCACGAGAACCGCGATACGATCTTCGACATCGTGGAGCGCACGGCCGAGCGCTGCTTCATGCCGCTCACCGTCGGCGGCGGCGTGCGCACGGTGGACGACATCCGCAAGCTGCTCGAGGCCGGCGCTGACAAGGTCTCGATCAACACGGCTGCGGTGTTCAACCGGCAGTTCGTGCAGGAGGCGAGCGAGAAGTTCGGCGCGCAGTGCATCGTCGTCGCCATCGACGCCAAGAAGGTCTCCGATGCCAGTGAGCCGGAACGGTGGGAGATCTTCACCCACGGCGGGCGCAAGCCGACCGGCATCGATGCGATCGCATACGCCAGGGAGGTGGTTGCACTCGGCGCGGGCGAGATCCTGCTGACGTCCATGGACCGTGACGGCACGAAGGCCGGCTTCGATATTGCGCTAACGCGCGCCATCGCGGACGCGGTCTCCGTGCCCGTCATCGCGTCGGGGGGTGTCGGCACGCTCGATCATCTCGTCGAAGGTGTGAGGGACGGTCACGCCAGCGCCGTCCTGGCGGCCTCGATCTTCCACTTCGGCACCTACACGATCGGACAGGCGAAGGCTCGGATGGCGGAGGCGGGCCTGCCTGTCCGGCTCGACAAGAACGCCTGATCAGGGAGCTACGGGGCGGTCCCTGTCGTCGCCGTTGTCGCGCCAGATGTTGCCGGAGCCCGGCTCGTTGCCCCAGTACGCCACCGGCCCGAAGCGGCCGACGTTCGGGAAATACGCGCGCGACAGGATGTTCTGCTCCACGCGTACGCCGCTGGCCCCCGCTCCACCCTTGCCGTTGTTCTTCGCGCCGCCATAGATCGTGTAGCCGCCGCCCGCGAGCAGGTTCGCGACGATCCGCACGTCGCGTCCGAGAACGGTGATGGCGCTTGTCTGCGGATGCGCGTTCTCGATGCGGTTGCGCGCGATCTCGACGTCGGCGGCCTGGGGGAAGAGCTGCAGCGCGTCGTTGTGGTCGCCCGCTCGGGAGAGAAGATTGCCGATCAGGCTCTCGGTCACACGGATGTCGCGCGCGGCAATTTGGATGCCGTCGGCGGCCGCCCCGATGCGCGAGCGGTGCACGCGGGCGCCGTCGGCCCTGAGCGCGAGCGCCACGCCCACATGCGCCGCCGCTCCGCGCTGGCGCATCGCGCCTCCGATATCCGAATAGAGGACGTACAGCGGTCCCGCGCCCGGTCGCACTAGGATCAGCCATGACAGCTCTTCGGGTGCGAAGACCGTCACGCGGCGCAGCACGACGGGCAAGGGCGTCGAGATATCGAGCGCCCCACGGATCGTCACGTCCTCGATCAGGAGATGTGCGCCCGCGATCGCAAATCCGTCATAGGTGGCCGGCCCTGCAATCCGGCGCGCATGGGGCGGCACGCGATCGGGTGCGATCACGCCGCCCGCCACCTCGGCACCCGACGGATGGCCAAGGACGTCCGGTCCCAGGATCTCGTTCGCGATCTCGCGGCCATGCGAGACCTGCGGCACGGGCTCGGCCGTCGACGCGGCCGCCAGCATCGACAGCATCAAGCCGGCGAGAAGGGCCCGCGCCGAGCGCCGGCTCAGATGCGCTTGTCGGCGGAGAAGCAAAGATCGGCAATGATGCACCGCTCGCACGCGGGCTTGATCGCCTTGCAGATGTAGCGGCCGTGAAGAATGAGCCAGTGATGCGCGTGATGGAGGTAGGCCGGAGGCACGCACTTCAGAAGATCCTCCTCGACAGCTTCGGGCGTCTTGCCCTTGGAAAGCCAGAGCCGGTGCGCGACGCGGAACACATGGGTGTCGACCGCGATCACCGGCTCTCCGAACGCGATATTCAAGACGACATTGGCCGTTTTTCGCCCGACGCCGGGAAGCGACTGCAGCGCCTCCCGGTCGCGGGGAACCTCGCCGCCGTAAAGCGAATTGAGCTTCTCGGAAAGCAGGATGACATTCCGCGCCTTGTTGCGGAACAGTCCGATCGTCTTGATGAGATCGCGAACTTTGTCCTCGCCGAGGGCCAGCATCTTCTGCGGCGTATCCGCGAGGCGGAACAAAGCGCGCGTCGCCTTGTTGACGCCCGCATCGGTGGCCTGGGCGGAAAGGACGACTGCAACCAGAAGGGTGAACGGATTGGTATGCTCGAGCTCGCCCTTGGGCTCGGGCTCGGCGGCATGGAAGCGGCGGAAGATCTCCTCGATCTCCTGCGCCGTGCGCTTGCGGGGACGCGTCCGCCGGGGGGCGGGCGGCACCCGCCCGGCCCGGGCCGATGCGGGCACCGGTCTTTTTTTCACAGCGAGGGGTTTCATGGGAACGGACCTTGAGCTTAGTGTCGCGACATGACGGAAAACCCGCCCGGCTTGCAAGAGCCCCGCACCTTCCGTGCCGTGCTCCATCCCCACCGCTCTCTCTCAGAGCGGGGGTTTCTCCTGCTGATCGGCTTCATCGCCGCCGTCAGCTTCGCGACCGGGCTTGCCTTCTACAGCCTGGGAGCCTGGCCTATCCTCGGGTTCTACGGGCTCGACGTGCTTGCTATCTACATCGCCTTCCGGCTCAACTACCGCTCCGGCCGGGCCTATGAGCTGATCGAGCTGTCGCCCGAGATCCTGAAGGTCACCCAGGTGCAGCCGTCGGGCCGAAGCCGCAGCTTCGATTTCAATCCCTATTGGGTCAAGGTGCTGGTGGACGAGTGGCCGGACGGCAGCGCCGATCTGAAGCTTGCCTCGCACGGCCGCGAATTCGAGTTCGCGCGGTTCCTCAACGCGGACGAGAAGAAGGACTTCGCCGAGGCACTGCGCGCGGCACTGCATCTTGCACGCACGGCGCCGTCTGCGGCCTGAGGCCCACGTGAGGCTCACGCGTCAAGCATGGCGAGCGCCGCGCGGCGCTCGGCCGGCTTCAACTTGAGAAACTGTGCGCGCGCGGCCTTCACATCCTTTTCCGCGCCGGTCTCCGCCGCCTTCTTGAGAGCGACCGTCGCGGGGTGATCGGCTCCGCAGACGAACGCGAGCGCCTGGCCGAGCCGTCCCATCAGCGCAGGATCGATCTTCGTCTCGTCGATCATCTGAAACGGCCGCCCCGCTCGAGAACCTCGATCTTGTAGCCGTCCGGGTCCTCGATGAAGAAGAAGCGTCCGAAGGGCTTGCCCTCGTGGCTCATCTGCTTGATCTCATTCGGCTGCAGGCCAAGCCCCTTCAAGCGCGCGTGCTCGGCGTCGAGGTCATTCACCACGAAGGCGACGTGCCCGTAGCCGTTGCCGAGATCGTAGGCCTCGTTGCGGCCCTTGTTGACGGTCAGCTCGACCTCGAAGTCGTTTTCGGGGTTGCTCATGTAGACGAGCGTGAAGTCCGGCCAGTCGCGGCGCTCGGCGACTGTGAGCCCGAGGCACTTGGAATAGAAATCGACCGAGCGGGCCTCGTCGAGAACCCGCACCATCATGTGGATCGCCTTGGGCATGACGGTCTCCGCCGGTTAGAGCCACGGGCGCGTGGCGGCTGTCTTCTCCTCGAACGACCGGATCGCATCCTGCTTCTGGAGCGTGAGGCCGACCGCGTCGAGACCGTTGATGAGGCAATGCTTGCGGAACGCGTCGATCTCGAACCGGATGACGCCCCCGTCGGGGCCGCGGATCTCCTGCGCCTCCAGATCGATCGTCAGCGTCGCATTGGCGCCGCGCTGCGCATCGTCCATCAGCCGGTCGACATCGGCCTGCGGCAGCTTGATCGGCAGGATGCCGTTCTGGAAGCAGTTGTTGTAGAAGATATCGGCGAAGTCGGGCGCGATCACGCAGCGGATGCCGAAGTCGAGGAGTGCCCAGGGCGCGTGCTCGCGCGAGGAGCCGCAGCCGAAGTTCTCGCCCGTGACGAGGATCTGGGCCTTCCGGTAGGCTGGCCGGTTGAGGACGAAGTCGGGCAGCTCCTGGCCGGTCGCCGGATCGAAGCGCATCTCGAAGAACAGCGACTTCCCGAGACCCGTCCGCTTGATGGTTTTCAGGAACTGCTTGGGAATGATCATGTCGGTGTCGATGTTGCGCAGCGGCAGGGGAGCGGCAACACCGGTGAGCTTGACGAATTTGTCCATCGCGTCCTCGTTGGAGGGCGCGGCTCACGCCCTCAATGCATCGGCCAGGGCCCGGAAATAGCCTTCCGCCGCCGTCAGCCGGTCGACGGCGGCCTGATGCCGGCTGGCAGCGGGCAGCGTCGGAGCGACCCCGGCATCGGCCGTGCGAAGCTGTTCAAGGCGCCTTTTAACGCCAGCGAGCTTGCGCCCGTCAAGATGGCGATGCAGCACCCCGACGATGGTTTCCAGATAACCGGCAATGCGGCCGAACTCGCGCACCAGCGCGCGCCCGGCGGCCGCGTCGGCGGGCACGCTCTCGAGCTTGTGGTGGGCCTCAGCCGCCCGGGCGAGCGTGGCCGCAATCGCATCGGCATAGCGGGCGACCTTCTCCCGCCGCCGGCCGTCGAGCCGCATGAGCTGCCCGACCCAGCGGTGCAGGATCTCGGCAAGCGCAAGGATGCGTCTGGAATAGTCTGGAACCCGCATCGTTCGGTCTCGTCCCGTGGCGGCCGCGGCTTAGGCGGCAGCTTAGGAGAGCGGCGGCGGGCGGGGATAACCAGAGAGATCGACGGTCAGCGGATGGAAGGATCGGCGTAGCACTTGCGCATGTATTCGCAGCGGTGCGAGCCTGACAGATGCATGCTCGAGCCCTTGGCCGGCGAGATGAACTTGCACACCTCATCCAGGCCCTCCTCCGTCAGCCAGCCCTGGCGGCGCCCGCGCTGGACGGCGAAGCAGTCCGCCGTCTCCTCGTCGGGGCCGCGGAACTGGTGGCCGCACTCATGGGCGTAGATCCACAGCTTCACGGGCGTCGAGACGCGGTCCATGAGGCGCGGATTGAGGATGAGGAAGCCCGGATACGCAGCGCCGTAGTCGTCGAGGTTGGGGTCGATCACCGTCGGCCGCTGGCCGCACACCTGGCGGCGGCCGTCGAGCTTCAGCTCGCCGGGCTTCAGGATCGGCGCGCCGCCGATATGCTCCGCGTATTGCTCCGGCGTCGGGATGTCCTCCGCAGCGAGCGCAAAGGGGATCAGGCAGAGCGCCAGACTGATGATGGCCCCGTGCGGCCAGCGCATGCGTAAACCCATGATAGACCTAGAAAATCGATCTGCGGTTTCGACCGGCTGCCGCGGTGCGAGTTTGAGTCAGCATCGCCCAGCCGTGTCCCTCATGCAAGCCCGCAGGCTTCGCCGTGCCCGGATTGTCCCGCGCGTCGGCCTGGATATGTCCGGCTCGGCGCCTCAGCCCAGGGCTTCCCGTTCGATGTCCTCCATGTCCGCGTCGGAAAAGCCGAAATGATGCCCGATCTCGTGCACGAGAACATGCGTAACGAGATCGCCGAGCGTCTCGTCCTCGCCGATCCAGTAATCGAGGATCGCCCTCCGGTAGAGAAAGACCATGTCGGGCTCGCGGGGCGTGTCGAGCACGCTTTTCTTGTCGAGGCTCACGCCCTGATACAGCCCCATGAGGTCATAGGGGCTCTCGATGCCGAGCTCGTCCAGCACCTCGTCGATCGCGAAATCCTCGCAGCGGATGACCAAATCGCCGCACATCTGCCGGAAATCCGCGGGCAGCCGGTTCCAGGCGGACGCGGCCATCGCCTCGAAGTCCGCCAGAGTCGGCGCGGTCGCCAGCCGCCAATCGAAGTCGTCGTCCATCATCGCCCTCATGCCGCGCGAACGGCCCGTTCCCGAGGCCGCCCGCCGGCCGCGACGGGTAACATCATCCCAATCGGGCAACAAGAAGGTCGCGCACGCCGCGGTCTTGCGAGCGAAGACTTGCAATATGACCTTTTCCGCCGTGCTAATGGATGCTGGAACGGACGGGAACCGGCCTTGCCGGGGGCCCGTTCCTCCGGTCATGAGCCTACTATCCGAAGACGTCCGCGAACCATCGAGTCCAGTGCCTGTGTTGCCAGCAAAGCGCACGATTGCCCGCCCCGCAGGGCCCCGCGTTTGGGGCGCGGCCGACATTCCCGATCTCAGCGAGCTGAGCCGCCGGTCGCCGCAGCGTGCAGGCGACGTCGCCTTTCGTTATTTCTGCGAGCCGCACCGTTCGGAACGGCGACAGGCCGGGCACACCTTCCTCGTCCAGCGGGCCCGGCGATTTCTGAAGGACGCCCACCAGCATTCGGTCGCCTCGCCGCACGGCGCCATTCCCGTCTATGTCTTCGAGCCGGAGAGCACTGAGGCGCGCGCCACCGTTCTCGTCGCGCACGGCTGGACCGCCGAGGCCTCGTTCATGACGCTCTTCGGGGAGCGGCTGCGGCACATGGGCTTTCGCGCCGTTCTCCTTGATGCGCCCGCGCACGGCAAATGCCGGCGCACCCGCGCCAGCCTCGTCGACTACACCGAGGCGGTCCTGCGCGTCGCGGACGAGTTCAAGCCCGACTTCGCGCTGGCGCATTCGATGGGCTGCTTTGCCGTTCTGCATGCCGGCGGCGGCGGGCCTCCATTCCACCGCACCTACGACTTCAAGCGGTATGTGCTGCTCGCTCCGCCGAACCAGTTCGCGGAGATCACGCGCGACTTCGCCGACGCCCGCAAGATGACCGATGCGGCGCGCGCGATGTTCGAGCGCCATCTGGAACGCATCGCCCACCGCAAGCTGCCGACGTTCACCGGGACCCACTTGCTGAAGGCGAGCGGAAGGCCGGCCCTGCTCCTCCACTCGCGGGACGATCTGGAGGTGCCGATCCGCAACTCCCAGTGCATTGCGCAGGCCTGTGCTGCGGCGGAGCTCATCAGCTTCGAGAGCCTCGGCCACCGGAAAATCCTTTCCGCCCCGCCGGTTGTGCGCGCGGCGATCGGCTATTTCAGCAAGCCCTGACGGACCCCGGAGCGGGGCTCGCGAATCCGGACGGCGAGGGCTATATCAGGGTCACGCCCCTTGCCCGGCCCACGCTGCGGCCTCCTCCTGCGGTTCGGTGAACACCCCATGTCCTCTGCCAAGCATTCCACGGTCGTCATCCTGGGCTCGGGCCCCGCCGGCTATACGGCGGCCATCTATGCGGCGCGCGCCATGCTGAAGCCCGTCATGATCCAGGGTATCCAGCCCGGCGGCCAGCTCACCATCACCACCGACGTCGAGAACTACCCGGGCTTCGCCGACGTGATCCAGGGTCCGTGGCTGATGGAGCAGATGCGCGCGCAGGCCGAGCACGTCGGCACCGAGATCATCATGGACCACATCGTGAAGGTCGACCTCAAGAACCGACCGTTCCGGCTCGAGGGCGATAGCGGCGACGTTTACACGGCGGACGCGCTCATCATCTGCACCGGTGCCCAGGCGCGCTGGCTCGGTATTCCGTCGGAGGAGGCGTTCCAGGGTTTCGGCGTCTCGGCCTGCGCGACGTGCGACGGGTTCTTCTACAAAGGCAAGGAGGTCGTGGTCGTCGGCGGCGGCAACACGGCCGTCGAGGAAGCGTTGTTCCTGACGAACTTCGCCAGTCGCGTGACGGTCGTGCATCGTCGCGACAGCTTCCGCGCGGAGAGGATTCTGCAGGACCGCCTCGCCAAGAACCCGAAGATCGAGGTGATCTGGGATTCCGCCGTCGAGGAGATCGTCGGCACTGCGAGCCCGAAGAAGGTCACCGGCGTGCGCTTGAGGAACGTCAAGACGGGCAAGATCACCGAGCGCAAGACCGACGGCGTGTTCATCGCCATCGGGCATTCGCCGGCGACCGAGCTCTTCAAGGGCCAGCTCGACATGACGCCCGGGGGCTATCTCGTCACCAAGCCCGACTCGACGGCAACCGCGATCGCCGGCGTGTTTGCCGCAGGCGACGTGAAGGACGAAGTCTATCGTCAGGCCGTCACCGCCGCCGGCATGGGCTGCATGGCGGCACTCGAAGCCGAGCGGTTTCTGGCCCACGACACGGCCCGCGCCGCGGCCGCCGAATAGCGCCGTCCCGCTGTCAGCGAATTATCAGCGCGCGTCGGCCAGTTTGCCCGTATCGACCCTGCATGCAGGCGTCGAATGGCAATGACCAACGAGGTGTTCCGTGAAGACGACCATTGCATTGATCGGTGCGGGAGCTTTGGCTCTCACCGTCACGTCCGCCGCTGAGGCCCGCCCGAACTCCGCTCGCGCCGGCGGATACGGCTCCGTCATCGACACGCTGCGCGCCAACGGCTTCGTGTCCTGGCGCGAGATCGAGCGTGACGACGGCAAATGGGAGGTCGAAGATGCGCGCCACCGCAGCGGCCGCGTGTACGATCTCGACATTCGCGGTGGCCGAATCGTGAAGTGGGATCGGGAGCGGGACTGAATCGGAACTGACGGAGAAGCGGCCGCCTCCGGGCGGCCGTTTTGCTTTTTGAGGGCGGCCGCACAGACGAAAGCCCGGCTCATCGAGCCGGGCTTTGCCTTCGGGCATTCCGGCAGGCGATCCGCCGTGGCCGGGTCTCAGTCGTCAAAGCCGCGCAGGATCTCGCCCGTTGCCGGGTGGACATGGAACTCCATGCGCACGCCATCCTTGTCGGTCGCCTCGACCTCGTAGGCGCCATCGTCCGTCTCGATCTCGCGGACCGTATAGCCGGCCGCGGCGAGCTTGTCCTTGATCTCGCCCACCGATAGCCACTGGGCGGCCGGCACGCCGAGGCGCGAGCGGTCATCGTCGCCGGCGAGGACCGGAGCGGAAAGGCCGATGGTCGCGAGAAAGGCCGTGGCAAGTGCAATCCGACGCATTGTATGATCTCCTGTGATATCGGCTGGCACCGTCACCAGCAGGGCAACCCTGCCAGACCCGTCCTGACGCCCCGCTGATCCCCGCTGTCAGCGCCCTGTCAGGCCGATGCGACCACAAATACACCCATGACCCGCTCCTCGGTGATCCGCTCCCTCTGTGCCGCGCTGCTGCTGCCGGTGGCCTTTGCCGGCGGGGCGACCGCCGACGACGACATCGGCCATGACGAGGCGCGGCGGCTTGTCGAGAGCGGACGCATCCGGTCCCTGGACGCGATCCTGTCCGAGATCGGGGCAAGGGTCCCGGGCAAGCTCATCGAGACGAAGCTCGAGCGCGACGACGGGCTCATCCTCTACGACCTGAAGATCCTGCGCCCGGACGGCCGGGTGCAGGAGGTCGAGGTGAACGCCGCTACCGGGCGGATCCTCAAGATCGAAGACGACGACTGATGCGGCTGCTCGTGGTCGAGGACGATCCGCGAATCCGGAGCGACGTGGGCGACGCGCTCCGCGGCGCGGGCTACGTCTGCGACTTCGCGGCCGACGGTGACGAAGCGTGGTTCAAGGGCGATACCGAGCCTTATGATCTCATCGTCCTCGATCTCGGCCTGCCGCAGCTCGACGGCCTGACCGTTCTCAAGCGCTGGCGCGCCGCCGGGCGTACGACGCCGGTCTTGATCCTCACCGCGCGGGGCTCCTGGCCCGAGCGCGTGGAAGGCATCGACGCCGGCGCCGACGACTACCTGCCGAAGCCGTTTCAGATGGCCGAGCTCATCGCGCGCGTCCGCGGCCTCATCCGTCGCTCCGCGGGGCATGCGAGCGCCGTCATCGCAGCCGGACGCGTCAGCATCGATACGCGCCAGATGCGCGTCTCGGTCGACGGCATGCCCATTGCCCTGACGGCGCTCGAATACCGGCTGGTCTCGTTCCTCGTCCACAACAGGGGCCGCGTGGTCACGCCGGGCGAGCTGCTGGACCATCTCTATGGCGACGAGGACGCGCGCGAGGCCAACGCGCTGGAAGCCCTCGTCATGCGAACCCGCAAGAAGCTCGGCCCCGATACGATCGAGACGCGGCGGGGATTCGGATACCTGATCCCGGACACGCCGTCATGAGCGTCGGCTCGTTGCGCCTGCGCCTGCTGCTCGGAGCCATGGCTTTCGTGCTTGCGGCGATGGTGCTTGCGACGGTGGGGCTGTCGCTGCTGTTCGAGCGGCACGTGAAGACCTGGATCGACACGGAACTCAATGCGCACATCGACCAGATCATTGCCGGCATCGACCGGAATGCCGGCGGGGAAGTCACCGTCGCGACGCCGCCGGCCGATCCGCGTTTCGTCCCTCCCTTGTCGGGCCGCTACTGGCAAGCCACGTTCGAGGGCTCGGGCAAGATCGTCCGGTCGCGGTCGCTGTGGGATTTCGAGATCAGGCTCCCCGGCGCGACGGCGATCGATGCCCATGCCCATCATCACCGGGTGCCGGGCCCCGGCAACGAGACACTGTATGTACTGGAGAAGCGCATCGAGCTGCCGGCCCGGCTCGGCCGCGAGACGGTGCGCGTGGCCGCCGGGGTGACGGAAAAGGACGTCGACGCCGCGGTCGTCGCATTCGCCACGTCGCTGGCGCCGTTTCTGCTCTTGCTCGGCGCGCTGCTGGCGGCCGCCGCCTGGATCCAGGTCTCGCTAGGATTGAGACCGCTGGCACGGTTGCGCGACCGCATCGCCACCATCCGCTCGGGCGAGACGAAGCGGCTGGGGGAGGATTTTCCCGAGGAGGTGCAGCCGCTCACCCGCGAGATCGACACGCTGCTCGACGCCCGCGACCGCCAGATTACGACCGCGCGCGCCCGCGCCTCGGACCTGGCGCATGGGCTGAAAACGCCGCTCCAGGTCCTGGTCGGCGGCGTAACGAAGCTGAAGGCGAAAGGCGAGATCGAGATTGCCGGCGATCTGGAGGCCGCCGCGAGCGGCATGCAGCGTCACGTCGACCGCCACCTCGCCAAGGCGAGACTGCAGGCCAACAGCGGCTCTTTCGCAACCGCCGTGCTGCCGGTCGCCGAGCGCGTCGCCGGCGTGGTGCGCAAGACGCCGGCCGGATTGCGTCTCGATTGGAGCCTTAACGGCTCGCCGACGCTGGCAGCGCTGATTCACCCCGACGATCTCGCCGAGTCGCTCGGCGGCCTGATCGAGAATGCCGCCCGCCATGCCCGCTCGCGCGTCGCCATCACGGCCCGTGCCGAGCACGACAGCGTGGCCATTCGCGTGTCCGACGACGGACCGGGCATTCCCGACGAGCACCAGGCCGACGTGCTGGCGCGCGGGCGCCGCCTCGATTCCACGACGCCCGGTTCCGGCCTCGGACTGGCGATCGTCGCCGATATCGCCGAGGCCTGGGACGGGTCGATCGCGTTCGAGCGCGGCGATCAACTGTTCAGCGCGATCCTCAGGCTGAAGCCGGCCGGCCAGCGCTGACCGACCGCACACACCCGCGACGGAGCCGCTCCTCTACTTCGCGATCTTGTAGGCATAGAGGATGCCCGTCTGCATCTGCGGGACGAATGCCGTCCCCGACGCCGGATCATAGCCAAGGTCGGCTGCGCCCTGGCCGAGATCGACGAGTACGTCCGAGCGGCCCTCCGGGCCGATGCGCAGGACCTTGCCGGCCATCCAGTCGGTGGCGAGATAGCCGCCATCGCCCAAGGGCTCTAGCCCATCGAGGTTGCCGATGGACGACCCGTCGCCGTGCGAGGCGATCGACTTGTCGGCGAGCGAGACGATCTTGAGGTGTCCCGGCACCTTGGTCGCAAAGCCGTCCGTCATGACGCCCCAGGCGCCGACGAGGAGCTTGTCGCCCTCGACGAGAAGGCCGTTGGGGCTTTCCAGCATGTCGTCCTTCAGGAAGATCTCGAACGTGCCGCCGGACAGGCGCCAAATCGTGTTCGTCGCCATGTCGCTGACATAGACGTGGCCGGCGGCGTCCGCGGCGACGTCGTTCAGGAACTTGGCATCCTTGGCCGAATAGCGCTGCACGACCTTGCCCGAGGCGATGTCGATCTCGACGAGCTGGTCGATATCGGCCACGTAGAGCTTGCCGCCCACCTTCGCGAGGCCCTTCGGCGCATCGAGGCCGGTGACCCATGCGAGCGTTTCCACCGTGCCGTCCAGCTTCACCTTGGACAGGAACCCGTTGCCGTCCTTCGCCGTCGGTTCCCCGTTCACATTGCTGACATAAACCACTCTGGCCGCTGCATCGACCAGCGCCGATTCCGGGTTCTTGAAGCCGTCCGTCTCCCAGACTTTCGCCGCCGTATGCGTCCCGGCCACGGCGGCGCCGGCCGTGACGGCCGCGGCGAGAAGTGCGGCAAGCGCGAGGCAGCGGGAACGGAACAGCATCTGACGACCTCTTTGCATGAGTGCACGACGATGACGCCGGCCGGGAGCGGGCGCGATCGAGTTGACGTAGGACGTGCGGCGTCCGGACACAAGGCTGCCCCGGCAAACACCGCTACCTTGTCGGCTGGCCGCGGCACGCTAGAGTTGCGCCGCCATGAGGAAGACGGGCAAGGGTCATGCCGAAGATGGACTGGGACAAGCTCAGGATATTTCACGCCTCGGCGGCGGCCGGAAGCTTCACGCACGCGGGCGAGGCGCTCAACATGAGCCAGAGCGCCGTCTCCCGGCAGGTGTCGGCGCTCGAGCGCGATCTGAAGGTTTCGCTGTTCCACCGCCACGCCCGCGGCCTCGTCCTCACCGAGCAGGGGGAATTGCTCTACCGCACCGTCGGCGAGGTGATGAGCAAGCTCCAGACGGCCGAGCTTCTGCTCGGCGATACGACGACGAAGCCGTCGGGCGATCTGCGCGTCGCAGCTCCGGTGGGCCTCGGCTCCGTATGGGTGACGCAGCGCATGCGCGAGTTCATGGACCTCTACCCCGACATCCGCGTGGATCTGATCCTCAATGACGAGCAGATCGACATCGCCATGCGCGAGGCGGACGTGGCCATCTGGACCCGCGAGCCCGATCAGCCCGAGCTGATCCGTCGGCCCCTCTTCACGGCCAAGGTTCGCGCCATGGCCTCCGCCCAGTACGTTCGCCGCTTCGGCCTGCCCGAGACGCTCGAGGAGCTGGACGCCGGCCACCGCATCATCTCCTATTCCGGGCAACCTTCCCAGCACCTGCCGGCCATCACCTGGCTGGAGACGGTCGGCCGCGATGGCCAGGAGCCGCGGCCGGCTGCCTTCCGCGTCAATTCCGTGGTCGCGATCAAGTACGCGATCATGGCGGGCGTCGGGATCGGCATGATCCCTGACTATATGACCGAGCGGGAGACGGATCTGGTGCACGTCCTGACCAGGATCGAGGTCTCCAAGCCGTCGCTGCCGATTCTCTTCGTCTATCCCGAAGAGCTCAAAACCTCCAAGAAAGTCCAGGTGCTACGCGATTTTCTGGTTTCCAAGGCGCGCCAGCTGCAATATTGAAGCAGGCATCGCCTGAAGGAGGGCGTGATCTTATCCCGTTCCCGGGAGTTCCGGTCTGTTGAGACCGGCCGGCCAAATGCCACCGCCAGCCGGCTCGCCAGTTCGGGAGAGATCGACCTGAAAAAGCCGGGCCTTTAGGCCCGGCTTCCTTTTTCGGGCGGCGTCACGGCGGCCGCTCGATAACGGGCGCGATAACGGACCGGGCGCGCCGCGCGAGCGCGACTTATCGGCCCCCGCCCCCAACCTGATTTGCGAACGCTTCCCGACAGCGCTATCTAACCGGCCAGAACCCCTTATTTTCCGGAAGGCAGACGCGGGTCATGGCCGAGAACGCTCCCAAGACGCTGTACGACAAGATCTTCGACGACCACGTCGTCGACCGGCAGCCGGACGGGACATGCCTGCTCTACATCGACCGCCACTTGGTCCACGAGGTCACGAGCCCGCAGGCCTTCGAGGGTCTGCGCATGGCCGGGCGCAAGGTGCATTCGCCGGAGAAGACGCTGGCCGTCGTGGACCACAACGTGCCCACGAGCGACCGCTCGCACGGCATCGACGACGCCGAGAGCCGGACGCAGGTCGAGACGCTGGCCCAGAATGCCCGGGACTTCGGCATCGAATACTTCAACGAGCTCGATAAGCGTCAGGGCATTGTGCATGTGGTCGGCCCCGAGCAGGGCTTCACGCTGCCCGGCACGACGATCGTGTGCGGCGACAGCCATACCTCCACGCACGGCGCCTTTGGCGCGCTCGCGCACGGCATCGGCACCTCGGAAGTCGAGCACGTGCTCGCCACCCAGACGCTGATCCAGAAGAAGGCCAAGAACATGCTCGTCCAGGTGGACGGCGTGGCCCCGCACGGCGTCGGCGCCAAGGACATCATCCTCGCGATCATCGGCGAGATCGGGACGGCCGGCGGCACGGGCTCGGTCATCGAATATGCAGGTGAGGCGATCCGCGCGCTCTCGATGGAGGGCCGCATGACGGTCTGCAACATGTCGATCGAGGGTGGCGCGCGCGCCGGCATGATTGCGCCGGACGACAAGACCTACGCCTTCATCAAAGGCCGCCCCAAGGCGCCGAAAGGGGCTGCCTGGGACATGGCGATGAAATACTGGGACACGCTGAAGTCCGACGAGGGCGCGCATTTCGACCGCATCGTGAAGCTCGACGCGGCGAAGCTGCCCCCCATCGTCTCGTGGGGCACCTCGCCGGAGGACGTCGTCGCCATCACCGGCACCGTTCCCGATCCGGCGAAGGTGGACAACGAGAACAAGCGCGCCTCGATGGTGCGCGCGCTCGACTACATGGGCCTGGCGCCGGGTACGAAGATGACCGAGATCCCGCTCGATGTCGTGTGGATCGGGTCGTGCACGAACGGGCGCATCGAGGATCTGCGCGCGGTCGCCAAGATCGTCGAGGGCAAGAAGATCTCGTCGCGCCTTGCCTATGCGATGATCGTGCCGGGCTCCGGCCTCGTTAAGCGCCAGGCCGAGGCCGAAGGGCTCGACCGGATCTTCAAGGCCGCCGGCTTCGAATGGCGCGAGCCCGGCTGCTCCATGTGCCTCGGCATGAACCCGGACCAGTTGAAGCCCGGCCAGCGGTGCGCATCGACGTCGAACCGCAATTTCGAGGGCCGCCAGGGCTACAAGGGCCGCACGCACCTCGTCTCGCCCATCATGGCTGCGGCTGCCGCCATCGAAGGCCACTTCGTCGACGTGCGGACGTACGCGGACTGAGCCGGCCCGATCCACCAGGCAGCGGGTAGGAACTGCGGCTCGTCCAACCACAGGTCGCAGCCCCCCGGATGCGTGCGACGTTCTGTCATCGCGCCGCCGCGAGCCAGGAACACGATCATTCTATCCGCGTTATGAGCCATGACGCACATTCGCCGTCCCTCCCGCCGCGGCGATGGATCGGTTTCAGTCAACCGGTTGCACTCAATCGGTTTCAATCAAACGGTCTCAATCCATCGGTCCTATTCGCGGGCCGAACTCCTGCGAACGGCCTGATCGGCCTTGACCACTGGCGGTCCGGCGGACGCAAGCCCGTGCCGCGAAAAAGAAAGAAGACGACTGATGTCCGAACCTGTTCCGATCCGACGCCACCGGGCTCCAAGCGCGGTTGACCCGCGCAACAATGCGGATGCCTTTGAAGTGCGGTTCCTCGAAGAAGCGGACGAGATCCGCGACGCCCTGCGCTTGCGCAGCCGCGCCTATGCCGCGCAGGGCTTTCGGCTTTCGGACGAAACGGACGAATACCGGGACCGTCACGATACGCTGCCGACCACGGCGCTCCTCGGCAGCTTCGACGGCGACCGTCTGGTTGCGGCCATGCGGCTCTGCTTCAGCCTGAGCGGAGACGATGTCTCGACCCTGCCGTGCGCCGCCTACTATCCCGATGTCGCCACGCTGAAGCAGGTCTCGCCGGGCGGTCTCGTCGAGGTTTCGCGGCTGTCGATGGAACCCGAGATCGCCAATACCTCGTACCGGACGACGCTCTACGGCTTCATGGTCCGCTCCGCCTTCGCCGCCGCGCGGGCGGCCGAGGTCTCCTCGGTCCTCATCGCCACCAAGCCGGAGTGGGTCGCCTACTACAAGCATCTGCTCGGCTTCACCGAGATCGGCGAGCCGGCCCTCTATCCTCCGGGCGGCATCCCGATCACGCTGCTTGCAGGCGCCCTCGTCCAGGCCTCGCAGCTCGCCGTCGTGCGCAACCGCTTCTTCCGCATCACGGATGAGGAGATCGCGAGCATGCGCCGGGCGTTGGCGCCGATCCTCTCCGCGCCGGCCGCGGCCGTGTCGCACGGCAGACGCGGTTGAGCGGCCGTTCCGGCGGCTCGCCTCACAGAATGAACTTCGACAGGTCGGCGTTCTTTGCCAGCTCGCCGATGCGGGCATTGACGTAGGCGGCGTCGATCGTGATCGCTTCGCCGTTGCGGTCGGACGCGTCGAAGGAAATTTCGTCCAGCACGCGCTCCATGACGGTCTGCAGGCGGCGGGCGCCGATGTTCTCGACCGTCGAGTTCACCAGCACGGCGGCGTCGGCCAGCGCATCGATCGCATCGTCGGTGAAGGCTAGCGTGACGCCCTCCGTCGCCATCAGCGCCACGTACTGCTTGATGAGGCTCGCCTCGGGCTCGGTGAGGATGCGGCGGAAGTCCTCGCGCGACAGCGCCTTCAGCTCGACGCGGATCGGCAGGCGGCCCTGCAACTCGGGCAAAAGGTCGGACGGCTTGGAGACATGGAACGCGCCCGATGCGATGAACAGCACATGGTCGGTCTTGACCGGTCCGTACTTGGTGGCGACCGTCGTGCCCTCGATCAGCGGCAGGAGATCGCGCTGCACGCCCTCGCGGCTGACGTCGGCGCCCGAGCGCCCCGTCTCGCCGCGCGAGCAGATCTTGTCGATCTCGTCGAGGAACACGATCCCTGAGTTCTCAACGGCGCGGATCGCGTCCGCGGCCAGGCTGTCGTTGTCGATGAGCTTGTCGCTCTCCTCGGCGATCAGGACATCGTAGCTGTCGCGCACCGTCATGCGGCGCGGCTTCATGCGCCCGCCCATGGCCTTCTGCAGCATCTCGCCGAGGTTGAGGCCTGCCCCGCCCATGCCGGGGCCCATACCCGGGATCTCGAACAGCGGCAGGCCGCCGCCCGTCTCGGCGACCATGATCTCGATTTCCTTGTCGTTGAGCTCGTTGGTGCGCAGCTTGCGGCGGAAGGTGTCGCGCGTGCCGGGCGAGGCGGAGCCGCCGACGAGCGCATCGAGCACGCGCTCCTCCGCGTTCTTCTCGGCTCGGGCACGCACCTCCTTGCGCTTCGTCTCCTTGATGAGGCCGAGCCCGACCTCGACGAGATCGCGCACGATGCTTTCCACGTCGCGGCCGACATAGCCGACCTCGGTGAATTTCGTCGCCTCGACCTTGAGGAACGGGGCGCCCGCGAGCCGGGCCAGCCGGCGCGAGATCTCCGTCTTGCCGACGCCGGTCGGGCCGATCATCAGGATGTTCTTGGGCAGCACCTCGTCCTTCAGGTCGCCGGTCAACTGCTGGCGCCGCCAGCGGTTGCGCAGCGCGATCGCGACGGCGCGCTTGGCATCCGCCTGCCCGACGATGAAGCGGTCGAGTTCGGAGACGATCTCGCGCGGAGAGAAATTGGTCATGGCTGATTGGTCATGGCTGAGAGCTCACTTGGCGATGGTAAGCTTTTCGACCACCAGATTGGCGTTCGTATAGACGCAGATGTCGGCGGCGATGGCCATGGCCCGGCGGGCGATCTCCTCCGCCGACAGCGGCTGATCGAGAAGCGCGCGCGCCGCGGCGAGCGCGTACATGCCGCCCGATCCGATGCCCATCAGCGCGTGCTCGGGCTCGAGCACGTCGCCGGTGCCGGTGAGCACGAGGCTCACATCCTTGTCGGCGACGAGCATCATCGCCTCGAGGCGACGCAGATAGCGGTCCGTGCGCCAGTCCTTCGCCAGCTCCACGCAAGCGCGCGCGAGCTGGCCCGGATAGAGCTCGATCTTGGCTTCGAGGCGCTCGAACAGCGTGAAGGCGTCGGCGGTGGCGCCCGCAAACCCGCCGATCACGTCGCCGCGGCCGAGGCGGCGCACCTTCTTCGCGTTGGCCTTGATGACGGTCTGGCCGAGGCTGACCTGGCCGTCGCCCGCGATCACGACCTCGCCCGCCTTGCGAACGGTGAGGATGGTCGTGCCGTGCCAGGTTGGGACAGTGGTGGCGGAGTGTTCGCTGCTCATCTGGGGCCTGATCTAGGCCCGCCGTCCGCGTAAATCAAGGATGCGGCGGCATGGTTAGCGAAGCTGGAAGGTTGGCCCAAAGGCTGCTAAGCCGTTGCGCGGGATGCCCGGAGCGCCGGCAAGCGGCCGGGCCATCCCATGTCATTGGGCTCGTGGCGAGGACGACGGTGAAGCGGCAGGCGACGATTTCGCGCAAGACGAAGGAAACGGAGATTGAGGCGTCGGTCGACCTCGACGGCACCGGTGTCTACGACGTGCGGACCGGGATCGGGTTCCTGGATCACATGCTGGAGCAGCTCTCGCGGCACGCGCTCATCGACATCAAGCTCGCCGCGAAAGGCGACCTGCACGTCGATTTCCACCACACCGCCGAGGATTCCGGCATCGTTCTCGGCCAGGCGGTGGCCAAGGCGCTCGGCGACAAGACCGGGATCACCCGCTACGCCGACGTCCACCTGCCGATGGATGAGACCCTGACGCGGGTCGCCGTCGACGTCTCCGGCCGACCGTACCTGGTCTGGAACGTGGCCTTCACGCGCGACAAGCTCGGCGACATGGACACGGAGCTTTTCCGCGAGTGGTTCCAGGCGTTCGCCCAGAACGCCGGGATCACGCTGCATGTCCAGAACCTCTATGGCGAGAACAACCACCACATCGTGGAGACCTGCTTCAAGGGTCTGGCCCGCGCCTTGCGTCTGGCCATCGCGCCGGACCTGCGCCAGGCAGGCCGGGTGCCGTCGACCAAAGGGACGCTCAGCGTATGATGTGGTTACTTGTCCGGGCGAAGGACAACGCCGACGTGGATGTCTACACGGTACATGAGCCGCCCTGGCCGTCCGCGGACCGGATCGACCGGGCCGCGTCGATGGTGTTCGTGCGCGACGGCTTTTCCTGGAAGGCGGCCCTGTTCTCGCCGATCTACTTCGCCGCCAAGGGCCAGTGGATCGCGTTCCTCGCTTATGTCGCCGTTGTCGTGCTTCTCTCGGCGCTGCTATGGGCGGCGGGTCTCAGCCAGCAGTGGTTCGGCTTCGTCGTCCTCGGCCTCAACGTGTTCCTCGGATTTGAAGCGTCGACGCTCGAGAAGATGTGGCTCGAGTACCGCGGCTGGACAGAGATCGGCACGGTTGCCGGCCGCAATCTGCCGGAATGCGAGCGCCGCTTCTTTGAAACGTGGCTTCCGGCCCAGCCGATGCTCGCGGCCGTCGCGAGCTTGCCCGTCGAATCGCGGCTCTTGTCCTGGCGCCGGCTGTTCGGTAGCCGGGCCTGAGCCGTGGCGGGCACTGGATAAGACCGATGCAGCGCGTCGCGATCATTGACTACGGCTCCGGCAACCTTCATTCCGCCGCCAAGGCATTCGAGCGCGCGGCGCGGGATGGCGGTACGGACAGCCGCATCACCGTCACGTCGGACCCGAAGGATGTGCGTGCCGCCGACCGTATCGTCCTGCCGGGCGTGGGCGCATTCGCCGACTGCCGGCGCGGCCTGGAAGCGGTGCCGGGCATGCACGACGCGCTGGAGGATGTCGTGCGCGGCAAGGGACGGCCGTTCCTCGGCATCTGCGTCGGCATGCAACTGCTCGCAACGCGCGGACTGGAGCACGGCGTCACCGACGGCCTCGGCTGGATCCCCGGCGAGGTCCGCGCGATCGAGCCCCGCGATCCCGCGCTCAAGATCCCGCACATGGGCTGGAACACGCTGACGGCGGTGCGCGACCATCCGCTGCTGTCCGGTCTCTCCACGGGCGCCGCCGGTCTGCACGCGTATTTCGTCCACTCCTATCATCTCGTCGTTGAGGATCGGGCGGACGTGGTGGCCGAAACCGATTACGGCGGTCCGGTCACGGCCCTCGTGGCGCGCGGCAACATTGCCGGCACGCAGTTCCATCCCGAAAAGAGCCAGGCGCTCGGCCTCGGCCTGCTGGCGAATTTTCTCGCCTGGACGCCTTAGCCGCTGAATTACGGCAGCAAGGAACGACCCCTCGCCCAACCTCTCCCGTAAGGACGGGGAGGGGGACAAGGTCAGCGCCGTTCGCCACCAAACGCGGGCGCAATGCGACGGACCCGCCGCTGTCATCCCCATGTTTCTGAGCTCCGGCCATGGGCAGCGGCGGATCGGCGCGACACAGTGGCAAGGTTGATTCTCTGGAACTTCAGGAT
The DNA here is from genome assembly GCA_964589785.1 of uncultured Hyphomicrobium sp. GTDB lineage: Bacteria > Pseudomonadota > Alphaproteobacteria > Rhizobiales > Hyphomicrobiaceae > JAGVSR01. The sequence continues at coordinate 65,692 of CAZPUQ010000007.1, forward strand.
TGGAGGCTCGAACGACATGAGCAAGATCGCGCGTGCAACGACCGCCGGCATCGCCGCCGCGGCGGTGATCCTCGGCGGGGCGATGGCCGCCGAAGCCAAGACGTGCGTCCGGAAGGGCGCCATCGGCGAGGCGGGGTCGGAGAAGGATGCGAAGTTCCAGGTGGACGAGGCGCTTCTCCAGGCCGTCGACTGGGGCGCGTGGGCCTCGTGGATGTCGAACGGCACGACGCCCGGCTACACGTTCGGCCCGCGCAAGTATAGCTGCTCGAAGAGCGGCTCGTGGGGTTGGACGTGTCGCGGCTCGTCGACCATCTGCAAGCTCTGATCACTGGCAAGACCGCAATGGAACGGCCGCCGTCAACACCTGACGGCGGCCGTTTTGCGGTCCGGGCGGGTGCGGCGCCGACTCAGCTCTGCGTGCGCAGCGCGGAGAGCAGCTCCGGCGTCGGATAGCTGTCCGCGGGGAAGCCGAGCTGCACCTGCATGGCCTTCACGGCCGCGCGCGTGGCCGCGCCGATCTTGCCATCGACCTCGCCGACGTCGAAGCCGCGCTTCTTCAATTGCCGCTGCAGCTCCTTCGCCTCGTCGGGTGCCAGCACCTCGATCGGACGCTTGGGCTTCTGCATCGGCGGCGCGCCGTCGATGCGCGTTGCCAGCCACGCCGCCGTGATGGCGTAGCTCAACGACTGGTTCCACTGGAGATAGACGTTGAAGTTCTCATAGGCCAGGAAGGCCGGCCCGTAGCGCCCCATCGGCAGCATGAGCGAGGCGGGCATACTGTCGTTCTCGAGGGCGGACCCGTCGACTTTGTGCACGCCCCAGGAGGCCCATTGCGAGCGCGGAAGCTTGACCGCCAGATCCGCCTTCTCCCACGGCAGGTCGGCCGTCAGCACGACCTCCTCCAGCCAGGGCTCGTTCCGCCGCCAGCCCAGATGCGTCATGTAGTTCGCGGTCGAGCCGATGATGTCGGTCGGATTGGCGAATAGGTTGATATCGCCATCCCCGTCGTAGTCGATGGCGTGGGCGAGGTAGCGCGTCGGAAGGAACTGCGTCTGGCCGATCTCGCCCGCCCACGACCCGATCATGGTGTCGGGACCCATGTCGCCGCGATCGATGATCTCGAGCGCCGCCATGAGCTCGGTGCGAAACATCTCGCCGCGGCGGCAATCGTAGGCGAGCGTCGTCAGGGAGTTCAAAATCGGCAGCTTGCCCATGCCGGCGCCGAAGTCGCTTTCGAGCGCCCAGAAGCCGGTGATGACGGACGCGGGAACGCCGTAGTCCTTGCCGGCGCGTTCGAATGCGACGGCATTCTTCTTGATCTGCGCACGCCCGTTCTGCACGCGGTTGTTGGTGGCGAGCTTGGCTGAGAAGTCGGTGAAGCTCTGCGCGAAGAAGCCCTGCTTGCGGTCGCGCGCGATGACACCGGTGTCGAGCGTGCGCCCGCCGAGCGCGGTCCTGATCGTGGCTGCCGAGACGCCGTTCGCAGCCGCCTCCTTGCGGAAGCGCGCCAGCCAGGCGTCATAGCTTTCTGAGTTCTTGCAGTTGGCGGGCTGGGGCGGCGGCGGCAAACCCGACGTGGCGTACTTCTCGGCGAGCGGGTTCGGCGTGCCGGGACCAGGAACCCGGCCCGGTGCCGGCGTCCTGGCGGCACTCCTGGCCGGTGGTGCGGCCGGAGGGGCGGCGTCCGTGGGCACCTGGGGCTCCAGATGCTGGATGGCCGGCGCCTTTGTCTTCTTGGGCGCCGAGGGCGCCGCCGGCCTGGCCTCGACGGGGCCGAACTCGATGCCCTGGGCCAAGCCGGAAGTCATGGCTCCGGCCGCCGCGGCGAGAGCCGCTCCCGTCGCGGCGCCAAGAGCGAACGATCGCTGGATGCGCATCCTGGTCCCCCCTCGTGGCAAATCGGGGCCAGTGAGGCCGACCGATATGGCCGCGTCAAGACGTTCCGCGAGAAATTGCGGCATGGCGGACGGAGGACTGACGCAGGGCCGTCCTTACGACGCCCGGGCCGCGGCCGCCGTCTCGCGCGCGGCCTTGATGCCCTTGGCGGTCCGCGCCTGGTAGCGGCTCGCCAGATCCTCCCAGGCGATGTCGAGCGAGCCGCCGGTGGCCCGGTGCTGCTTGTCCCAGTTGGTCAACAGATCGATGCAGGCATGATCGATATAGTCGAGGTCGGCGATGTGGACGTGGACATGCGTGTTGGCCGGCAGGGATTCGAGCTCCTGGGCCAGCAGCGGCAGCCGGATGAGGGTGGCCGATCCCTTGAGATAGAGATCGACCTGGCTCCGGTCCGGCCGGTCGTCGCGCACGATCTCCAGGTGCGAGAACGAGTAGAGGAGCTTGGCGAGCGACAGGCCGAGCCCGGTCAGCACGCCGGTCAGGAGATCGGTCAGCACGATCATGACGATCGTCGCGGCATAGATGAAGACCTCCCCGCGGCCGTACTCCATGAGGGCCGGCACGACCTTGGGATAAGCAAGCTTGTAGCCGGTGAAGACGAGAACGGCGGCGAGCGCCGACAGCGGGATGTAGGCGAGCGTCCACGGCAGCACGGCCACGAACAGCAACAGCCAGACGCCGTGCAGGATGGCGGAGGCACGCGTCTTGGCGCCGGCCTCGACATTGGCCCCCGAGCGCACGATCACACCCGTCATCGGCAGCGCGCCGAGCCCGCCGCAGATGATGTTGCCGATGCCTTGCCCGCGCAGCTCCTGATCGTACTTCGTGCGCGGACCCGAATGCATCTGGTCCACGGCGGTGGCGCACAGCAGCGTCTCGGCGCTGGCAATGAAGGCGACCGACACGGCGCCGACGAGGATGGCCGGCTCGAGAATGCGCAGGAAGCTCTCCGGGCCGGGGAACGTCAGGCCCGACAAGATGTTGTCGTCCACCTGGACATACTTGATGTCGCCCATCCCGAGCAGTGCCGCAGCCGCCATCCCGGCGGCAACGCCAACCAGGGGCGCGGGCAGGACGCGCCAGCTCTTGGGCGCGAACGAGCCCCACGCCGTGATGACGGCGATGGTCAAGGCGCCGATCGCGCCCGCCCTCAGATGCTGGCCGTTCTCCGATAGCGCGGCCATGAGCGTGCCAGGGATGCCGCGAATGTTCTCGACGCCCGTCCCGATCGGCTTGAAGTCGAACATGACGTGGAACTGCGCGACCAGGATGAGCACGCCGATGCCGGCCAGCATGCCGTGGATCACGGCCGGCGAGACCGCGCGGAACCATTGTCCGAGTCGGAACACACCGGCCACTAGCTGGATGATGCCGGCAAAGAAAACGATGACGCCGAGCGCCTCGACGCCGTGCTTGTCGACGAGCTGCCAGACGAGGACGGCGAGGCCGGCCGCCGGACCGCTCACCTGCAGCGGCGAGCCGGCGAGGAAGCCGACCACGATGCCGCCCACGATTCCCGTGACGAGGCCGGCCGCCGGCGGCATGTTGGAGGCAATGGCGATGCCCATGCAGAGCGGCAGCGCCACCAGGAACACGACGAGGGAGGCGAGAAGATCGGCGCTCCACGTTGAGCTGCGCGGCGCCACCGCTGTGCCAGGTGTATCGGTTCCGTGCATAGATCCCCCGTTCGGCCCGGCTCCGCGCAGTCGCTCCGCACACGGCGGAGAGCGTCACCGGATTTCGTTTTGCGGACTGGACGTTAGTTCTATTGACCCCGCGCAGCAACGGGCAAGGCGCGGTGTCGCAGGGAAATCCGTGTGCCGCGGTCGGCAATTCCAACCGCGCTGGCCGTGTCTGAAAATCGAGGGGAAACAGAAGAGGCGCGCAAAAACGTCTGGGATCGGCTCGTCAGCGCGAGCCGCGTCCCTTGCCCGAACTGCCCGGACCCTGACCCGACGACCCCATCATGTTCGACTGCGCCTCCATCCAGGAGGACAACGCCTGCTGCCAGCTCTTCTGCCACATCTCGGCCGCCTGCATCCAGAACTGCAGCGGGGCGGTGGGCATGCCCGCGAAATCCGGCATCTCCTTCAGGTCCGGCATGCCTGGGAAATTGCCGAAGTTCGGGAACTGGAACGGCGTGACGCTGCCGCCGGCCGGGAAACCGGCGCCGGGGCTCTTCACCTGGGTTTCCCAGGCGTCCATGATCTGGTCGAGGACCTGGAGCTGCATCTTGGAGGCCTGCTGCATCTGCTGGCGGGTCATGTCGACGAGCTCGGGCGGCCAGCCCATGGCCTTGGCCGCGGTCCCCATCTTGTCGAAGACCTTATTGCCGTGACGCTCGGCCATGTTAGCGGCATCCGACCGCCAATCGCACATGGCCTCGAAGGCCGACTTCAACGCGCTGCGGACCTCCTCGCTGACGCCCGCCGCGTTCAGCGCATCCTGGAAGCCCTTTCCCCGCGAACCTGCGTTGCCAGCCATGTCGTTTCCTCCACTTGGATTATTGCTTTTTGCGCATTGTTGCACACGTCGTTGCAGGTTGCGAGTCTCAGCGATGATCCGCCTACGCTCTGTTTCCGGCTGCGGCGGCTTGACGGCGGCAGGCGTTCGCCCCTTTTGCCGGGGGGACCCAAGTGCTATCAGCCGCCCATGACCGACACCTCCCTGATCCGCAATTTCTCCATCATCGCCCATATCGACCATGGCAAGTCCACCCTGTCGGACCGGCTGATCCAGCTCTGCGGCAACGTCTCCGACCGCGAGATGAAATCCCAGATCCTGGACAGCATGGACATCGAGCGCGAGCGCGGCATCACCATCAAGGCGCAGACGGTGCGCCTCGACTACAAGGCCAAGGACGGAAAGACCTATCAGTTGAACCTGATGGACACCCCCGGCCATGTCGATTTTGCCTACGAGGTGTCGCGCTCGCTGGCGGCCTGCGAAGGGGCGGTCCTGGTCGTCGACGCGAGCCAGGGCGTGGAGGCCCAGACGCTCGCGAACGTCTACCAGGCGATCGACAACAACCTGGAGATCCTTCCCGTCCTCAACAAGATCGACCTGCCTTCGGCCGATCCCGAGCGGGTCCAGCAGCAGATCGAGGACGTCATCGGGATCGACGCGTCGGACGCCATCGGCGTCTCGGCCAAGACCGGGCTCAACGTCGCCGCCGTGCTGGAGGCGATCGTCGAGCGCCTGCCGCCGCCGAAGGGCGACCGCGCCAAGCCGCTGAAGGCCATGCTGATCGATAGCTGGTACGACGCCTATCTGGGCGTCGTCGTGCTCGTCCGCATCATCGACGGCACGCTGAGGAAGGGCCAGCGCGTGAAGATGATGTCGACGGACGCGGCCTATCCGGTCGAGCGCGTCGGCATCTTCCGACCCAAGCAGGAGATGCTGGCCGAGCTCGGCCCGGGCGAGATCGGCTTCTTCACAGGCGCCATCAAGGAAGTGGCCGACACGCGCGTCGGCGATACGATCACCGACGAGAAGCAGCCGACGGCGGAGCCGCTGCCGGGCTTCAAGCCGGCGCAGCCGGTGGTGTTCTGCGGCCTCTTTCCGGTGGATGCCGCCGACTTCGAGGACCTGCGCGAGGCGATGGCCAAGCTGCGTCTCAACGACGCGAGCTTCTCCTACGAGACGGAGAGCTCGGCCGCGCTCGGCTTCGGATTCCGCTGCGGCTTCCTCGGGCTACTGCACCTGGAGATCATCACCGAACGGCTCGAGCGCGAGTTCAGCCTCGACCTCATCACCACCGCACCGTCCGTCATCTATCATCTGTACATGACGGACGGGACGATGATGGAGATGCACAACCCGGCCGACATGCCCGACGTCGTCAAGATCGACCGCATGGAGGAGCCGTGGATCGAGGCGACGATCCTCGTTCCCGACGACTACCTCGGAGCGGTGCTGAAGCTCTGTCAGGACCGCCGCGGCCGGCAGAAGACGCTGACCTACGTCGGCTCGCGCGCCATGCTCGTCTACGAGCTGCCGCTCAACGAGGTCGTGTTCGATTTCTACGACCGCCTGAAGAGCGTATCGCGGGGCTACGCCTCGTTCGACTATCACATCAGCGGCTACGAGGAGGGCGACCTCGTCAAGCTCTCGATCCTCGTCAACAGCGAGCCGGTCGACGCGCTCTCGGTCATCGTGCACCGCACGCGCGCGGAAAGCCGCGGCCGCTCGATGTGCGAGAAGCTGAAGGAGCTGATCCCGCCGCACCTTTTCCAGATCCCGGTGCAGGCCGCGATCGGCGCCAAGGTCATCGCGCGCGAAACCATCAGGGCGTTGCGCAAGGACGTGCTTGCCAAGTGCTACGGCGGCGACATAACCCGCAAGCGCAAGCTTCTCGACAAGCAGAAGGCCGGCAAGAAGAAGATGCGCGAGTTCGGCAAGGTCGAGATCCCGCAGGAAGCCTTCATCGCCGCGCTCAAGATGGACGAGAACTGATCTCTTCCCGGCTACATGACCCCCTGACGTCGTCGCGGTGCAGGCCGCGATCCGCGCAAGCCCCTTCAGATACGCTCCTCTGACGCCTGCGCAGACCCCCGCCTTCGCGGGGGTGACGGTGGAAGGAGTCTCGCTTGAACGCGCCGCTTCCACGGTGCGCCTCTTCCCTTGGGGAGAGGCCGGCGCGTTAGCGCCGGGTGAGGGGGCGGTTCCTGAAACTCCAAGCCCGCAGGATGAAACGAAACGGAACACACCCCTCACCCCGACCCTCTCCCCAAGGGGAGCGGAGCCGACCTCATGGGCAGCGCGGCGCCCGAACGTCACGTTTAGGTGGGCTCAGCCCAATCCCAGGCTGGCCCGCTGGACGTAGATGGCCATGGCGAGCGCCAGCAGCGGCACGACGATGATATGGATCGCCGACAGGGCCGACTGGACCTTCGGCCGCTCTCCCACCAGCGGATGGATGCGCAGCACCGAGATGGCGATCATCAGGGTCACGGCCATATAGGCGAACAGGAAGATGCGGTCGGACAGCGTCGTGGTATCGCTGTCGATCGCCGGCAGCGAGAGATAGAGCGCCACCGCCGACAGCAGCGCCGTTACCTGGATCGTCACGATCGCCTCGAAGTGCGACAGCGGGATGAAGATCGAGACATAGGCCACCGCCAGGATGAACAGCAGCGGCACCACGACGCGCAGGAAATAGTCCGTCGTCTCTCGCGAGAGGACCCAGACGAAGCTGCCTTTGTAGAACGGCACGATGCTTGGCTGGTGGGTCCTGGCATCGACCGTCGTCACGAAGTCCTCATCGTAGCCGACATACTGCTCCCTCGGCTCCCAGCCATTGGCCTCGACCGCGGTGTCGCGCAGCGGGATCGGCGGCGGCTGCACGATGAAGGGCTTGTCGCCGCGCTTGGGACGGATGTTGATCATGAACCTTTGCGTATCGAAGGGATATTTCGCGAGCTCCGGCTGGAACAGGAAACGGCCCGAGACGTGGTAGATCTTCATGCCGTCAGGGTAGGCGTCGCTCTTCTCGCCGTTGGCGAGCGTCCGCACGGTGATCTGGCGGTCGTTCGTTTGCGGGTTGATGACGGCGTTGGCAAACTCTAGTAGCTCGATGGAGTTCTCCTGGCCGTCGTCGCGCATGGAGACGTAGAACTCGGCATCGAACGTCTTCGCGTTGTCGTCGACGGAAAAGATCCGGATGAGGTCGATGTCGAGATACTGCGTGCCGATGGAGCGCAGGTTCTCGTTCTTCAGCCGCGCGAACTGGAGCGGTGCCAGTTGCGTCCGCCCCCTGCCCGGGGCGAGCTCGACGAGAAAGGGCGTGCGGGTCGCGGCCCGGGAGACAGGATTGAACGACCAGTTCTCGAACGCACCCTGGAACACGCCGCGGCCGGCGGCGTAGGTCGTCGTGAGCTGCTCGATGATGTGCGCGCGCAGCTCCTTCACGTCCGCATTGCGGTCAGCCGTGCGGGCGGCCGCCGCCACAAGGCCCAGCATGTCGGCGTACTGGGTGCCGAGGCCGATCGCGCGCAGATTGTCGTCGGAAAGTGGATCGTTGCGGACGCTGGCCGGCACCTCCTCGCATTCGCCGGCGGCCCAGCCGGGCGCGCTTGCGATCTTGTCGCCGACAAAGATCAAGCTCTCGGGAGCCTGGCCTGCCATGCGCCGCAGGAGCCGCGCGTTGTAGAGCTCCGGAAGCCGGTCCCAGACGAGCTCATAGAGCGGCGCGGGGTAGTCGCGGCTGATCTCCTTCGGCACCGAGCCGATGCGGCCGGTGAGCATGATGGCGGGCGTGAGGCCCGCCTCCTTCAGCATCTTGATGAACTCGCCGTTGCGGTTGGCACCCACGGCGAGGAAGATGATATCGGGGTTTTTCGCCTTGAGATCGGCGATGACGGCCGGGAACTCCGCCATATCGGCCTTGGCGTCCTTCGTCGCCACGCGGTGATCGGCGACGAGGTAGGCGCCCATGACGCGATTGAGTCCTTCGGCGAGGCTCGTCGCATAGAGCGTATCCACCATGCCGACGAAAGCGGGCCGCGTTAGTCCCGTGCGGCGCACGAACTGCGACAGCACCGGCAGACGCTCGTCGTCCTGCGAGGCGCGCATCGTGAAGACATTCGGATAGCCATCGATGATGCTCATGACCGAGATGGCCGACAGGAATGGGATATTCTTCTGCTTGATCTCCCGGCCCGTCGCCTCGAAGACGATCTTGGAGCGATCCGAGCTCGACATGCCGATCATCGCCACCGAATCGGGATCGGCGAGGGCCTCGCGCATGTTGGCGGTGGCGCGGTTCTGGTCGCGATAGTCGTCGAGGATGCGCAGCTCGAGCTTGTGTCCGCCGATGCCTCCCTGGGCGTTGATGCGGTTGCGCTCCTCGCCGGCGAAGCGCCGGATGGCGGCCACCTCGCCGCGATCGTAACAGGTATCGTTACGGGTCGAGACGAACACGCTCACCGTAACCGGCGACTTGGTCGCGGCTTCGGCCTGCTCGATGGCCGCCGCTCGCCCGGCCGGCCCTGTGGCCAGCCCCATGAGCGCCGCCGCTGCCGTCAGGATCAGGGCCGCACCCCGCTGCCACGCGCCGTTGAACCGCATCCCGCGCCGTCTCCGCCCGTTTCGACGAAGGCCCGCATAGCAGAGCCGAGCCTTCAAGTCGTGGCGAAGTCGTGTCGCTTTTGCGGCGCGTCGCCGGTACGGCACATGCGCCCCAGATGCCGGGCGGGCCGTGCGTCAGCGCTTCAGATACCCCGGCGGCGTTTGTCGGGATGCAGCGATTTACCGAGAATGTGCTCGTCCTGCCCGATCACGTGCGCCGTGGTCCCGACGATGAGCGGATCGGGGCCGCGGATCAGCGCGTGGTTCTTCGCCGGATAGTCGAGGCTCGACAGGAAGTGCTGCATCGCATTGAGGCGGGCGCGCTTCTTGTCGTCCGACTTGATGACCGTCCAGGGCGCATCCGCGGTGTCGGTGTAGAAGAACATTGCCTCCTTGGCCTCCGTGTAGTCGTCCCACTTGTCGAGCGAGGCGACATCGATCGGCGACAGCTTCCACTGCTTCAGCGGGTCCTTCTCGCGCGCCCTGAAGCGGCGGAGCTGCTCCGCCCGCGTCACGGAGAACCAATACTTGTAGAGGCGGAGGCCGGAACGCACGAGCATGCGCTCGAGGTCGGGGCACTGGCGCATGAACTCCAGATACTCGTTGGGATGGCAGAAGCCCATGACTCGCTCGACACCGGCCCGGTTGTACCAGGAGCGGTCGAAGAACACGATCTCGCCGGCCGCGGGAAGGTGCTCCACGTAGCGCTGGAAGTACCACTGCGTGCGCTCGCGGTCCGACGGCTTCTCGAGCGCCACGACGCGGGCACCGCGCGGGTTCAGATGCTCCATGAACCGCTTGATGGTGCCGCCCTTGCCTGCGGCGTCGCGCCCCTCGAAGAGGATGACGATGCGCTCGCCGGCCTCCTTGATCCACCGCTGGGCTTTCAAGAGCTCGACCTGGAGCTCGAGCATCGCGGCCTCGTAATCGGAGGTCCGGATGCGGGTGTGATAGGGGTACTCGCCCGATTCGAAGCCGTGTCGGATGGCGTCCGGATCTTTGCGCCGCTGCGACAGACTGAGGGGAGGCGCCGGCTCGGCAGGGGCATGCGCCGCGCCGGAAACAACGGCGGACTCCGCGGCTGCGGGCGCGGGCGGCTGCGCCGGCGCCTCGGGCGCCGGGGCCTCGCGCATCGTGTCCAGCCGCTCCACGGACGTGGTCATGCTGCCTTCCCCCTGTGTTTTCGGCGGAATCGCCGCGCAGCGACTTTGCCGCTGCCTGATCCGGCTCACCAGATGACGCTGACTACGGCACGCCACCTTGATCCTCATCAATCTGCGATCCGGCGTCGGACATTTCTGAGGTGGTGGTCAAAAGAGCTTGAAGATCTGTCGCTTGGTGTGAGCCGGCAGCGCTTTCGATCGCGAGGCGCGCCGCGTGCGAAACCCGCGGCGGGCGGCCGTGCAGAAAGCTACCCTCCTGACTCGATCGCGGCTGGCAGCAGCCTCTGAATCCGAGTGCTAACCCGCTGATTCGATGGAGTTATTGCAGAATGGTCACTTGCGGCGAATCGCGGCTCCCGGGAACATTCGCGTGAGCTGCGTTCTTTCTATGAGGACATGACCCGCATGATCTCGAGAGACTTCCAGCGCCAGGTCGACGGCTTTGGGCTCACCACCGCCGACATCCTCTATCGCCTGCCTGACCACCCGGCGATCCTGCAACAGTACGTCTGGCAGGACTACGACAAGGCGCCGACGTTCCCGGAGCTGAACCGCTTCCTGCAGTTCTGGCAGGCCAAGCTGGACGGCCTTCTCTTCCGCGTTGTCGTATGCCACCGGGCGCTGATCGGCCCCGCGGAGCTCAAGGCCATCGGCGGCGAGTTCCGCTTGAACTGAGGTGACGGGTCAGGCACCGGCTGGCCGGAAAGCGGCGCAGACCGCGGGGTCGGTCTCGAGCCGCGCGCCGCCGATGAGGTCGATGCAATAGGGCACCGCCGGGAATACGGCCAACATGCAGAGCCGGATGGACGCCGGCTTCCCGGGCAGGTTGACGATGAGGCACGAGCCTCGGATGCCGGCCGTCTGGCGCGAGAGGATCGCGGTCGGAACCTGCTTCAGGCTTTCGCGCCGCATCAGCTCGCCGAAGCCCGGCATCATCTTTTCGCAGACGGCTTCGGTCGCCTCCGGCGTGACGTCGCGCGCGGCGGGCCCGGTGCCGCCGGTCGTCAGGATCAGCGAGCAGCCGCCGCCCTCGACGAGCTCCTTGAGGGTCTGCACAATGCGCGCCTGGTCATCGGTGACGAGGCGCGCGACGGGCTCCCACGGCGAGACCAGGATCTCGGCGAGCACGGTTCGGATGGCAGGACCGCCTTGGTCCTCGTACACGCCGGCACTCGCGCGGTCCGAGACGGTGACGATGCCGATGCGTGCAGTCATGTCGCGTGCAGTCATGGGCGACGGCTCCGGAAGACGTTCACGGGCCGATATACACGATCGCCGCAGCCTCGCCACCGGCCCGGCGCCGGCACGAACCGGGACGTTGGCGGGGTCGCAGCGTGCGCCTGCGACAAAGAGGTGAGATAATTGACAGTGGCCTGCCGAACCGGCCGCCGCTTGCGGGCGTTCGTCTTGCTGCATCCGACGTGCCGGCGTCCCCGGCGATCCGATCTTGAGACAGCTCAAATCCAAGCCGCAACGGCCATGGCAGACCTGATCCATGGCCCGCGCTAGGTGCGGGATCTCAGGCCGGGAGGTTGCCTCAAGAAGTTTGTCACAGGGAGGTTGCCCCAAGGAGGTTGTCATGACCGTCCCCGTCCCGACGCGCCTGTTTACGGTCGTCCTCGCCTGCAGCGTGACGGCCATCGGGCTTCTGACACCCGGCACCGCGGACGCACGCCGCTGGGTGAAACCCTTCTATTCCGAGACCTTCGAGACCGACCGTCCTATGCGCGGCTACGAAGGCTTCTTGTTTCCCGACTACTACTGCTCCTATAAGCGCTTTCCCAACCGCGTCTGCTCCACCGACAAGCGCGGCCGCGAGCGGTGCCGCATCGTGGGATGGCGTCTGGAGCAGACGTGCCAGTGAGACCGTCACCGTGAAACCGTCACTGTGAGACTGCCGGGCCGCGCAACGGTCCGGCCGCAATGGAAATGGAAAGGACCGAGGACGAATGCTTGAGAACCGGAACACGCATAACGAGCTCGACGAGATGTTCCCGACCGCCAAGGCCGTGATCCACGACCTCAAGCTCTCCGATCCTCACTTCGCTAGGCTCGCGGAGCACTATCACGAGATCAACCGCACCATCCACCGCATGGAAACGAACCTGGAGCCGGTGTCGGACGAGACGATGGAGAACGAGCGCAAGAAGCGCCTGAAGCTGCTCGACGAGATCGCCGAGATCATCGCCCAGCAGACGAAGGCCACGGCCTGAACGACGGCCCTGAGTTTGGAACGGGCCTCGCGGCGTGCGCGAGGCCCGTCGCATTATGCACACGGCTTCTCGCGCAACGCGGCCGTCATCGCGCTCCGCCTCGATCGGCGCCAGCGCACGCGTGCGAACCTGCGGCGCAAAGCTGTTGATCACCCGGCGGCTTTCGGTGTTCGGCCATCGCGCATCGACGCGAGATATCGGTCGACGTGTGAGACTGCGTGGAATGCGCCTCACACTGTGCCTCGAAGTCCATGGCAAGACGGATGATCGCCTTTACGCCGTTCAATCACGCAAATGTCACGGGATGACTTGTTCGGAACTAAGCCGTAGACTTTTATCTGATCCATAATTGGACACGCTGAGCATTAAAGCAGCGGGGAGCGTTGTCTCGGTATTCTTGCGGTTGCACGTCCCGACGGCACGCGTCGCGTCACAACATCAGCCCGGGGAGACGACCATGACGATCGGCAAACCTACTCAGCCCGAACTCGAGTTCGAGACCCTCCAGGTTCAGGCGAAGGCCGCACTCGAGACGTGGATGAACATGCAGCGGCCCGTGTTCACGATGGTGACCGAGATCAACGGCCGCATTCTCGATCAGGCCCTTCGCGTCAACCAGGCGTGGCTCGGCTTCGTCGGCCGGCGCATCGATCAGGAGATCGAGGCGACGCGCCGCTTTCTCGGCTGCCGTACGGTCGAGGACATCATGACGACCTATCGCGACGTGGTTGATAACGCTCAGCGCGAAGCGCACATCGAGATCGAGGCGCTGTCGCGCATCAACCGCGAGGCGGCGAGCGAGACGGTCGCCGCATTCCGCGAAGGGCTGAGCGAGGCGGCGCAAGAACTGCGTCACTGACGGACCCCTTTAAGGCAGCATTTCGACGAGCCGATTGAGTTCGCTGCTGTTGCGGCCCGCGTCCGCGTGGCCATGCGCGTGAGACAGGTCAGGTCCGCCGCTCTCTCGTTCGGACGTGGCGTCAGCCAACCTTCTTCCCTCCCCCGTTGCGACGTCGCATGAGACAACGTCATCCCTCTCCCCGCGTGCGGGGAGAGGGCGAGGGGCAGACACGCGTGAGGGGCAGCTGCTTGTTCGCGCCATTCAACTGATCTCCAACGTCGAACGCACCCCGCGTGCGGCTGCACCGGAGGGGACACCGTTCGGGGAGCGGGGCGCGGCGGAGCCGCGGGTCGTCCGCAAGGATCTAGAATGAAGCGCCGCGGCGCCCCGCTTTGACGGGCTTCGCCTGGGCTCGCTCTTACCCCAGGCCTGCCGGCCTCCACTTTTCACCGGTACCCCACCCGGACCCTGCGTTACCGCGGGGTATGGAGATAAAGTCGGGAGGGTTGGCCCGCGTCGAGCCTCGAAGGTCCTCCCGCACCCGCCCCTGCGTCGCGCGATCCAGACGCCTCCGGACGGCGCCCCCGAGTGATGCAGGTGCCGCCAGTCTAGGGTGCGCGATAAGAGGCGGGGACAACTTCGCTCCCAACGTCATGGCCGTCCTCGAGGCGGCCATCCAGGAGCCCAGGCTCGACTGCTGGCGGCCGTGGCCCTGAATGGCCGGGTTGAACCCGGCCATGACGTGGGGGGCCGTTTCAGAATCCCCGGCGGCCGGTGACGTTGGCGCGTTGCGGGGAGAGGGGGCGAACTATCGCTCCGCGATGTCGATGCGGAGCATCGACATCGCGATGACGGGGAGAGGGAGCGCGCCCCGATCCGCCCGACAAAAAAACGCCCCGCGACGTCAGTCGCGGGGCGCATGTCGAAACAGAAGCCACCTGCCAGGGGGCGAAGTCCTCTATCAGGCGAAGTACTGGCCGCCGTTGGCGGTGATCGTCGAGCCGGTGATGAAGCCGGCATCGTCGGACGCCAGGAACACCACGCAGCGCGCGATCTCGCTCGGCTCGCCGAGGCGGCCGACGGGGATCTGCGGAAGAATGCTCTTCTCCATCACGTCCTGCGGCACGGCCTTGACCATCTCGGTCGCGATGTAGCCTGGGCAGATGGCATTGACGGTGATGCCGGCCCGGGCGCCTTCCTGGGCCAGCGCCTTGGTGAAGCCGATGTCGCCGGCCTTGGACGCGGAGTAGTTGACCTGACCCATCTGGCCCTTCTGGCCGTTGATGGACGAGATGTTGATGACGCGGCCGAACTTGCGCGCGCGCATGCCTTCCCAGACCGGGCGCGTGACGTTGAACAGGCCGTTGAGATTGGTGCCGATGACGGCGTCCCAATGCTCCTTCGTCATCTTGTGGAACATGGTGTCCTTGGTGATGCCGGCGTTGTTCACCAGCACGTCGATGGGGCCGATGTCCTTCTCGATCTGCTTCACGGCCTTCTCGCTCGCCTCGTAGCTCGACACGTCGAACTTGTAGACGGGAATGCCGGTCTCGACCTGGAACTGCTGGGCGGCCGCATCGTTGCCGGCGTAGCTCGCCGCCACCCGGTAGCCAGCGTTCTTGAGCGCGATCGAAATCGCGTGACCGATACCGCGCGTGCCGCCGGTAACGAGGGCCACTCGTGCCATGACTGAAATCCTCCCTGGAGCGTTCGTTGCGAAGATGATGTGGGGGTTGGGTATGAAGAAGCCGGGCCCTCACAGTGAGGGAGAGGCCCGGCACCGTGGCGTATCGAGAATCAGTCGCGGGCGAGGCAGACGGCGATGCCCATGCCGCCGCCGATGCAGAGCGTGGCGAGGCCCTTCTTCGCGTCCCGGCGCTGCATCTCGTAGAGCAGCGTGGTCAGAACGCGGGCGCCCGAGGCGCCGATGGGGTGGCCGATGGCGATGGCGCCGCCGTTCACGTTCACCTTGTCGGTGTCCCAGCCGAGCCCCTTGTTGACCGAGATGGCCTGGGCGGCGAAGGCCTCGTTGGCCTCGATGAGATCGAGGTCCTTGATCGACCAGCCGGCCCTCTCGAGCGCCTTCTTGGACGCCGGGATCGGACCCGTCCCCATGATCGAGGGATCGACGCCGGCCTGCGCCCACGAGGCAATGCGGGCGAGCGGCTTCAGGCCGCGCTTCTTGGCCTCCGCGGCCGTCATCAGCACCACGGCGGCGGCCCCGTCGTTGATGCCGGACGCATTCGCGGCCGTGACGGTGCCTTCCTTCGGATCGAAGGCGGGACGCAGCTTGGCGACGCTGTCGAGCGTAACGCCGTCCTTGATGTACTCATCCGTATCGACGACCGTATCGCCCTTCCTGCCCTTGATGGTGACCGGCGCGATCTCGTCCTTGAACTTGCCGGCCTTGCGCGCGGCCTCCGCCTTGTTCTGCGAGGCGACCGCGAACTTGTCCTGCTCATCGCGGCTGATCTGCCACTGGCGCGCAACGTTCTCGGCCGTGGTGCCCATGTGGTAGTTGTTGAAGCTGTCCCACAGTCCGTCGCGCACCATGGTGTCGACGAGCTTGCCGTCGCCCATCTTGGTGCCCTCGCGCATGTGGATGGCGTGCGTCGACTGGCTCATGCTCTCCTGGCCGCCGGCAACGACGATGGTCGCGGCCCCCGTCTGGATCTGCTGGGCGCCGAGCGCGACGGCCCTGAGGCCCGAGCCGCAGATCTGGTTGACGCTCCACGCCGGCGCATCGACCGGAACGCCGGCGCCGATCGCGGCGCGCCGCGCCGGGCCCTGCCCCTGGGCGGCGGTCAGCACCTGGCCGAGGATCACCTCGGACACATCGCCGGCCTGCACGTTGGCGCGCTGTAGAGCCGCCTTGATGGCGACCGTTCCGAGCTCGTGGGCCGGAAGCGCGGCGAGCGCGCCGCCGAACGAGCCCACGGGGGTGCGCGCAGCACTGACGATGACGATATCGGTATCCTGGCTCATTGCGATCGGGCCTCCTCCGGGGAACAGTTGTGGCGCTAGGGATAGTGCAGGGCGGGCGCCGGTCCTTTTTCGCGAACTCTGGGCGCCGTCAGAATGGAAAATCCATAGCAGCAACCTTTGCTCGATCGCAATTGCGCGCGCGGGCGGCAAATGAGCCCAAAAGGGGCGCACGAGGCACTGGCACCCGGCAGCGGGCATGTGCTACGATGACGCACTGCAAAATGAGTGGAAGTTCCCGGAATGACCCCTTTGAACAAGCCCGAGACGCAATCCGAGAAACGCGAAGCGATCGTCATCAAGAAGTACGCGAACCGGCGGCTCTATAACACCGAGACCAGCCAGTACGTCACGCTCGACGACCTCGGCACCATGGTGCGCGCCGACAAGGATTTCGTGGTTTACGACGCCAAGACGGGCGACGACCTCACCCACTCGGTCCTCACCCAGATCATCGTCGAGCAGGAGAGCCGCAACGACGGCCAGAACATGCTGCCGACGCCGTTCCTGCGCCAGTTGATCCGCTTCTACGACGATCAGATCGGCCGCATGGTGCCAAGCTACCTGCAGTTCAGCCTGGAGAACCTCGTCAAGGAGCAGGAGAAGATCCGCTCGCAGTTCACGGCCGCGTTCACGAACCCGGCCGCGGCCTTCGAGGCCTATCAGGAGCAGGCCCGCAAGAACATGGCCATGTTCGAGCAGGCGGTGGCGATGTGGACGTCCTTCGGCGCCGCCGCCCAGCCGGGCTCACGGACGGCCGAGACCCCTGCGGCGACCGCGGACAAGCCCCGCATCGAGGCCGTCGCCGCCGCGCCCGAGCGCGACGAGATCTCGGAGCTGAAGGCGCAGCTCGAGGCCATGCAGCGCAGCATCGAGCGGCTGACCAAGGACCGCTCGTAGCGCGGCGACCCGATATCCCGTTCCAGTGAATTGAGGCCCGTCGGCGCAAGGTTTTCCGCGCGCGCTTCGCGGCACCGTTGCCACGGCCGGCGCGGCGCCTCAGGCGTCGGGGGGGGCGGCGTCCGTTGCGGGCGCGTAGGCGTCGGCCGGAACAGGCATGCCGTAGTAGAAGCCCTGCAGGTAGTCGATGCCGGCCTCTGCCAGGAATTTGGCCGAGGCCTCGTCCCCGACCCATTCCGCCACCGTCTCCAGGTTGAAGGTGCGCGCCAGCTCGACCATCGTGCGGATGAAGGCCTGGTCGGCGGCATCCGCCATCAGGTCCTTCACGAACGCGCCGTCGATCTTGACCATATCGACCTTCAGCGCCTTGAGGTTCTTGAAGGACGTGTAGCCGGCCCCGAAGTCGTCGATGGCGATGCGGCAGCCCATCTCGCGCAGGGTGTCCACGAACGACTTCATGAGGTCCATGTCCACGATGACGCTCGTCTCGGTGATCTCGACGACGATGCGCCGCGCGAGACCCGGATCGCCTTCGGTCAGCCGCCGCAAGCTTGCAAGCCAATCAGGCTCGTTCGCCGTCAGGCTGGAAACGTTGACGGACACGGTGAGATCGGGGTGCTTGCGCAGGAGCGCCACGGCCATCTCGAGCGTGCGCTGGTCGATCATCCGCGACAGGCCGAGCTGCTCCGCGATCTCGATGAACTGGCCGGCCGAGACGAGCTCGCCGTCGGTGCGCTCCATGCGCAGCAGGCATTCATAGATGCGAGGCTTGCCGGTTCGCGCATCGATCATCGGCTGCAGCGCGAGACGCATGCGGCCCGCCTCCAGCGCCGAGATGACCTCATCGACGAGCGCGAGGTTGCGCTGGCGCGTGCGGTCCTGCAGCGTGTTGGGCTCGTAGGCGACGAAGCCGTCGAGCCGGTGCTGCTTGGCCTTCTCCAGCGCCTGCAGGGCGCAGCTCAGCGTCTGGTGGACGGTGTGGGCGTGATCGAGCAGGGTGACGCCGCCGATGGACACGGTCGCCTGGACCTGCACGCCGCTGGTCCGGATCGTGAGCTCGCGCACGGCCCGCATGAAGCGCTCGGCCGCGATCTGCATGGCGCCGGGCCCGCAGTCGTTGAGAATGACGCCGAACTTGTTGGCGGAGTAGCGGCCGAGCGTATCGCCGCCGCGCAGCCGGCCCTTGATGGCATTGACGACGGTGGCGATGACCTCGTCGCCGACGTGGTGGCCGAAGGTCTCGTTCACCATCGCCAGGTTGTTGATGGCGACCATGAGGAAGGCCGCCTGGCTGCGCGAGCGCGCGCAGCGCAGGATGACCGCATTGAGCGCGTCCGTGAGCCGCGCCCGGTTGAGCTGGCCGGTGAGCTCGTCGTGGTCGTTGCGGTAGAGGAGGCGCTGCTCCTCGACATAGCGGTCGGCTACGACCCTCAGCACGCCGCGGGCGCGGACGGGCTTGCCGTCGCGGTCCGACCACCAGCGGCCGTGGTCTTCCACCCAGACCGGGACCGAGCGCTGGCCCTTCGGCATGAGCCGGTACTGGAGGCGGTAGGGAGTGCCGGTCGCCTGGCTCCTCGGGGCGTCGCTCTCGAAGGCGGCCGTCCGCAGCCCGACATGCTCGGGAGCGACGAGGGAGAGAAGCTTGGCGCCGGTGTCGATCGCGCTGACGCTCGCCACGCTCAGAACGGCGAGCACGTTGCTCTCCCATTCGATGCGGTCGCTGACGAGATCCCAGGTGTAGGCGGTCTCGTCGACGCTGGAGAGAATGCCGACGAGGTCGAACCCTTCCGCCTCGGTGAGCGGATCGTGCGCGCCGTCGGGCAGCGTGCCCGCCGCGCCGGCAAGGGAACCGATCGTTTGCTGGGAATGACTCAACTTGGGTCCCCGCACCCGCATCAAAATGCGATACGCCGATGATGATCCGTGCAAGACGTCACGTTAAGTCGAATTTCCTAACAACACTTAAAATGCGATTGATTAAAAGTTTATTGAATTGAAAACGGCGCGCCCAGCAGCGAGCGCGCCGTCAAACTGGAGGCCGTCCGGCAGGCCGCGGTCGCGGCCCCCCGTCACTGGTCCACGCCGCCGAAGCCGATATCGCGCTTGGCGACCCGGATGCCGATGGTGAAGCCGGCGATCACGTCGATGAGCGCGGCCATCATCAGCAGGAAGAAGACGGACGTCGCCGCCTGGCTCACGACCAGGAACTCGACCAGGAAGGCAATGAAAACGAGCATCGACAGGCCGTGGTCGATCATCGACGCCGTGCCGGTGTAGGTCGCCTTCACGATCTCGATGAAGAGCACGACCATGGCGATCAGCAGGAGCAGATCGCCCCACGTGAACTTCCAGATGCCGCCGCTCATCATGGTGACGCCGTCCGTGACGAGCGACGCGTCCAGATCGACGCCTGTGATCATGAACAGGTTATAGAGAATGAACGGAATGATCGTCAGCGGCAGTGCGGCAAGCGACATCGGCCTCTCCCCTTGTCTAGACCCCCCGGGATGAATCCCGGCGCTTCACGATACCCATAGCAGCCTCGCGGAAAGCGTGGAGGCCGGA
This sequence comes from uncultured Hyphomicrobium sp., assembly GCA_964589785.1. Classification (GTDB taxonomy): domain Bacteria; phylum Pseudomonadota; class Alphaproteobacteria; order Rhizobiales; family Hyphomicrobiaceae; genus JAGVSR01. Next base: position 85,320 of record CAZPUQ010000007.1, read on the forward strand.
TTGGGCGAAGCTGTCTCCACCATCTGACCGGCAAAGGCGGCGCGGATCAGGCCTCGGCCTTCGGCGGCAGAACCTGCCGGCCCCGGTACTTGCCGGTCTTGAGGTCGATGTGATGCGGACGACGGCGCTCGCCGCTCTCCTTGTCCTCGACGTAGGCCGGGCGCGAAAGCGCGTCGTGCGACTGGCGCTGGCCCTTCTTCATCCGCGAGACTTTTTTCCTGGGTACGGCCATGGGTGCTGCTCCGCTCGTATGTCGATGGGTTCACCACTGCCGGAAGGAGGGCAAGCCTCTGAATAAGCAGCATGATTGACCCGAATGGGAAGGCCGTCCGACTGCCCGCATGCGCGCACAAGAGCGTTGCGGCACGGGCAGGTCCAGGCCACAGAGCGCGCCTTATACTACAATCCCGGGGCAGTGCCAGCCCTCTTCTTCACGGTCGTCTGCCAGCCGGAGCCCCTGTTTTCGGGCTTGCGCGGCGCCATCGCGCAATCGGCCACCGGGCCTGCGGCGCGCATGCGGGACTGGATGACGCTGGCCTTGCGCGCCGTCCGCGTACCGGGGTCGCCGGCATCCCGGAGGATAGGGTTTGGAAGTGCAGCCGCAAGGAGCGCCGCTTCGCGTTCGCTGAGCCTGGCGGCGGGCTTGGAGAAGTGGTGCCGCGCGGCCGCCTCGGCGCCGAACACGCCCGGCCCCCACTCCGCGATGTTGAGGTAGATTTCGAGCATTCGCGATTTCGGCCACACCGCCTCGGCGACGAAGGTCAGAGGAATTTCCACCGCCTTGCGCAGGTAGCTCTTCGACTGGCTGAGAAAGAGGTTCTTGATCACCTGCATGGATATCGTGCTGGCGCCGCGCGGCACGCTGCCCTCGCCGGCCTGCTCCAGCGCCTGCTCGATAGCCACGAGATCGACGCCGTAGTGATCGCAGAAGCCCCAATCCTCCGATACCACTACCGCGCGCAGCAGATTGGGCGAGATGTCCTCGATCGGCACCCAGGACTGCTCGATGCGTGTGCCGGCAAGCCACTGGTAGGCGATGAGCGTCGTGGTGGGCGGATTGACGAAGCGATAGAGAAGGATCAGGGCGAAGATGAGCGCGAAGTAGCCTGCGACGGCCAGCCCCGCGAGGCGGGCGGCGCCGCGCCACGTCAGGCGTGACGCCCAGCCCGTTGGGGCGGCAGCGGCGGCCGGCTCGGTATCGCCGGGCCATGCGTCCGGTGGCGGAGCTGCAGCGTCCGAGGCAGGCGCCGGTTCGGGCGGCGCTGGATCTGTCAGCATCGGCGCGGTCGGCTCGAAGAGCGCGGGCGCCGCCGTGTCCGGCGCACGCTGCGCCGCGGACGGCGCATCAACGTGGGGGTCGCCGATGTGTTCGTCAGGGACCGCGGGTTCAGGTGCTGCCGGAGCTCCGTCCGCCAGATCGTTGCGGTGGTCGTCCTCCCGCTGGTCGTCCCGCCGTTCGTCCCGCCGTTCGTCCATGACCGGGGAGACGGCTTCGCGCGGTTCCGCGATGTTCGTTGCGTCCACCGGGGCCGGCATGCGGGCCGCCACGGCGGCGGCCAGGGCCCGCTCGGCGATGTCACGCAGAGCCGAGGCAACGAGGGCTTCGAACTCGGCGGCCGGCGGACGCACGGCCGCAACGGACCGATCCGGCTGCGGAACTTGGCCCCGGTCCGCTCCGCATGCAGCTTCCGCGCCGGCGCCGGGCGTCGGTGTCGCACGCAGCGCGGTCTCGTCTGCGTCGCTCACGTCGGGGACATCCTCATCCGAGCCTTCGCGATCGGGCCATGTCGTTGCGCCCATGTGGATGAACAGAGTGGGTGAGCCCGCGCGGCGGCCCATATGCGGGAAGCTCGCAGCCTCGACCGGTGCATGATAAGGCTTCCGCCCCGCACCGACCGGAACGTCCGCCGACTAGGTAATGGCTTCATGACCTTCGCGCAAAGCCTGGCCCGCGCCGCCCTCGTAACGGAGGCGGCGCTCGACCGCATCCTTGGTGAAAAAAGCCTTGCGGGAGAGGCGCCTGAGCCCCAGGCGGGGCGTTTGATCGCGGCCATGCGGCACGGTGTTCTCGGCGGCGGCAAGCGACTGAGGCCACTCCTCGTCGTCGAGAGCGCGGCGCTCTTCGGGCTCGCACCGGCGGCGGCGGCGGCGACCGCGGCGGCGCTCGAGCTCGTGCACTGCTATTCGCTCGTCCATGACGATCTGCCCGCGATGGACAACGACGAGGTGCGCCGTGGACGCCCGACCGTGTGGCGAGCCTATGACGAGTGGACCGCAATCCTCGCCGGCGACGGCCTGCTGACGCTCGCATTCGACGTGCTGGCGCGAGAGGAGACGCACCCCGATCCGGCGGTCCGCATCGCGCTCGTGTCCGCGCTCGCCCGCGCGGCGGGTGCGGCCGGCATGGTCGGCGGGCAAGCGCTCGACCTCATGGCCGACAAGCTCGGCGATCCGGCACGGCCGACGGTCGATCACGTCCGCCGCCTGCAGGCGATGAAGACCGGCGCCCTGCTGATCTCGGCGTGCGAGGCCGGCGCCATTCTCGGCCGGGCATCCGCCGCGGACCGCCAAACCCTCGTCGACTTCGGCGCGGCGCTCGGGTCCGCCTTCCAGATCGCCGACGACCTCCTCGACGCGGAGGGCGATGCGGCAACCGTCGGCAAGGCGGTCGCGAAGGATGCCGCCGCCAACAAGGCGACGCTCGTGTCGCTCATGGGATTGCCCGCGGCCCGTCGCGAGCTCGCTGCGGCGGAAGCCCGGGCGACCGCTGCGCTCGCTCCCTTCGGGCCGCAGGCGGACGTCCTGCGCGAGGCCGCACGCTTCGTCGCCAGCCGCACGAGCTGACGATGCGACATGTCTCTTTCGGGAACGCAGGTGCACGCGCTGTGACTCTCCTCACCCAGCCGTGATGGGGAGCAGCGAGTCGGACTTCTCGTAGATCAACCGAGGCGGTCCGCCATGACGGCGATGGTGCGCGCGTAGACGTCGGCCTTGTTCCAGTCCTTGATGACGCCGTAGTTGGCGGTGCCCGGTCCCCAGGGGGCGCCCGCCTGCCAGCCGTGTCCTTTGAGGAAATTGGCCGTGGAGGCGAGAAGGTCCGGCACGGAATGCACCAGGTCGCGCCGGCCGTCGCCGTCGAAATCGACGGCGTAGGCGTCGTAGGAGCCGGGCAGGAATTGCACCTGGCCGATCTCGCCCGCCCAGCCGCCGCGCATCTGAGAGGGGCTCATGTCGCCTTTCTGCACGATGCGCATGGCAGCCAGGAGGTGCCCGGTGAAGAACTTCGAGCGCCGGCAATCGTAGGCGAGAGTCGCAATGGAGCGGATGATCGAATACTTGCCGGCGCCGTCGCGGCCGAAATTCGTTTCCAGGCCCCAGATGGAGACGACGATCTCCTTGGGCACGCCGTAGCGCTTCTCGATACGCGCCAGCACGGCGCCATGCGTCTTCATCTTGGATCGCGCGGTGCTGAGAAGGCTCGAGCCGACGCGGCGGGCATAGAATTGCTCGAAGCTCAGCTTGAAGGATTTCTGCGAGCGGTCGCGGCGAATGACATTGCGGTCGTAGGTGACGCCGGCAAGGGCGCGATCAAGGGTCGCCTGCGAGATCCCCGCCGACCGCGCATCGTCCTTGAAGTCGGAGAGCCAGGCGGAAAAGCCGCTGCCGTCATGACCGCACGACGCCGCCATGGCGGGACTGCCCACCGCAAATCCCGCTGCCACAAGCAGCCCCACCGCTGTCCTCGCCCGCACCATGCGCTCGCTCTCCTGCCGACAATCCACAATTCAAGCCGCGCCTTTTCGACCGGAACTGTGGCAGCTTCGGGGGCAGGCGGCAACGGCAGACGGCGCAGCAAAATGGGCGGCGGCCTTGCGGCCACCGCCCCGGTGCAATCGAGCGTGCGATCGAGCGCTTCAGCGCTCACCGTATCGATTTAGGGGCAGAACCACATCGGGCCGACCACCACGCACCCGCGCGTACGCCAGTTGTACGGGCGGTACGAATAGCGGTTCCAGCCGCGGTAGCGATCGTAGCGGCTGTGCTTGTGGCCGTTCCATTTCCGCTTGTGGTTCCGGTTCCAGTCCTTCTTGCCGTCCCCGTCGCGGTGACGGACGTGCTCGACGTGCGACGACGAGGCCGCCTTGGTGGCGTCGCCGACATTGGCGAGCGGTGCGGCCGACGCCTGCGAGCTCATCAATCCGCCAAGCGCCAGAACGGCCAGGGTCAGTACAGTCTTTTTCACGGTGTCACTCCTTGTGCTCATGAACCTCTGCTCTCGAAAGCTCTTCCCCGGCGTGATCCGGCTAGGGTGTGCGGCTCCCGATCGAACCCGTCACATCCCCAACAACGGACGTGTGCGTCCGGTTCCGTCGCGGCGGCCGGATTACATTTCCGTTATGTCGGAACAGCTTTCGGAATGGGCGCTGCAACTTGAGGCCGGCAGCGCCTGCGTCCGGGCCGGGTAGGCTCAGGCTCAGCTCGCGCCTTCGAGAAGGCGGCGCGCGATCACCTGCGCCTGGATCTCGGCCGCGCCCTCGAAGATGTTGAGGATGCGGGCATCGCAAAGCACGCGCGACACCGGATACTCGAGCGCAAACCCGTTGCCGCCGTGAATCTGGAGCGCGTTGTCGGCATTGGCCCAGGCGACGCGGGCGCCGAGAAGCTTCGCCATGCCGGCCTCCAGGTCGCAGCGGTGGCCCTGGTCCTTCTCGCGCGCGGCGAAGTAGCTGAGCTGCCGCGCGATCATGGTCTCGACCGCCATCATGACGACCTTGTTGGCGACGCGCGGGAACTTGTAGATCGGTTTGCCGAACTGGGCCCGTTCCAGGCCGTACTTGAGGGCGAGGTCCATGGCGCATTGGGCAACGCCGACGGCGCGGGCCGCGGTCTGGATGCGGGCGCCCTCGAAGGTGTTCATGAGCTGCTTGAAGCCCTGGCCCTCGACGCCGCCAAGCAGGTTCTCGACCGGCACCTCGAAGCCGTCGAAGGAGATGTCGTATTCCTTCATGCCGCGGTAGCCGAGCACCTCGATCTCGCCGCCGGTCATGCCCCTGGCCGGGAAGGGATCCTCATCCGTGCCGCGCGGCTTCTCGGCAATGAACATCGACAGGCCCTTGTAGCCCTTCTCGTCCGGGTTGGTGCGCGTCAGCACGGTCATGACGTCGGCGCGGACGGGATGCGTGATCCACGTCTTCTGGCCGGTGACCTTGTAGACATCGCCGTCCTTCACTGCGCGCGTCTTCAGCGAGGCGAGGTCCGATCCGGTGTTGGGCTCCGTGAAGACGGCAGTCGGAAGGACCGCGCCCGACGCGATCTTGGGCAAGTACTTTGCCTTTTGCTCCGGTGTGCCGTTGTTCAGGATCAATTCGCCCGCGATCTCGGCGCGCGTGCCGAGCGAGCCGACGCCGATGTAGCCGCGTGAAAGCTCCTCGGAGACGACGCACATGGCGAGCTTGCCGAGCGCCATGCCGCCGAACTCCTCCGGCAGCGAGAGCGAGAACACGCCGAGCTCGGCCAGATGCTGGATGACTTCAAGGGGAATGTACTCATTTTTCAGGTGCCACTCGTGGGCGTGCGGCACGACCTCGGCATCCGAGAACGACTTCATCTGCTCCTGGATCTCGGCGTGAGTCTCGTCGAGACCCGTGTTGCCGTAGGTGGTCGCGCCTTGCATCGCCTCGATGAGGTCGGCGAGCCGCTGCTTCGTCTCTACCGAGCTGCCCTCGGCGACGACGTCGGCGACGGCATCCTCGTAGGCGCGGATCTCGGCGCGCGGAACGCCGAGCGCCTCCGGACGGATGATCTCCAACTGGCTCATGGGAATGCCGCCGGCGATCTGCGCGCCGTACTCGGCGAAGGCCGCAGCGAGGAGAAGCTGCTCGAACTCGCCGAACTTGCCCTCCGCCTGCAGCGCGGACGCCCACACGTTCATCTGGCGCAGGGCCTCGACCGTCGTCGCGAACCAGGCGAGACCGTGGGCGGCGTGCTGCGCGGCGTCGATGCCGCCGGCCTCCGCGATCCGCCGCGCGACCCCCGATTTTGCAAGGACCAGGATGCGGTCGGCGGCGGTCACCACCTCGGCGGTCCGCGCGATGAGCCGCGGCGGATCGCGGGTCAGACTGCCGGCCGCCGGCGTCGGGTGTGCGATGGTCATGGTCTCAGTCGTCCTCCAGAAGATCGGCACGCAAGCAAGCGGCGGCACACGCGGCAGCACAGGCGGCAGCTCGGGCATGGCCGTGCAAATTATCTCTACCGCCGCGACTGGCAATCGCAAGCTCGCGCGACATGCGCGCGCGGACGGGGGTTTTCGGAGAGCGATGCCCGGCCGCTTTCCCTGGAGCCTGCACCATACCGGTGCGGTTCGCCGCAGGAAGATTGGTCGCCCTACGCACAAAATGCCTAGACTTAGCGCTGGCTGCGTGGCTCAAGTGTCCTCGACCCCGCGGCCCGGCGAGGCTAGCCTCGCGCCTTTGATGTCCGAACCTGCTGCCTCGCATGGACCGTTTTCGCACACTCCTTAGCGCCATCTACCGGCTTTACGAGCACTCGGGCTTTTCGCTCGCCGGTGCGGTGGCCTTTTCCTTCGTCGTTTCCCTGTTTCCGTTCTGCATTTTCGTCGGCGCCCTCTCGGGCGTCGTCTTCGGCGGGCGGGAGCTCGCAGCCCAGGCGGTCGCCCAGCTCTTCGACATCCTGCCCGAGGCGGTCGCCGCCGCGCTCGCGCCGCAGGTGGAATCGATCATGGGATCGAGCCGCATCGACCTGCTGACGGTGTCGGGATTCCTCGCCCTTTTCTTCGCCACGAGCGCCATCGAGACGATGCGCGCGGCGCTCAACAGCGCCTATCGCGTGCACGAGACTCGCTCTTACCCGCTATGCCTGCTGATCAGCATGTGCTTCGTGTTCGTCAGCGCCATCTGCATGCTGGTGCTGACGTGGGCGGTCGTGTTCGGCCCCGCGGTCGCGGCCAAGCTCGCGGAGTTCGAGCCCGAATGGGCCAAGAGCATTCTCGATTCGACCTGGGTCGATACGATCCAGCGCTATGCGCTGGCGATCGTCGTCATCACGGCGCTGCTGGTGTCGTTCCACATGTGGCTTGCCGCCGGGCGCCGACGTCTGGCCGACGTCTGGCCGGGCGTTCTCGTCTCGGTCGCGCTGTGGATCCTCGTCGCGTCGCTCTATTCCTACTATCTCGATCTCAGCGACTACACGCGCTTCTATGCCGGCCTGTCGCAGCTCATGATCGCGCTCATCTTCTTCCAGTTCACGGCGATCATCATCATCCTCGGCGCGGAGATCAACCGCGGCATCATGGAGCTGAAGAAGCTCGGCAACGGCAACGGCCGTCTCTTCGAGGGGGTAAATCCGCGGGCCGTCGCGGTGCCGGCCGAGCCGCAGCCGAGCGCGGGCGAAGCCCGCCACTGAAAACCCTGCAACTAAAATAAAGGAGCGGCCTTTCGGGCCGCCCCTTTGATATTTTCATCGACGGTCAGTTCGTCGGATCACACCCGACGCTGGCATGCCTCGATAGTGTCCTCGAGCGTCTTGAGGCCGGTCGTCGGCGCGGTGACGAGCACGGCCATGTTGCCGGGCTTGTGCTCGTTGCGCATCATGCGCATGTGCGCCTTCGGGATCTGCGCCCACGAGAAGACCTCCGACATGCACGGATCGATGCGCCGGTCGACCACGAGCTTGTTGGCCTGCGAGGCTTGCTGGAGGTTGGCGAAGTGCGAGCCCTGCACGCGCTTCTGGTGCATCCAGAGATAGCGGGCGTCCATGGTGAGGTTGTAGCCCGTCGTGCCGGCGCAGATGACGACCATGCCGCCGCGCTTCACCACCTGGACCGAAACCGGGATCGTCGCCTCGCCCGGATGTTCGAAGACGCAGTCGACGTTGACGCCTTTGCCGGTGATGTCCCAGATCGCCTTGCCGAAGCTGCGCATCTCCTTGAGCCAGGCGTTGTACTCGGGCGAACCGACCTTCGGAAGCTGGCCCCAGCACTTGAAGTTCTTGCGGTTGATGACGCCCTTGGCGCCGAGCTGCATCACGTAGTCGCGCTTGTCCTCCTCGGAGACGACGCCGATGGCGTTGGCCCCCGACGTGGCGCAGAGCTGAACGGCGAACGAGCCGAGGCCGCCCGAGGCGCCCCAGACGAGAACGTTGTGGCCGGGACGCAGCACGTGCGGCCGGTGGCCGAACAGCATGCGGTACGCCGTTGCGAGCGTCAGCGTGTAGCAGGCCGACTCTTCCCAGGTCAGGTGCTTGGGGCGCTCGAGGAGCTGACGGTCCTGGACGCGGCAGAACTGGGCGAAGGAGCCATCCGGCGTCTCGTAGCCCCAGATGCGCTGCGACGGTGAGAACATCGGGTCGCCGCCGTTGCACTCCTCGTCGTCGCCGTCGTCCTGGTTGCAGTGGATGACGACCTCGTCGCCGACCTTCCAGCGCTTCACCTTGGAGCCGACGGCCCACACGATGCCGGACGCGTCCGAGCCTGCGACGTGAAAGGGGTTCTTGTGAACGTCGTTGATCGGCGAGATCGGCACGCCGAGCGAGGCCCAGACGCCGTTGTAGTTCACGCCGGCCGCCATCACGAGGACGAGCACGTCGTGGCTGTCGAGCTCCCAGGTCGGCAGAACCTCGACCTGCATGGCCTTGTCGGGCTCGCCATGGCGCTCGGCCCGGATGGCCCAGGCGTACATGTTCTTCGGCACGTGCCCGAGAGGCGGAATCTCGCCGATCTCATAGAGATCCTTCTTCGCCGCCACGATGGCCGGCGCCGCCATGGCCTGGCTGTCGATGGCGGTGTTCTGGCTCGACATGCTCCCGTCTCTCCCTGACCGTCGCCCGAATCCCCTTGGGCCGGCTCCTCCGAGAAGGCCCGGCCCGCTGGGGCTTATTGTGACGGGCATGTTTCAAGCATTTTTTCGCGCCGCAATAAAGGCCCCTCTTGTCCTCCGGAAGGGCGCTCGTCAACGTGCAGTTAAGAGGATCGGGGTATGCTGCCGGGCTGCGTTCCCCGGCGGCTGCGACGACTTGGCGCCGCCGGGGTACGATCCGCTGCCAAGGCCCAAGCCATGATCGAGACGCTGACGGACTTCTTCCATACCCTGGTGCAGATCGACGACTACTCCTGGACCATCCTGCTGGTGATGGTGGGCTGGTCGGCGCTGCTCGTTCATATCGGGGTCGAGTCGAAGATGCGGACGGCGCTGTTCGTACCGGGCATGCTGCTCGGCGGGCTCGTGTCGTTTCACGTCGCACGCGTCACCGGATTCTCGTTCACCGGCTACAAGGACGCCAACGCGATCCTCTTGAGCGCGGCCGGCATCGTGCCGGGTTTCCTGCTGACCGTCCTCAGCCTGCTGGCGATCCACTGGATCAAGGACCGCCGCCGTCCGCTCACTCTCGAAACCCGCGTCTGAGGCGCGGCCGGTCTGTCCCGCCGCGCTTCCGCCTCGCCAAGCCCCTGGGCTTTCGGCGCCCGGCCCGCGTGCCGCCGCCCACCGTCGGCGTTGCGACAGGAGGGTGCTTTGCGTTGTAAAGTCGCGCGGTTAGTCTAAAGAACAGCGGCGCTCCGCGCGGCGTCAACCCATTCCCAGAGAGCGACCATGGCTGAGACGGACACGAAGAAGGCGGGCGGGCAACCGGCGGGGCGCGACAAGCCGTGGCTCTTCCGCACCTATGCCGGCCACTCGACCGCCGCCAAGTCCAACGCTCTCTACAAGCGGAACCTCGCCAAGGGTCAGACGGGCCTCTCCATCGCCTTCGACCTGCCGACCCAGACCGGCTACGACAGCGACCACGAGCTCGCCCGCGGCGAGGTCGGCAAGGTGGGCGTGCCGGTGTCGCATCTGGGCGATATGCGCACGCTGCTCGACGGCATTCCGCTCGACCAGATGAACACGTCGATGACGATCAACGCTACCGCCGCGTGGCTGCTGTCGCTCTACGTGGCGGTGGCCGACGAGACGGGCGCCCCGCGGTCGAAGCTGACGGGCACCATCCAGAACGACATCATCAAGGAGTACCTCTCGCGCGGAACCTATGTGTTCCCGCCCGAGCCGTCGCTGCGGCTCATCAAGGACACGATCGTGTTCTCGACGCGCGAGGTGCCGAAGTGGAACCCGACGAACGTCTGCTCCTACCACCTGCAGGAGGCCGGCGCGACGCCGGTGCAGGAGCTCGCCTTCGCGCTCGCCACCGCGCTCGCCGTGCTCGACACGGTGAAGGCGTCCGGCGAGGTGCCCGCGGCGGAGTTCGGCAACGTCGTCGGCCGCGTCTCGTTCTTCGTCAACGCCGGCATGCGCTTCGTCACCGAGATGTGCAAGATGCGCGCCTTCACCGAGCTGTGGAACGAGATCGCGCGCGAGCGCTACGGCGTCACCGATCCCAAGAACCGCTATTTCCGCTATGGCGTGCAGGTGAACTCGCTGGGTCTTACCGAGCCGCAGCCGGAGAACAACGTCTATCGCATCCTGCTCGAGATGCTGGCCGTCACGCTGTCGAAGACCGCGCGCGCGCGCGCGGTCCAGCTCCCGGCCTGGAACGAGGCGCTCGGGCTGCCGCGTCCGTGGGACCAGCAGTGGTCGCTGCGCATGCAGCAGATCCTCGCGTATGAGACCGACCTCCTTGAGTACGGCGACATCTTCGACGGCTCGACCGAGATCAAGCGCAAGGTCGACGAGCTGAAGGAGCAGGCAAAGGCCGAGCTCAAGACCATCGAAGCCATGGGCGGCGCGGTCTCAGCCATCGACTACATGAAGCGCCGCCTCGTCGAGAGCAACACCAACCGCCTGTCCGGCATCGAGACGGGCGAGCAGATCGTCGTCGGCGTCAACAAGTGGACGGAGACCGAGCCCTCGCCGCTGACGACGGGCGACGGCGCGATCATGGTCGTCGATCCGGCGGTGGAGGCCGAGCAGATCGATCGGCTGAAGGCCTGGCGCGCGGCCCGCGACGACAAGGCGGCGAAGTCGGCCATGGCCGCTCTGGAAAGCGCGGCCAGGGAAGGCCGCAACATCATGGAGAGCTCGATTGCGTGCGCGCGGGCTGGCGTGACGACCGGCGAGTGGGGCGGCGCGCTGCGTCGCATCTTCGGCGAGTATCGCGCACCGACAGGCGTCGCGCAGGCCGCCGCTCAGCGCGAGGGAGCCGGGCTTGATGCCGTGCGCGCTTCCGTTGATGCGATCTCGGCGCGGCTTGGCCGTCGCATCAAGTTCCTGGTCGGCAAGCCGGGGCTCGATGGCCACTCCAACGGCGCGGAGCAGATCGCCGTCCGTGCCCGCGACGTCGGCATGGAGGTCGTCTACGAGGGTATCCGGCTCACCCCGGCGCAGATCGTGCGCGCGGCGCTCGACGAGGCCGTCCACATCGTCGGGCTGTCGATTCTCTCGGGCAGCCACGTCCCGCTCGTCAAGGAGGTCATGGAGCGCATGCGCAAGGAGGGCCTCGCCGATGTTCCGGTGGTCGTCGGCGGCATCATCCCGCCGGAAGACGAGAAGACGCTGAAGGCCTTCGGGGTCGCGGCCGTCTATACGCCGAAGGACTTCCAGTTGAACGACATCATGGCCGACATCGTGCGCCTCGTGGACACGAATGCCCAGGCGGCGTGAGACGGCAACGCGAGGGGGACACAAGCAGTCATGCGGGAAGAAACGCGTCTCAAATTCGAGCGTGAGGTCCGCAAGCAGTGGCTGAGGCGCGGGGCATGGGTCGTGGCCGGTCTTGTCGCAGTAGCCGCCGCCCTGTTCCTGGAGGACCTCGACGCGCACGTGGAACGGCACGAGGTCGCCGGCGTCGTCGAGAAGGTGGAGCCCGTGCAGGGCGGGTCCACGCAGGCGATCCAGAACGGCCTCGCGGTCGACGTCCGCCTCGACGACGGCCGCCACGCGCACGTCCTCGCCCAGAAGTCCACGCATCCCGAGGTCGGCTCCCATGTCGCCATCGTGGAGCACGTCCACCGTTCAGGCCGCACGACCTTCAGCTGGCGATAGAGACGCGAGCGCCCACGGCCCGGCGTTGACGGTTGGGCAGTCCCGGCTATAGAACCCCGGTTCGCCGGCGCGGGCGGCCTCAGTGGCGGAACGGTAGACGCGGCAGACTCAAAATCTGCTATCCGCAAGGGTGTGGGGGTTCGAGTCCCTCCTGGGGCACCACATCGGATACACTAAGCATAACGGCGTCTTAGGCCGCAAATATCTAGAGCTAGACAATTAGATCGGCAACACGTCGGATTGAAGGGCGAGGCCCGTTGTCCATCCCTGCCTCCCCATGTGCCATTTTGGCCTGGTCAGGTGTCAAGTCGCAGCATAGCCGCCAGGCGTGGCAGGGCCTCGTGGTGGAGAAGTTTGACGTTGTTGGCGGCAGCTAGCTGTATCGCGGCCCTCGTGAATGTCTGGTTAGACACGACACACGCATGCTCTGCGCCGTATATTGCTGCGGCCGCAACCGCCTCCTGCACCGCACGATTTCCAATTGATGAGGAGTAAAACTTGCATTGGATCACGACACGATGGCCGCGGTACTCCGCAATAATGTCGGCACCTTGGTCCCCGCTCGATTTTGTCAGGCGCGTTGACCACCCCGACTTATCTAGCGCATCGGCGCAATCGACTTCGTAATCTATGGGGTTTCCATTCTCTCCGAAGACTTGCGGCTCTGATAGTTGCTCAACTGGCGCGGAGGATGCCCCCAGCTCCCGTAGCATTGTCGCTTGCAGCACCTCAATATTGTGGCCTTCTTTCTTCACCGTCTCCACTGCCGTTGCGAGAACGTCATGCAGTTTTTCACGGTTAACAAACAGCAACACGCGATCAGCTCCGCTTGCTGTTGCTGCCATGCGCAGTTCTCTATAGTTTTCCGCTGTGAGCGAATCGCGAATACCTGCTGCTGCAAGGGCGACGAACTTACGGCCATTTTTTTCCGCGAATAGGATAAAGTGGCCGGGCGCGTAAGGTTGGCTGATTTGAGTGCGCCAGCCTAATTGTCTGAGACGTTCTGCGCTGAGTAGAATTAGATCTTCATTGGCTTCGGCGGCATCTAGATCTTCATCTGAATAGTGGCCATCTAGGCAGCTATCGATGTAAGGGATACAAACGTCATCTATCGCGCCCTTTGTGGTCTTGCGGAAATCAGCAAGCGAAAAATGTCCTTGAGGGGAAAGCGAGGTTCGTGATCCTGTGCTGTGGAGAAGAGTTAGCAGCAATGATCTATAATAGGTGCCATGCTCACCAAGGAAAATAGTTGACTCCAAGAACCTTTGTTGCTCCTTTCGCCATTGTGAATTATTAACGTAACCATAATCGTCAGGTTGAAGCAGTATCCTTCGTTTTCTCAATAACATGTCGCGATGGTTGTGAACGGAAACGGCGACTGCGGATGCCAAGTGCAGGGCCTCCTTTTCTGACTTCCCCTTTTGGTGTCCTCGCGCCAGGAGACCAAGTATAAGGAAGACTAAGGCTAGAGCTATGACGAAAACTGTAATTTCTTGCATTTGATCAATCGACGGACATTCTGGCGATGGCTAAAGCTAAGCATAGCTGGCGCATAACCGACATGCAAATGCACAGCATGAATTGCTGTGATCCACTCTGGGCAACCTGCCGCGTACCGAAGGTAGTCGTGCTCCACGACGATGTTCAAGGGGCGCCGCGCCAAAAGCGGGCCTGCGTCGTAAATATTGGTCGGAGTTCCTACCATCAGAAGACTATCTGCGAAGTGCTTGCCGTGCGCCCGTTTGCAGCAATGGGATCGCCCACGCGGCGGGACGACGTTGTGGTCATGTGTGACCTGTCGGTCTCACCCGCAAGCCTCCTCAGATTGCATGGCTTTCCGCATATGTGTTACGTGGGACCGGTCTGCGGAGGACTTGGATGCGCCAGAAATCCGTCGTTGCAGCCTTTCTCCTGTTCCTCGTTGGCGCCGCGCCTCCCGCGGCCGCCGGCCCTGCGCTGCTGTTCGATGCCGGTGACGGCAAGGTCCTCTACGCCGAGGAGATGGACGACCAGTGGCATCCGGCGTCCTTGACCAAGATTATGACCGCCTACCTCGCCTTCAAGGCGATCAAGGCCGGCAAGCTGCGTCTCGATGACGTGGTGACGTGCTCCGAGCAGGCCAACAAGCAGCCCCCATCGAAGATCGGCCTGCCGATCGGCGGACAGGTCACGGTGGAGCTCGCCCTGCAGGCGCTCATCGTGAAGTCGGCCAACGACATCGCCGTCATGCTGGCGGAGAAGATCTCAGGGTCGGAGAACCAGTTCGTCGCCGACATGAACTCGGTCGCCCGCGAGCTCGGGATGACGCGGACCACGTTCGTCAACCCGAACGGCCTGCCGGCGGTCAACCAGGTGACGACGGCGCGCGACCTCGCCAAGCTCGCCCGCGCAGTCGCCACGGAGTTCCCGGAGTATGCCTCCTACTGGTCGATGACGCAGATGCGCATCGGCAAGATCCGTCTCGCCTCCCACAACGGCCTCTTGAAGACGTTCGAGGGCGCGGACGGCCTCAAGACCGGCTTCATTTGCGACAGCGGCTTCAACGTGGTGGCGAGCGCCACGCGCGACGGCCGCCGCCTCATGGCGGTCGTGCTCGGCGAGCCCTCGGGCGGGGACCGCAACGTGCGCGCGGCAAGCCTGCTCGAGCACGGGTTCCAGCAGTACGGGTGGAAGCAGCTCTTCAATACCGCGACGATCGACAATCTGCCGGTCGCGCCCGCGGCCCGGGGGCCAATCAGCGTGCGCCAGTCGATCCAGTCGTGGGATTGCGGCAACGGCCGGCGCAACCCGGCCGTCGAAGCCCGCCGCGACCGCATCAAGGCCGCCAAGGCGAACCGCGAGAAGGCGAAGAAGGCAGCGGCTGGGAAGAAAAAGACCGATGCCGCGTCGGCCGCGGAGACGGCCGTGACGGTGGAGACGTCGGCGCCGGCGAAGAAGCCGTCCGGCAACGGGACAGCGGGAGCGGCCGCGACCGTAAAAAGGTCGCCCGCCGGGGCCGGCTCCGCGCCGAGCGCGAACTGAATAACTCATTGTTCTAGCACAAAAAATCATTTGCGGCGGAGCCGGAGGGACCGCTGGATGCCGGCTGGCGTCGTTCTTGCTTTCTTATGATCGGTGCGAGGAGAAAGCAGGACGGACGAGCATGGCTGGCGGCTGGCACGCGAACGAGGACGCAACTCCGACCCTCAAGGACGTGGAAGTCATGGCCGCGGTGCTGGAGGGCCGCCATGGCGGCTATGCCGCCGACGTGGCCGAGTTCTTCGCCAGCGTGCACAGCCAGCAGGGCGATGCCGGCCGCTCCTGGGCGTGGGCCGGCGTTGCCGAGCTCGTGCGCCAGCGGGCGGTCGCACGCATGGCGATGTTCGAGCAGCTTTGATCGGGCGTGATCGCGTGGACAGCATGCAGGCGCGTACGGTTCTCGCCATCGCCGGCTCGCGCGGTAGGGCGGACCCTGTGCAGAAGGACCAGTCCACCCTGGAGCGGCTTCGCTGCGACCTCTCCGACCTCGTGCTTGGCCACAGCGACCGCGCGCGCACGCAGCGCGATGCGTTGTCGGCCTTCACGCTGCGGGTGGCGAGCGCGGCGCTGCTCTATCTCACGCAGATCGTGCTGGCACGCTGGATCGGCAGCCACAACTACGGGATCTACGTGTTCGTGTGGACCTGGGTGCTCGTGCTGGGCGGCATCACGCACCTCGGGCTGAATGCGGCGATGATGCGTCTCCTGCCCGAATATCGCGAGCGGGGCGAGTTCGACCGTTACCGGGCGCTCGTGCGCGGCGGCCGCCTGTTCGCTCTCGCGGCGGGCACGGCGGTTGCGGCCGCCGGCATGGCCGGGCTCTATGTCTTTGGCGATCTCCTGACGCACGACTATGTCCTGCCGGCCTATCTGGCGCTCGTCTGCGTGCCGCTCTTTGCCCTCACCGAGGTGCAGGACGGCATCGGCCGCGGACAGGCATGGATATGGATCGGTCTCCTGCCGCCTTACGTCCTGCGTCCCGCGCTCGTCCTCCTCGCCATGACGGCGGCTTGGGCCGCCGACCTGCCGATGACGGCCACGACCGCAGCCGGCGCGGCCATACTCGCCACCTGGAGCGCGGCGCTGATCCAGGCCGTCATGCTCAATCGCCGGCTCCGAGAGCAGGTCCCTGCCGGATCGCGCGCCTACGATTTCGCCGGATGGTTCACGGTGTCTCTCCCGCTCGTTCTGGTCGGGGCGGCGGAGCTGATGCTGCAGAACACCGATATTCTCGTCGTCTCGCGCTACATGACGCCGACCGATGTCGCGGTCTATTTCGCCTCGGCGAAGACGATGAGCCTCATCATGTTCGTGCATTACGCGGTCGGCAGCGCGGTGGCGAACCGCTTCGCGGCCTTGAATGCGCGGGGTGACAGCGAGCGGCTGCGTGCCTTCGTCCGCGACAGCGTCAACTGGACGTTCTGGCCCTCGCTCGTCGGCGCAGGCGCCATCCTGCTGCTCGGCAAGCCGCTGCTCTGGCTCTTCGGCCCGCAGTTCGAGGCCGGCTATCCGGTGATGTTCGTGCTGGTCGTCGGCTTCCTCTTCCGCTCGTCCTTCGGGCCGGCCGAGGTGCTGCTGTCGATGCTGGGCGAGCACCAGGTGTGCGCGGCGGTCCTGGTCGTGGCAGCGCTTCTCAACGTGGCCTTGAACTTCGCACTCGTGCCGCCGTTCGGGCTCCTCGGCGCCGCGCTCGCAACCTCCGTATCGCTCGCCACGGCCGCGCTCATGAACTACGTGGTAGCGCGGCGCCGGCTCGAGATCGAGATCGCCATCTGGCGCAATCTTCCCGGCCGCCAGCCGGCCGCCTGATCAAATCGGCGAGGCGAGGACGAGGGTCCAGAACGATTTGAACTCGGTCTTGGGATCCTGCACGAGGGCAAGCCCCATCTCGGTCGCGTCCGACAGCAGCAGGTTCTTGTTGTGGCCCGGGCTCGCCTTCCAACCGCGCATCACCTCGTCGAAGTCGGTCTGCCCCGTGCCGACGTTCTCGGCCGCAAGGCGGGCCTTGTAGCCCGTGCGCTTGACGCGATCCCACGGGTTGGAGCCGTCCGAGCCGTAGTGCGAGATCCGGTCCCACTTGGAGAGGTCGCGCGAGTGCGCCTTCGCGGCCTCGGTCAGCTCGGCGTTGAGCTTCAAGGGCTTCAGCTTATTGTCGCGGCGGTACTGGTTGATGATGTCGCGCGCCTTCTCCGGATCGAGCTGCGTGGAGGAGTAGTCGCGGTCGGCGAGCAGCCCCTTGGTCGCGGGCTCGTAGCTGCCCTTCGGGGCGCGGTCGTCGAGCCGCGCGACGGTCATCGGCCGGGCAGCCGCCGGCTCCCCCCCGAGCGCGACGCTGGGGCTCGGCCGCTTGGCGACGGCGCCGGTCGAGCCTTCGTTGAATCCGGATGAGATTGAGCCGCTGTTGAGGCTACAAGCCGTAAGGGCCACAGCGGCGAAGGCCGCGAGCGCGACGCGATACATTCCATTCACTCCCGCCAGAAGACGCGCGGTACACGGGCCAACCATCGCAGAGACACGTTAACTCCCCGTTAATGGTAACCGGGACCTGAACGGCTCCGGCGATCGGCTGCCCGGTGCCTTCAGGGCCTTGCTTCCGCACGATCCGGCGCGATCTATCTCTCGACGCCTGCACGATATTTATGCCGGTGATGGTGTCGTGATTTGGGCGGGCCGGGGGCAAAGTCCGGACGCCGGTGGTCAGCCGTCGTCCCGTCCCCCAGCACTCTTTCCGCGAAAGGCGTGGCTGACGGGACGCAGAGGCCGCAATCGGCGGTGAAACGCCGGGGCCGCCCCCTTCCAAGAGCTTCATTTCTCTCGCAGAGTCCTCAGCCAATAGCCGGTGATTCGCGCGTCCGGACTGCATGAGGGAGGCCCAACCCATGCCCGCACGTGCCGGCGAGGCGGCGATCGAACCCGCCCGCGAGACAGCCGTCGGCCCGATCGAGACGCTGATGCTCGCGCGCCTCGCCTGCGAAGGCGGTGCCACACGCGGCGAGATCGCGCGCGATCTTGGCCCCCTGCTGCAGCACAAGCTGTCGCCGGCCGAGGTGCGTGCGGCGACCGAGGCGGGCGTGGGGTTCCTCCGGCACGCCGGACTTGCCGCCGAGGCCCGCGGACGGCTGACGCCGACCGAGGCGGGACGTGCGGCGGCGCTTGCTTTCACCGGGGCGGGAGCGGCTCCGTCTGCCACATGGGAGGCCGTGCGGGACGTGGCCCTCGTGGCCAAAGCCCTCGGCCTCGGCAACGAGACGGCAGCGCGCAAGAAGGCGCTCGCGCGGCCGGAGGGGCTTCGCGCGCTGATACTGCAGAAGACCTACGGCCTCAAGGGCGGCAAGAACGTTCCGGACGCCAAGCTGCGCGCGCAACTGGCGCTCATCGCTCTGGAGCGCGCATTCGGCAATACGGTCAAGGCGGGATTCTCCAAGGGCTCGGGGCTGCCGTCGAAGGCGGCGCGGACGCTGGCCGGCCAGCTCGCCCTGTCGCCGCGCGACTTTCCGACCGACGCCAAGCTTATCGCGCAGCTCGCGGCCGATGCGGTCGGGGCCGTGCAGACGGATCCCGAGGCGCTGCGTCTCGCCCTGCTGCGCCGGTTCGTGACGACGCTTCTGGAGGCGGCGCCCGCCGTGCGGAGCGCGGTCCGGTCCGAGCCCGTCCCGTCGCGGCCCTCCGCGCGTCTCATCGACCGGGCGGCCAACGATGCGACGCCGAAGGCGAAGGGCCCGCCCCCGCGTCCGGGGCTGGACGACTTCGCCGCCGCCGTGCGGCACGCGGCCGGACGTTCCGCGCAGGGCTGGTCCGGCAACCGGAAGGCCTTCATCTCGCAGGTGTGGGACGCGATCCGCGTCGAGCACGAGATCTGGGCCCTCTCCGAGATCGAGTTCAAGGGCATGCTCATCGAGGCACACCGCCGCGGCGCAATCGCGCTCGCGAACGCCGACCTGAGGAACAAGGATCTGCGCCAGGAGATCGAACGGTCGGCCACGCCCGACCGCAACACGATCTGGCATTACGTCCGCATCGAGGAATGAGGCGCCAGGGAATTTCGGGGCGCGTCGAGGTATGGGTCGCATGGGTTTGATTGCAAAGAGCACGGCCGACGACGAGGCGAAGGACTGGGCGGCCGGCGAGCTCGCCCAGGCCTTCGAGCACTCGATTACCTGGGAGGACGATATCTGGCGGGCGGACCCCGTCGATGTCGGCGAGGTGCATTCGAAGGCCCGCCTCAGGTTCAACGAGACGCTGCGCGCCGTCCAAGCCGGCGCTGGCGCGGCGAGCCAGGCGCGGATCCTGCTCTTCCACGGCCAGTCCGGGGCCGGCAAGACGCATCTCCTGCGCGCGCTGCGCACCTCGTGCCATCGCACGGGGCAGGCCTACTTCGGCTATGCGCAGATGACGCCCGACATCGCCAGCTATGCCGATTACTTTCTGCGCCGCCTCGTCCATTCGCTCGAGAAGCCCTACCACCCTGATGCCCCGGGGGAGAGCGCGCTGGCGCGGCTGACGACCAAGCTCGTCTCCGACCGCGCCGTGCTGCCGGCAAAGGAGCTGGAGCACCTGCGCGAAGCCGCGCTCGACGAGGACGAGCTCGCCCGCCTCGTGCTGCGGCTTGCCGACGACATCGTCGCCGCACCCAAGCTCGCCGACGAGGAGCTGGACATCAACATCGTGCGCGCGCTGCTGTACCTGGAGCGCCGCGACCCGCGCATCGATCAGCGCGTGCGCCAGTATCTCAACGGCCGCCAGTTGACGCCGCTGGCTCATCAGGCCGTCGCGGCGCTCGATCCCAACACGGGCGAGGACCGCGCCTTCGAGATCATCACCTCTCTCGGCAAGCTGATCTGGACGGTCGAGAAGGCGGCCCTCGTGTTCGCCATCGATCAGGTGGAGGATCTGCGCTTCTTCGACGACGCGGAAGAGCGCTTCCAGAAGGCCGTGCGCGATTTGATCCAGATCGCCAACCGGCTGACGAATGCGATCGTCATCATCTCCTGCCTCGACGACTTCTACGCCCAGGTGCGGGGCGCGCTGCCGCAGTCCTATCTCGACCGCATCGAGAAGTCGGGCCCCGTCGCGCTCACCGAGAGCCGCACGCCGGAGGAGGCCCGCCTCATCATCGCCAAGCGCCTGCAGCACGAGGCGGACGGCAAGACCGCGGGGCTCGGCTACCCCGATCCGACGCAGTTCTTCGGGCCGCAGTTCTTCGAGGAGTTCGGCGGGCTCTCGACGCGGCGCCTGCTCGAGCATGCGCAATCGCGGCTGCGCGAGAAGGTCACCGGTGAGCCGGAGGAGCGGGAGGAAAGCTCGGGCGGTTGGGCCTCCACGCTCGCCTCCGTCCTCGGCGGAATTTTCGGCGACGCGGATTCCGGCGGCGGACGCACGCCGTCCGCCGCGGTCGACTACCGCGAGATGTGGGAGCGCTTCCAGAGCGCGTCCGAAGCCGAGATCCCCTCCGACGATCATGAGCTGCTCGATATCCTGACGGCGGGGCTCGCGCTCGCCAAGGACGAGTGGAGCGGCGAGATCGTGCTGGCGACGAACCGCCTCGACTTGGCCGAGGATCTTCCCGCGATTGATCTCGTCATCCGCCACAAGAAGTCCGGCCACGCGGCAGAGGCGCGCGTCTTCTTGTGCAACCGCAAGACGCAGGGCGGCGGCCTGAAGCGGCAGCTCGACAAGGTTCTGTCCTCGATGGGCGGCAGGCCGTGCTTCATGCTGCGCGCCTCAGACTTTCCCCCCAACGGGAAGAACCAGACGGCCCAGGCGATGCGCCGGTTCCGCGAGAGCGGCGGGCGCCAGATCATCGTGCCGATCCCCGACTGGGAACGCATCATGACCGTGCGCGAGTTCCACGCCCACCATCGCCACGATCCGGGCTTTGCGGCCTGGTTCGAGGATGCGCGGCTGTTGTCGAGCATCCTCGTCGTCATGCAGTTGCTGCGGCTCGATCTCTTCGGGCGCAGCCTGCCTCGCGCCGCGCGATCCGAAGAGCCTCAGGCCAGGGCAAGCGGACCGGATGCAGCTGCGGCCGAGCCCGCATCGGCGGGCGCGGAGCTTGCGGCCGCTGCACCGCAGGGCCCCTGGACCTCGGCCTGGACCGAGGGCGAAAGCGAGCCGCTGCCGGCCAACGACGACGAGCTGCCGCTGTCGGTCATTCTCGACGAGAACGGCAGTCCGGGCAGCATCCTCGCCGGCCGCGAGAGCGGCGTGCGCTCCAAGCCGATCACGCTCAACAAGGACGTCCTGAAGCGGCACGCGGCCGTGCTCGGCGGGTCGGGCTCGGGCAAGACGACGCTGGCGCTATGCCTCATCGAGCAGCTTCTGCTGCAGGGCATTCCGGCCGTGCTGCTCGACCGCAAGGGCGACCTCTGCTCCTACGCCAACCCGGATGTCTGGCGCGCCAACGACCACGAGTTCACCGAGCGCCGCGCCGAGCGCGAGAAACTCGCCGATGCGATCGACGTCGCGGTCTATACGCCGGGCCGCGCGTCGGGCCGGCCGATCTCCATCACGCTCCTGCCGAACGGCATCAACGAGCTGCCCGAGCACGAGCAGCAACTGCTGGCCAATCTCTCCGCAGCGGCGCTGGGCGAGATGCTGCACCTGAAGAACTCAGCGACACATCAGAAGCAGTCGGGCACGCTGTCGGTCGCGCTGCGCATCCTGGGCTCGCGCTACAGCCGCGAGGTGACGCTGGCCGATCTCATCGCGCTGCTCGAGGACGAGGACCCCGAGCTCACCGACCTTACGCAGCGCATGGACCCCTCGGGCAAGATCCGCCGCGATCTCGTCGCCCAGCTCGACAGCCTCCGGCACCGCAACTCGGCCCTCTTCGAGGGCGGCGGCGAAAGCCTGCGCATGGAGAGCCTGCTCGGGCTCGGTCCCTATGCCCGCGACGGCCGGACGCGACTGTCGATCATCTACACGGGCTTCCTTGGCGACAACGAGAACATCCTGTTCTGGGTCTCGCAGTTCCTCTCCGAGGCGCTGCGCTTCTGCCAGCGCAACCCGAACGAGGAGCTGCAGGCCGTCGTCATGTTCGACGAGGCGGACCTCTACATCCCGGCCAACGCCAAGCCCGCGACGGCCGAGCCGCTGCAGAGCCTTCTGAAGCGCGCCCGCTCGGCCGGCCTCGGCATCATGCTCGCCACCCAGTCGCCGGGCGACCTCGACTACAAGAGCCGCGACCAGATCACGAGCTGGTTCATCGGCCGCGTGCGCGAGGATACGGCGCTGCGCAAGCTCAAGGCCGCGTTCCAGAGCGAAAGCGGGCTCGATCCGGCCGCCGTCCTGCCGCACCAGACGGTCGGCGAGTTCCATCTCGTGCAGGAGGGACTGGTCCGCGCAATGAAGGCGCAGCGCTCGCTCATCGAGGCCGAGCAGGTGCCGTTCGACCGCATCGAGCAGCTCGCCTATGAGACCAAAGGCCAGGACGAAAAGCAGCTTCGGCTGTTCGATGTGCGGTAAGGAACTCGCTGGCCTCGGCCCGATAACTGTTTTCTGTCGTGATCTCAGAGAGTTGATGGAGCAACTTATACTATTTTGTGCGCTGCGACATCACGTTCGCCCACGCGAGATCACATTGTGACAGAAATGAGGATAGGCGGGTGCAAGCGGTCTTTTCCGGTGTAAAGAATTCGTGATCTGCGACGTGACAGGGCGTGGACACGACGCAGATCGAGAAACGTTCCGAGGCGCTTGGGGGAAAAGGCGTCGAGGGACACGAAGCTGGCGAAGGACCAGCGTAGTTGCGTGCGGGGTTGTGTGTGATGGCAGGTAAGTCGTTTCTCATGCTTGTGCTGGCGTCGATGCTCGGGCCAGCCGTGGGCGTCGGGCTCTTCGTTCTCCTGAACGCCTTCTAGGCAGAGGTTTTTCCATAAGGTTGCTGGACGGCCGCCGCGGTGCTGCGCGCGCGGGCAAGCTTTCGCGTGTGTTCGAGTCGGGTGAGACTGGCCCGGGGCGACGCGCGCCGCATCGCGCGTCGATGGCTCCGGGCTTGCAATGCGCAACCGCCGCGCCGGGACCTCGCGCTGGAACGCGCGATCGGGTGGCACAACGAATTGAGGCCCGTCCGCAATCCGAACCGGCAGCGGGGGCTTCCGGAGTGGGCGCAAGACGGGCCTCGCATCGGGGAGTGGCCAGGAGGGCGGTTAGGCCTACCCCCATCCTGGTGTCCCCCCAACCAGCGCTCGTGCGGGAAAACGCCGGCCGGGGCGAGCACCAAGTCTCCTGTTCGACAGTCCGCCGGATCCGGTCTTTCGGGGCGGTCCAGACCTTGGCCGGTGGCCTGTCTCAGGGAGCCGTGAGTTCTAATCCAACGTTTGCCGTGCGCGTCTATTCCACGCCCGGCCGTCAATTTCCGGGCGCATCGCCGTCGGCGGCGGGCGCGCCGGTCCAGCCTTTCTCGATGAGGTAGAGTTCCTCGGCGGCGCTGAGCTCGCTGTGCCCCGGCAGGTTCTTCACGGCCGTGCCGACCATGCCCTCGAACCGGGCCCCGTCGTCCTGGCTCGCCGGCCGGGCGACGCCGCTGTGATCGGCGCCGCCGGTCAAGACGGTGATGCGCCATTCCCCGTCGGTCTCGCGGCAGGCAAGGCCCTGCGGTCCCTTCTGCGTCCTGGCCACGATCTCGTACTGCCGGCAGAACCGGCCCTCGCGGTCGCGCAGCGACAGCACCGGGCGGATGTCGCCCTCCTTGACGAGCCCCTTGGCATTCGACGGCGTGCCGTCGAGCGCCTGCTGCAGGCGTCCCGTGGCAACGAAGCCGTCGCGGTCGGCCCTCATCAGGGCATCGTCGGTTGGCCCCGTGTCGAGGAGCGCCGTGCCGAGGCCCACGCCGACGAGGAGCGTCGCGGCATAGCCGAGCGCCGGCTGCCAGCCGAAGCCGTCGGGGAAGAACCGTTCGACGACGCCAGCCCACGTCCCCGCTGCCGTTCTTTGCGTCGAAGGGGAGCGCGCGCCGGCCGGCCTGGCCGGCTGAGGTCCCAGGCGCACGGCTGCGGTCAGCCGCTCGGGAACCGGCGCGGAAAGGATGGCGTCGAAGACGGCCCACTGGCCCGGTCCTGTCGCCAGGAACGGCTGAAGCCGTCCACGCAGGCCGGGCTCCGTGGTGAGCATGCTCTCGAACCAGACTCTTTCCTCTGCGGAGAGCTGGCCGTCGGCATACGCCATGATGAATTCGTCAGGAACGTGAACCATGGAGGCGCTCCTGAGGTTGGGGGTTGGCCGTGCCGGCATCGGCGGCGACATGCTGGTAGAGAGCTTGGCGGGCCCGCGACAGGCGGCTCATGACCGTGCCGATCGGGACGTCCAGGATGGAGGCGGCTTCCTTGTAGGAGAGCCCGTCGACGCACACCATCGCGATCAGGACCTGCTGGTCGGGCGGCAAGCGTTCCAGGCCCTGGCTCACGGCGGCGAGCGTCAGTCTGCTTTCGGTCACCACGCGTCCGTCCTCGCCTTCGAGGCCCAGGGCCTCGTCGATGTCGAGCGCCGGGCCCCGGACCTTTTCGGACCGTTTGCGGTCGAGCCAGAGATTTTGCGCGATGCGGTACATCCAACTCTCGAGCTTCGTTCCGGGCTCCCACTGATCCAGGCGCGCAAGTGCTCGCTCGCACGTGTCCTGAACGAGGTCGTCCGCTGCATCTACGTTTCTCGTGAGCGCGAATGCGAACCTGCGCAAACGCGGCAGGAACGCGATCATTCGGGCCCTGATGTCTTCCGTCACGGAACGCCCTCTCCGCGGCGCTTCGAGGTGAGAACGCGCCTGGCGGCCGGATATTCCACGTCTTTCCGGCGGCAGGAAAGGCGCGTTTCGGGCGCCAAGCCGACACCGCCGGGCCGCAAACGGGCCGAGGCCGCGCCATAAAGGCCGACTAGGAGTTGAACGGACCGTCCCCGCGCCCCGGCGGGACCGGCGGCGCATTCGGCTAAGCGCATGGGAATAGTCATAAAAACCCTGACCTTCCTGGTCGAGACGCTGGCGCGGGGCCCTCTCCTCGCCTGGCGTTTCCTCCTCGAGTGGGTCGCCTTCAATCCCCGCCTCGGCCCCCTGCGGCATGTGTTCCTGGCCGGGGCGGCGTATGTGTTCTTCGCAGTGTGTCTCGTTTATGTCGTCGCGCCCCTGCGCGCCTATACGGGCGCCTACACGATCGCGGACAAGCTGACCTACGACGCCGAGCGCTGGCTCGCGACGGCGATCTACGACCGCCGGGGCAGCTTCGTCGGCACCTTCGATCCCCGCCTCGACAGCGTGCGCGACGTCAACTACACGGGCCGGTCGATCGAGGTCGGCGACTACACGGCCAATCCCGATCACAAGTCGATCCCCGTCCGCGAGGTGCCCGAGTACTACTGGAAGTGCCTGCTCTTCCATGAGGACCGCCACCTCGGCTCCTGGCTCAATCCGTACGGCATCGACCTTCTCGGCGTGCTCAAGATCCCGCTCTCCTCGATCGAGCGCACGATCGCCCTGCGGCGCCCCAGCATCGGCGTCGGCGGCTCCACGCTGCCGATGCAGTTCGTGCGCGTGATCTACAAGACGCCGCCGGACCCGAGCGAAAGCGGCTTCACGAAGCTCAGACGCAAGTTCGGGGAATGGTGGCTCGCGCCCGTCATCTATCGCGTGTTGACGCGCGACGGCGAAAAGGCGCTCCGGCAGTGGGCGGCGAACCACATCTGGCTGGCACAGCGCACGGGCGGGGCGCCGCTGCATGGCGTCGAGGTGACGAGCCGCATCGTGTTCGGCAAGGATTCGAGCGAGCTGTCCATCGCCGAGCAGTTCGTGCTCGCCTCCGCCGTCAACAAGCCGATCATCCTCATGCCCGGCAGCGACCGGCTGAACGAGGTGCGTCTCGACCGCTGGCGCTACATCACGGAGGTGCGGGCGCGCACCTGCGCGGAGCACCTCATCGCGGACGAGGCCACGAAGGCCGACGTCGTGTTCAAGCTCATCGGCCTTGCCGGCGGTCCGCCCGATCCGAAGGTGCGGCCGCGGCTGCAGGAGGCACTCGAGCGGTTTGCACCGTCGCTCGCCGGCCGGGCCCAGGCCAATCCCGTCATTCGCGCCAACGCGCTTCTGCCATCGGCCCGCTTCGGCGTGCGCGAGGAGATGAAGCAGACCTACGGCTTCTCCTGGCGCACCTACATTCGAGGGGTGACGACGACGCTCGACACGGTGGAGAACCTCGAGTTCGGCGGCAAGGTGGCCGCGGCGCTGGCCAGGATCGACGAGACCGAGCGGGCGAAGATCTCAGCCGGCTTCGCGCTCGATCCCGCGCGGGCGGCAGACGACGTGCGCGTGCCCAACGTCGTGGTGGTCGCCGCCGACCACAAGGGCGAGATCGTGCGCTATTTCGAGACCGGCGAGACGGCCTCCTATTTCGGCGCGCCCGTTGCGCGCAGCTCTGAGACGGGCCGCTACGAGGCCGAGCGCGATCCGCGCATGATCGCGTCGACCGGCAAGATCATCGCGGCGATCGCCATCGCCAACGCCGGCCGCGATACGATCAACAGTCCCTATCTCGACAGCGAAGCGCCTGCGAGCGGACTGGAGACGTGCGCGCGCGGCGGCAGCGGCCGTCACACGCGGCGAGCCGCGGTGGCCTTTGCCTGCTCGCTCAACGCGGCGCTCTTGCATCGGACCGCACTTCTGGGCCAGTCCGGCGTGCGCAAGCTCATCGACCGCCTCGGCTTTACGATGCCGCCTGCCGACGCCGAGGGCGTGCCGGTGCCGCCGTCCACGGCGGTGGTCCTCGGCCAGATCTCGGGCAGTCCGCGCCGCGTCCATATGATGTCGTCGGTGGTGCTGGCCGCACTGCTGCATCGCGGCGGCGTGCCGGTGCGGCTGCCGACGCTCGTGCGCGCGTACGACTATACGAGCAAGGAGGCCGCCACCTCGGCCGCCGGGCCGCTTGTAACCGGGGTGCTGCCCTCCGACGTCATCAAGCCGCAGGCGGTCCCGCTCGTGCGCGCGCTGCTCGAGCAGCCGCTCTGCCATACGGCCGCCAAAGCCCCGGCGGGCACGCTGAAGTCGCTTGCACCCTGGTGTGCGGCCCGGCGTGGCGATCTGAGCTTCCACTTCGCAAAGACCGGCACGCAGGTCGCAACCGACCCGAACGCGACCGTCGACGTGTGGACCACGGGCGGGCTGCAGTTCACCAACGGTGCGGCCTACAGCTACGTCGTCCTCGTCGGGACGGGCTCGGCGCAGGAGCCGTGGGCGACATCTCTCCATGCCGCGCAGGTGGCCGCTCCCCTCCTCGAGGTCCTGCTCGAGGACCTGAAGCGTCATGCCCGCAGCAACCCGCAGCGCCAGCTTCTGCCCGCTCCCGCGCCGGCGGTTGCCCCCTCCGCAGCAGGCGGGCGCGTGTCTGCGGCGATACCGACGGCGGGCGAGGTCACGCTGCGCGGTCTGGCGCGGCCTTAAGTCTCTGTTTATGGCTCCCCGCTGGCGGCGCCGCGACGGGTGCGTCGCTTGCGCCCGCCCGGCTTTTCGCGCATGAGGGGCGCCGATCACATCAAAACGCGCCGGCGGCCCGAGGCCTCCGGCCCATGCCACGCCCAGGGGAAGCAGCGATGAAGCTCGTCCGGTTTGGAACTGCAGGTGCGGAGAAGCCCGGTCTCGTGGACGCCGGCGGCCGCATCCGCGATCTCTCGGCGCACGTGCCGGACATTTCGGGCGAGACGCTCGGCAAGGACGCGCTCGATCGCCTGCGGGCGCTCGATCCGGCGAGCCTGCCTCTGGTACCCGAAGGCGTCCGCCTCGGCCCGCCCGTGTCGCGTCCGTGGAGCTTCATTGCCGTCGGTCTCAACTATGCCGATCATGCCCGAGAGACCGGCCAGGAGATCCCGTCCGAGCCGATCCTGTTCAACAAGCTCGGCAACTCGGTCTCGGGCCCTAACGACGACGTCCTCTATCCCAAGGGCGCCGACCGCATGGACTGGGAGCTGGAGATCGCCTTCGTCATGGGCAAGCGCGCCCGCTACGTCGACGAGACGGAGGCGATGGATTATGTGGCCGGCTACTGCATCTGCAACGACGTCTCCGAGCGCCGCTTCCAGATGAAGCGCAACGGTCAGTGGATGAAGGGCAAGTGCGCCGAGACGTTCGGCCCGCTTGGCCCCTGGCTCGTCACCACCGACGAGATCGACCCCTCCAACCTCGCCATGGAGCTCAAGGTCAACGGCGAGACCCGGCAGAAGGGGTCCACCTCGACCATGATCTTCTCCATTCCCTACCTCGTCGCCTACATCACGCAGTTCTGCGTGTTGGAGGCCGGCGACGTCGTGACGACCGGAACGCCGCCGGGCGTCGGCTCTGGCATGAAGCCGCCGCAGTACCTGAAGGCCGGCGACGTGATGGAGCTTTCCATCGAAGGCCTCGGCACGCAGCGCCAGACCGTGGTGCCATTCCCGGGCTAGCGCTGCGCGTCATCCGAGTGCCCTATGACGCGAGCCGCAGCCCGCTCAGCCGCTTGGCGATCAGGCGGAACGTGTCCTTGAGCTCGGCGCCGTTGCGCGCGTCGAAGAAGTGGATGGGCGAGGTCGCGCAGTGCTGCAGGATCGGCAGCACTTCCTCCGGCACCTGGAAGCCGACGGTGTAGACCGTGAGCCCGGCGGTCTTCATGTTCGTGCACAGCGTCCGCGCCTGCGCCTCGGAGTTGCCGTTCGCGTTCTCGTAGGCCGTGTTGAACATGCCGTCGGTCATCAGGATCGCGACCTTCTGGTATTCGTCGTCGTCGTACGCTTTGGGTTCGCTGTCGGAGGGCAGCACGGAGCTCCATTCCGGCGAGATCAGGTACCACGCCCAGGCGATGCCCAGGTGTCCGGCGGTCATGCCGTCGGCGCGAAGATCCTCGATGTGATCGAGAATGTCGTCGCGGTCGTTGGTGAGCGGCAGAACGCGGCTGGTCGGACACGTGTTCGAGCGCATGTTGAAGCGGCCCGATTGCGGATCTTCGTCCGAGAAGGCGAGGCTGCCGGACCGATCGGTCATGCAGTTCGTATGGGCGCCGGCATAGGCCCGTCCGCGATGGTCGAACCGCGTCCCGATCACGCTGGCGAGGCTGCCGCCGTTGACGGCGGTCGAGAAGGGAGCAATCGCGATCCGGTGATCGCTGCCCTCGGCGTTGCCGTCGAGGAGGATGCCGACGAGCTCGGCCGCGGCGGATTTGAGATCAACGAGCTTGGAACCCTGCATCGACCCGCTGACATCGAGCATCATCGAAAGCTCGACGTTGCGGACGTCGTAGACCGCCGTCGCTCGCGCCGAAATGTCGATATCGCTCGTGCCGAAGATGGCGGCAACCGTTGTCGCAAGCTTGATGTCGGCCGTCAGAGTGACGGCGTTCGTGATGCGGTCGACCGAGGCGCTCAAGGTGTGAGTGCGCACACCCAGGGTCTCCTGCGGATCGAAGTTGGTGTCGAAATACTGCTCGGCGAGCTCCATCAGGGTTGCGTCGTCCGCATTGTCGAGCCGCAGGGCCTTGGCCGCGGCGAGTGCGGCGGCGTCGAGAGCAGCGCCGGCTTCCGTCGAGACGCGGATGCCGCGGGCGTTGTCGATGGCGATGCCCGTCATCATGACGAGGGCCACAACACACAGTCCGAACAGAGGCGTGACGCTTCCGTCGTCGGACCACCGGCATTTGCGAAGAATGGCACGAATGAGAGGCATGACATGCTCCTTCTAAGGGGCACAAAAATTGATATCCGCTATATCTCTTCAGCAATGAAGAAAATTTTAGAAGCGTTTTGTTGAGCAAAAGTCACGACATCTTAGGGCGGCGTTAATTGAACGATAACGCTATAATTCGAGTTTGATATTTCCTATTAAGCTTCCGCAAACCATGGCGGCGGCGGACGGCTGCCGATCTCGTCTCGTTCGTGTCGGAGCGGCGCAAAATACCGGTCAGGATGCAAGGCGCAGGCCATTGAGCTGGTTGGCGATGAGGCGGAAGGTGCTCTTGAGCTCCGCGCCGTTCTCGGCACTGTAGTAGTGCGCCGGCGTGCTCGCGCAGTATTGAAGCGTCGGCACGACATCGCTCGGTACCTGGAAGCCGACGGTATAGATCGTGACGTTCGCGTCTTTCATGTTGTCGCAGAGCCGGCGGGCCTGCTCGATGGAATCGCCGTTCGCGGTCTCGTAGTGAGAGTTGAACATGCCGTCCGTCATGATCAGGGCGACCTTGCGGACCTTTTCGTCGGCATAGTCCGCCGGCTCGCTGTCGGCCGGGTAGATCGACGCCCATTCCGGCGACAGCAGGTACCAGGCCCAGGCGATCCCGAGGTGTCCGGCGGTCATGCCGTCGGCCTGCATCAGGTCGATGGCGCCCTTCAAGGCGTCGGCATCGCCGGTGAGCGGCATGACCGCGCTCGACGGGCATGAGGCCGATTTGCGGTTCAAGGGATCTGCGGCTGGCGTCCCGTCCGTGAGCGCGCGCGTGCCGGATCGCTCGGTGACGCAGCTCGTATCGCGACCGGCCTGCGCGGCTCCGTTGTCGTCCTGGCCGCGCGAGACAAGGGACGCGAGGCTGCCGGCATTGACGGCGGTCGCGAACGGCGCGATCGCGATGCGATGGTCGCTGTGCGTCGAGCGCGGAAGCAGAATGTCGACCAGATCCTTCGCCGAGGCCTTGAGGTCGGCCAGTTTGTCGCCCCACATCGAGCCGCTGAGGTCGAGCATCATGGCGAGCTCCACGTCCTTGGCCTCGAACACGGCGGTCGCCGACAGGCTGACGTCCACATGATGGTGGCCGACAACGCTCGCGATGGGCGTGGGGATCCGCAGCTTCGCCGCGATGCGGATGGTGTTCGTCGTGCGATCCGGCGTGGTCGTGAGCTCGAGAAGCGTAACCGCCCCTTCGGAAATGGGAGCGAAATTGGCGGAGAAATACTGCTGGGCCAGGAGGTCGATCTCCGCATCCGTCGGGTTCTCAAGCCGCAGCATCTTGGCTGCGGCGAGGGCGGCGGCATCGAGTGCGGTTCCCGCGTCGGTGGCGATCGAGGTCGCCCGTGAGCCGTCGACGGTCATGCCCATCAGCGCCATCATCATCATGAGGCACAGGCCGAAGATGGGGGCGACGCTGCCGGCCGTGGCGGCGGCAAGCGAAGCGGGGGCGTGCTTTCGGGCGAACATTGACGAAATCCCGGGAAAAATAAGAACGAACGCAGATTAATATGACGCAAGTAAAGAGACGTTTCTCCGGATATGTTGCATTGTCCGGGACGGCGTGAATTGGGCAAAGCGCGGTTATTTTTTGATGGCGACGGAACGTGGCATTGCCCGGGCCGCATAAAGGAAGAGAAAACAAATCCCGTTGATTGGCGCGAGGGGCAGCCGCTTGTTCCTACGATCAACGGAATCTCCAATATCGCGCGCGCCCCGCGTGCGGCTGCACCGGAGGGAGAGACACCGTTCGGGGAGCGGGGCGCGGCGGAGCCGCGGGTCGTCCGCAAGGATCTAGAATGAAGCGCCGCGGCGCCCCGCTTTGACGGGCTTCGCCTGGGCTCGCTCTTACC
The DNA here is from genome assembly GCA_964589785.1 of uncultured Hyphomicrobium sp. Classification (GTDB taxonomy): domain Bacteria; phylum Pseudomonadota; class Alphaproteobacteria; order Rhizobiales; family Hyphomicrobiaceae; genus JAGVSR01. The sequence continues at coordinate 116,837 of CAZPUQ010000007.1, forward strand.
CCAGGCCTGCCGGCCTCCACTTTTCACCGGTACCCCACCCGGACCCTGCGTTACCGCGGGGTATGGAGATAAAGTCGGGAGGGTTGGCCCGCGTCGAGCCTCGAAGGTCCTCCCGCACCCGCCCCTGCGTCGCGCGATCCAGACGCCTCCGGACGGCGCCCCCGAGTGATGCAGGTGCGCCAGTCTAGGGTGCGCAATAAGAGGCGGGGACAAGTTCGCTCTAAACGTCATGGAGCCCAGGCTCGACTGTCGGCGGCTGTCGCCCTGGATGGCCGGGTTGAACCCGGCCATGACGTGGGGCGGCGGCGTCCAGACATTCCTGGCACCGGCTCGCTCGGCCGTCCGGCTGTCGTCAGTTCGGGCGGCGCTGGTCGGTGTCCGAGCCGTAGCCGGAGGGCGAGGCACCCACGGCGAAGTCCTCGATCAGGTAGGCGACCTTCTGCCAGTCGCCGGCGTCGTTGCGCCCGATCCGGCTCAGCGCCATCTCGTGGTAGCGCAGCCGGGCCAGGAGCTGCTGTTCGCGGACGTCGAGGTGGTCCTCGGCATTCTGCGCCTCCAGGCTGTCGATCAGCTTGATCAGGATGTCCTGATAGCGTCCGCCCTGGCTCAGAAGCAGGGCAGGCAGCACGGCGGCGAGGTCGGCCATCACCTCCGCGACCAGCTCGCCGCTGTACTGCTCGCGGCGCAGGTTGTCCGCCGTGCGCTCGAGGTCGAGCCGCATGTCGTTGAGGTCGCTGTCGATATGGGCCCCGAGCAGACGCTCCTTCTGGCTCAGCCGGCGCAGCTGTTCGGCGACCGCGGCCGCCTGGGTCAGCGCGCCGCTGTGGACCAGATCGTTATAGACGGACGGCGCCAATCCGAGCGCCATCAGGAAGCGCTGGCGGACGCCGATGCGCTCGGCGTCGGAGCGCGAGGGGACCGGCGGAGGCGTTGCCTTCGATGCACCGTTGCCCTGAGCCCGCTGATCGGCGATGGCCGGCCGCTTGGGCGTGAGCGAGCCGCCGAACACCTCGCCCTCCGAGCGCGCCGGCGCTCCGAGACGGCCGGCACCGAGGCGGCCGTCCAGGGTGGCGAACAGGGTACGGGCCCTGAGCCGCGCCAGCGTCTGGTAGAGGTCGCGGTGAATGAAATAGTGCAGCCCCTGGTCGTCGGCGCGTTGCACGCGCTGGTGGACGGCGCCCGCGTTCAGGACATTGCGCACGACCCGCTTGTGGTCGTCGTCGATGTCGGCGAGCTTCATCTCCGCCGTGAAGCCGTGCTTCTCCGTGATCGGGTGCATGTGGGCGAGCACGATATCGATGTTGCCCGGGACGTCCGGCAGGAGGGCGACCGACACGATCTTTTCCAGCTCGGCCAGCGTCGCATGCTGCGTGTTGGCCGCAAAAGCCTTCTTGGAGACCGTGGACAGGAACTCGAACAGCTCGGCGCGCACGAGGTAACGGTCCGCGGCAGGGTCGAACTCGACGGCATGGATGGTCGTGCCGGCGTTGAGGACGCCGAGCACGCGGTCGGCGCTCTGCGGGTCGAGCCGGTCGGGCCGCACCTCGGCCATGAAGCCTTCGACATTCGAGATCGGCCGCATGGATTGGAGCGTCAGGCGCGCCGCCTCGAACGTGTCGGGCAGCAGCGCATTCTCGATGATGGCTTCAAGCTGCTCCGCGGTGCGGGCCTTTGAGCTCGGCACGTCCGAGAGCGGCGAGCGCACGGCATTGGCCCCGAACAGGCCGGACATGAAGATCAGGCTGTCGAGAGCGATGGCGATCGCGAGCGCCAGATAGGCGAGCCGGTTGCCGTCCTGGAAGGCGTTGATCGAGACGACGAAGTTGTGGGCCTTGTCGTCGCGGTTGAGCTCGATGAAGTTGATCTTCGTGCGCAGGGCATCGGTTTCGCGCGACGGCAGGCCGGAGTCGGCGAGGCACTTGCGCGAGAAGCCGAGCAGCTCGTCCGTGGTCTTGTTGGCATTGAGCCGTTCGCCGCCGACGCAGTTATCCGCAAAGGCCCTGGCGCCGGCGTTGAGGCCGAGCAGAAGGGCGGCCGCCTCTTGCGCACGCTTGGGATCGCAGTCGATCCCGGCCACGCGGTCCCGGGTCGAGGGCGTGGACGTCATGGCGTTCAAAAGCTCGGTGCATTGCTCCTGCAAGCTCTTGAGGCCGGCGGCGTCGGGCTTCTGGCGGAAGGCGACACGGGCGGCCTCGAACTCGGGCAGGACGCGCGCGGGGTCGATTTTCGGTACGGCCGCCGTCGTATCCTCAGGACCGGTCTGGGCGGCGATGCGCTGCTGGGCCGTATCCGCCTCGCCCTTGAGCTTCGCCAGGCTGCTGTCGATGCCGGCGAGCTCGCGCTTGATCTGGTCGATGCGGCCGCTCGTCTCGTCGAGCCGCTTCTGCGCATCCTTCACGCGCTGCTCGCCGATCTTGTAGTAGTCCTGCAGCTTGGACAGCTCGCCGAGGCGCTGGCGGTAGATCGGGCCGCGGCCCTCCTTCAGCGTGCCTTCGACGCCCTTCTCCTCGGCCATCGCCTCGACGCGCTTGGCGTCCACCTCCTTCGCGCGCTGGTCGAGATCGCCCTTCTTCGCCTGCACATCGGCGGCGAGCGACGGCCGCTCGGCCTCGAGCCGGGCCAGCTCCTCGGTGAGCCCGGTCTTCTTCGTGTGCAGCCCCGACTGGCTGCTCTCGGCGGTGGCGATCCGCTCGTGCTGCTCGGCGATGCCGCGGCGGCGCTCCTCCATCTGCTCGACGTAGAAAGTCTCGATGAGCCTTTCGGCGCCGCGCGAGGCGGCGGCGAGCTTGTCGAGCTCGGTCTGGTAGGCGAGCCATCCCTCCGAGCGGAAGAGCTCGGTCGTCGCTTCGAGGCGACGCGTCTCGATGGTCTGGCCGATGTCGGCGACGATGCCGGCCACCTGGTTCTGGGCGCGCAGCTCGGCGGCGCGCACACGCTCCTCCTTGGGGAAGATGGCATTGAACCGGCTGTCGAAGGAGAAGAAGACGGACGCGGTCATGCAGGCCAGGAACATGACCCACAGCATGGCGTTCTTGGCGATGACGCGCAGCGACTGCAGATAGGGACGCACCACGTCGCTCGCCGAATGCAGCGCGACGAACGCCGCCAGGAGCAGCCCGACGACGATGATCAGCAGCCGGTCGCTGGCGAGAAACGCCTGCGCCTCGCTGCCGGTCGCGGTCTCGAAGCCTGGTCCGGCCGACCGCAGTGCGAGAAACGCGACAGCGATGAAGAGCAGGACGCCGATGAGGCCGCCGGCGGCAGCCTGTGCGTAGCGCGGCACGCCGCGGCTCGTCGGGGTGGCCCGATGGCTCATGCCGGTCGCGAAGCTCTCGCCGATGAGCCAGGCGATGATGAGCATGATGCCCTGCACGCCGAACGTCACCATGAACGACAGGATCGGCTCATTGGTGAAATTGCGCATGCCGTCCCAGGTCGTCCAGCCCGCGGCGAGCGACAGCACGATGCCGGTGGTGCCGAGGAGGGCGAGGCGCCAGTTGGTGAAGAACACCTCCTCGATCGCCTTCAGGATGCGCGGCAGGGCGCGATAGACCCCCGCCAGCAACAGGAGCACGACGACGCCGAGAAAGATGTTGGTGGACAGGGCCTGCAGTGCGGCCGGATCCTTCAATCCGTCCAGCCCCGGCCAGGCCATGGTCTCGGCCGGAGACGTCGTCAGAGCAACTGCAGCCATGTCGTGGCCCCATCTTCCGTGCGCGGCGGAGGTCCGACCGTGCCGCTCACGATCGGCAGTCCGCGCGATGTCCCGCCCACGGAATCCCGAACGGTCGCGGGGTTCCGGTCCGTCACACCGTGCAACTTCAGGTTTTCATGGCGTCTAAATTACGGCGTCGGGCAAAAGGCTCGAATTAAAGTTTATTCACCTCAGCCGGTTGGCGCAATCGGCGCGTGCCGGGCGTTCGCTTCGCCCGGTGCGGTCACGAACCGGTCCGGACCGTCGGGTTGCCGGCGGCGAGGGGGTGGTCAGGTGCGCAGTTCTGTAATATTATAACCATAACATTCGGCGGAAGGGCGCTTGGCCGGGGCGTGGCTCTGTTCGGCGAGCGCCCTCCCCGATAAGTTTCCGGTCAACGATCATGAGCCAGGAGACCCGGGCCTCCCCCATGGCAGAAGCAACCCCGCGCTCGCCGTTTCCCCATCCCGACCAGCAGACCGCCAAGAAGCTAGCCCAGACCGTCGAGCGGGCCGCCAAGGTCTTTGCCGACCGGAACCTGCGCTTCACCAAGCTGCGCCAGCAGGTCTTCGAGGAGATCGCGGCCACGCACGCGTCGATCGGCGCCTATGAGATCCTGGCGCGGCTCGGGGAGAAGGGCACGCGCGTCGCGCCGATCTCGATCTACCGCGCGATCGACGCCTTGCTCGAGGCCGGAGTCATCCACCGGCTGGAAAGCAAGAACGCGTTCTTCGCCTGCCGCCGCACGGACCATACGAGCAAGGGCAAGCGGCCGCTGTTTCTCTCCTGCGAGAAGTGCGGCGCGGTCGGCGAGGTGGACGGCCAGCACATCTTCGATCTCATCGGCGAGGCGGCGCGCGGGGCGAAGTTCACGCCGCGCGTCAAGTTCGTCGAGGTCTCGGGGCTCTGCCCGCGCTGCGCCGCGCAAGCGCAGGACGCGTGAGCGTCGCGGCAGCCTTAAGAACCATCCGGCGGCAGGAAGGTTGAAGACATGACCGGCGCGCACGCTGACGCCACGACCGGTAAGCCCGTCCCGGCTCATTCCCATGCTCACGGTCATGCCCACGGCGATGCCTGCGGCTGCGGCCATGACCACGCCCATGGGCACGACCATAGTCACGACCACCTGCCCTTCGATACCTCGTCGCTGATCAGCGCGCGCGGCATCAGTCTGAAACGGGGCGAGCGCGTCGTGCTCGACCATGTCGACGTCGACATCCACCCGCGCGAGATCGTGACGCTCATCGGCCCCAACGGCTCGGGCAAGACGAGCCTCGTGCGCGTGCTGCTCGGCCTGGAGGAGATGACCGACGGCGACGTCAGCCGTGTTAAAGATCTGCGCATCGGCTATGTGCCGCAGCGCTTCGACATCGATCGCGCCCTGCCGATGACGGTGGAACGCTTCCTCTCGCTCGGCCACAAGGCGAACCGGGAGAAACTCGGCGCGCTGCTTGCCGAGGTCGGCGCGGAGCGCTGCCTCGGCCAGCAGTTGAGCGAGCTGTCGGGCGGCGAATTGCAGCGGGTGCTGCTCGCCCGCGCGCTGGCCGCCGATCCCGATCTCCTGGTGCTCGACGAGCCGGTGCGCGGCGTCGACCACACGGGCGAGGCGGACCTCTACGCGTTGATCGGCCGGTTGCGGGACGCGCGCGGTGTCGGCGTGCTGCTCGTCTCGCACGACCTGCACGTCGTGATGGCGTCGAGCGACCGCGTGCTCTGCCTCAATCGCCACATCTGCTGCTCGGGCATTCCCGACACGGTGGCGCAGCATCCCGAGTACATGCGCCTCTTCGGGCCTGAGACCGCACGCGCCTTCGGAGTCTATCGTCATCGCCACGACCATGCCCACGGCCTCGACGGCCGCGCGCTGCCCGGCGCGGCGGACGGCAAGGCGGACGAGGCTCAGCCGTGATCGAGCCGTTTCTTCTGCGTGCGCTGGCCGCCGGCATCGGGCTCGCCATTATCGCCGCTCCCCTCGGCGCGGTGCTGGTCTGGAACCGCATGTCCTATTTCGGCGAGACGGTGGCGCAGGCGAGCCTCGTCGGCGTGGCGCTCGGGCTCCTTCTCGGCGCCGACGTCACGGTGAGCGTCATCGTGACGACGCTGGCGGTTGCGGGCCTGCTCATCGTGCTCGGCCGCCAGAAGCTCGTGCCGCTCGACGCGATCCTGGGCCTTACGCACCATGGCACGCTGGCCCTCGGCGTGATCGCCACGACGCTCCTTGCGGGTCCCTCCGTCGATCTCATGGGCTATCTCTTCGGCGATGTCTTTGCCGTGACGAACAGCGATCTCGGGCTCATCTATCTGGGCGGGGCGGCCGTCCTCGCCGTCATGGCCCGGCTCTGGCAGCCGCTGCTGCGCGTGGCGGTGCACGAGGAGCTGGCCTCTGCGGAAGGCGTCCAAAGCCGCACGGTGAAGGCCGCCTTCATCGTCGTTTTGGCGCTCACGATCGCCATGGCCATGAAGATCGTCGGCATGCTGCTCGCAATCGCGTTCCTGGTCGTCCCCGTCGTCGCCGCGCGGCCGTTCGCGACGACGCCGGAGGGCCTCGTCGCCGTCGCGGGGCTCGCGGGGGCGGCAAGCGTCGTCCTCGGGCTTGCGCTGTCGGCCCATGCCGATGCGCCGGGCGGGCCGTCGATCGTGCTGTGCATGGCACTCCTGGCGGGCCTGTCGCTGGCGATCTCCGCGCGCCGCTAGAGCCGAGGCCGATCTGGCAGTTCCGGTACCGATGGGCTAGGGTCAAGGGCGAGATGAGCGAGGACGTCGCTCCCGGCGCGGCCCTCACGAGAAACCAGCGGTCCATGAGCTTCGACGGCAGTCTTTCCCTTGGATCCCGGCGCCCGTCGGTCGCGGTTCCGGTCGGCGGCGTGATCGTCGGCGGCGGTCACCCGGTCGTCGTGCAGTCGATGACGAACACGGATACGGCCGACATCAAGGGTACAGTCGATCAGGTCGCAGCGCTCGCGCGCGCCGGGTCCGAGATCGTGCGCATCACGGTCGACCGCGACGAGGCGGCGAAGGCGGTGCCGCATATCCGCGACGGGCTTCTGCGGCGAGGCATCAACGTCCCGCTCGTCGGCGACTTCCATTACGTCGGCCACAAGCTGCTCGCGGACAACCCGGCTTGCGCGGAGGCGCTCGACAAGTACCGCATCAACCCCGGCAACGTCGGCTTCAAGGACAAGCGCGACCGCCAGTTCTCTGCCATCATCGAGACGGCGATACGCTACGCAAAGCCCGTGCGCATCGGCGTCAACTGGGGCTCGCTCGACCAGGAGCTGCTGACCCGCCTCATGGACGCGAACGCGGCGCTCGCGACGCCGAAGGACGCGCGCGAGGTGATGCGCGAGGCCATGGTCCAGTCGGGGCTCCTGTCGGCCGCACGCGCCGAGGAGCTGGGCCTTGGCGCCGACAGGATCATCATCTCGGCCAAGGTCTCCGCCGTGCAGGACCTGATCGCCTGCTACGAGATGCTGGCCGCGCGCTGCCGGTATGCCCTTCACCTCGGCCTCACCGAGGCCGGCATGGGCTCGAAGGGCATCGTCGCCTCGTCCGCGGCCATGGGTATTCTGCTGCAGAGGGGCATCGGCGACACGATCCGCTTCTCGCTGACGCCGGAGCCCGGCGGCGACCGCACGCTCGAAGTCCGCGCCGCCCAGGAGCTGCTGCAGACCATGGGCTTTCGCGCCTTCGTTCCCGTCGTCGCCGCCTGCCCCGGCTGCGGGCGCACGACCTCGACCGTGTTCCAGGAGCTGGCGCGCGACGTGCAGGACATGATCCGCGATCGCATGCCGCACTGGAAGGCGCGCTATCCCGGTGTCGAGACGCTGAACCTCGCCGTGATGGGCTGCATCGTGAACGGTCCGGGCGAATCCAAGCACGCCGACGTCGGAATCTCGCTGCCGGGGACGGGCGAGGCGCCCGCCGCGCCCGTGTTCGTCGATGGCGAGAAGGTCCTGACGCTGCGCGGTGCGCGCATCGCGGAGGACTTCAAGGCGATCGTCGAGGACTACATCGAGAACCGCTATGCGCGGAGCGCGCCCAAAGGCCAGCGCCTGACCGTCAAGGTCAAACCCGAAGCCGTGGGTTGAAGATCGAGCCGCAAAAGAGAAGAGGCCGGACCTCTGGGCAGGGGTCCGGCCTCGCTTGGCCGCTTCGGGGGGAGAAGCGGGGAACCGTCTCGGCACGGCGACGGGGCGATACAAGCCCCCGGGGGGAGAGACGAGACGGCTCGTTCGACTGGGCAGTCGAAGGGGGTAGGCGGAGACGACCTCAGCAGGCCGCGGCGAACGGCAGCTCCGGCTCGTCAGTGCGCTCGCCGGCGAGCGGCGCGACGACGGGGAAGGCGATGACGTTCGTGTGCTCGGCGACGTCGATGCCGGCGCGACGCTGGCGGAACCAGCGCAGCGAGGTGTTCGTCATCACGGCCTCGTCCCGCACAGGCTGGACCAGCAGGCCGTCCTCGGCCTCAAGATACCGGCCGAGCCAGGCCTCGAGAGTCTCTTCGCTTTCTTCCGAGCGCACGTACCACGTGGTCTCGAGCGGCCGGGCCCAGCTCGAGCCGAGGCTCATGATGGCCTGCGCGACGACATGCTTGGACAGATGCGGCTTGGCGAGGTCGTAGGAGATGAGATAGGTGCGCATGGCGGGCTCCTTGGGCTGGAGGAGGGGGCTTCGGCTCGGCATTTTAGGGGGAACGCGGGGGCGGCTCCATGGCCGTGAACATAGGAAGAACATGCCGCGAGTCGCGGGCTCCGTCCAGCGAAAGTTCTGATTTTGTTCTCCTGCGTTGCGGCGAAATAAATAATCCTGAAATATCAATGGATTGTAAGGTTGTATGGTGTCCTTGTATCAACCAAACAGGTTGAGCTGGTCGGGGCTGCGCGTGCGCAGCGGCAGGCGCCGGTGAAGACTCGGATCGACGTGCCCGACGAGCTCTGGATAACGTGTGGAAAACGCGGCAAGCGCCTTCTTCCGGCTCGCCGGAAAACGGACGCCCTCCCAGATCTCGTAGATGCTCCGCGGGTCGCACTCGTAGCGCGCGAGAAGATCCTTGCGGCGCACGCGCAGCCAGCGCGCGATCCAGATGTCGATGGCGTCCGTCTCGGTGAGCGGGCGGGCCGTGTTGAAGGCGGGCGGCGCGGGCCGCGGGAGACGCTTGAACGGGAGCGACATCGGGGAACTCGGGAACGCTTGACGGAACACACCTGAACGCGATTGATCGCGCCGGACTTCAGCGAACTTATGACCGCCTCGGGCGGCGAGCGAGAAAAATGTGATCCTCTTTCCGGCCATCGATCTCAAGGACGGCCAGTGCGTGCGTCTGAAGCTCGGCGAGATGGACGCCGCGACGGTCTTCAACGACGATCCCGCCGCGCAGGCGGCCCTGTTCGAGGCGCAGGGGTTCACGTATCTGCACGTCGTCGATCTCAACGGCGCGTTCGCCGGCAAGCCCGTCAACGCCGCCGCCGTCGAGGCGATCCTCGCGCGCGTGGGGATGCCGGTTCAACTCGGCGGCGGCATCCGCGACCTCGCGACCGTCGGGATGTGGCTTGAGAAGGGCATCCGCCGCGTCATCCTCGGCACCGTCGCCGTGCGCGATCCGGCCCTCGTGACGGAGGCGTGCCGCCTCTTTCCGAACCGCATCGCCGTCGGCATCGACGCGAAGGGCGGCAAGGTCGCCGTCGAAGGCTGGGCGGAAACGTCGGAGCTCACCGCCGTCGATCTCGCGCGCCGCTTCGAGGACGCGGGCGTTGCGGCGATCATCTATACGGACATCGAGCGCGATGGCGTGCTGAAGGGCCTCAACCTGCCGGCGACGGCGGAACTCGCCCGTGCCACGTCGATCCCCGTCATCGCGTCGGGCGGTCTCGCGTCCCTTGACGACGTGAAGGCCCTTCTGCGGCCCGAGTACCGGATGCTCGAAGGCGCCATCACCGGCCGCGCGCTCTACGATGGCCGCATCGATCCGAAAGAGGCGCTGGCGCTGCTGGCAGCCGCTTGAAGGAGTTGGACAGCGCAGCCCTACTTGCGCAGCTCCGGCGGCGGCTCGCTCTTGCCGCCGCGCCACCAGGTCATGAACTTCTGGCGCCAGAGCCGCACCCGCGGGATGTCGTAGGACAGGACCACGAGGCCGAGCGGCACCATCCAGAATCCGAGCACGGGCAGGAAGCCCAGGAAGCCGAACAGGATCAGCAGCACGCCGATGGCGATCCGCGCCGGGGCCCAGTCGGGCAGCTCGTAGCTCCAGCTTCCGATGCGAATGGTGCGGGGCACGACGGCGCTCCTTTTCAGCAGTTCACGTACCGCGACAGGCGAGGGAACGCGCGATCGGCGAGATCAGATCCGCCAGCCGCTGTGGATCGCCGCCACGCCGCCCGTCAGGTTGCGGTAGGTGACGTTCTGGAACCCGGCGGAGCGGATCATCTCCGCGAAGCGCTCCTGCCTGGGAAACTTGCGGATCGATTCGACGAGGTACTGGTAGGACTCGGCATCCCCGGCCGCGAGCCGGCCGAGACGCGGGATCACCTCGAAGGAATGGAAGTCGTAGAGGCGGTCGAGGATCGGCACCTGCACCTCGGAGAACTCCAGGCACAGGAAATGCCCGCCGGTCCTGAGCACGCGATGGGCCTCCGCCAACGCCTTGTCGATGTGGGTCACGTTGCGGATGCCGAACGAGATCGTGTAGGCGTCGAAGCTCTTGTCCTCGAAGGGCAGCGATTCGGCATTGCCTTCGACGAGCGTGACGCGATCGGCGAAACCGGCCTCGGCAACCCGGCGGCGGCCGACGTCGAGCATGTCGGGGCTGATGTCGCAGATGACGGCGGTCGTGCCCGGCCCGCCCGCGGCCAGCGCGCGCAGCGCGATGTCGCCCGTGCCGCCGGCGACGTCGATGAGCCGGAAAGGCGCTGGCCCGCGCGGCGGATTGAGCATCGCGACGAAGTCCGACTTCCACAGCCGGTGCAGGCCGCCCGACATCAGGTCGTTCATCAGGTCGTAGCGCTCGGCGACGCGCGAGAACACGTCGTTGACGAGGCCCTGCCGCTCGTCCTCGCGCACGTTGCGGAAGCCGAAGGTGGTGCTGGTGTCGCCCGCGGTGCCGGATGGGGAAGCGCTCATGGCCGGGACCATAGCTCCGCCGCGCGGGCGAAGCCACAGGGCAATTGGGCGAGGGCAATTGGGCGGGCGGCCGCGTCGTCTCAGGCGAGGAGCAGCGGGTGCGGCGTGCCGTCGGCGAGATATTGGGCGACGGCCCGGGCCAGCACCGGCGCGAGCAGGAACCCGTGCCGGAAGGCGCCATTCACCATGATGCTGCGGCCGCCGTCCGCCACGCGGGCGCGGGGCACGTTGTCGGGAAAGGCGGGGCGGACGTCGGCGCTGAGTTCCAGGATCTCCGCTTCGCCAAGGGCGGGATGCAGCGCATAGGCCGCGCCGAGGAGCTCCAGCGCCGAGCGCACGGACACGGGGCCGTCGTCCGCACTCTCGATCATGGTCGCGCCGACGAGATAACGGCCCTCGCCCCAGGGCACGACGTAGAGCGGGTGTCGAGGATGCAGCAGGCGGACCGGGCGCCTGAGCTGCACGTCGCCCGTGCGGATCAGCAGCCGTTCGCCGCGCACGCCGCGCAGATCCTGCAGGCGATGGCGTGCCGCAAATCCCCGGCAGTCGATGATGAGCGCTTCGCGGTCGTCGCCTTCGAGCGCCCGGCCGAGGTGCAGGTCGACACCGGCGCGGCGGCAGGCGTCGAGCAGGAACGCCAGCGCCGCCGGCGTCGCGACATGCGCCTCGTCGGCAAAGAACAGCGCCGAGGAGAAGCGGTCCGCGAGATCGGGCTCGAGTGCCGCAAGGCCGGCGCGGTCGAGCGTGCGATGGGCCGTCGTCATGCGGGCAAAGCGCACCATGTCCGGCTGGTCGCGCGGCGCGGCGACGACGAGGCTGCCCGCGTTGATGACGCCGGGGTAGACCGCGCGCCAGATCGCCAGGCCCTCGGCTCCGAAGTCGCGCACGAGGTCGGGCGCCGATTCCGCCTCCACCCACGGCGCCAGCATCGCGCCGGCGTGCCGGCTCGCGGAATGCGCCAGCGGGTCTGTCTGGCGGTCGATCAGCTTCACGGCAAAGCCGCGCTCGGCCAGCGTCAACGCCTGCCACAGGCCGATGATGCCGGCGCCGGCGACGGTGATGCGGTGCTTCGCCATGGCCGGTCAGTCTCCGAGAGCTGCGCCCTCGCGGCGCGGATCGCTGCTGCCTTCGATGACGCCATCGCGGACGGCAAGAATGTTCAATCCCGAGTTCATGAGGTCCGGCCGGATGCTGTGCCCGAACGGCCTGAGGCGAAGTCCCAGCAGGATGGATTGCCAGTCGGCCTCGAGCTCGGCCGCGCCGCCCATGCTGCCGAAGTTGACGAGCGCCGCCGCCTCGTGAGCATCGAGCCGCCAGTCGAGAAGCGCGATGAGGGCCTTCGTCACATACAGGATGATGCGTCCGCCTCCGGGCGAGCCGACGACGGCGCGGACGCTCCCCGTGCGGTCGAAGACGATCGTCGGCGCCATGGTGCTGCGCGGCCGCTTGCCGCCCTCGACCCGGTTGGCGATAGGGTGTCCCGCGGCATCGGCCGGCAGGAAGGAGAAGTCGGTGAGCTCGTTGTTGAGCAGGAAGCCGGCCGCCATCACGCCCGAGCCGAAGACGCCCTCGATGGTCGTCGTCATTGAGACCGCGTTACCCTCGCCGTCGATGACGCTGATGTGGCTCGTGCCCGTCGTCTCGCGCGTCGCATCGATCCCGAAGGCGCGCTTGTCCGACCCCGGCGGCCGTCCCGGTGCGGGCCGCGGCATGGCGGTTTCCGGGTCGATGAGCCGGCGCCGCAGCGCGAGGTAATTTGTGTCGGTCAGCCCTGCCGGAACCGGAACGAACGCCGGATCGGCCAGATATTCGCCGCGGTCCGCATAGGCGAGCTTCTGCGCCTCGAGGATGAGATGCACGCCTGCGGCCGGCAGCCGTCCGTCGGACACGACGCCGAGATCGAACGGCTCGAGCAGGGTCAGGATCTGGGCGACCGCCACGCCGCCCGAGGACGGGGGACCGAAGCCGCAGACCTTGTAGAGCCGGTAGGGTATGCACAAAGGGGCCCGAGTCTCGATCCGGTAGGCGGCGAGGTCGGCGACCGAGAGGTCGCCGCCCGCGTTGGGAGCACGGGCCACGGCGGCCACGATCGCGTCGGCCACGGGGCCCGCATAGAAGCCGTCCGGTCCCTGCTCCGCGATGGCGCGCAGGGCTGCGGCATAGGCGGCGTTCCGCAGCCGGTGGCCGGCCGGCCAGGGCGATCCATGCGCATCGAAGAAGTAGCGGCGGGCCGTGTCGTCGAACGCATCGCTGCCGGTCAGTTGCAAGAGAGCATTGAGGCGCCGCGAGACGGTAAAGCCGTCGTCCGCAAGCTTGAGCGCCGGCTCGAACAGGCGCGGCCAGGCGAGCTTGCCGTGCGCCTGGTGCGCGTGCCACAGGAGCTTGACGAGACCCGGCGTGCCGATGCTGAGGCCGGAGCGCACAGCACGCGCGAAGGGCATCGGCTGGCCATCGTGAAGGAAGCGGTCGGGCTTTGCGGTGGCCGGTGCCGTCTCGCGCCCGTCGTAGGCGGACAGTGCGCCCGCTTTCTGGTCGAAGTGCAGCAGAAAGGCCCCGCCGCCCAGGCCCGAGGACTGCGGCTCGACGAGTCCCAGCACGAGCTGAGCCGCGATCGCCGCGTCCGTTGCCGAGCCGCCGGCGCGCAGCATCTGAAGTCCGGCTTCCGAAGCCCGCCGGTCGGCCGTCACGATCATGTGTCGCGTGGCGCGCGTGAGGCTGCTTTCGGAGCGCCCGGTCGAGGGCTCGGGCTCGACGAGCTGACGCTGGGCCGATGCCGGCGCGCTCATCAGCCCGGCGAAGGCCAGAGTCACGGCGAGAGTCGGGGCGAGCGCCACGGCGAACGTGATGGCGAGCGCCCGTGCCGCCCGCCGCGCGCCCTGCGTCGCGGCATTGCGCGTCGGCCCATCCGGCAGCTTCGGCATCATGGCTTCGTCCCATCGTCGAAAGCTCTCGATGCCTGGAAAGCGCGTGATCCGCAACCCGTCAAGGCCCGCGCATGGTCGTGAGTCCGCGCCGGCTTTGCCGCCGCGCAAACGAAAAGGGCAGCGGCCTTGGCGGCCCCTGCCCCGGTGCGTCATGGAACGTCGTGCGTGCGGCTTACTTTTTCACGTCGACGGTGAAGTAAATCTCGGCGGCCTTCTTCTCCTTGCCGGCACGCGAGATCGTCTGCTTGCACCGGTAGGTCGAAGAGAAGCCGTCGATCTTGCAGTTCCGCGTATTGATGGAGAAATCGAGGTCGCGCTTGGCGTCGACGCGGTTGACGTCGATCGGATCGTCGACGCTCACGTCCTTGTCGAGGATGGCGACCTTCACGTCCGCCGTGCCGGCCTTCACCTTGCGGCTCACCACCCAGTTCGGTGTGATGGACGTCTCCTGCTTCACGGGCGCCGTGTTGAAGGTCTCGCCGTTGATCGTGACCCTGGCGTAGAAATCGCCCTTCGAGAAGGCGTCGGGCTGGTCGAGCGCGCGCACCTGGGTGATCGTGACCCGGACTTCCGGATCGGCGGCCGCGGCCATGGTGGTGCCGAGAGCCAGGCTGGACACGGGCAGGATGGCGAGCGCACAGGCAAGGGCGCGGAATTTGGACATAGACGTTCTCCGGTACTTGGAAACCCCCACAAGACCACACCCGAGGACGCGTCCGATGCCGGAGGCGTAGCCTGCTGCGTGATCATTTTGCGACGCTATCAGGAACAGGCGAGGCTGTGGCCGCGCGCGCCGGTCGCTCGGTGCGTTCCTCCGCCGGGCGTTGCGCTTGGGTGACAGGCCAAGTCGGCAAGTGCTTGAGACAACGGGCACGCGGTTCGTTCACCACAAAAAAAGAACCCGGGACGCGATGCGCGCGTCCCGGGCTTTGCCGTGCCTGCGGATCGTTCCCGCTGAGCCTACTCGTTCACGACCTCACCCGAGGGGCGGGGCGTCTTCGGCGTCTCGGGCGGCAGGATCGGATAGGTGACCTCCGGCATCTCGCCGGTCAGAGACCCGAGGAACGCGACGATCGCGTTGACTTCCTCCGGCTTCAGCTCCGTGCCGAGCTGCGAGCTGCTCATGATCGCGACGGCCTGCTTCAGGTCCCACACCTTGCCGGAGTGGAAATAGGGCGCCGTGAGCGCGATGTTGCGCAGGGGCGCGGCGCGGAACACGTACTGGTCGTCCGCCGTCTTGGTGACGGTGAAGCGGCCCTTGTCGCCGGCCGGAAGCACGGAGGCGCCGGGCTTCTCGACGACGCCGAAGGGATAATAGTCCTGGCCGCCGACGTTGATGCCGCCGTGGCAGCCGGCGCAGCCCTTGTCGATGAAGAAGGTCATGCCGAGCTTCTGCTCGGGCGTCAGGGCTTCGTCGTCGCCGTTGAGGAACTTGTCGAACGGCGCCGGCGTGATCAGCGTGGCCTCGAAGGCTTCGATGGCCTTGGCCATGTTGTCGAACGAGACCGGGTTCGGGTCGTCGGGGAAGGCCGCTTTGAACCAGGTCACGTACTGCGGCATGCTGTTCAGGGTCTCAACGACCTTTTCAGGCGTGTTGGCCATCTCCACGCCGGCCTGCACGGGTCCCTTCGCCTGCGCCTTCAGGTCTTCCGCGCGGCCGTCCCAGAACTGGGCCTTGTTGAAGACGGCGTTGAGCGCGGTCGGCGAGTTGCGAGGCCCCTTCTGCCAGCCGTGGCCGATCGACGTCTCGAGGTTGTCGTCGCCGCCGGTCGCGAGGTTGTGGCAGGAGTTGCAGCTAAAGACGCCGCTGGCCGACAGGCGCGGGTCGAAGAACAACGCCTTGCCGAGATGGATCTTTTCCTTCGAGCTCGGATTGTCCTTCGTTGCCGGGACCGTTGAGGGCAGCGGCTTGAAGACCGTCAGAGCCTTGTCGCGCAGCTCATTGGCGAGTGCGGGGCTCGCCGCAACGCTGGCCGCGAGCGCCAGGGATGCGATTTTCCACATTCGTTCCTCCTTCACTGACGAATTAGAATTATTAAAAGCTCCTAGTCCAATCTGGAGGCGAAAGGATTGAGAGAGGTCAAACGTTCAGGTGGCCGAATGGTCGCAGTGTTGCCCTGCTCCAGTGCCCCGTCAATGAAAGTCACGTGACTTTGGAATGATGCGCTCGGCGCGCGGATGCGTAGAGCCCGGTCGGACGCGTAGGGAAGGGTTTGGCCGGGTCCAGCGCGGGTGAGAGCCGGTCGCCCCGTCCGCCGGATCGGGACCGGGGTTCTTCACTTCGTCCGCATTGGCCACGGGAACTCTCATCCCCTCTGCCTCCTCCGAGAGCAGGCGCAGCCAGTCGCTGCGGTCTTCGAGATGTGTCGCGACGACATGAATGATGTCGTCATGCCGCTGGATGCGTCCGCCGACGAGCATCAGCCGCGCCTGCATCACCACTTTCCGGTACCGTTCCAGCATCTTGGGCCACACGACCGAGTTGACGACGCCGGTCTCGTCCTCAAGCGTCATGAACACGACGCCCTTCGCCGAGCCTGGGCGCTGGCGTATGAGAACGACGCCCGCGACCCTGACCCGCTGCCCCTCGCGCAGCGACCGCAACTCTCCACAGGTAGAGATCCGTTCCGCGCGGAGCCGGTCGCGCAGGAAGCTCATCGGATGCGCTTTCAGGGAAAGCCTCAGCGTCTGGTAATCGTTCACGACGTGCTCGGAGAGCGGCATTGAGGGCAGCGCCACCTCCGGCTCCAATCCGGCCTCCTGCGCTTCGCTCCAGGAGAAAAGTGGCAGCGGCGGCCCTGCCGCGAGCGCCTTCACCTCCCAGAGGGCCTGGCGCCGGTCGAGGCCCTCTGCCCCGGCCAGGTTTATCCCGGCAAGACCGCGCTCTCCCGGCACGGAGCGGAAGGCATCCGCCGCGGCGAGCTTTTCCAGGGTGGACCGGCAGAGCCCGGCGCGCCGCCACAGATCGTGTGCGCTCTTGAACTCTCCCCGCGCCCGCGCCGCGACGAGCTTGTCGATCTCCGTCTCCCGCAATCCCTCGACCTGCCGGAAGCCGAGGCGCAGAGCCGGGCCGCCGTCGCAATCTTCCAGCGTGCAATCCCAATCGCTCGCGTTCACATCCACCGCCCCGACCGTCACGCCATGCTCGCGGGCATCCCGCACGATCTGGGCGGGAGCGTAGAAGCCCATGGGCTGTGCGTTGAGCAGCGCGCCCGCGAAGGCCGCGGGATAATGACATTTGAGCCATGCCGACACGTAGACGAGATGGGCAAAGCTCGCCGCGTGGCTTTCGGGGAAGCCGTATTCGCCGAAGCCCTTGATCTGGTTGAAGCAGCGCTGGGCGAAGGCGCGCTCGTAGCCGCGCGCGCTCATGCGCTCGACCATCTTCTCCTCCAAGAGGCCGATCGTGCCGCGGCGGCGGAACGTGGCCATCGCCTTGCGCAGGTCGTTCACCTCCTCGTCGGAGAATTCCGCTGCGACCATGGCAATCCGCATCGCCTGCTCCTGGAAGAGCGGAACGCCTTTCGTCTTGCCGAGGATCTGCTTCAGCTCGTTGATGTCGCCATGCTGGGGCGACGGCGAGGGATAGATCTCGGGCTCGATCTTGTCGCGGCGGCGCAGATAGGGATGCACCATGTCGCCCTGGATGGGCCCGGGGCGCACGATCGCGACCTCGATGACGAGATCGTAGAAGCAGCGCGGCTTGAGGCGCGGCAGCATGTTCATCTGCGCCCGGCTTTCCACCTGGAACACGCCGATGGAATCGGCGCGGCAGAGCATGTCGTAGGTGGCCTCGTCCCCTTGCGGCACCCTGGCGAGCGTCATGTCGAGGCCGTGATGCGCTTTGAGGAACGCGAACGCGCGGCGGATGCAGGAGAGCATGCCGAGCGCCAGCACATCGACCTTCAGGAGGCCGAGGGCGGCGATGTCGTCCTTGTCCCATTCGATGAACCTGCGCTGCTCCATCGCCGCGTTGCCGATGGGGACGATCTCGACGAGCGGCCCGCGCGTCAGCACGAACCCGCCGACGTGCTGCGAGAGATGGCGCGGAAAGCCGATCAGCTCCTCGGTCAGCTCGAGCACGCCGGCGAGCAGGGGGTCGCTCGGATCGAGCCCCGCCTCGCGCACGCGCGCGTCTCCGAGCGCGCCCCCCGAGCGTGTTCCCCACACCATGCCGGCCAGCGCCGCGACCGTGTCTTCCGACAGCCCCATGGCCTTGCCGACATCGCGCACGGCCGAGCGCGCGCGGTAGGAGATGACGGTGGCGGTGAGCGCCGCACGGTCATGCCCGTAGCGGCGGTAGATGTACTGGATCACCTCCTCGCGCCGCTCGTGCTCGAAATCGACGTCGATGTCGGGCGGCTCCTTGCGCGCCTGCGAGATGAAGCGCTCGAAGAGCAGGTCGATCTCGGCCGGGTTCACGGACGTGATGCCGAGGCAGTAGCAGATGACCGAGTTCGCCGCCGAGCCGCGCCCCTGGCAGAGAATGCCCTTTGAGCGCGCGAAGGACACGATGTCGTGGACGGTGAGGAAGTAGCGCGCAAAGCCGAGCTCGGCGACGAGCTTCAGCTCGCGCGTGATGGATTCCCGCACCTTTTCTGGAACGCCTTCGGGAAAATGCTGCGCCGCGCCCTGCCATGTCAGCGTCTCCAGATGCGCCTGCGGCGTCAAGCCGGGCGGGACGGGCTCGTCGGGGTATTCGTACTCGAGGTCATCGAGGGAGAAGCGGCAGGCCTCCATGATCTCGATGCTGCGACGGACCGCGTCCTCGTGGCCGCGAAAGAGGCGCGCCATCTCGGCCGGCTTCTTGAGATGACGCTCTGCGTTCGCCTCCAGGCGATAGCCGGCCTCGGTGATCGTCGTGTGCTCGCGGATGGAGGTCAGCACGTCCTGAAGCGGACGGCGGCGGGCCGCATGATAGAGAACGGAGTTGGTTGCGACGAGAGGTGTGGCGCAGCGCGCTGCGAGAGCGGCAAGCTGGCCGATCCGCGCGCGATCGTTGCCGCGATAGGTGTGCGAGGCCGCAAGATAAAGCCTCACGGAGGAGAGAGCTGCCTTGACGCGATCGAGCTCGGCTTCGAATTGGTCGCTCAGGGCATCGGGCGGGATCGCGATGAAGATGTTGCCTTCGGCATGCTGCGCCACGTCCGCCAGGAAAAGCGTGCAGCGGCCCTTCTCCGCGCGCGACTGGCCGAGCGAAAGGAGGCGTGCGAGGCGCCCGTAGCCGGCGCGGTCCACCGGCAGGCACAGGAGGCTCGGCGCGTCCTGCAGGTCGAGGCGCGCGCCCGGAATGAGGCGCACATCCTCCGCCTTGGCCGCCGTGTGCGCGCGCACGACGCCCGCGAGCGTATTACGGTCGGTAATGGCGATCGCGTCCAGTCCCAGAGCCTTCGCCTGCGCGACAAGCTCGTGGGCGTGCGAGGCGCCGCGCAGGAAGGAGAAGTTCGTGGTTACGTCGAGTTCCGCGTAGCGCATGGGGCTCGTACCTAGAACAGACCGTGCAGGAACCAGCGGGGCGCGCGATCGAGGCTTGCCGCGCTATAGAAGCCCTCGCGGAACAGCCAGAAGCGCGCGCCGTCGCCCGTCTCCGTCACGTAGTAGTCGCGCGTGCGCTCGCGGGCGGCAGGATCGTCGGGCTCGCCCTCAAGGCCATTGTCCGCCGCGGCAGCCGCCGTCGCGTCCCCGCGTTCGGGTGCGGTGAGGTGCGTCCACCATTCGGGCGCGATGCGCTCCGGGCCGGCGGCCCTCACCACGGCATGGGAGACGCGCCGCCAAGTGAAGCACAAAGGCGGCCCATCCGGCACCTCGGCCATGACGGTGATCGGCTCGGGCGGCGAGAGCAGGAGGAACGGCCGCTCGCCCGGCTGCGTGCCGGCGAAGTCGGATGCGGCGGGCCCCGGCGCCAGCGGCGGGCCGCGCACGGCGGCGCGCTCCGGGATGCGGCTCGCGCGCGCAGCGATGCGGAATACGTTTTTGGCGCCAAGTCGGCCCGCGAGCCGGTCGACGAGGGCGGCGATGGCCTGTTCGGGAGCCGCGCCTTCGCGCCCGAGGGCCGCCTGCGCGTCGCGCAACGGCTCGGCCATCACCGCGTCCAGAACGGCGACGTCGATGCCGAAGCCCGCGTCGACGGCGGCGAGCTTGTCCTGGAGGAGCCGCATGAAGTGCTGCGGCTCCGCGCTCGCCCGGCTGAGACCCGCCTCCGCGTGCGCCACCGTGCCGTCGGCGCGGTAAAGATGAAGCGCGATGCGCCGGGCGCCGAGGCCCGCGGCCTTCAGCGAAGCCGCAAGGTCTGCCGCGAGCGCCGTGATCGCGCTAACGAGCACCTCGGACGAGATGAGCGGCTCGCCCCACGTGCGCCGCTCCGACAGGACCGGTGGCTCGCCGAGCGCGGCGCGCGGCTCCGCGGTTCGCCCGAGCGCCTGATCGAGCCGGATCAGCACGGCCTCGGCGAGCGCGCCGGATGGCGCGGGCCTGCTGCGTGCGGACGCTTGCGAGGCAAAGCGCCGCTCGAGGGCGGAGCGGGGCAGGTCCGCGATCTGGCCGATCCGGGCGAGGCCGAGGCGCTGCAGGAGCAGAGCCGTCTCGGGCGCAAGCCGCAGCGCATCGGCGGGCAGGGGAGCGAGTGCGGCGGCGGTGGCGGCTTCGCCCGGCGGCGCCAGCGCGCAAGGCCGCCGTCCGGTCGCGAAGCGGGCGAGCGCGTGCGCGGCGCCCGGCGTATCGGCAAGGCCGGCGCGGGCCGTGATGCCGAAGGCGCCAAGACGGCGGATGAGGTCGTCGAGGAGGGCCGTCTCGCCGCCGAAGAGGTGGGCGACGCCGGTCGTGTCGATCCAGATGCCGTCGCCGCCCTCCACGTTGCGCGCCGGACCGTAGCGGCCGAGCCAGTTCGCGAGGCGCTGAAGCGCGCGGGCGTCGCGCGCCGCCTCGGCCGGATGCGAGACGAGGACCGGTACGGCCGCGCGCGCGTCCGTGAGGCTCAGTCCCGGGCGCAGCCCCTCGCGCGCCGCCCGCTCGTTGACGGCGGTGAGCCGGATGCCGTGCGCCCCGCCCGCGACGAGCGCGAAGGGCCGGTCATCCGGCACGGCGCCGGGCGTGTGCCGCCTCAGGCGTTCGATCGGCCAGTGCGGCAGCCAGACGGAAACGATGCGTTTCATCGGACCATTCCAGGGTCAGGGCAGCCTCGGGGGCGGGCGGGGCCGACCGGCAGCGCTCGAGCCTGACGCGGAAGCGGGCAGCCCCCGGCGCGCGGGCATCGAAGGGGTGGACGGCGCTGGCGGCAGGATCGACGCGCCAGCGCGTGGCCGTGGCGCCGCTCGCCGCGGCGCGGGCGGATGTGAGCAGAAGCACCGGCGTCGCTCCGTCGCGGGCGGCGAGGCTGAGGCGCCGCGCGGGCGTCAGCGCGATTTTGTCGAGCGAGCCGATCGCGAGAGCGAGGCTCCCCGAGCGCAGGCCCTCCTCCAAGGCCCAGAGCACGTCTTCGCCACGCCGGGCCTCGACCATGAGGAAAAGAGAGGGATCGAGTCCGAAACGGGCAAGCCCCGGCGCATGCAGCAGGCCGGTCTCCGTCTGCGCGCCGGCTCCGTCGCACCACAGGATGCGCGGCAAGCCTCTGCCTTGCGGGGACGCTGTGTCGAGGCGCCGGCGCGCGAGCGCTAGGGCGAAGGCGAGGGCGGCCGCGCGGCTCCCCGCCTTGGCCGAGGCCGGCTTGATTTCGTGGCAGGCGGCCGTCTCCAGCAGGTCCGGACCGAGAAGGGCATCCGCCTCCGGCATGCCGAGCGACCAGACCGCCGCCTGCCGGCCGGGCCTCGTGTCCCCGATCGGGGGCCGGTCGCCGGGGTGCGGCCGCTCGATGGCGCGCAGACGCTGGCGCAAGCGCTCGATCGTCTCGGAGCGGGCCAGGGCCTGGGCGGGAAAGGGGGGGCTGGAGGCCGGGGGCGCCGGAGCAGCCGTAGAGAGGACGCTGCTCCGGCGCGGGGGAATCCGGGTGTGCTCGAACTCACACAAACGCACACACCCGGAAGGATTGGGCCCGGAAGGATCAGGGAAACGGGCTGGAAGAGAGGTCGCCTTGTCCATGGGCTACGAACTCTGCGACGGGGCTCCGGCGAGGACAGGGAGAGACTGACGCCATGCCCCGATGTACTTGTTTTGTTCTATACCCTCTCCCAGCGGTCTCCGTCAACAAGAATGAGAACACGAAGGGAACAATTTTAAAGGATCGCGAGCGGCCCTGGATGGCCGGGTTGAACCCGGCCATGACGTGGGGGGGGGGAAGTCGCCACCCAACTCCGTCATGGCCGGGCGTGACCCAGCATCCCGCAGGCTGTTCTCCCCGCGAGCGTCCGTCGCGTGCGCCCGGCCGCAGTCCTCAAAAGCCGCACTTCGACCGCGGACAGGCCACACCGAATCCCAACCTGTCCGCGAGAATGAGTCACCGACGACCTCAACGACAGGGTGGCTGTCGCGAATCCTGACAGGTGCCCACATGCTCTCGCCGGTGCGGGTCACGGTGAAAGGCGCCCGATCTGCCGGGAACTGCGTCAGACTCTGCTCAAGCTATGGACAACCCTTAGATATTTTCACGTGAACGCCGTCGATGACTGTCAGGGTGTGGCCCGAAAGCCCTCACCTTCAAAGCCGGACTGAGATATACGAAACATTCACCATGCCGACACTAACGATAGGCCTTCGGGTACGACCCCACGAAACCTCGGTGTTGCCTGAGCTATCGTAAGAGCACGAGGATGCGGAGTAGACGAATGACGGTAATGAAGGTCATGAGCCGGACGCTGGCGGTTCTGGGAGCCTCGCTCGTCATGGCAGCGGCCCTGCCGGCCGCCGCGAACGCCCAGCTCGTCGATTTCCTCTGGGGCGGCGACAGCGAGTGGGGCGGCAAGCGCTCGTCCGTCGCGTTCAACCCGCGCTACCGGCCCGGCCAGGTCATCGTGTCGTTCGGCGACCGCCGTCTCTATCTCATCACCAAGCCGGGTACGGCGGTGAGCTATCCGATCGCCGTCCCGCGCGAGCAAAGCCGCTGGCAGGGCCGGCTGACGGTGACGCAGAAGCGCGAAAACCCGTCCTGGACGCCGACGCCCGAGATGCTGCGCGAGAATCCGCGCCTGCCCGCCTGGGTCCCCGGCGGCCATCCGATGAACCCGCTCGGCGTGCGGGCCCTCTATCTGGGCTCGAGCACCTATCGCATCCATGGCACGGACGCGCCCTGGACCATCGGCCAGGCTGTCTCGAAGGGCTGCATCCGCATGTATAACGAGGATGTGCTCGATCTTTACCCTCGCGTCCCGGTCGGCACGGTCGTGACCGTGACCTGGGAGCGCTTCCGGACCGGTCCGGCGATCGCGGACCGCGAGCCGTCGGCCGAGACGCCGCCGGCCACCCGGCGCGTCGTGACCTACGGCCGCAAGGGCACCTCGGCGACCAGGACCGTTGCCATCGAATAGCCGGCCGAATTTTATAGGATGAACAGGATGCGGGCGGCGTGCCGTGGGTGCGCCGCCCGTTTTCTTTGGGTCATGCCCGAGTCGTGCGCCGCCCGGCCGTCACTCCGCAAGGCAGGCCTTGAGACCCGCGGTGAGATTGCGCAACAGCGTCGTGTAGGCTTCGGGTCCCGGTGTCACGGTCACGCCTTCCGGATCGAGCGTGCCGGCTTTCGCGTCCGTACCCTCGAGCACCGAGGCGACGAGCTTCGCCTTGAACTGCGGCTCGGCGAACACGCAGCGCGCCTTCAGGTCCTTGATCTTCCGCCGGATCTCGGCGAGCCGCCGGGCCGAGGGCTGGACCTCGGGCGAAACCGTGATCGCGCCGATGGCGGGGATCTGGAAGCGCGTCTCGAAATACTGGTAGGCGTCGTGGAACACGACGAACGGTTTGCCCCGCAGCGGTGCGATGGCCTCGTCGATCTCCCGGGCCGCGGATTCGATGCCCGCGATGGCCCTGGCCGCATTGGCCTCGAACACGGCCGCCTTGTCGGGCGCGGCCGCCTTCAAGGCGCGGGCGATCTCGCGCACCATCGCCACGGCATTGTCGGGATCGAGCCACACGTGGCCGTCGCGGACGGGCTTCTCCGTTGCCTCGTCGTGACCGGCTTCGTGACCGTGCGTGCCGTCATGGTCCGCGTCATGCTCGTCGTGGCCGTGCCCGTTGTGACTGTCCCCGTCGTGGCTGTGCGCCTCGAACGTGTCGCCCGACCGCATCGCGAGCCGCTTCACGCCCGGCGCGTCGGCCAGCGTCACGACCGTCACCGACTTCGGCAGGGATGACGCGATCCGGCGCGTGAACGGCTCGATCTGCTCGGAGACCCGGAAGACGATCTGCGCGCTGTGCAGCGCTTTCGCGTCCGACGGCTTCAGGGCGTAGGTGTGCGGCGAGGCAGCACCGCCGACGAGCAGCCTCGGCTCTCCCGCGTCGCCCATGACCTCGGCCACCAGCGCGTGGATCGGCTTGATGGTCGCGACGACGCGCAGCTCGTCGGCGCGCGGTGCCGCCTGCGGAACGGCCATCGCCAGCGCGACGGTCAACCAGCTCCCTGTGGCCGCAAGATAACGATGGAATATCATGTGATTAGAAAACCTCCCGCCTGTGGCCCTGGCCCGAACGAAACGTTGATCGGCGATCCGGATAATATAACATCCAAGACCAGGGCCAAGGCAAATGTGTGGCACGGCGTGAGTGGGGGACGCAGATGGGGGACGCGCCCCGCCGCGCTCCTGTCGCCGCACTGAGGCCATGGTGGCCCGACACGGTGGTAAATGGATCGCTGCGCACCACATAGCGGGTGGACGGGGCGCACGTAGGGGCTCGCCATCCGGCCGGCCCGGCCGCTCGTGGTGGGATACCCCGCCGCAGGCTCGTTGCGCGTCCGGTGCATCAAGGGGAGGGATTTCGCGTCGTCATGCTGTTTCAAGGTTCAGCCCGGCACTGCCGGCGCGCCGTCGCCGTCGTGCTCGCCGCTATTGCGGCGGCGGTCCCGGCCTCGCTTCCGGCCGCCGCGCATCCCCATGTGTGGGTCAGCGTCGAGACGACGGTGCTCTACGACGGCGGCAGGATTGCGGGCTTCCAGCACCGCTGGACCTTCGACGACATGTATACGGCGATGGCGATCCAGGGCTTGGACAAGAACGGCGACGGCACGTTCACGCGCGAGGAGCTGGCCGAGCTGGCGCAGGTCAATATCGACGGCCTCAAGGAGTTCGATTTCTTCACCTATGCGCGGCTGAAGGAGAAGCCCGTCAGCTTCGCGCCGCCCAAAGACTATTGGCTCGATCACAAGGACGGCGTGCTGGCGCTGAACTTCACGCTGCCCCTTGCCGAGCCCGTGCCGGCCGAGGCGGAGGGTTTCGAGTTCGCCGTCTACGACCAGACCTTCTTCATCGCCTTCGATCTCGCCAAGGACAACCCCGTGCGTCTGAGCGAAGGCGCGCCGGCCGGCTGCACGGCAAAGGTCGGCGCCGCCGAGAAGGACCTCGCCGACCTGCAGCGCCTCAACGACGCGTTCGGCGGCCAGTTGACCGCCGGCGATGCCAATCAGGGCTCGGGGCTTGGCTATGCCTCAACCGTTCACGTGTCGTGCGCCAAGACATGATGCAGAAGCTCGCCGTCGTTCTTTTTTTCATCGGCTTCACCGCGGTATCGGCGGCCGCAGCGGTCTCCCCCGCATCGGCTGCGACCGTCGTGGCGGCGACGGTCGTCGCTGAGCTTTCTCCGGATCGTGCGCTGACGGCGGGACGTCCCGCATCGGATCCGCAGTCCGCCGCGACGCCCGGCGTGCTGGCGAAGGTCGCCAACTGGGTTCTGATGCAGCAGCAGCGTCTCAACCGCGAGCTTGCCGCGGCCGTGCGGGAGCTGAAGGCGGCCGGCAGCCTGACGGCGGCCCTCGTCCTCGGCCTCATCGGATTCAGCTACGGCGTCTTGCACGCGGCCGGACCCGGACACGGCAAGGCGATCATCTCCTCCTACGTGCTTGCCAACGAGGAGACGGTGCGGCGCGGCATCATGCTGTCGTTCCTCTCCTCTTTCATCCAGGCCCTGTCGGCGATCGTGCTCGTGGGAATCCTGGCGGTCGCGCTCAACGCCACGAGCCTCGAGATGCGCGCGGCCGAAGGCTGGATCGAGACGGTGAGCTGGGCGTTCGTGACCGCGGTCGGCGCCTGGCTTCTCTACGGCCAGATCCGCCAGATCCTGGCGCGTCGCGCGCACGCCGGGCGGGGACGCAACCACACGCATACCCATTCGGCTTCACAGTCTCACGTCCACACTCACACACATGGAGAGTCCTGCGGCTGTCCGCCGGGTCATCACCACGGCGAGGACGGAGCCGCGCACGCGCACGCCCATGCCCACGACGACTGCTGCGGGCACGCGCACATCGCCGATCCGAAAGACCTGCAGGGCGAGCTCGGCTGGGGCAAGGCGCTGGCCATCGCGCTTTCGGTCGGCATCCGGCCGTGCACGGGCGCCATTCTCGTCCTCGTCTTCGCGCTGTCTCAGGGGCTGCTGTGGGCCGGCGTGTTCGCCACGTTCGCCATGGCGCTCGGCACCGCGATCACGGTGTCCACGCTGGCGGCGCTCGCGGTCGGGTCTCGCGACCTGGCCGTGCGGCTCGGTGGCGAAGGCAGCACCTTTGCGTCGACGGTCTCCACGGGCGCCGGTCTCCTGGGCGCGAGCCTCGTCCTGCTGATGGGCGCGGTCTTTTTCTATGGCTCGCTGCAGCCGCAGGCGCCGTTCTGAGTAGAGCCCGCGTTAACCAGGCTTGTGATCGGCGCGTACCGCCGATCACCCCTGGCGCGCATCTTGGATCGGCGACGGACCTTGAACCGCCGCCGGGTGTGCGTCATGCCGCGTTTCGTCAGAGCCTTTGCGATCTTCGCCGCGCTCGCGGCCGCGGCCATGAGCGCCATGAGCCTGCCGGGCCGCGCCCTCGTCGATCTGGAAACGGCGGCCCTGCCTCAGGGCCGTCTCGAGCTGCTCGTGGTCGAGATCGAGAACTGCATCTACTGCGGCATCTTCCGCCGCGACGTCGCCGTTACCTACAAGGCGTCGGAGCGGGGCCGCAGCGTGCCCATGCGCTTTATCGACCTCAACGCGCCGGATGTGAACCGTCTGTCGCTCAACGGTCCGATCGACAGCGTGCCAACGGTTCTGGTGGTGGAGGACGGACGCGAGGTCGGCCGCATCGCCGGTTATGTCGGTCCGGAAATTTTCTTTCATTCCCTCAATCGGATCCTGCCGCCTCTCGAGCGGTAGGGCGGCGGCGGAAACCGGACGTTGAGTTCGCGGACGCCTTGCGCTTTGATAGGCGTCACGGCTCAAGGACCGCGGAGCTTCTCCGATGCATCGTCGCGATTTTCTGAGATCGACCGGAAGCGCTGCCGCGCTGGCGACGGGCGTCGCAACAGGTGCGGCGATCGCTGCGGCACCGGCGCTCGCCGCACCGGCCGTCGCCCGCGCGCCGCGCCGGCTCACGCTCGCGCTGCCGTGGACCGCGAACGTCGCCGGATATGCGGACGATGGCCTCCGCCTTGCGCGGCGCATCGAGGCGGCCTGCGACGGCGACCTGCTGATCGAGATCCGCCATGGCGACGTCACCCGGGATGGCGCCGACCTCATGTTCGGACCGGCGCAGGCGCGCGTCGCGCTGCATCCCGCTTTCGCCTACTTCGCCGGATTGCCCGGCGACACGGCCGTCGCATCGGCGGAGCTGGACGGCTGGCTGATCGCCGGCGGCCAGGAGCTGTGGGACAGGCTCGCCGCGCCGCACGGCTTCAAGCCCCTCCTTTCCGGCCACACCGGCCCGGAGCCCGTCCTGTGGTCGAAAACCCCGATCCGCACGCCGGAGGACGTCGTCGGCACGCGCATCTGCGTGCGCGGGCTTGCCGCCGATGTCGTGCGCGGATTGGGCGGGCTTACCGTCGCGCCCGACGACGCGCGTGCGGAGGACATGCTGGCCACGGGCGATGTCGATGCCATGGAGTGGGGCAGTCTCGTCCATGCCAGCGCCATCGGCCTGCCGTCGCGGCTGCCGTTCGGCCTGGCCGGCGCGTTCGGCGGTGCCGGCTCGGCTCTGTCGCTCGACGTCGATCTGGCCGTTTGGGAGAGCATGAGCCCCGCCCGCCAGATGGCCGTCGCGGCCGCCGCCTCCGCGGAGTTCCGCGCCGGCGTGGCTGACATCCGCGCCACGCAGGCGGCGGTGGAGGACGCGGTCCGGGCTCGCTTCGGCGCCACGGTCGCGCGTCCGTCGCCCGATTTCAGGGCTGCCGTCGGCCGTATTGCGGCGGCCGTGGTGGCGCACGCCGCGGCCTTCGATGCCGAGGCGGCCTTGATCGACGCCAGCCACGCGGCCTACCGGCGTCACGCCGCGGCGGGGCCGACCGTGCCGATGGCCTGAAAGCTGCCGTTTTTGAACGCTGTCTGACAATCTTCGTGCGGTTGCGTCCTAACCGTGGGCGCAGCTCCGACATTCTCAGGCCGCTTTTCTTGATATAAAGGTTTCAGATAATCCTTGAAAATCGCCAGGGTCCGCCGGCCAACAATCTGGACAGGGCATGAACGTACCGCCGATATTGAAAGACCTGAGGCCGGCACCGGCGCCGAAGGATGCGAGCGACGACCGCATGGATCAGATCCGCGAGCTTCTCGTGGGCGAGCCGCTGCGTCTTCAGGAGGCCCGTCTTTCGGCACTGGAGAGCCGGCTCCGTGATCTGGAGGGCCTCGTTTTCCGCCGCGTCGATGCGCTGACGGCGCGGATCGAGGCGTTGTCCAGCGAGACGGGCGCCGACCGCCGGGCGGCCTTCGACGACCTCTCCCGCATGGTTCTCGATCTCTCCGAAAGCATCCGCAGGCTGTCGCGCGGTTAGAACGATCGGACAGGTCCATGGGTGAAGTGCCGCCTCTGACGGACAATATCGGTCGTCTGAAGGAGCTTCTGTTCGACAGCGAAGCCCAGTCGATCGCCGATCTCGGGCGGCGCATCGAGGCTTTGGGCGAGTCGGAGGGCCGCGGCAGGGCCGAGCTCGCGGCGCGCCTCGAGGAGCTCGCTCAGCGCGTCGGCGGCGACATCGAGCTCGAGGCGAGCGTGGCCGCCGTGCTCGACGGCGCGCTCCGCCGCGCGGAAAGCGCCCACCATCACGCCGTCTCCGATGCCGTGGCGCCGTTCGTCGTCAACACGGTCCGAACCGAGATCCGCAACAGCCGCGACGAGCTGGTCGAGGCGCTCTATCCCGTCACCGGACGCATCGTGAAGGCCTACGTCGCCAGCGCGATGAAGGATCTCGTCGCGCAGATCAACCGGCGCCTCGAAGCCAATCCGATCATGCTGCGGATCAGATCGATCACGACCGGGCGTCCCGTCGCCGAGCTTGCCATCGCCGACAGCCAGCGCCTTGCGCTCGATGAGCTCTATCTCATCCGGCGCGGCACGGGCGAGCTTGTCGAGCACTGGCCCGACGAGGCGCTCGGCAGCAATCGCGACCAGGTGATGTGCGGCGTGCTGGCCGCGATCAACGAGTTCGCCACGGAGGCTTTCGAGGCGCGCGGAGACATGCTGCGCCAGATTGATCTCGGGGAGGGACGGGTCTACCTGCGCGCGTCGCCGGCCTTTCTGCTCGCCGCAAAATGCTCCGGAACCGCTCCGCGCGTCGTCGAGCAGGTGCTTGACGACGGCTTCCTCAACGCCATCGCGCATCTCGGGCCGGCCGCCTCCGACGGCACGCGCTCGCGCGTTCTGCCCGGTCTTGCCGAGACCATGGGCCCGGCCATCGCCGCGAGACAGGACGAGCTGTCCGCCGACACTGCCGGCGTGAGCCCGGTCAAGCTCCTCGCCTGGGGCGTCGGTGTGCCGCTCGTCGCCTGGCTCGCATGGAGCTTCTACGCCGACTGGCGCGTGTCGCGGACGACTCGGATCGCGCAGGATGTCCTGTCGCAGAGCGCGGAGATCAAGGGCTATCCGACGCGTGTCGCAACGGGACGGCTCGGACAGTCGGTCGAGGTGTCCGGTCTTGCTCCGACCGTCGCGGCGAAGGAGCGCGTTCTGCAGCGTCTCTCTCTGGCGCTGCCGGGCGTTGCGCTGAGCGATGCCTTCGCCGTCGTGCCCAATGCGCTCGCGGATGTGGAGCCCGAGCTCACCCGGCTGCGCGACGAGACGGCGGGCATCGAGCCGCGGATCGGTGCGGTTCGCGACGAGGTCGATGCGCTCGCACGCAAGTTCAAGGCCGAGGCCGACCGTCGCGAGGTCGAGCGCGCCGTCCGCCGCCTCGCCCGCGCCAAGGCGACCATCGCGCCGCTCGCGGCCGATCTCGCACCCGACGAGACGCGGCTCGTGACCGATGTTCTCGCCGTCCTTGACGGGTCTCTGGCGGAGCTCGCCGCCATGCACGCCGGCACCGACGAGGCCGCGCTGCGGGCGGTCGCCGCGCGGACCTCCGAGGCGAGCCGCGACCTCTCCTCGCTGCTGGTCGCCAGGCCCTCGCCCGACACGGGCGCCGGGGAGACCGCTGCAACGGCGGCCGGTGCCGTCGTGGCCGCCGCCGAAGAGATCGACCTCATGTCGGTGGCGTTTGCCCAGACGGTGGCCCTGAAGCGCGCGCTGCCCCGCTCCACGCCGCGCGAGCGGCTCGAAGCGTGGACGCGGGCGAACGCGATCTTCTTCTCGGCGGAGGCCGACTACCGCGAGCCGGAGGCCGCGCAGCGCAAGATCGCAGAGCTCGCCGCCCTCATGCAGGGCAACGACAGCGTGCTGCGCATCATCGGCTATACCGACGGCATCGGCACCTCCGACCGCAATGCGCCGTTGAGCCAGGCGCGCGCGGAACGGGTCGCTGCGGATCTCGCAGCGGCGGGGATTGCCGCGTCCCGCCTGCGCGTGCTCGGGCGAGCCTATGCCCTCGATATCAGCCCCGACACCGGCAGCGGCAGCCCGAACCGCCGCGTTGAGTTCGAGCTCGGCTTCGAGGACGAGGCGCCGCGATGATCGCGCGCAAGGTCCTGCTGCTGGGCGAGATCGGCGTCGGCAAGTCCTCGATCGTTCAGCGGCTGGTGTTCGACCGCTTCGACATGAACTACAAGCCGACGATCGGCGTCGACGTCTATCGCTACGAGGTGGACGAGACGGCCACGCGCCCGCGCATGGCGCTCATCGTCTGGGATACCGACGGCAACTTCTCGGACGCGATCTTCCGGCACGTCTATATCCGGGAAGCCTCGGCCGCCGTCATCGTCGGCGATGTCTCGCGCCCGCGCACGCTCGACTCGCTCGCAGCGCTCGCCGAAGGCTTCCGCGAGGCGCTCCCCGGGCGCGCCCTCACTCTCGTCGTCAACAAGATCGATCTCGTGGATCCGGACGAGACGATCCCCTTGCCGGAAGCGCTGTCGCGGCCGGGACTTGTTGTCCACCGCGCCAGCGCCAAGACCGGCAGCAACGTGCGCACCGTCTTTGCAGAAACCGCAGATGCCATCGACAGGCGACGACTCTGATCGCGGGGTGCGAAATCCTCCGCCGCTGCTCGCGGCCGTCCATCTCCTGGCCGGGCGCGGCCTCTATGGCCTGGTGTGGATCGCCGACGACCTCACCGTGGAGGCCACTTACGGCGATCTCGTCCGCTTCGTCGCCATCGGCGAGCCGGTGACGTCGAGCATCTATGCGCTCGTCGGGCTGGAGGAGGAGATCGGCGCGCTGCGCTCGGCCCCCGACGGCGTGGTCGAGCTGCCGGAGGTGACGCTGATCATCACCGGCGAGGGGCGGCGGCCGCGCGCCAACATCTCGGTGTTCTGGTCCGCTCCGGACAACGCCTACATTCTGCTTCTCGCCCGCACCGGCTCGCGCTCCGACCTGGAGGTCGAGCTCGTGGCGCAGATGCGCGCCCGTCTCATGGCGGAAGCCGAGCTCGCCGACAAGACGCGCCAGCTCGAGCGGCTCAACGCGGAGCTCGGCCGCGCGAATGCCGACCTGGAATCCTATGCCTCGATCATCTCGCACGATCTGCAGTCGCCGATGCGCGCGCTGCGCTATGTCGTCGACGATCTGGACGCGTGCCTGGCCTCGGGCGCGGCCCAGGACCATGCGGGACACTATCTGGCGCGCATCAAGGCGCAGTCGCGGCGCATGACCGACATGCTGTCGGCGCTGCTCGACTATTCGAGCGTCACGCGCAAGTCGGAGGCGATCGAGACGGTCGATACGGCGGCCCTCGTGCGCACCATCCTGGTCTCGGCCCTCGTGCCGACGGGCTTTCATGTCGTCGTCGAGGGTGAATGGCCGGCGATCGACACGCATGCCGCGCCGCTCGATCTGGTGCTGCGCAACCTCATCGACAATGCCATCAAGCATCATGACCGCAACGAGGGCACGCTGCGACTCACGGCGACCCGCGCGGACGGCGAGCTCTTGATCGAGGTGGCTGACGACGGTCCCGGCATCAGGTCCGAGCATCGCGAGGCGATCTTTCTGCCGTTCCGCAAGCTCGCCCCGCACGGCGGGACGCCCGGCCAGGGCATGGGGCTCGCGCTGGTGCGCCGCACGGTCGAAGGCGCGGGCGGGCGCATCTTCGTCGAAAGTAAGGCGCCTGCGCAGCGCGGCACCGTCTTTCGCGTCTACTGGCCGGGGCATGATCGCTCCGGGAGCTGATGGTTAGTGCGTTAAGCATGCAAATGAGGCGACGCCGCGCTGCGAGCGCCAGGCCACCACGCGTGGCGGCCCGCGCTTGCATGACCGGTCCAAGCATGTTTGTTACAGGTTTGTTGCGGGCTGCCGTCGCACGGCTGCGCGTGGAGCAAGGCGCACGAGGCGAGGAAGAGCGGGACGACAGCGTGGCGGAAGGTGGTGGCACCGGCGGGGATTTTCTCGCCAGGAAGAGCGACGTGACCAAGCTGCGCAAGGCGCTGCCGGCGCTGAGCGACGTGCTCGTCGTCGACGACGAGCCGGCGGATGCGGAGCGCATCAAAGCCACGCTGCGTGTGATGTTCGGCTATGACATCGATGTTCGCAGGGCCCCGACGCTCGGCACCGCCGTCGATAGCGTGCTCGCCAAGCGCCCCGAGATCATCTTCCTCGACGATGTGCTGAAGCCGTCGGACCGTGCCACCGACACGATCCCGTTTCTTCGCCGCGCCGAGTATTCCGGTCCCATCGTCGTCGTCAGCGGGCAGGTGACGAAGAAGCGCCGGCTCGAACTCATGGCGGCGGGCGCCTCCGACGTGATCCACAAGGACGACCTCGACAGCGTGCGCCTCGGCGAGGCGCTGTTGCGCGTCTTCGGCTCCGGAACGCCGTCTGCCTGACATTGAACGCGGATCACGTCTGCGCCGGATCGTCGCAGAACATTTGTGTCCGCTCACAATTCACAGCCCCGCTTGCGGTGAACTGTCACGACTCGGCACTTTTGCCTTTTTTTGGCGCGCCCCACGTGGTGAGCAGGGCGTCGGCAAAGAAGCAATGACGGATGAGACGACATGAGCCTCAAGACGATCATGGCAGCGGGTGTGCTGCTCGGTGCTGCCACGCATGCGACGGCGGAAGAGTTCCAGCTTCCCCCTGAGGTGACCCCGGCGTTGCGCGCCGCCTGTGAGTCGGACGTCCGCCGTTTGTGCATCGGCCAGAACCCCAGCGTCTCCAAGGTGAAGAGCTGCGTGAAATCGAAGTTCATGCAGCTTGGCCGTCGCTGTCAGGTGCAGATCACGCTGGCAGGCCTCAAGCGCTGACCGCCGGCACCCGCGCGCTCGCGACCGATACGACGCGAAGGATCGAAAACGAAAACGCCGCCCGGATATCCGGGCGGCGTTTCGCTTGTGTCGTCGTGCGTGAGAACGCGAGTGCGCTTGCCGGACGCGCTCAGGCGGCCGCGGCTTCTGCCGGCTTCATCGCATCGGCGAGGTAGGCCATTGCCGCATCGACGCCGCCCTTCTTGTGCGGCACGCCGGCGATCTCCAGGCCCATTTCGATGCCCGTCAGCGCGCCCATGATGGTGAGCTCGTTCGTATCGCCGAGATGCCCGATCCGGAAAGCGCGCCCCGCAAGCCTGTTGAGCCCGGTGCCGAGCGACATGTTGAACGTGTCGAGCACGACCTTGCGGAACTGGTCGGCGTTGCAGCCGTCGGGCATGAGAACCGTGGTCACGGCCGGCGAGTAGTATTTCGCGTCGCGGCAGTTGAGCTCCAGGCCCCAGGCGCGGACGGCGCGCCGCGAGGCCTCGGCCAGACGCTCGTGACGGTCGAGCACGTTCTGCAGACCTTCATCGTTGATGAGATCGATCGCCTCGGCAAGACCGTAGAGGAGGCCCGTCGCCGGCGTATAGGGGAACCAGCCGCCCTCGTTCATGGCGAGCATGTCGTCCCAGTTGAAATAGGCGCGGCTGAGCTTCGCCGTCTTCATCGCGGCCAGCGCCTTCTCGCTGACGGCGGTGAA
Source organism: uncultured Hyphomicrobium sp. (assembly GCA_964589785.1). Taxonomy (GTDB): domain Bacteria; phylum Pseudomonadota; class Alphaproteobacteria; order Rhizobiales; family Hyphomicrobiaceae; genus JAGVSR01. The sequence goes on from CAZPUQ010000007.1 coordinate 150,978, forward strand.
CGACAAGCCGGGCGGCAGCATCAGGCCCTTCTGCGATCCGGCGACCGTGACGTCGATGCCCCACTCGTCATGGCGCAGGTCGGCGGAGGCGAGGCCCGAGATCGTGTCGACCATGAAGAGCGCGGGATGGCCCGACGCGTCGATCGCCTTGCGCACCTCGTCGAGGCGCGTGCAGCAGCCCGTCGAGGTCTCGTTGTGGACCACGCAGACGGCCTTGATCGTCCGCTCCTTGTCGGCGCGCAGGCGGGCTTCGATCTGGTTGGCGTCGGCCGCGATGCGCCAGTCGGTGGCGATCACGTCGGCCACGAGGCCGAGGCGGTCGGCCATCTGCTTCCACAGCACCGCGAACTGGCCGGTCTCGACCATCAGCACCCGGTCGCCCGGCGACAGCGTGTTGGTCAGCGCCGCCTCCCAGGCCCCCGTGCCGGACGAGGGATAGATGATGACCGGCCCCTTGGTCTTGAAGAGACCCTTCACGCCCGACAGCACGGTCTTGCCGAGACGCTGGAAGTCGGGACCGCGGTGATCGAGGATCTGGCGCGACATCGCCGCCAGAACCCGCTCGGGAACCGGAGTCGGTCCGGGAATCTGGAGGAAGTGGCGTCCGGGGCGGCGAGGCTCTTTCGGCATGGCGCGTCCTTGCAACGGGTGTCGGGAATGCGTCTCGTCGGCCTCAACCATCACGGCCTCTCCGACCGGAATCGGGGAGGGTACGGAAGAGCGCTGAACGATTGGTCCCTCTTGCTCAACAGTCGGGCAGCTATAGGAAGTGACACGGAACGCCGTCAAGTGACGGAAGGTCCTAGAGCCCTGGCTGAATGTCGCGTGGCGGGCCAACTCAATCCGGCAATCGGGGCTGCGTCGGAATGAGTTCGCGTGGAGGGGCCGGAACGCGCAAAGGCGCCGGCGAAAAAGAGGACTTCATGAACGAACCTCACCGGCTGACCGCGGCGGAATTGCATGCGGATATCGCAGCCCGGCGCCTCACCAGCGTCGAGGTGGTCCGCGCTTGCCTTGGCCGGATCGCGGAACGGGACGGGACCATCGCCGCCTGGGCGCACCTGGAGCCCGAGCTGGCGCTCGCCGCAGCGCGCGCCGCCGACGGCGCCGCGGCCGCCGGCGGGCCACTTGGGCCGCTGCATGGCGTCCCCGTCGGCATCAAGGACATCATCGACACCGAAGGATTGCCGACCGAGTACGGCACGCCCGCCTTTGCCGGCCGGCGGCCGGCGCGAGACGCAGAGGTGGTCGGGCGGCTCAAGGCGGCTGGCGCGATCATCCTCGGCAAGACGGTGACGACGGAGCTGGCGTTCTACGGTCCCGGGCCGACGCGCAACCCGCACGACCTCGACCGCACGCCGGGCGGCTCGTCTTCGGGATCGGCGGCGGCGGTGGCCGACCTGCACGTGCCCCTGGCGCTCGGCTCGCAGACCGCCGGCTCGATTTTACGGCCCGCCTCCTATTGCGGGGTTTTCGGCTTCAAGCCGACCTTCGGCGCGATCCCGCTCGACGGCGTTCTGGCGCAGTCGCTGCCTCTCGACACGCTCGGCTGCTATGCGCGTTCGCTCGCCGACCTCGCGCTGGCGACCGGCGTGCTCACCGGGACCGCACTCGAGCTTCCGGCGATCTCCAGCCGGCCGTTGCGCTTGGCGTTCGTGAAGTCGCCCGCGTGGCCTGAGGGCGACGCCGCCATGCGCGCCGCGTTCGAGGCCCTTGCCCGGCGCCATGCCAGCGTCATCGAAGAGGTCGCGCTGCCCGATGCGTTCGCGGAGACGGGCGGCCTGCAGCGCGCGGTGCAGTTCCACGACATCGCAAAGAACTACGGGCCGATCGTTGCGGCGCACGGTGCCCTCATGAGCGGCAAGCTCAAGGACACGGTGGCCGAAGGGAGCACGGTGACGGAGGCCGAATACCAGGCTGCCCTCGGCCGCCGCGACCCGCTCTATGCGGCGCTCGCGCCGATCCTTGCCGGCTACGACGCGATCCTGACGCCGGCCGCGCCGGGCATCGCGCCGCGCGGGCTGTCGGCAACCGGCTCGCCGATGTTCAACTTCCTCTGGACCTATCTCGGCATGCCGGCCGTGAGCCTGCCGCTGCTCACCGTCGAGGGCCTGCCGCTCGGCGTGCAGCTCGTCGGTCGGCGCGGCGAGGATGCCCGCCTGCTCGCCGTGTCGCAGCGGGTGATGGGCGTCCTCAGCTAAGGCTCACGATGTCGCCGCCCGCGACGCGTCCCCCGCCCGTCACCCGGGCATAGACGCCGAAGTCGCTATGCCCGAACTGGCGCCGCAGCAGGGCCGGAATGTCGAGATCGCGCCGGCCGGTCGCGGGATCGACGTTGCTCGCCGCGCAGCGCTCGGTCCTTTGAAAGACCTCAAGCGTCGCGCCGCCGATCCGGATCGTCTTTCCGATCCAGGCGAGCTCCGACCAAGAGGGGGCGCCCGTCACGACGAGGTTCGGACGAAACCGCAACGGATCGAGCGGGTGGGCGACGAGGCGCTCGAGGTCGGCGACACTCGCCAGGTTGACGAGATGCACGCATGTCTCGGCCATGTCCGAGATGGACAGGCCCTCGGCGTGGACGACGCGCGGCGGCCCGCGCAGATCGCCCTTCAGATACTCGGCAAAGAACTGCGCGATGATCGCGCGCCCCGCCGGCGTGGCGAGGTCGCCTTTGGCCACTTCTCCCCCGTTGCGGACGATCGCCAGCGTCGCGGATGCCGGATCGAAGACGGCCCGGATGGTGGCCAGGTCCGCGTGGCTCATGAGGGTGACGAAATTGCCCTTCGGCACATGGCGGGCGGTGTAGGGATCGAACCGCCCCGCACCGTTCTCGATGGCGTAGGCGCGGTCATAGGGGAGGGTTTCGCCGGGCCGCAGATCGACGCTGGTCAGCGGATCGGCCGAGAGGCCCTTGACCGGATAGCGGTAGATGGCGACGAGCCGGGTCGTCATGGTCGTCCTTCGCGCTTGTGCCGGCGCGGACCTGCCGGGTGTCCTCTATCGGCGAGCCTCCGCGGACGCTAGGATGCGGGCATCGCACAGCTTCCCCCTTTTCGCGGCCGCCAGCCAATCCCATATGGCGGATGTGCGCAAGCCGCGGGCCGCCTTCGGGGCTATCGGTGACTGCACAACTGAAATCCTGACAAGAACGGCGCTTCATCCCATGCACCTCCGGGCGGTGGGAAAGCGGGCGGGAAGGACCAGACCCCATGAATTTCGATCGCTACACGGACCGCGCCAAGGGCTTCGTCCAGTCGGCGCAAAACCTCGCGCTGCGCGAAGGCCACCAGCAGTTTTCTCCCGAACATCTCCTGAAGGTTTTGCTCGACGACGAGGAAGGCCTCGCCGCCGGCCTCATCGATCGCTCGGGCGGCCGCTCGCGCGAGGCGCTGGCCGCGGTCGAGCGCGCTCTGGCCCGGCGGCCGAAGGTTTCGGGCGGCGGGGCCGGCCAGCTGTACATGGCGCCGGAGCTCGCGCGCGTGTTCGACGCAGCGGAGAAGATCGCAGACAAGGCCGGCGACAAGTTCGTCACCGCCGAGCGCCTCCTGCTCGCGCTCGCCCTTGAGAAGGGCAGCGAGAGCGGCAAGATCCTGGCCGATGCCGGCGTCACCGCCCAGGGTCTCAATACGGCCATCAACGACATCCGCAAGGGCCGCACGGCCGACAGCGCGTCCGCCGAGCAGGCTTACGACGCCCTGAAGCGCTACGCGCGCGACCTCACGGAAGCGGCCGCGTCCGGCAAGCTCGATCCCGTCATCGGACGCGACGAGGAGATCCGCCGCACCATCCAGGTACTGTCGCGGCGCACGAAGAACAACCCCGTCCTCATCGGCGAGCCGGGCGTCGGCAAGACGGCGATCGCGGAAGGCTTGGCGCTCCGCATCGTCAAGGGCGACGTGCCCGAGAGCCTGAAGGACAAGAAGCTGCTCGCGCTCGACATGGGCGCGCTCATCGCGGGCGCCAAGTACCGCGGCGAGTTCGAGGAGCGCCTGAAGAGCGTCCTGTCTGAGGTTCAGGCCGAGGAAGGTGGCATCATCCTGTTCATCGACGAGCTGCACACCATTGTCGGTGCCGGCAAGTCGGAAGGTGCGATGGATGCCGGCAACCTCCTGAAGCCGGCGCTCTCGCGCGGAGAATTGCATTGCGTCGGCGCGACCACGCTCGACGAGTACCGCAAGCACATCGAGAAGGATGCGGCGCTTGCCCGCCGGTTCCAGCCCGTGTTCGTGGACGAGCCGACGGTGGAGGACACGATCTCCATTCTGCGCGGCCTGAAGGAGAAGTACGAGCTGCACCACGGCGTGCGCATCACCGACAGCGCGCTCGTGGCCGCCGCCACCCTCTCCAACCGCTACATCACCGACCGCTTCCTGCCCGACAAGGCCATCGACCTCGTCGACGAGGCGGCCTCGCGCCTGCGCATGCAGGTCGATTCCAAGCCCGAGGCGCTCGACGCCGTCGACCGCGATCTCATGCAGATGATGATCGAGCGGGAGGCTTTGAAGAAGGAGACGGATTCGGCCTCGAAGGACCGGCTCGCCCGGCTCGAGAAGTCGATCGCGGACCTGGAGGAGAAGTCGCAGGCGATGACGGCGCGCTGGGAGGCCGAGAAGAAGAAGCTCGGCAGCGCGCAGAAGGTGAAGGAGGAGCTGGAGGCGGCGCGCACCGAGCTCGAGCTCGCGCAGCGCAAGGGCAACCTCGCCCGCGCCGGAGAGCTCACCTACGGCGTTATTCCCGATCTGGAGAAGAAGCTCGCCGCGATCGAGGGTGCGGACGGCCCGGGCGCCATGGTCGAGGAGGCGGTGACGCCGGACCAGATCGCCGCCGTCGTCTCGCGCTGGACGGGCGTGCCCGTCGACAAGATGCTCGAAGGCGAGCGCGAGAAGCTCCTGAAGATGGAGGAGGCGCTTGCCAAGCGCGTCGTCGGCCAGAAGGAGGCCGTCATCGCGGTCTCGACCGCCGTGCGCCGCGCCCGCGCGGGGCTGCAGGACCCGAACCGGCCCATCGGCTCGTTCATGTTCCTGGGACCCACGGGCGTCGGCAAGACGGAGCTGACGAAGGCGCTCGCCGCGTTCCTGTTCGATGACGATACGGCGCTCGTCCGCATCGACATGTCGGAATACATGGAGAAGCACTCGGTCGCCCGCCTCATCGGTGCGCCGCCGGGCTACGTCGGCTACGAGGAAGGCGGCGCGCTGACGGAGGCTGTCCGCCGCCGGCCGTATCAGGTCGTGCTCTTCGACGAGATCGAGAAGGCGCACCCGGACGTCTTCAACGTGCTGCTTCAGGTGCTCGACGACGGGCGCCTGACGGACGGCCAGGGCCGCACGGTCGATTTCAAGAACACGCTCATCATCCTGACGTCGAACATCGGCTCGCAGTATCTCGTCGAGCAGAAGGAAGGCGAGGATACGGAGGCGGTGCGCGACGAGGTGATGGCAGAGGTGCGGGCGCGCTTCCGGCCAGAATTCCTGAACCGGCTCGACGAGATCATCCTGTTCCACCGCTTGCAGCGCTCGGACATGGGCCAGATCGTCGACATCCAGATGGGTCGCCTGCAGAAGCTCGTCGCCGACCGCAAGATCACGATCGAGCTCGACGATGCGGCGCGTACCTGGCTCGCCAACCGCGGCTACGATCCCGCCTACGGCGCCAGACCGCTGAAGCGCGTCATCCAGAAACAGGTGCAGGACCCGCTCGCCGAGCAGATCCTGGCGGGCGGCGTCAAGGATGGCGACACGGTGAAGGTCTCGGTCCGCGACGGGTCGATCACCATCAACGGCTGGCCGGTCAAGGCGGCGGCCTGACGAACGTGCTGCACGCCGGCGCGTTGACGGAGTCGGACTCGTTGCTGCCCCTCACCCCGCCCCTCTCCCCGTAACGCTGTCGCGTTGCGGGGCGAGGGGCAGCCGCGCGTGACACGCATGAGAGACAGCGGCCTTATTGCCGGCCGTTACGCCGCCGTCTTCGGCTCGCCCGGCAGCGCGGGTTCCTCGACGAGCGCGACCGGCTTGGCGGGGCGCGCGGCGAGCTTGTCCTTCACGAGCTTCGTCGCGGCCACGTAGTCCGGCTTGCCGGAACCGAGCAGCGGGATGCGCTCGACGAAAAGGATTTCCGCCGGCACATTGAGCTCCGACAGTCCCTTGGCCTTCACGTGGCGCCCGAAGGCCTCCCGCGTGGGCGACGGGTCCGTCGTCAGCAGCACGAGGCGCTCGCCCTTGCGCGCATCGGGAACCGAGACGACGATGGTGAGAAGGCTCGGCCACAGCTCCGCCGCCAGCGCTTCCACCGCCGACAGCGAGACCATCTCGCCCGCGATCTTGGCAAAGCGCTTGGCGCGCCCCTTGATTGTGAGGAAGCCCTGCGCGTCGATGGCGACGATGTCGCCCGTGTCGTGCCAGCCGTCGTGCGGCGGCTCGAGCACGCCCGGGTTCTCGGTGCGCATGTAGCCCAGCATCACGTTCGGGCCGCGCACGAAGAGCCGGCCGCCCTCGTCGATGCCCGGCACCGGCTCCAGGCGCGCCTCCATCAGCGGTGCGAGACGGCCGACGGTGCCCGACTTGTTGGCGAGCGGCGTGTTGATCGCGAGCACGGGCGCCGTCTCGGTGACGCCGTAGCCTTCCAGGATGCGCACGCCGAACTTCTCCATGTACGTCTGCCGCGTGCGATCCTTCACGGCCTCCGCGCCCGCGACGATGAGGCGGATGCGATGGAAGTCGTAGGGGTGGGCCGAGCGCGCGTAGCCGTTGAGGAACGTGTCGGTGCCGAACAGGATCGTGGCGTTCGAGCCGTACACGAGCTCGGGCACGATGCGGTAGTGCAGCGGCGAGGGATAGAGATAGACCGGCACGCCGCCGACGAGCGGCATCACGAGCCCACCCGTGAGGCCGAAGGAATGGAACACCGGCATCACGTTGAACACCTTGTCCTGGCCGTTGACCGCGATGCGATGCAGGCACTGGAAGGCGTTGGCGAGCAGGTTCCTGTGGCTCAAGACGACGCCCTTCGGCGTGCCTTCCGAGCCCGAGGTGAAGAGGATCGCGGCGGGATCGTCCGGCTTGCGCGCGACCTGCGGCTTGGAGCCCTGCCGCAGGCCGGCGATCTTGTCGCCAATGCCGATCGCGGCCTTGACGTCCTCCAGATAGATGACCTTGGCGACCTCGGAGAGCTTGTCCACGGCGTCGGCGAGCTTCGCCTTCTCCACGAAGGCGCGCGAGGTGAGGATCACGTCCACCTTCGCGGCCCGGCAGGCATAGATCATGTTCTGCGCGCCGGCCGAGAAGTTGAGCATGGCGGCGACGCGTCCGATCGTCTGCAGCGCGAAGAACGTCACCGCGACGCCGGCCGCGTTCGGCAGCAGCACGCCGACGGCGGCGCCCTCCGGCGCGAGCGGCGCGATTCTGCGGCCGAGCACCTGCGCGCCGAGGATCAGCTTGCGGTAGGAGAGCTTCGCACCGAGCGCGTCCTCGATCGCCGGCTTGCCCGTGTCGCGCGTCGCTTTGGCTTCGCACAGCGCCGAGAACAGCGTCTGGTCGAGGTTCGTCGTCAGCACCGCGGTATTGACCATGATGTCCTGCAGCGCCGCACCCGCCGCCTGCCGGCGCGCCTTGCCGCGCAGCGCCTGATCGACCGGCAGCCTCACCGCCGGCAGGATGGTGACGGTCGTCTTCGGGAACAGCGCCTTCCGCGTCTGGTAGCGGTTGAGGTAGCCGAAGTGCGAGCGCTCCACGCCGTCGATGCGCACGGGCACCACGACGGCGTCCGCCTTGTCGGCGATCATCGCGGTTCCGTCATAGACTTTCATCAGGCCGCCGGTCGTCGTCAGCCGGCCCTCGGGGAAGATGACGAGCGTCTCGCCGGCCTTCACGTCGTTGATGAGATGGCGCGTGCTCAACGGCTTGGTCGGATCGATCGCGTGGGCCCTCGCGAGCTTGAGGAACGGCTTCACCCACCAGCGCGCGGCGATGCCGGTATCGATGGCATAGGATGCGTAGTCCGGCATGATGGCATGCATCAGCGGCGCATCGAGGAAGCTGACGTGGTTCGGCGCGACGATGGCGCGCGTGCCGGCGGGCGGCAGGTTCTCGGTGCCTTTCACTTCGAGGCGCAGGAACACCCTGAAGAGGAACATCGCGAGGTCCTTGAGCCCGTGGCTGCCCCAGGCGCGCAGAACGAGGCCCATCGCGATGAGGTTCGCGATGCCGAGCCCGAGGAACAGGCTCGAGGAGCCAAGCCCCGCCCATTGCAGTCCCGCGAGCGCCAGGCTCGCCAGCACCATGAAGGCGGCGGACAAGACGTTGCAGGCGGCGACGACCCGCGCCTTGCGATCCGCCGGCGCCCACAGCTGGACGGCTGCGAACGACGGGACGATGAAAAGACCGCCGGCGAGCGAGAGAAGGAACAGGCCGGCAGCGAGCCGCACGCCTGTGAAGCTTGCAAGGAAGCCCGCCGCGTCGAGCGGCTCGACCGCGCGTGTCAGCCCCGACGTCGTCCAGGCGAGATCGAGGCAGGCGAGCGCCATCAGGAACGCGCCGACGGGCACGAGCGCCATGTTCGGCCGCAGCCGGCTGGCCCTTGCCGCCAGCAGCGAGCCGGCCGCGATGCCGACCGTGAAGACAAGCAGGCCCAGCGTGATGACGCCCTGCGTGCCGTTGAGACCGTCCTTCAGCATGACCGGCAGCAGCGAGAGCGCGACGGCGCCGACGAGCCAGAACCAGCTCGTGATGAGGCCGCCCGTCCAAAGCCGGCGGTCTTGGCGCAACTCGCTTAAGAGCGCGAACGTGGACGTCACCGGGTTGGCGGTGACGACGAGATGCGGCGCGGCGGCGCCCGTGCGCGGAATAAGACGCGCGGCGAGCCAGCACAGGATGGACAGCGCCACGACCCACACGGGAAGCTGCGACGCGCTGCCCTCCGGGTGGACCATGAGTCCGCCGGCGACCGTGCCGATGAGGATGGCGGCGAAGGTGGCGCTTTCGACGAGCGCGTTGCCGGCGGAGATCTCGGTCTTGTCGAGGATCTGGGGCAGGATGCCGTATTTGACCGGTCCGAACAGCGCCGCGACGATGCCGTAGCCGGTCAGAGCCGCGAACAGGACGGGCACGGAGTTGAGCCAGAAGCCCGCCGCCGCGACGAGCGCGATCGGGATCTCGAACCGCTTGAGCCACTCGGCGAGGTCGGCCTTGTCGTACTTGTCGGCCCATTCGCCGCCGAGACCGGAGAGCAGGAAGAACGGCGCGACGAGCACGGCGCCGGCAAGCGCCACGAGGGACGCGCCTTCCGCCTCGCCGATCTTGAACAGGATCAGGATGACGAGCGCGTTCTTCACCAGGTTGTCGCTCAGCGCCGAGAGGAACTGGCACCAGAAGAGGGCGGCGAACCGGCGCGTCGCAAGAAGTGCGGGGATCATGAGGCGGAATCCTTGCGTGAGGTCTTGTCTTGATCGGGCGGTGGGGCGAGAGGGCGCGGCGGGTCGCGTCAATCCGCGAAAGCGGCGCCAGTATGGGTCGCAAGATGGTTAAAGAACGGCTGAGTCCGATCCGCTTGAGGCTTGAGCGCGGTGGGGTTTTTCAACGCGGGCTTCTCAAGTTCGGGCGTCCATGCGGGCGGCCGCGACGGACGGTCGAGACCGGCGATGTCGGCGGCCAGGCCGGACGCGCATAGCGCGGCGGGGCCGATCAGGATGCGGTCGACAAGGCTCAGCATGGCGGCTTCTCCAGAAATGAACATTGTTCAGATTCATATATAGAGCACCTGAACTATGTTCAAGTTAGGGCACGCCCCGACCTAGGGCGATGGTTAGCTGGAGGTTGACGGAACGCCCAACCACCCACCCCCACGTCATGGCGGGGTTCAACCCCGCCATCCAAGGCGACAGCCGCCAGCAGTTGGGGATGGACTCCTGGATGGCCGCCTCGAGGGCGGCCATGACGTGGGGAGAGATGCGGCCCTGAGACTTACAAGGGCGAGGGTGAGGGGCGGCAGCGAGTCGTGAGGGCGGCATCCGCATCGTGCACGCAACGGCTCGGTACTTTAGCGGCTCGCCGTCATGACCGGCGCGCGGCGCATGAGCTCTTCGATGCGGGCGCGCTCGCGCTGGTACTCGGCGAGGTCCTTGCCCGCCAGCTTGCGCTCCCTCGGAACCTGGATCGAGAGCGGATCGACGAAGCGGGTGTTGATCAGCACCTCGTAGTGCAGATGCGGACCGGACGAGAGCCCGGTCGATCCGACGTAGCCGATGATCTGCCCCTGACGAATTTTCAGGCCGGGCTGCATGCCCGCAGCGATCCGGCTCATGTGGCTGTAGGCGGTTTGATAGCCGTTGGCGTGGCGGATGCGCACGTAGTTGCCGTTGTAGCTCTTGTGGCGCGCCTCCTCGACCGTGCCCGTGCCGGCCGCCAGGATCGGCGTGCCGACGGGCGCGGCCCAGTCGACGCCGGTGTGCATCTTGCGGATGCCGAGGAGCGGATGATAGCGCACGCCAAAGCCGGACGAGAGGCGCAGGTCGTCGCCACGGATGGGGCGGCGCATCAGGAACTTGCGCGAGTTGTTCCCCTCCTTGTCGTAATAGTCGACGATCCCGTCGGACGAGCGGAACCGAAAATAGCTCGAGGTCAGGCCGCCGGTCGCGATCGCGGTGTAGAGCAGCTCTCCCGGCGGTCCGTCGGTGCCGTTCTCTTGCTTCAGGTCGAAGAAATACTCCGCGGAATCGTCCGCGCGCAGCCGCCGCCTGAAATCGGTCTCCGAGGCATGCACGCGGAAGATCTGCTGGATGGTGTTGGGCGGGACCTGCTGCACGAGGCCGGCATGATAGAGGCTCGCGTAGAGCGTCGAGGTATTGGCCGTCTCGCTCGCGTTCACGCTCGTCAGGACGTCCTGCTGCGGAGGTGTCGCGCTCGCGATGAAGTCGCCGCCGGCGTTGCGGGCAACCGTCAGCAGGTGCTCATGTCCGTCGCCGAAGACCGACAGCCGCGACGGCTCCATTTTGCTCGGATCGTCAAGCGACGGCACGAGCGTGATGTGAACCTCCTGCCCCGGCTTCAGGCTTCCGTCGGGGAAGATCGTCTCCGCCGAGGCGAGCATCTCGCGTGCGATCCAGCTCTGCGCGCCGGTCGTGGCGAGGATCTTGGCGAGCGTGTCGCGGCCGCCGACCTTGACGACTCGCACCTGCTGCCCCTCCAGGTCGTCGGATGAGTCCTCGTGCTCCTCGACCGTCTTCACCAGCACGGAGGTATTGGGCTCCGCGGCCGGGGCCGGCGCTTCGGTGCCGAGCGGCGCCTCCGCTTCGACAGCGGCGTTGGCGGCGGCCTCGGCCTGATCCTCTTCGTCGACACGGGCGCGCTGCACGAGATCGTCGACCTCGGCCGCGTCGAGCTCCTGCCCGTCCTCGCCCGGCAGGAATCCGCCGAGCAGCTCCACGACGCGCACGGCCACATCGCTGCGCGCCGCGCCCGCCTCCTCTTCGTCGTTGCTCGCGACGGGCTTGGCGTCGGCGTAGAGCTTGAGCGGGTTGAACGGCGGAATGACGTCGGAGTAGTTCGCCGGCACCGGCGCGAGCCGCGAGACGATGCGCACGTAGGGCTTGGCGTAGATGTACTCGCGTCCGTTGCGCCGCTGCCTCAGCGTCTCGTGGATGATGAACCGGGTCGAGGTGGCGCCGGTCGTCACCTGCAGCTTGTCCGTCTTGGCAATGGCCCAGTTGAGGCCGTCGTCGGGACGATGCGGTGCCGGCATCGGCGCCACGGCCGCATCCATGCGGATGCGGTCGAGTGTCGGCAGGCGCCCCTCGGCCGGATCGCGCGGATCGGTCGAGCCGTAGACCACGACGACGATGGCGACCGCGCCGACGGTGGCGGCGAGGCATGTGCTCAGAAGCCAGCGGAAGCGCCCGGTCCGGCGGCTGTCGGCATGATCGGCGGTGTAGACGTCGGCCCGGGCGCCGCGCCCGCGCGAGCCGCGATAGAGATGCGGCAGGCCATCGGCGTGATCAGACGAGCGGGCGCGATGCGGGCGATGGCCCGGACGCATGCGCGGCCGATGTCTGAGGTTGTGAGCCAACGGCTTCCCTTCCGATCCCCCGCGCCGCTTGCGAGCCCGGCGGCACCGCGCGCCGGGCCGTGGCTATGGGCAAGTGGCGTATTCCCCCCGGCGGCACGGATGCTTCCGCGCAGCCGTCGTACCGCAGACTGTCCGGCGATGCCGGCTGCGGTCAATCAGGACTGCCGATTTGTCGGGCTGTTTTATGGCGTGAACCAAGTACGACCCCGCGCCCGTATAGCGAGATAGCCGCACGCCGCCGCCCGGTCACCTTGGGCCCGATCACCTGGAGTGGCGAGGGCGCGGCGGGCCGGTAAACCCTCCCGCAGCCCCGTCCCCCGCCCCAATTGTGGCGCCACGGGGTTCTCGGGCGGACGTTCCGGGGTTGGCCGGGGCCCTTTGGCCTGCCTGGGGATATTTTGGAATACGCTGCGAATTCAACATGTTGCGGCAGCTTTGCCGCAGGTGCGAGGATTTTTTAAACGTAGGTGTTGACAGCGCCCCCCCGTTTCTATTTATTGGGTCTTCGTCGGGGCGCGATAGTGCTTCGCCGGCCCGCGACGGGCATC
>CAZPUQ010000008.1:0-112988 GCA_964589785.1 uncultured Hyphomicrobium sp.
AGCTCCTGGCGCGCAACCGGCTTCACGAGATAGGGCGTCACGATCACGACGAGCTCGGTCTCCTCCTTGATGAAGTCGCGGCTGCGGAAGAGTGTCCCGAGCACCGGCAGATCCTTGAGACCCGGCAGGCCGTCGATGTTCTGGCGGACGTCGTCCGAGATGAGACCGGCGAGCGCGAGCGACCCGCCGGAGGGCAGCTCGACCGTCGACTGGGCCTCGCGCTTCGACAGACCCGGGATCGAGATTGACGAGATGGTGACCGCGCCGTTGCTCGACAGCTCGCTGACCTCGGTCTCGATCTTGAGGCTGATGCGGCCCTCCGACATCACCGTCGGGGTGAAGGCGACGCCGACGCCAAACTCCTTGAAGATGACCGACATGGCGCCCTGGCTGTCGACGACGGGGATCGGGAACTCGCCGCCGGCGAGGAACTTTGCCGATTCGCCGGAGATGGCCGTCAGCGTCGGCTCGGCGAGCGTGCGCATGAGGCCGGCGCGCTCCAAGGCACGGATCGCATGCGTGATCCGGGCATTGCCGCCTTCCCAGCCGCCGGTCAGGCCGGAGTTGCCGAATGTGCCGGCGGTGGGACCCGGATTCCAGTTACACAAAGCGCCAGGCAACAGGCAGCCGGCGGTGGCTGAACCATCCGTGCCGATGCCAGGGATCGGCATGGTGCCGAGACCCGCCGCGGCCGTGAGCGGCAAGGCATTTTCGGTCAGGAGGGCGGTAGCGAAGTTGCCGGCGTTGATCGTGGCGCCGATGTTGATGCCGAACTGCTTCAGGAGCGTGCGCTGCACCTCGGCCACGGTGACCTTCAGCATCACCTGCTCCTCGCCCTCGACCGAGAGGAGGTTGATGACGAGCTCGCTGGCGTCCTTGGCCGTATCCTTGACCCACACGCCCGCGCTGTCGCCGATGACTTTCGACTCGAACTCGACGGTGACGAACTGCTTGGCGAGCGCGGAGGCGCGGTTGGCGTCGACCGGCGTGCGCACCGTGCCCGTCAGGATGGCGGTGCGGTTCAGCATCTCGACCTTGATATTGGAGCCCGGGATGAGACGGCGCAGAAGGTCCTCCAGACCCGCCGTCTCGCGCTCCACGAACACTTCGAGCGTCGCGAACTGCTCGCCCGTCTCGTCGAAGATGAAGGCGTTCGATTCGCCGAAGCGGCGCGCCACGAGGAAGATGCGGTTGGAGCTCTGCACGACGGCGTCCACCGCCTGCGGGTTCGAGACCATGACATCGCGAGCCGGGCGCGGCAGCTCGATCAGAACCGATTTGCCGAGGCCGAGGTTGACCGTGCGCCGCTTGCCGGCGTCCGCCTCCGTCAGGCGAATGAGCGACTGGTGCTGACCCACACGTCCGGCTTCCGGCCTGCGTCCCTCGACACCCACCACATCGTCACCCGCGAGCGCTAGGTTCGGCGAGAGCGCTGCGAACAGGATCGCAACGACGGAGGTGAGCCGTCTCATCACCATATTGGACATTGTCATTCTGCCTTCCGACGAGCTGCAATCGTTCGCTGTGATCAGTTCACGCCCATGGCACGTGACCTGACGCCGTAACGCAGAACCCGGATGGCGTTTCCGTCTTTCTTTTCGAGCGCATCGCCCGCGCCGGGCCCTCTGCCGGACGCATCGAGATCGGCGATCGAACGCAGCGAGAGGCTGATCTCGCCGAGGGAGTTGGCGAGCGCCAGCATCTCGGTCTGACGCGGCGTCAGCTCGAGAGTGGCGGTGTTGGCGGCGCCTTCCGCCGCCTTCTTGCCTTCCTTGGTCTCGATCTGCTGGCCGATGGCGAGGACGCGCACGTTGGTGAAGAGCGTGTCGCTCACATAGTCCTCCTGGCCGCTCTTGCCCCGCAGGCGGCGGATCAGGATCACATCGACGTGGTCGTTGGGAAGAATGAGCCGGCCGACCGCCGTCTCCTCCTTGATCTTGGTGGAGACCGCGCGCATGCCGGCGGGCAGGATCGCGGCCAGTACGCCGCCCTGGCCCGCCTTGACGAGCTTGTTGGGGGTGATCGGCTCGCCGGCCATGATCGGCGCGCGCGCGATCGCGCCGGAGAGCTGGCGCATCGCATCCTTGGCGCTCTTGTCGGTGATGAAGCCCTTGGACGCCTCGGCCGGCCACTCCTGCCAGCGGAACACGCCTTCGGTCGTGATCTGCCCCAGCGCGATATCGGCGCGCGCCACGAGCACCTGAACCGAATTGACCTTGACCTCGACCCGCTTCTCTTCCTTGGGCTTGTTCAGCATCCCCTTGACCATCACGAAGGCCAGGAGCGCGGAAACGCCCGCGATGGAGATGCCGACCAACTGAGCTCTTTTCATAGCGCGACTAGCGTCCCTCAACGCCGGAAAGAACCCTCCCTCCGGCTTCGGACGTAGTTTTGCGTGACATTCGTCAATGCGAGGTTAATTGCCGCCGCAAATCGGCGCGCGTCACGGCTGGGTCTCGCTAACTACATGAAACAAATGGATTAATTATCGTTAGGACTACGCCTCAGGCAATCAGAGCCTTGAAAACATCCGTGTGCGGGTAAACGGCAAAGCCGCCGGCGCAGATGGCGAGCCCGTAGGGAATGCCGGAGCCCCGGGAGTGCAGCCGCGCGGCCCACTCGGGCAGCGGCAAAGCGCCGACCGGCGCGCTGCGATAGACGAGGACCAGGATCGACAGCAGACCGCCGGCAACAGCCACGTAGAGCAGGAACGGCAGCAGGCTCGCAAACCCGGTCCACAGAGCGGACGCGGCCAGCAGCTTGGCATCGCCGCCGCCCAGGAGGTTGAAGGAGAAGAGGCCCACGCCGATGGCGAGGATGAGGGCACCAGCCGCGACGTGCATCAGGATGGCATGCGCCGACAGCCCGGCAACGGGGGCGGCCACGACGAAACCGGCGATCAGCGCCAGCGAAATCCGGTTGGGGATGGTCATCGTGAAGAGATCCATCACCGCGGCATACGCCAAGGCTGCAGGGAACAGCAGCAGAACCGGATAATCGAGCACGCAACGACTCCACGGACAGAACGCGACGCGGGCGACAGTGCCAGATGTTGGTTAACGGGTCGTGAACGCCGGATGCGCGAGAGAGTGCGGCGACGCCGTAGCCGCGGCCTCGCCGTCAGCGGAAATGCTTCGACAGCTTCAGGCCTTGCGCCTGGTAGTTTGAGCCCAGATCGCGGCCGTAGAGCATCTCGGGAATCTCCACCATGCGCTCGTAGACGAGGCGGCCGATGATCTGCCCGTCGTCGAGAATGAACGGCACCTTGTGCGAGCGCACTTCCAGGACCACGCGCGAGCCGTGCCCTCCGGTCGCCGCATGGCCGAACCCCGGGTCCATGAACCCCGCATAATGCACGCGAAACTCGCCGACGAGGGGGTTGAACGGCATCATCTCGGCCGCGTGCGTCGGCGGGATGTGCACGGCCTCCTTGGAGGCAAGGATGTAGAACTGGTCCGGGTCGAGGATCAGCCGCCGCGACCCGCGCGCGTTGATCTCCTCCCAGTAGTCGGCGATGGCGCAGCTCTGCGGTGCATCGACGTCGACGACGCCGGTATGGCGCTTGGCGCGATAGCCGACGAGGCCCTTGCCGTTTCCGACGAGATCGACCGACAGCGCAATGCCGCCGTCGATGTCGGCGACCGCGCCCGATACGAGCGTTTCCTTCTTGTGCAAGGCGGCGAGACACTGATCGTCCTCGCGAGGGTTGCCGACACGGAAGCGCAACTGTGTCAGCTTCGAGCCGGTCCGCGCCAGGATGGGGAAGGTCTGCGGGCAGATCTCGGCATAGAGCGGCCCCTTGTAGCCCGCCGGGATCTGGTCGAAGGCGGAGACGCCGTCGGCGATGACACGGGTGAACACGTCGAGACGGCCGGTCGAGCTCTTCGGGTTGGCCGAGGCGGCAACGGTCGCGGGAAGACCGAGACTTTCCAAGAGCGGCACGATATAGACGCAGCCCGTCTCGAGGACCGCCCCGCGCGTCAGGTCGATCGTGTGCAGCTTGAGGTCGGCAAGCTTGTCGGCGACCTTGGAGCCGGGCCCGGGCAGGAAGCTCGCCCGCACGCGATAGGCCTCACGCCCGAGGCGCAGGTCGATGCTCGCCGGCTGGAGCTGGCCGTCCCCGAGCGGCTCGGCAAGCTTCAGCGCGCCGCCGGAAATCAGGGCCCGGATGGCCTGGGCCGGCAGGATGCCGTCCGCGACGGCCACGCCATGGAGATCGCCCTTTGCCCGTCTCGGCTTTGCGGCCGCCCGTTTCGCCATGAAGGTCCCCCTTTCCAACTGGGCTCTAAAGCATGGCTCGCTTGACGCCAAGGGGCGGGAAGGCTATTTGCCCGCGATCGTCGTGGTGATTTGGCCGGCCGGCTTGCAGCCACGTAAAACAACTCGCTAAAGTGGCCGCGCACCCGGAAACCCCGGCGCACGGCTCCTTGCGAGGAGATGTGCCGCAGGGCACCGGGTTTTTTTGTTGCCGGCCCGCCGCCAGGGATCAGGACACAAGGCTCGAGGACGAGGGAAGGGACGCGCATGACCGGAGAGAAGACGGACGCCGACATCGCCGCCGGCTGGGCCCCCGAGACGCAGCTCGTCCATGGCGGCATTCTGCGATCGCAGTTCGGCGAGACCTCCGAGGCGATCTTCCTCACGCAGGGCTTCGTCTACACGTCGGCCGAGCAGGCCGAGGCCCGCTTCAAGAACGAGGATCCCGGATTCCAGTATTCCCGCTTCGCCAATCCCACCGTCTCGATGCTCGAGGACCGCCTGCGTCTCTTCGAGGGCGCGGAGGTGTGCCGGGCCATGGCGACGGGCATGGCGGCGGTCAACGCGGCCCTCCTATCCTATCTGCGCGCGGGCGACCATGTCGTCGCCGCCCGCGCCATGTTCGGCTCCTGCCGCTACATCGTGGAGACGCTCTGTCCCCGCTTCGGCATCGCCTCGACGCTGATCGACGGCCGCGACGTGAACGAATGGCGCAAGGCCGTCCAGCCCAACACCAAGGTCTTCTTCTTCGAGACGCCGGCCAACCCGACGCTCGATCTCGTCGACATCGCCGCCGTCTCGGCGCTCGCGCGCGAGATCGGCGCGCTCGTGATGGTCGACAACGTGTTCGCCACACCCATGCTGCAGCGCCCGTTGCAGCACGGCGCCGACGTCGTCATCTATTCCGCCACCAAGCACATCGACGGCCAAGGCCGGTGCCTCGGCGGCGCGGTGCTGTGCTCGGAGAAGTTCCTGACCGACCACCTGCAGGACTTCTTCCGCCAGACCGGCCCCTCCATGAGCCCGTTCAACGCGTGGGTCATGCTGAAGGGGCTCGAGACCATGCCCCTCCGGATCGCCGCGCAGTGCCGGAACGCGGCCCGGATCGCCGACCATCTGGCCGGCCGGCCCGGTGTCGGGCGCGTGATCTACTGCGGCCGCGCCGATCACCCGCAGGCAGATCTGGTAGCCCGGCAGATGACCGGCGGCGGCCAGATCATCGCGTTCGAGGTGGACGGCGGCAAGGAGGGCGCGTTCCGCTTCCAGAACGCCCTGCGGCTCATCAGGATTTCCAACAACCTCGGCGACGCCAAGAGCCTCATTACTCACCCGGCGACGACGACCCACTACCGCATCGGCCCGGCGGCCCGCGCCGAGCTCGGCATCACGGACGGGCAGTTGCGCCTGTCGGTCGGGCTCGAGAACGCGAACGACCTCATCGCCGACGTCGAACGGGGGCTTGCCGCCGTGCGTGCCGCCTGAGGTCGGCGAACCGGTCCGGCGAACCGCGATTGACCGATCCGTTGCGCCGCCTAAACTCGCGCCACGACCGCCGCAGAGGACGAGCCCGACCGTGAGCCGCGATTTTCTCTACGAGACGACAACCCACGAGGTTCGCGTGCGGGTGCGGCCCGAGTACCAGGCCGACCAGTCGTCTCCCGAGGAAGGCTACTATTTCTGGAGCTACACGATCGAGATCGCGAACGAGAGCGCGCGGCCTGTCCAGCTCAAGACGCGCTTCTGGCGCATCACCGACTCGACCGGCCGCACCGAGGAGGTGCGCGGGCCGGGAGTCGTCGGCCAGACCCCCGTCATCGATCCCGGCCAGTCCTTCACGTACACCTCCGGCTGCCCGCTCTCGACGCCGTCCGGGATCATGGTCGGCAGCTACCAGATGGCCGACGCCGGCGGCCTCCTGTTCGACGTCGCCGTGCCACCGTTCTCGCTCGACAGCCCCTTCACCGTGAAGAGCGTGAACTGAGATGCAGCGTGCGGGCACCTCGGTGGCCGAGATTCTCGAGCGCCTCGTCGCCTTCGACACGACGAGCCACAAGACCAACATGCCGCTCGTTCGCTATGTGGACGACTATCTGAGCGCGCACGGCGTCGCCTCGGTCCTCGTGCCCACGGACGACGGGCAGAAGGCCTCTCTCTTCGCCACGATCGGGCCGCAGGCCGTGCCTGGCGTTGCTCTCTCCGGGCATACGGACGTCGTGCCCGTCGACGGGCAGACGTGGGAAACCGATCCGTTCCGGCTGACGCTGAAGGACGGGCGCTATGGGGGCCGTGGCACCGCCGACATGAAGGGTTTTCTCGCCTGCGTGCTGGCGGCCGTGCCGCGCTTCCAGGCGGACGACCTCAAAACACCGATCCACATCGCCTTCTCGTACGACGAGGAGATCGGCTGCCTCGGCGTGCGCCCGATGCTGACGGAGATGGGCCGGAGGCTGCCCCTGCCGCGCCTCGTCATCGTCGGCGAGCCGACCGAGATGCGAGTCGTGGACGCCCACAAGGGCCCGGTGCGCTGGCAGATCGATGTCGCGGGCCGCGCGGCGCATTCCAGCATGGCCCACCTCGGCGTCAATGCCATCACCTATGCCGGCCGCATCCTGGCCGAGCTTGCGCGCATCGAGGACGACTTGAAGGCCGCGGCACCCGAGGCGCGCTTCAACCCGCCCTACCCGACGCTGCAGGTCACCACCATCGAAGGCGGCACGGCTTCGAACATCGTGCCCGTCTCCTGCAGCTTCGGCTTCGAGATCCGCGCCCTGCCGGGCCTCGACATCGCGGCGATCGAGGAGCGGATTCAGCACTTCATCGCAGCCGAGTGCCTGCCCGCCATGCAGGCCGTGGCGCCGGACGCGGGCATCACGCTGACACAACGCAACGCCGTGCCGCCGTTCGGCGCGCGAGCCGGGTCAGAAGCCGTCGCGCTGGCCCTCACGCTTGCCGGCCAGAACGAGACGTTCGCCGTCTCCTACGCGACGGAAGCCGGCCTGTTCCAGGAGGCCGGTGCGCCCGCCGTCGTCTGCGGCCCGGGGCGCATCGAGGAGGCCCATACCGCGGACGAATGGATCGCCGTCTCCGAACTCGAGAAATGCACGGTGTTCCTGCACCGGCTGGCGGACTGGTGCGCCCGCTGAGGCGACGGGCTTGCCTTCCGATGCCGGCGCGGGCCTTAATGGCGAGCCGGGGGGCATGGAGGCGATGCGGGAAGCCGGTCGCGCGTGAGGGGCAACGGGACGAGGGGGACTGTCGTGCCGCGTACACCTTTGACCGAGGACGACATCCGCACGTTCAGGGCCATGCGCGAGCTGTTGCTCGCCCCCGTCGCGACGCCGGACGACATCGTCCATAACCTTTCCCAAATCTATGACCATGTGAGCGAGCGCGACCTCGCGCACTACTCACGCTCCGATGCCAGGGCTGCCGCGCCGCACGTCATGGCGGAGTTCTTTACCCTGCGCGCGCTGCTGCGCGACCGCATCGCCGACTGGCATGCGCACGGCCTGATGACGCGCCAGGCGCAGCATGCCGTCCGCGACCTGCTGCGGCTTCTTCGCTATGCCTCCGACATGGCCGGAGAGGTCCATTGGGACTACCTCATCGGCACCGAGGACGACGACGTCCAGCGGGTCTTCAGCGAGCGCTCGTTCAACACCTTCGTGCATCCGAAATTCGACACCGGAGAGCCGATCGCGTTCCGGTCGGGCGATGTCCTGCTCGTGCGCGGCACCAAGCACAATAGCGCAGCCATCGCCCGCATCGGCGACGTGGACAGCCAGTTCAGCCATGCGGCGCTCGTTCACGTCGACGAGGCGGGTCACGCGCACGTCGTTGAGGCGCTGATCGAGGCCGGCGCCGTCATCGAGCCGTTGCAGGCCGCGCTGCAGCACCGCTTGGCGCGGGCGGTCCTCTTCCGCCATCCGGACGCGGAGCTGGCCGGACGCGCCTCCAAGCTCATCTACGACCACGTGGCCCGGTCGCTGCAAAAGGGCGGCAAGCCCATCGTCTATGATTTCTCCATGCAGCTCGGGCCGTCGCAGCGCCTCTTCTGCTCCAAGCTTGTCCGCGTAGCCTACGAGGACGCCAGCGAAGGGCACTTGAAGCTGCCCGCGTTCACGACCCGCTTCAACGCCAGCAACGCGAGCTTCTACCGGCGCATCGGCGTGACCGCTGCCGAATCCTTCGCGCCGGGCGACCTCGAGATCGAGCCCGCGTTCGACCTCGTCGCCGAATGGCAGGACTATCGCTACACCGCGCAGGTCCGCCACCAGGACCTCATCATGTCGAAGCTGTTCGAGTGGATGGAGCTGCACGGATACCGTTTCCGCGAGGACTTCGCCATTCGGCTCATCGCCGCGCTCGGACGTTTCTCGACGAGGCTGTCGCAGCAGGCCCAGGACGTCGTCGCAGGCCTGTTCGCGCGCATCCCCGCGCACATGCCGCGCCGGACGATCGCGACGATCGTCATGCTGCACCGGACCGCGCAGCCGCTGCTCGAGGAGCTGCAGCACACGGAGCGGGTGCGGATCGCGACCGAAGGCCGGCCCCTCACGCCGCGCGAGGTTTTCGACCATCTCGAGGCGATCCGCGAGCGCGAAGGCGGCCGGGTCGGCTACCTCGCGCCGCCGAGCCGGTGGCGCCGGCGTCGCCGCGTCGAGCCGACGACGTTGCCTCAGGTGCCGCAGAAGGTCTGACGCACGATCTCTTCGGGCCTGGGCGGCAGCGTCAGGTCCGCGATGCCCGGCCGATCGTCGAACGGCTGCGCCAAGGCCTCGACGAGACGGTGGAAGGGCGCGAGATCGCCGTCCGTGACCGCGGCTCGGATCGCCTGTTCGATCCGGTGGTTGCGCGGAATGAGGAGAGGATTGACGCGGCGCATCCCGGCCGCGATCTCCGCCGCCGTGCCCGCCTCCGCTTCGAGCCTCCACCTCCAGCGGGAAAGCCAGTCGTTGAGGGCGCCGTGGTCGGTGAAGAGCGCGCGCAGGCCGCCGTCCTTGTCGGCATCCTCGGCCGCATCGGCGAGCGCGCGGAACGTCAACGTGAAGTCGGCCTTGCCGTTCGCCATGGCCGTCAGGAGGTCCTGGATCAGGGCCGTGTCGTCTGCCTGCCGCGCCGCAAGCCCGATCTTGCGGGCATAGCCGTCGGCGATGGCGGTCTGGAAGAGATCGGGGAAGGTGTCGATCCGCTCTTGCGCCGCCGCCACCGCCTCCTCCTGGGTGTCGCCGAGCAGCGGCAGCAGCGCCTCGGCGAACCGCACCAAATTCCAGTTGGCGATAGCCGGCTGGTTGGCAAAGGCATAGCGCCCGCCCTCGTCGATGGAGCTGAACACGGCCGCCGGGTGGTAGGTATCCATAAAGGCGCACGGCCCGAAGTCGATGGTCTCGCCGGCCACCGACGTATTGTCGGTGTTCATGACGCCGTGAATGAAGCCGATCTGCATCCAGCGGGCGACCAGATCGGCCTGGCGCGCGATGAGGGCAGCGAGAAGCCCGCGATATTTCTCCGCGCTGCCGGCGAGGTCGGGATAGTGCCGCGCGATGACATAGTCGGCGAGGATGCGGATGGCCTCGGTATCCTTGCGGGCGGCAAAGAACTGGAACGTGCCGACGCGCACGTGGCTCGTCGCGACACGGGCCAGGATCGCGCCCGGAAGCGGGGTCTCGCGCTGGACCCATTCGCCCGTCGTCACCGCGGCGAGCGCGCGTGTGGTCGGGATGCCGAGAGCGGCGAACGCCTCGCTGACGATGTACTCGCGCAGCACCGGTCCCAGCGCCGCCCGGCCATCGCCCATGCGCGAGAACGGCGTTCGCCCGGCTCCCTTCAGATGGATGTCGCGGCGGGTCCCGTCGCGGTCCACCACCTCGCCGATGAGGATCGCGCGGCCGTCGCCGAGCTGCGGCACGAAATTGCCGAACTGGTGGCCGGCGTAGGCCATGGCGATGGGGTCGCTGCCGCTCGCGACCGTGTTGCCGGCGAGGACCGCGAGCCCGTCCGGGGAGGCCAGCGCATCGGGGTCGAGGCCAAGCTCGCCGGCGAGCGGCCTGTTCACGCGCACGAGCTCAGGCTTGGCCACGGCGGTCGGCCGCACGCGCCGGAAGAAGCGCTCCGGCAGGCGCGCATAGGAATTATCGAACGGGATCAGGAGCGAGGGAGCGGCATCCATGCTCCCCATATGGGCCGAGAGGCGGAAAAGTTCCACACGGACGTGCGAGGCGCGCCAAAGCCTCAGTTGAGGCACAAGGCGGCGATGTGGGCCGCAGGGACATAGAGCGAGGCAAAGCCGAGGACCGCGATCAGCAGCCCCGCTGCGATCTGGACCTCGCGGCTCACCTTGATGCCCTTCAGCGAGGCCAGGCCGAGGCCCGAGGCCAGCACGCCCGGCACTGTACCGAGCCCGAAGCCCGCCATGACGGAAAGTCCGCCGAGCGGCGAGGCCGTCAGCGACGCGGTGAAGATGGCCGCATAGACCATGGGGCAGGGATTGAGCCCCCAGAGCACGCCGAGGCCGAGCGGTGCGGCCGGCGTCCCCTGCAGGGGCCGTGTCACCTGCGAGACCGCATCGGACAGCCGCGTCATGGCTCCGTCGAGGACGGCGAGACGCGGCATCATCCCGGCCATGGCCAGGCCGGTCCACATGAGCACGGCCGCGCCGATGTACTGGAGAACCCGATAGTTCATCGTCGTCTCAGGCGAGAGCACGGCGGAGCCCGCGGTCGCCGCAGCGGCGCCGAGCGCGCAATAGGACGCGACGCGGCCGAGATTCAACAGCAGCGCATGGCCGGCACGGCCCCACGCGGTCGTCGGCCCGAGCGAGATGAGCGCGCTGCACGAGATCGCGCCGCACATGGCGCTGCAATGGAGGGTGCTCGCAAGCCCCAGGATCAAGCCGCCCAGGAATGTGACCGCGGTCGGGTCCATCGATCGGCGCTAGTCGCCCTTCTTCGTTTTGTTGCCGCTTGACGGACCGGGCGGCGCATCGTCGATGGCGCGCCAGCCCGCGCCCTCCAGATCCTCGAACTGGCCGTTCTTCAACGCCCAGAGGAAGGCTGCGAGCCCCAGAAGCCCCAGAAAGAGCGCGGCGGGAATGAGCCAGGCCAGCGATGTCATCGGATCGGAGACTCCTCCTTGGCGGAAACCCGGTCGAGCGACAGCTTCATCGAGCGCAGGCGCAGCGCGTTGCCCGTTACCAGGATGGACGAGGTGGACATCGCGATCGCCGCGAGCAGAGGTGTAACATACCCCAGAACCGCCAGGGGGACGAATGCGACGTTATAGAGGATCGCGATGGCGAAGTTCTCCAGCGCCATGCGATGGGCCCGGCGCGCGACCTTCAAGGTCTCGACGACGGCGCCAAGCTTTTCGCCCTGGAACACGGCATCGGCCGCATTCTGAGAAATATCGGCCGCGGCGGAGGGCGACATGGAGGCATGCCCGGCGGCGAGGGCCGGCGCATCGTTGAGGCCATCGCCCACCATCAGCGCCGAGCGGCCCGCCGCCTTGAGCGCGGCGAGGCGGGCGAGCTTCTCGTCGGGGCGCACGCCGCCCTTGAAGTCGGCGATGCCAAGGGCGCGAGCCGCATCGGACACGGCCTCCGCCCGGTCGCCGGACAGGATCTCGACATGGAAGCCGGCGCTCTTCAGGGCCGCGACGGTTTCGCCCGCGTCCTTGCGCAGACGGTCCTCGAACCGGAAGCCGACCGGGGCCCGGCCGGGGCGGACATACCACAGCGAGGCGGCCTGCCGCGCGTCCGTGACGGCGACGCCCGTGAAAGCCGCGGAGCCCAGCCGTTCCTCGCCCTCGGGCGTGTTCAGCGACAGCCCGGAGCCAGGAACCTCCGTCACACCCGTCTGGGGCTCGAAGGCGATCCCGCGCAGGCGGGCGGCGCGCACCATCGCCTGGGCGTACGGGTGCCGGCTCATCACAGCGAGCCCGGCCGCCCGCGCCAGCACGTCCGAATCGATCGGCTGGTCCAGCGCGAGCGACGGCTCCCCGAAGCTCAGAGTTCCGGTCTTGTCGAAGACCACGGTGTCCACCTCCGACAGGCGCTCCAGGCCGTCGGCCACCTTCACCAGCACGCCCTGGGCGAACAGCCGGCTGATCGCGGCGACCTGGACGGCCGGGACTGCAAGCGCGAGCGCACACGGGCAGGTGATGATGAGGACGGCGATGGCGTTCGTCAGCGCGATCTCCCATCCGTGGCCCGTCACGAGCCAGCCGACGAGCGTCGAGAGGCCGAGGAGATGCACGGCGGGCGCGTAGAGGCGCGCGGCCCGATCGGCAAGGCGCACGTAGCGGCCGCGCGTCTGCTCGCCCGCGAGCATGAGGCGCGACAGCTCGGCGAGCAAGGTGTTGTCCTCGGTCGCCGTCGTCTGGACGCGCAGCGGCCCGCCGGTGTTGAGCGTGCCGGCGTGAACCCGGTCGCCCTTGCCCACGGGCTTGGGCAGCGTCTCGCCGCTGATGAGGCTTTCGTCGATATCGCTCGCGCCGTCGAGGATAATGCCGTCGGCCGCGATGCGCTCGCCGGCCGCGACGAGGATGGTCATGCCCGGCGTCAGCGATCGCGTCGCGATCCGGCGCACGCTGCCGTCGGGATCGAGCACGGTCGCCGTCAGCGCCTTCAGGCTCATGAGGTTTTCGGCGGCGCTTCGGGTCCGGGCCCGCATGCTCTCGTCGAGCAGGCGTCCGATGAGCAGGAAGAACACGAGCATCGTCGCGGCGTCGAAGTAGACGTGCTCCGTGCCGCGCATGGTCTGCGCGAAGCTCATGGCGGTGGCAAGGATGATGCCCAGCGAGATCGGCACATCCATGTTGAGGCGGCCGGCCTTCAGCGCCGCGGCGGCCGAGCGGAAGAACGGCTGGCCGGAATAGGCGATCGCGGGCAGCGCGATCAGCGCCGAGATCCAGTGAAACAGCGTCTTCATCGCGTCGTCCATGTCGGAGGCATGGCCCGACCAGACCGACACGGACAGCAGCATGATGTTGGCGGCCGCGAAGCCGGCGACCCCGACGCGGGGCATGAGCTCGCTGACGCGCGCGGCATGCACCTCGTCGCGGCCTTCGATGAGCAACGCGGCAGAGAAGCCGGCCTTCTTGATGGCGGCGATGACGAGCTCGGGCGACGTGACGTTTGGATCGAAAGTCACCGTGACGCGCCGGGCGCTGAGGTTGGCGCGCGCGCTCACCACGCCAGGCGTCTCGGCGAGCGCCGTCTCGATGGTCTTCAGGCAGCCGCCGCACATGATCTCCGGCGCCGTGAAGACCTGGGTCTCGCGCGCCGGGACCTCGCGCGTGCGCTCCTCGTGTACGGGCGCCGCAAGCTTCTCCGCCTCAGCGCTCGCCGGGCTGCCGCCGCTCCTTACGGCTCCTTCCATAGGCGCACCTTGGACTGATGAACGACACGGTCGCGGCCGCCGGGGCCTTCGCGCGCCTCCATGGTTACGACCCAGGTGCCCGGACCAAGGGTTCCCACGGCCGTCGCATAGCGGCCGGAGCCGACCTGCGCCAGCTTCAGCGTGCGATCCTCCGCGTTGGTGGCCGGCCGGCCGAGCACGGCGGAGATCTCAAGGCTCTCCACGCCCTTGCCCTCGCTGTCGCGAAGGGTGACGACAAGCTCGCCCTTGGCGGGGTCGAGCGCGGCCTCGCTGGTCCAGCCGCGTGCGGCCTGGGCGCGCTCGTTCGCAATGCGCGCATTGTAGGCAAGACCCTTGCGGTAGGCATCGTCCGTCTCGATCCCGCCGAAGGTCGAGACGGCCTTGTAGACGAGATAGGCGTCGGTCACGATGATGAGCGCGAAAAAGCCGATCATCGCGAAGAGGACGTGACGTCCGGTGATCTCGTTCGGCATGGCTCTCGCGATCGCGGGACGGGCGCTCATGGCGCGGACAGTCATGGGGCCGGGCTCCGGAAGCTTGTATCACGGCTGGACGAGACGGCACCATCCACCTCTCTGACGGAGACCGTCAGAGGCGTCGAGCCGGAGGTCAGCTTCGCCGCGGCCTCCTTGGGCAGCGTCGCGAACACCTTGAGCGCCTTGACATTGGACGGGCCGACCTCGAACGGCGCCGTCGGGTCGTCGTGCCCGACGAGCGCCGTCTTCACGCCGTCGAGGCCGGACATCGCCAGAGTAAAGCGGCGCGGCACCTGGCTCTTGTTCACGATCTTCACCATGTAGCCGTTGCGGATGCCGCCGTCGGAGAGCCGTACGAACAGCGGATTGCGGTCCGGCAGCACGCTGACGTCGAGGTTCGAGCGGCTGACCATCGCCCACACCATCAGCGCCCCGGTGATGGCGATGACGGTCGAATAGACGATCGTGCGGGGGCGCACGAGGCGCAGCCCGTCGCGCGGGCCGGCGGTCATGATCTGCTGGTTGCGCTCGGTCGAATAGGCGATGAGACCGCGGGGCCGCCCGACCTTGTCCATGATGTTGTTGCACGCATCGATGCACAGCGCGCACTGGATGCACTCCATCTGCGGGCCGTTGCGGATATCTATGCCCATCGGGCAGACGGCGACGCAGGCCTTGCAGTCGATGCAGTCGCCGCGCCCATCCCAGCTTTGCCCTTTCTTGTGCGGGGCGCGCGGCTCGCCGCGCGCGTCGCGATAGGAGATGAGCAGGCTGTCGTGGTCGAGCATGGCGCCCTGGATGCGCGGCCAGGGGCACATATAGATGCAGACCTGCTCGCGCGCGATGCCGCCCAGCAGATAAGTGGTGGCGGTGAAGATCGCGACGAACACGTAGGCGACCATCGGGGCCGTGCCGGTCAGAAGCTCGTGGGCGAGCGTCGGCGCGTCGCGGAAATAGAACACGAGCGCGCCGCCCGTCAGCAGCCCGATCAAGAGCCAGGACAGGTGGGTCGCCGTCTTCTTCCAGATCTTCTCGAAGGTCCAGCCCTGCTGGTCGAGGCGCATGTGGGCGTTGCGGTCGCCCTGCCAGAAGCGCTCCACCGCGATCATGAGGTCGGTCCAGACCGTCTGCGGGCACGCGTAGCCGCACCAGACGCGGCCGGCGATCGCGGTCACGAGGAACAGGCCCAGTGCCGAAATGATGAGGATGCCGGTGATGTAGTAGAACTCCTGCGCCCAGATCTCGAGCGGGCCGAGCAGGAGGCGCTGGTTGGCGAAGTCGATCAGGAAGAACTGGTCGGGAAGGCCGGCGCCGCGGTCGAAGCGGACCCACGGCAGCAGGTAGTAGATGCCGAGCGTCACCAGCATCACGATCCACTTCGCATTGCGGAAGTTGCCGCGCGCGAGCTTGGCGTAGATCCTCGGCTGCTCCGCCCAACTGCCGTTCGTCGCCGCGGCGGCCGCTGCGCTGCGCTGCGCCCGCGGCCGGCGCACCGCCTCGACATTGAGCCGCTCCACCCCCGGCGCGGCCTCGACGAGGAAGTCATCGGGTTTGAACTTGCCTTCGGAATCCATGGCGTTCATATCCGAAACCTTCCTCGTCTCGGCAAGACGGACGCGGCACGCCGCGGCAGGGCTATTTGCCGCCGCCGAGCGAGTGGACGTACACCGCCAGCATCTTGACCGTCACCGGGTCGAGACGCTCGCTCCACGCCGGCATGGCGCCGCCGCGGCCCGTGGAGACCGACTGGACCACGGCCTCCTGCGAGGCGCCGTAGAGCCAGATGCTGTCGGTCAGGTTCGGAGCGCCCATCTCCAGGTTGCCCTTGCCGTCCTCGCCGTGGCAGGCCGCGCACTGCTCGACGAAGGTCGTCTTGCCGCGCTCCGCCGCGGCCTTGTCGACATCGGCGCCGGACAGCGAGCGCGCGAACTGCGCCACGTCGCCGATCGCGGCAGGCTCCAGGATTCCGTCGACGCCGAAACGCGGCATCGCGGACGTGCGGGCCTTCTCGTTGGGATTGCGCACGCCGAAAGCGATGGTGTGCTCGACCTGGTCGATCGCGCCGCCCCACAGCCAGTCGTCGTCGTTGAGGTTGGGATAGCCGGTGGCGCCCTGTGCGCCGCGGCCGTGGCAGCCCGAGCAGTTGTCGCCGAAGGCGGCCGCGCCGCCCGCGAGCGCGAACTGGAACAGATCCTCCTTGCTCTTGATGTCACCGATCGCGGTGTTGGCGATCGCCTGGCGATAGCTTTCCTGCGCGGCCTTGGCCGCATTGACGTCGGCCGTCACCTGCGCGCGCTGGCTGTAGCCGAGGTAGCCCTTGGTATAATCCGTGAGCGTCGGCCAGGCCGGATAGACCATCCAGTACCCGAACGACCAGATCACGGTCGCGTAGAAGACGTAGAGCCACCATTTGGGCAGCGGCTTGTTGAGCTCGCACAGGTCGTTGTCCCACACGTGCCCGGTGGTCTCGACGCCTGTGACTTCGTCGATCTTCTTGTGGCCAGCCATGGTCAGTTCACCGTTTTGTCGTTGTCATCGGACAGGAGCGGCAAGCGGGCCGCCCGGTCGAACTTGGCCCGGTTCGCAGGCCGGAAGGTGTAGATGGCGATGCCGATGGCAAGGCTCATGAATATCACCAACGCGGCGAGCTGCGACCAGACCTGCGCATCCTGATAGGTCATGACACCTCCTCAGCGCAGGTTCGGGCCGCCGGCGTCGAACTTGGTGAAGTCGACGAGCGTGCCGAGCATCTGGAGGTAGGCGACGAGCGCATCGAGCTCGGTGGGCTTGGCGCCCTCGCCTGCGGACTGGCCATCGAACTTGCGCACCTGCGCCTTGGGATAGCGCTCGAGCAGCTCCTTGGACGCCGGCGTGTCGGGCGCGATCTGCGCTGCGACGTCGGCGCCGGCCTTGGCGATCATCTCGTCCGAGTAGGGCACCCCGACGAGCTGCAAGGTCTTCAGGCGCGCCTCGATGTTGGCATAGTCGAGCGCGGTCTTCTCCAGGTGCGGATAGCCCGGCATGATCGACGCCGGAACCACCGACTTCGGCTGGCGCATGTGGTCGACGTGCCAGGCATCCGAGTACTTGCCTCCGATGCGGGCGAGGTCGGGGCCCGTGCGCTTCGACGACCATTGGAAGGGATGGTCGTACATGCTCTCCGCAGCCAGCGAGTAGTGTCCGTAGCGCTCCACCTCGTCGCGGAGCGAACGGATCATCTGGCTGTGGCAGTTGTAGCATCCTTCCCGCACGTAGATGTCGCGCCCCGCGAGCTCGAGCGGCGAGTAAGGCCGCATCCCTTCCACCTTCTCGATGGTGGAAGAGAGCAGGAAGAGGGGCGCGATCTGCACGATACCGCCGATCGACACGACGATCAGGATACCGATGAGAAGGATCAGCGAGTTCTTTTCGAATACACCGTGGTTCATGGATCTTAATCCTTCTCTCACTCGGCCGGCACGGCCACGACGCCGTGGCGCAGCTCGGGAGCTGCCGCGACGCGCGGCTGATCCTTGAGATCGACCGGCTGGTCGCCGCGGACGGTGCGCCAGACGTTGTAGGCCATCACCACTCCGCCGATGACGAACAGCGAGCCGCCCGCCGCGCGGATGATGTAGGGCCAGTGCAGCGCCTCCACGGTCTCGATGAACGAGTACTTGAGGAAGCCGAGGTTGTCGTAGGCGCGCCACATCAGGCCCTGCGTGATGCCGGCGACCCACATCGACGTGATGTAGAGCACGATGCCGATCGTCGAGAGCCAGAAGTGCCATTCCACCAGCTTGATGGAGTAGAGGCCCTCACGCTTCCAGAGCCAGGGCACGAGGCAGTAGATGGCGCCGAATGAGACCATGCCGACCCAGCCCAGAGCACCCGAATGCACGTGGCCGACGGTCCAGTCCGTGTAGTGGGAGAGCGAGTTGACGGCCTTGATCGACATGAGCGGCCCCTCGAACGTCGACATGCCGTAGAAGGCCACCGACACGACGAGCAGGCGGACGACCGGATCGGTGCGCAGGCGGTCCCACGCGCCCGACAGCGTCATCAGGCCGTTGATCATGCCGCCCCACGACGGCATCCACAGCATGATCGAGAACGTCATGCCGAGCGTCTGCGCCCACTCCGGCAGCGCGGTGTAGTGCAGGTGGTGAGGGCCGGCCCAGATGTAGAGGAAGATCAGCGACCAGAAGTGCACGATCGACAGGCGGTAGGAGTAGATCGGTCGCTCCACCCGTTTCGGCACGAAGTAGTACATGATCCCGAGGAAGCCGGCTGTTAGGAAGAAGCCGACCGCGTTGTGGCCGTACCACCATTGCGTCATCGCCGCCTGCACGCCGGACATGACCGGATAGCTGTGCGAGCCCGCGAGCGAGACCGGGACACTCAGGTTGTTGACGATGTGCAGCATCGCAATCGTGACGATGAAGGCGAGATAGAACCAGTTCGCCACGTAGATGTGCGGCTCCTCCCGCTTCCACAGCGTGCCGAGGAAGACGAGCAGGTAGGCGACCCAGACGATCGTCAGCCAGAGGTCCACATGCCATTCGGGCTCGGCGTATTCCTTGCCCTGCGTGGAGCCGAGGATGTAGCTCGTCGCCGCAAGCACGATGAAAAGCTGATAGCCCCAGATGACGAACCAGGGCGTCCACCGACCGGGCATGCGCGCCCGCGACGTGCGCTGGACGACGTAGAAGGAGGTGGCGAGCAGAACGTTGCCGCCGAACGCGAAGATGACCGCCGAGGTGTGCAGCGGCCGCAGGCGTCCGAAGGTCGTCCAGGGCAGATCGAGGTTCAGCGCCGGGAAGGCGAGCTGCCAGGCGATGAAGTCGCCCGCGGCGAAGCCGATGACGCCCCAGAACACGGCGGCGAGCGTGGCGACGCGGATCGGACCGTCGAGGTAGCCCGACCGGTCGTCGCGCCCGTGGGTCAGAATGTAGAAGGCGGCCAGAACGCTGGCGAGTGCCAGAAACGCGCCGTGCAGGTTCATCACCGGATCGACGCCTTGCAGGGCCAGGTAGACGCCCACGGCTGCGAAAACGACCGCGCTGCCCAGAGCGAGCGCGTTACTCAATGCCGACCTGTCGGCTGCGGTATCTGGCACGTTCTCCCCTCCTCACATTGGTTGCCGCGTGCAGCGCATTTTGAGGCTCGCACGGCGGGCGATCATCTCATTCCAGCATACGCACGAGTTCAGCGTTGACGTGGATCAAGGACTTGCAGCGCCACACCGGTTGTCATCGTCGCACCGGAGCCGCCAGTGCCATGCTCCCGAGACGCTGCGGGGCCAGTCCAAATGACCCAAAAGACTGATTTTCCACCACGCCCTGACGCAATGGGCACGACGGGCGCGGTCTGCCGGACGCCGGACCCTATTGGATTAATCGCGGAAGAGCATGCGCTCCAGCGCGAACTCTGCGATTTGCTCGAGGCGCTGGCGGACGGATTGCCGCATTGCTTCGACAAGGCATTGGCCGTGATCGCCGTGTCGATCCTCGAAGGCAGCGTGCCGCGTCACATGCGGCTCGAGGAGGAGGCGCTGTTTCCGCTGCTGCGCGAGCGGGTGGCCAACGAGGACCCGCTGCACGCCGCGATCGCCTGCCTCGAGGAGGAGCATGAGCGCGACGCGGCCGCGCTGCTGGAGCTGTCGGACGCCTTGAAGACGGCGGCCTCCGAAGGGCTCGTCGCCAATCCGGACATGATGGGCTACATGCTGCGCGGCTACTTCGAGGGTCAACGCCGGCATATTGCCTGGGAGGACCGCGTGGTGCTGCCCGTGGCCCGCGCCGTCCTGACCGAAGAGGACCTCTCGGCGGTGCAGGACTGGATCATGGCGAGCGATCATCCGCGCTGCAGCCGGCAATCGGTGCTGGCGATCCGCAATGCACGTTCGACGCGGGCGCTGTGCAGCGAATGCATGAGCGCAGCCGAGTCCAACGTCGTGCCCTTCACCAGCAAGACCACGGCAGGAAGCTCATGACGACCGATCTCGTCCGGCGCATGTCGGCGCCCGTGCCCCGCTATACGAGCTACCCCACCGCGCCGCACTTCTCGTCGAAGGTCGGAGCCATGGAGTTTGGAGAGGGCCTGCGCCGCCTCAAGCCTTCGCAGGCCCTGTCCCTCTACGTCCACATTCCCTTCTGCGCGGAGATGTGCTGGTACTGCGGCTGCAATACCAAGGCGACGCGCAACACCAACACCATCCAGAACTACCTCGATCACCTCAAGACCGAGATCCTGATGGTGGCGGCGCTGATCCCGGGCGACCGGCCGCTGACGCACGTTCACTGGGGCGGCGGCTCGCCCAACAGCCTGTCCCCGGACCAGATCCGCATCCTGGCAAAATCCCTCAAGGACGCCTTCCACATTGGGCCTCAGACCGAGTTCGCCGTCGAGATCGATCCGCGCTGGCTCGACGACGAGCAGATCCGGGCGTTTGCGGAGTCGGGCGTCAACCGTGTCTCGATCGGCGTCCAGGATTTCAATCCGAAGGTGCAGGCGGCGATCAACCGGCACCAGTCGGTCGAGCTGACGCGGCGGGCGGTGGACGGCTTCCGCGCGGCCGGCGTCAAGGGCATCAACATCGACCTCGTCTACGGCCTGCCGCATCAGACGCGCGAGAGCGTGGAGAACACCATCCGCGAAGTCATCAAGCTCAGTCCGGACCGTATCGCCCTCTTCGGCTATGCGCACCTGCCGTCGCGGGCCCGGCACCAGAGAATGATCGACGAACACACGCTGCCCGACAGCATCGAGCGCTTTGCCCAGTCGCGGGCCGCCGAGCGGCTGCTGATCGAGGCCGGCTACGTGGCGGTCGGGCTCGACCACTTCGCGCGTCCCGACGACCGGCTGGCGTCCGGCAACATCAAGCGCAACTTCCAGGGCTATACGACCGACTCCGCGGAAGCTCTGATCGGCATCGGCGCCTCGTCGATCTCGCAGCTTCCGAGCGGCTACTACCAGAATGCGGTGCCGCGCGCCGATTACGAGCGCCGGGTGAAGGATACCGGCCTTGCCACCGTGAAAGGCATTCTTCTGTCTGACGACGACCGCATGCGTGCCAGCGTCATCGAGCGGCTGATGTGCGATTTCGAGTTCTCGGGCTCCTCGCTGCAACGGACCTTCGGCGAGCGCGCCCGGCCCATCATTGCGGAGGCCGAGCAGCTCGTCGCCTCCGATCACGAAGGCCTCGTCGAAAAGACCACCGACGGCTTCCGCGTGACGCCGCGCGGCCAGCCGTTCGTGCGCGCCATTGCCTCGTGCTTCGACGCCTATCTGGACCGGGGCGATGCCCGGTATTCGGCGGGCGTGTAAGGAAGCCCGCAGGCACATGCCGGACAATAAGGGCCGGCCGCGACCACCCTTTGCCGTGTTCAGAACATCGCGGCGTGGACCTTGTCCGGCGGCGCGTGGCCGTCGAGGAACGCCTTCACATTGATGATCACCTTCTCGCCCATCTCGATGCGGCCCTCGATCGTCGCCGAGCTCATGTGCGGCAGGGCGACCACCCGGTCGGACGCCAGCAGCTTGGGGTTGATCGCGGGCTCGTGCTCGAACACGTCGAGGCCTGCGCCCGCGATCGAGCCGGCCTCGATCATGCGCGCCAGCTCGTTCTCGTCGATCACCTCGCCGCGTGCGGTGTTGACGATGTAGGCGGTCGGCTTCAGGAGCTTCAGCCGGCGGGCCGAGAGGAGATGGTACGTCGCCGGCGTGTGCGGGCAGTTGACCGAGACGATGTCCATGCGGATCAGCATCTGATCGAGGCTTTCCCAGTAGGTTGCCTCCAGCTCCTGCTCGAGCTCGGCGGAGACGCGCTTGCGGTTGTGGTAATGGATCTGCAGCCCGAACGCCTTGGCGCGCTGCGCGACCGCCGTTCCGATGCGGCCCATGCCGATAATGCCGAGACGCTTGCCGTAGATGCGGTGGCCGAGCATCCAGGTCGGCGACCAGCCGGGCCAGCTCGACTTGGCATCCTTCAGATAGGCCGCACCCTCCGCCACACGGCGCGGCACCGCGAGGATCAGCGCCATGGTCATGTCGGCGGTATCCTCCGTCAGCACGCCCGGCGTGTTGGTGACGGCAATCGCACGGTTGCGCGCAGTGTCGAGGTCGATGTTGTCGACGCCGGTGCCGAAATTGGCGATGAGGCGCAGTTGCGGTCCGGCCTGCGAGATCACGCTGCGGTCGATCCGGTCGGTCACGGTCGGCACGATCACGTCGGCGATCTTGGCCGCGTCCACGAGCTCGGCATGCGTCATGGGGTGATCGTCGACGTTGAGGCGCGCGTCGAACAGCTCCCGCATGCGCGTCTCGACGATGTCGGGCAGCTTGCGCGTGACGATGACGATGGGCTTCCTGGTGCTTGCGGGCATGAACCTATCCGTGGCCTTGGCGGGTCCAAGGGGCCATCGCCGCCCGCTGCCCGGCCGGTGGCCGGTCTCACCCTGCAGGTCGGTGCTGGTCCCTCGTCGAGCTTCCGTGTCTAACAGAAGGATGATGGGAAAACAAAGCGCTCCGCTGATCGGGCCCCGCATGCGCCCGGCGTCCGCCGGAGCCGCCAACGGCCTTGCGTCCGCCACAGGCCTGTGGTCAACCGCCAGCAGACGAGGGAGGGCGCGACGTGAAGCGGATCGTGACGAGGGGACGCCGCCGGGCGGGCCGGATCGTGGCGCTGATCGCCGCGGCGTGCGCGGCCACCGCGGCCCTTGCCCAGCAGCCGGCCCCCGAGAAGGGCGCTGTCAGCGGTCTACCGATTCCGCGCTTCGTCAGTCTCAAGTCCGACGAGGTGAACCTGCGCACGGGACCCGGCAAGGACTATCCGACGCAGTGGGTCTTCCGCCGCGCTGGACTGCCGGTGGAGGTCCTGAAGGAGTTCGAGGGCTGGCGGGAGGTCCGCGACGCGGAAGGCGTGACCGGCTGGGTCAGCCAGACGCTGCTCTCCGGCCGGCGCACGGCGCTGGTGCTGCCGTGGGAATCGAAACCCGACACGCCGCCGCCGAAGCTCGAGCTTCGGGAGGACGATAGCGAGACCGCCCGGCCCACCGCGCTCATTGAGGCCGGCGTGATCGCCAACCTGCAGAGCTGCGACAGCCGCTGGTGCTACGTGACGGTGGAAACGTTCCGCGGCTACGTCGAGCAGAGCAAGCTCTGGGGCATCTATCCGGGCGAGGTCATCAGATAGCCGATGCGGCACCCTGCAACAGGCGCAAGCGCATCACCGTCGGCACCGGTCCGCGGTAGCGCAGCCCGTTGCGGTAATCCCCCCTCACGTCATGGCCGGGTTCAACCCGGCTATCCAGGGCTGCTTGCTGCGTACGTCAGGGCGTCCGTCAGCGCAAACGTCCGGGCCCACCGGCCAGGCTGATGTGAGCGGGTCCCATGAGCAGCGCGCCGGTCTTTCGCTTCGCGCCGAGCCCAAACGGTGAGCTCCACCTCGGCCACGCGCTGTCGGCTCTCACCGGCTACGAGATGGCGCGCCGCCTCGGCGGGCGGTTTCTCGTCCGCATCGAGGACATCGACACCGAGCGGTCCCGCGAGGAGCATGTCCGCCAGATCCTCGACGATCTCAACTGGCTCGGGCTCCAATGGGAGGAGCCGGTGTTGCGCCAGTCAGCGCGCTTTCCCGTCTACGCAGAGGCGGCGCGCGGCCTCCTGGCACGCGGCCTGCTATATCCCTGCTTTGCGACGCGGAGCGAGATCGAGCGCGCGGCGGCGGCCGATCCGATCGGCACCGATCCCGATGGAGCCCCGCGCTACCCCGGCCTCTGCCGCGGGCTCGGTGCGGCCGAGATCGCCCGGCGAACGGCGTCAGGCGAGCCATTCTGCCTGCGCCTCGACATGGCCCGCGCCATCGCCGAGGCCGATCGCCTGACGGGCGGCGTTCCGCTCGTGTTCACGGAGATCGACGAGGCGGGGGTGCCGTCGCGCGTTGTCGCCGCCGACCCGGCGCGTTGGGGCGATGCCGTGCTCGTGCGCAAGGACACGCCGGCCAGCTATCACCTCGCCGTCGTCATCGACGATGCGGCCCAGGCGGTGACGCATGTCACGCGTGGCCAGGACCTCTTTGCGGCGACCGGCCTGCACCGGCTGCTGCAGGTTCTGCTGGCGCTTCCCGCCCCGGTCTATCTCCACCACCGGCTCATCTGCGATGCCGAGGGGCGCAAGCTCGCCAAAAGCCTCCGCGATACCTCGCTGCGTGCGCTGCGGGCGGAGGGACTGTCGCCGGCGGACGTCCGCCGGCTGGCAGGGCTGCGGCGTTGCGAAGTTGCCACGGGAGAAGGCAATTGACCTTTGCCGAAGGTCGGCCGCTTTTCGATGGTTCGACAGAGTCTTGCACGATAGAGTGAAGGCCTCGACCACGGGGATTCGGGGGCGCGCGCACGCGGGGCGGACGGCGTGAAGAGACAGAGAAAACCGAAATCCGGTTCGCACAAGGCCGCGGCTGCCGTCGGGCCACGGGCGGAGCGCGGCCGGCCCGATGCCCCCGCCCGCAAGCCCACAACCAGACTCACCCCGAAGCGTCAACCAGCCCCGCGTCCGAAGGCGGCCCGACCGGCTGTCTGGCCCGCCGTGAGACCGTCAGCGGCCGCACGGCTACGGAGCGCCTGGTATCGCTTCGCGGCCAGCCGCTCGGCTCAAACTGATGCCGCCATGCTCGCCC
This sequence comes from uncultured Hyphomicrobium sp., assembly GCA_964589785.1. Taxonomy (GTDB): domain Bacteria; phylum Pseudomonadota; class Alphaproteobacteria; order Rhizobiales; family Hyphomicrobiaceae; genus JAGVSR01. The sequence goes on from CAZPUQ010000008.1 coordinate 24,765, forward strand.
TGCCGGTCGTGCTGATGGCGTTGACGATCGGCGTGGCCCAGTGGGCCCGGACCCCTCCCGACGACGACAGGCCGTTCACCGCCGGGCTGACGCAGGGGTCGAACCGGGCCTTGATCGGTTTGCCCCGGACGGCGGCTCGCCTCTCTGCCGTCAGCGGGCCGGGCGAGCGCGTGGCGGTCTCCCTCCCGGCGGCGGCACCGGTGCCGGCGCACGCCCTTGCCGCCACGGACGTCGCAACGGCGGCACCGGACGACAGCGCCGCAACCACCACGCCGCGCGCCGCCGCCGTCTCGGCGGCCGAGGCTCCTTCGATGCAGGCGATGCCGTCGCTGCGCCGGCCCGAACTGCTGCCCCTCGGCGCGCCACAGCCCGTCGACGTAGCCCTCCTGCCGCCAGGCGGCGTTTCGGCCACTCCGGCGCCACCCGGACCGGCTGCTGCCGTCGAAGCCCAGCCCACCGACGAGCCCGCAACCGACCGCGGCCCCGAGATCGCCGTGCCCGCGCAAGCGCCGACGGACACCCGCCTGGCGCTCGATGCGGAGAGCCAGTGCCGGCTCGCGCCCGAGGCGCCCCGGTCGGTCGCCGTCCGCCGCGACTGGGCGCCGGGAGACGGGGAGGCGTTCGGCCTCGCGCTGGCCGCGGCCGCCCGCGAGCAGCTCGACGACTTCGTCATCTACAATGACCGCTATACGCGTCTCAGGTATCCGATGGGCGACGTGCACCCGATGTACGGCGTCTGCACCGACGTCGTCATCCGCGCCTACCGCGTCCTCGGATTGGACCTGCAGGCGCTCGTCCAGCAGACCCGGACCGGCTCGGGCGATCCGAACATCGATCACCGCCGGGTCGATACATTGCGGAAATTCTTTGCCCGTTTTGGAGAAAATCTCCCGATTTCGACTTTCGCGGAGGATTTCCGCCCCGGGGACATTGTCACCTATTGGCGCCCGCAAAACCGCCATTCCCGAACACATATTGCGATTGTTTCCGACGCGATCGGGCCGTCGGGCCGTCCGCTCATCATTCATAACCGGGGCTGGGGCCCCCAGCAGGAAGATGCCCTATTTGTCGATCAGATCACGGGCCATTATCGCTTCGCAGGCTTTAAGACGGCCGCATCCGATGCTGGTCCCGCCAGCGACACCGGCGGCCGAGGCGGCCCGCCGTCGCGTGCGAGGCTGCCGGCAAAGCCTGTCATTCAAACGGGCCTCTCCGTCGAGCCGGCGGTACCGCGCACGTCTCCCTAAGCAAACGGCTTAACAGCGGGCCAAAAGACGGGGCGCAATCGCCCGGTTTTTCGATTGGTCCTGACATTCTTAAGAAAAACAGCAATTCCGAGCCTAAAAAGGCTTGTGGAAAATATCGAATAGCGCGATTTTAGGCTTTACACCCGATCCGCAACCGGCCCGCCCGAGCCGGTGTTCAACCATGCCTTGCCAAAGCAAGGCGGGTGCGATCGTTTTCGCTCAATCCCGGACGCCATGCCAGAGCCGTTCCATTCGACGACCCGCTGGGCCACGGCCGCGAAGTCTCTGCGTCGGTGCGGAGGCCTGCTGCGCGCCGGGCGGCGTCCTCCGCCCCCCATCCCTGTGTTGCCGCTGCCCCCGCGCCTGACGGCCGGCGAGCAGTGGGACCGCGTCACCGGCATCCTGCTCGACGCCCAGGGCCGCGCCGGCCGGGTGGTCGACGTCCAGCGCCGTGCGGCGGCGCAGCTCGACGCGGCTACGTATGGCCTGCAGCGCCTGCGCGAGGAGATTGCTCCGGCCATGATCTTCATGCACCCGCGGCCGGCGCCCGCGCCGCCGACGCCAACGGCGTTCAAGCGCGACCAGTTCCGCCGCTGCGAGCCCATCGCCGCCTGAACAGTTCCCGCCCCGCGCACTCTGGCTCTTTGCCTCGGGACGCGCGACATAGGGGGACAGCGCGCGGGCGAAAGGGCGAGCGGGAATGCAGCCGACGGGCAAGGGCAGGCGGCCAGAAAAGGCCGACGCGAAGACCGACGCAGAGACCTGCCCGGAAGCCGAACGGGCCACGTTGCCCGCCACGGTCGCCGGCCGGGCCGCAGACGAGATTGATCGTCTTCTTCGCAGCCCCCTCGCGCCGGGGCTCTACCTGATCGCCACGCCCATCGGGAATCTCGCCGACATTACGCTGCGGGCGCTCGGCGTGCTCGCGAGCAGCGACGTCATCTATTGCGAGGACACGCGGCACAGCCGGACGCTCACGACCCACTACGGGATTGCCCGCCCGCTCCGGCCCTATCATGAGCACAACGCCGACGAGCAGCGTCCGCGCATTCTCGCCGAACTGGCGGAGCACCGCCGGATCGCACTCATCAGCGATGCGGGCACGCCGCTGATTTCCGATCCGGGCTTCAAGCTCGTGCGCGATGCGCTTGCACAGGGCCTCCCGGTTGTCGCCATTCCGGGCCCGAGCGCGGCGATCGCCGGGCTCACGGTCGCCGGCCTGCCGACCGACCGCTTCCTCTTCGCGGGGTTCCTGCCGCCGCGGTCGGCCGCCCGCCGCGCACGACTGGCCGAGCTCGCCTCCGTACCGGCCACGCTGATCTTCTTCGAGGCGCCGACACGGGCGGCCGAGACGCTCGCCGATCTGGCCGGGACGCTGGGACCCCGGCCGGCTGCCGTCGCGCGCGAGCTGACAAAGTTGCACGAGGAGGTGCGGCGCGGCACGCTTGCCGAATTGGCCGCCGCGTTGGCCGACACGCCGCCCAAGGGAGAGATCGTGATCCTCGCCGGACCGCCGGGCGCGGCCGAGACGACGGATGCCGCTATCGAAAGCCATCTCGCGGAGGCACTGGCGACCATGAGCCTGCGCGACGCGGCCAAAGCAGTCGCGGACCGGCTCTCGGTACCGAAGGCCCGCGTCTACGATCTCGGCCTGAAGCTCAAGTCCGGCGGCGCGGCATGACCGCAGCAGACCCGGAACGAACAACCGAACGCCGGGCGCGCCACCGCGCCGGCGTCAAATCGGAATGGCTCGCGTCACTGGCCCTGATGGCGAGCGGCTACCGCATCCTGTCCCGCCGCTGGACGTGCGCTGCCGGCGAGATCGATCTCGTCGCCGCACGCGGGCGCCGGCTCGTCTTCGTCGAGGTGAAGCGCCGACGGGCTCTTGCCGACGCGGACGCCCACGCCGCGATCGCCCCGCGCCAGCGCGCCCGCATCCGACGCGCGGCCGAGATATGGCTGGCCCGACATCCGCGCTACCGGGAGCACGACATCGCCTTCGATCTCGTGCTCGTCGCCCCCTTGCGGTGGCCCCGGCGGATCAAGGACGGCCTGTAACATGGCCCTGGAAGGCAAGGCCCGGCAATCAGCGGGCGCTGATGGCCGCCCCGCCGAGAACGGTCTGAGCCCGGCGGTTCTGCGACCAGCAGGAGATGTCGTCACACACGGCGACGGGACGCTCCTTGCCGTAGGAGATCGTCCGCATGCGGGCATGCGGCACACCCTGCTTGGCAAGGTAGTTGCGGACACTTTGCGCACGCCGGGCGCCGAGCGCGAGGTTGTATTCGCGCGTGCCGCGCTCATCGGCGTGGCCCTCGATCATGATCTGATGCGCCGGATACTGCTGCAGCCAGCGGGCCTGCTCGGCGAGCGTCTGCTGCGCCTCGGGCGTCAGGTCCGAGCTGTCGCTGGAGAAATAGACCATGTCGCGGGCGCCGCTGCGGAAGTCCTCGGGCGAGCCCGGGCTCGCCCGGCCGCGGCCATAGCGACCATCGGCGTCCGCACCGAGAAGGCTTGCCGAGGCGCCGCTGTCGGTCTTGTTCGCGCAGGCGCCGAGCAGGGCGGCCAGCGAGGCAACGGCGAGACCCAGAACTTTGGGCGCGCGCAACAGACTGGACGGCGAACCGGCGGACATGAGGGGAACTCCACGCAAGCAAGACAGGCTAGCAATGGCCCGCCGTGGTTAACAAAATGTGAACGGATGGGCGCACACTTTGCCTTTCCCCGTCGCACCGTTATCCCTGTGCCATTCAAATGGGGCGGCCGATGGGTGAGACGTGGGCAAGACGCTGAAGATCGCATGTCAGATGGATCCGATCGACCGGATCGACATCCGCGGAGATTCGACGTTCGCGATCCTGCTCGAGGCGCGCCGCCGCGGGCATGACATTTTCTACTACACGCCGCAGGACCTTTCCCTCTACGGCGACAGGCTGCTGGCCCGCGGGGCCTCGCTCGAGGTCTTCGACCGTGTGGGCGATCACTACGCGCTGGCGCAACCGCGCGTGGTCGATCTCAGCTCCATGGACGTCGTGCTCCTGCGCCAGGACCCGCCGTTCGACATGGCCTACATCACGTCGACGCACCTGCTCGAGCGCATCCACCCGCAGACGCTCGTCGTCAACGATCCCGCGCACGTCCGCAACGCGCCCGAGAAGATCTGGGTCCTCGACTTCCTCGACCTGATGCCGCCGACGCTCGTGACACGCTCGCTGGAGGACGTGCACGCCTTCCGCGCCGAGCACCGCGACATCATTCTGAAGCCCCTTTACGGCAACGGCGGCGCCAGCGTTTTCCGCGTGACGCCCGAGGACACCAACCTCGGCTCGCTCGTCGAGCTGTTCCAGACCGTGTTCCGCGAGCCATTCATGGTGCAGCAGTATCGGCCGGAGGTGCGCCACGGCGACAAGCGCATTATCCTCATCGACGGCGAGGTGGCGGGTGCCATCAACCGGGTGCCGGCCGCGGGCGAGACCCGCTCCAACCTGCACGTGGGAGGCACGGCGCGGCCGACTGAGCTCACGGCGCGCGAGCAGGATATCTGCGCCCGCCTCGGCCCGCAGCTCAAGGCACGCGGGCTCATCTTCACGGGCATCGACGTGATCGGCGACTACCTGACAGAGATCAACGTCACCTCGCCGACCGGCATCCGCCAGGTGAAGGCCTTCGGCGGCAACGACATCGCCGCCATGATCTGGGACGCCATCGAGGCCCGCCGAAACACGTGACCGGGCGCGACGGATTACGGCGCCTTCGGCCGTTCATGACCCGGATCAGCGGGGGAGCGGCGCATGTACGGTCAAATTTCGACGGTGGCGTTCGTGGGCGTGGAAGCCCGCGCCGTGGAGGTTCAGGTCCGGATCACGCCGGGAAGCCCGACGTTCGCCATCGTGGGGCTCGCCGACAAGGCGGTGGCCGAAAGCCGCGAGCGGGTGCGCAACGCGCTGCACGCGGTCGGGCTTGGCCTGCCCTATAAGCACCTGACCGTGAACCTCGCGCCGGCCGACTTGCCGAAAGAGGGCAGTCACTACGATCTCGCCATCGTGCTCGGCCTCATCGTCGCCATGGGCGTAATTTCTCCGGTGGCGACCTCCGGCTACGCGGCCATCGGCGAACTGGCGCTCGATGGGTCGATCCGTCCGGTGCCGGGCGCGCTGCCCGCCGCCATCGGCGCCAACGCCCTCGGCAAGGGGTTGATCTGTCCTGAGGAATGCGGGCCGGAAGCGGCCTGGGCGGGCGAGGACGTCGATGTGCTCGCGGCCCCGCATCTGCTCTCGCTCGTCAACCACTTCAAGGGCCTGCAGACGCTGCCGCGGCCGAAGCCCAATCTCGACCGTCCCCAAGTCCCACTGCCCGACCTGAAGGACGTGCGCGGTCAGGAGAGCGCCAAGCGGGCCCTGGAGGTAGCGGCGGCGGGCGGCCACAACCTCTTGATGATCGGACCTCCGGGATCGGGCAAGTCGATGCTCGCGGCCCGCCTGCCCTCGATCCTGCCGCCGTTGACGCCCGAGGAGATGCTGGAAGTCTCGATGGTCCACTCGCTCGCCGGCGAATTGATGGGCGGCAAGCTGTGCGTCGACCGTCCGTTCCGGGCGCCGCATCACTCGGCGAGCATGGCGGCGCTCGTCGGCGGCGGCTCGCGGCCGAAGCCCGGCGAGGCGAGCCTCGCGCATCTCGGCGTGCTGTTCCTCGACGAGTTGCCGGAGTTCCAGCCGAGCGTACTCGATGCGCTGCGCCAGCCGCTCGAGACCGGCGAGATCATCGTGGCGCGGGCGAACCACCGTATCCAGTACCCGGCGCGCGTCCAGCTCGTTGCGGCCATGAACCCATGCAAGTGCGGCGGCGCGCCCGGCACGTCCTGCCGGCGCGGGCCCCGCTGCGCTGCGGAGTATCAGGCACGCGTTTCGGGCCCGATGATGGACCGCGTCGATCTGCACATCGAGGTGCCCGCCGTCTCCGCCGCCGACCTCGTGCTGCCGCCGGCGGTCGAAGGCAGCCGCGAGGTCCGCGCCCGCGTCGCCGCCGCCCGCGAGCGGCAGCGCGCGCGTCTGGCGGAGCGAGGACTGAAGGGCGTGCGGACCAACGCGGAGCTGACGGGCGGCCTCCTCGACGAGATTGTCCGGCCCGACTCGGACGGGCTCGCGCTCCTGCGCCAGGCAGCCGACACTATGAAGCTATCCGCTCGGGGCTTTCATCGCGTGCTACGCGTGGCGCGGACGCTCGCCGACCTCGATGCCGCCGACGACGTCGGCCGCCTCCACATTGCCGAAGCCCTGTCGTACCGCGGCGAGGCCTTGCGCGACCGGGCGGTCGCGTGACGCGGCGTCTCTCGTCAGCGGTCGAACGTGAACCGGTAGGTCAGGCCGACGCCGCCATAGAACTGGTCTTCCGTCTCGATGACCGGGCTGTCGGCCGCATCGCCGACGAGCCGCGTATACTGACCCAGCAGCTTCAGCGACCAATCCTGGCCGAGCGGCACATCCGCGGCGAGTCCGACATGGACGTCCTTGATGCCCGCGCTCGCATCGTAGGGCGCGTGGAGGGAGGCCAGCGACTGCGCCGGCGTCACGGAGAAAAACGCATCCATGTAGTCGTCGTCGGCCCAGCTTGCGCCGACACGGCCCGTCATGCTGACGCCGCTCGAGATCGCGAGCGGCGTCTCCACGCCAAAGCGGAGAACGCCGCCGGTGTCGTCACCCGTGACCTGAGTGGCGTAGGAGAGGTAGGGTGTGAGGAACCCCGTGCGATAGGCCGCATAACCGCCGAGGACGAGGCCGCCATCGACATCGCCGAGCCCCCGCAGATGCGAGGAATCGCTCTCGTCGCGATCGAAGCGCCAGCCGGTGACCGGCCCGATCTCCAGACCGTTGAGGTCCAGGAGCCGGAACCGGATATCCTCCATGCCGCGGAACTGCAGGCGCCCGAACCCGGTCGGACCGGCCGGCATGAGGAGCGGAACGCCGAAGACGTCGTAGTCCTTCGATCCCTCGTATTTCGGCGTCACGAACACGAGACCGCCCGCCTGGAGATCGAGCGGGCCCTCGCCGAACAGGTCGCCCGCAACTGCCGGCGTACCGGCGATGAGACCGAGCATGGCGGCCAGCAATAGACTGCGACGGGTGGACATCATCGAGACCTTGCGAAACGCTCGCACATGGCGCGCCACGACCGCCGGGACGGCAGCCGACGCGCAGTTCCGTTTCTAAACGGAGATGGTATAGGGAAGCCTGACTTTTCACGCTGTTCCCCCCACCTTTCGGCGAGGTGTGGCCGACGCGTAACAGACGAGGCCCGGCACACGGGCGCACCCGACCGTCGCAGGCTCGGCCGGGCCGACGGGACAGACGCGCATGAAAGCCATGGTCCTCGACCGCCCGGGACGGCCGCTCAGGGCCGTCGACCGCGCGATTCCCGAGCCGGGCCCAGGGCAGGTTCTCGTCAAGGTCAGCGCATGCGGGGTCTGCCGGACCGACCTGCATGTCGTCGATGGGGACCTTGAGCGTCCGAAACTGCCCATCGTGCCCGGCCACGAGATCGTCGGCACCGTCGCGGCGGCGGGCACGGGCGTCGACCGGCTGCGGCTTGGACAGCGCATCGGCGTGCCCTGGCTCGGCACGACGTGCGACGTGTGCCGGTTCTGCCGCTCGGGCCAGGAAAACCTGTGCGACGAGGCCGGCTTCACCGGCTACACGATCGACGGCGGCTATGCCGAATATACGCTTGCGCGCGCCGACTACTGCTTTCCGCTCGACGTCGATCTCCCCGACGCGGAGGCCGCGCCGCTGCTCTGCGCGGGGCTGATCGGCTACCGTGCGCTCCGCTTCGCGGGCGACGCCGAGACGCTCGGCATCTATGGCTTCGGGGCCGCCGCGCACATCGTCGCCCAGGTCGCGCGCCACCAAAGGCGGCGCGTGTTCGCCTTCACGCGTCCCGGGGACGAAAAAGCCCAGGCGTTCGCACTCTCGCTCGGGGCCGACTGGGCCGGCGGCTCGGACGAGGCGTCCCCCGTCGCGCTTGACGCGGCCATCATCTTCGCGCCGGTGGGTTCGCTCGTTCCGGCCGCACTCAAGGCGACCGGCAAGGGCGGCACCGTGGTCCTCGGCGGCATCCATATGAGCGACATCCCGGCCATGTCCTATGCGCTCCTGTGGGGCGAACGCACGGTGCAATCGGTCGCCAACCTCACCCGCCGGGACGCGGTGGAGTTCCTTGATCTCGCGGCGCGCACGCCGCTCAGCCTGCACGTCGAGACGCTGCCGCTCGCGGAGGCGAACACAGCGCTCGACCGCCTGCGGTCGGGCGCCATCTCGGGGGCCGCCGTACTGATACCGTGAGGCCCGAGGCGGCTCACTCCCGGTTGCGCTTCTCCAGCGTACGCAGGCGCAGCGCATTGAGCTTGATGAAACCCTGCGCGTCCTTCTGATCGTAGGCGCCCTTGTCGTCCTCGAAAGTGACGAGCGTCGGGGAGTAGAGCGACTTGCCGCTCTTGCGGCCGATGACGATGACGTTGCCCTTGTAGAGCTTCAGCCGCACCTCGCCTTCGACATGCTCCTGGCTCTTGTCGATGGCCGCCTGCAACATCTCGCGCTCCGGCGAGAACCAGAAGCCGTTGTAGATGAGCTCCGCATAGCGCGGCATCAGCTCGTCCTTCAGGTGCGCGGCGCCGCGGTCCAACGTCAGGCTCTCGATGGCCCGGTGCGCGGCGAGCAGGATCGTGCCGCCCGGCGTCTCGTAGACGCCGCGCGATTTCATGCCGACGAAGCGGTTCTCGACTAGGTCGACGCGGCCGATGCCGTTGTCGCGGCCCAGATCGTTGAGCGCGGCGAGCAGCGCGGCGGGGCTCATCGCCTTGCCATTCAAAGAGACGGCGTCGCCCTTGTTGAACCCGATGGTGACGACCGTCGGAGTGTCGGGCGCGTCCTCCGGCGCGACCGTGCGCATGTAGACGTAGGGCGGCGGCTCCTCGTTCGGGTCCTCGAGCACCTTGCCCTCGGAGGACGAGTGCAGCAGGTTTGCATCGACGGAGAACGGAGCCTCGCCGCGCTTGTCCTTGGCGACCGGGATCTGGTGCGCCTCCGCGAACGCGATGAGATCCTCGCGGCTTTTGAAGTCCCACTCGCGCCAGGGGGCGATGATCTTGATCGCCGGCTCGAGCGCATAGTAGCCGAGCTCGAAGCGGATCTGGTCGTTGCCCTTCCCCGTCGCCCCGTGGCAGACGGCATCCGCCCCCATCTGCCGCGCGATCTCGATCTGCTTCTTGGCGATCAGCGGCCGCGCGATCGACGTGCCGAGCAGGTAGGTGCCCTCGTAGAGCGCATTGGCGCGGAACATCGGGAATACGTAGTCGCGGACGAACTCCTCGCGCAGGTCCTCGATGAAAATGTTCTCCGGCTTGATCCCGAGCATCAGCGCCTTTTTGCGGGCGGGCTCCAGCTCCTCCCCCTGGCCCAAATCGGCCGTGAAGGTGATGACCTCGCAGCCGTACGTTTCCTGCAGCCACTTCAGGATGATGGAGGTGTCGAGGCCGCCCGAGTAGGCGAGCACGACCTTCTTGACCGGGCCGGCGCCGCCGGATGCCTTGCCTGTGGTGCCTGCCGCTGCGGCCATCGTGCTGTCCTGTCGATGATTTCGGGGTCTGGGTGGGAAAGCGCGCCGCACTATAGGCGGCGCGGATGGCACATCAAGCCGATGCGGCGAAAAGGGCGGCGCGCCGCCGGACGAGCCCCGTGGCGCCTTCGACGAAGCCTATGGGCGGGGCGATAGGTGCTTTAGACGGGAAAAAACCTCTTTGCCACGTCTGACGACGGACGTTTGTTATAGTTTTGCACCCTTAGCGCCGGGCTCGAGATTGAGTCGCAGAGGGGACGGGAGGACAGGCATGGCTGACCGGACGGGGCCGCAGGCCGCATGGCTGACGGGAATGTGGCTCGCTTTGTTCGCCACCGCTGCCAACGCACAAATGCCGACGGTCGTGCCGGAGGAGGCGCCTGCCACGAGGCGCGCGACGCCCGTGGCCACAGCTCCCGCCGGCGCCGGCAGCGCCGAGGAACTGCCATGGCTGGCGACGACGACCGCCGGACCTGAAAAGGCGAAGGGGAGCGCCGCGGCGACCCCGGTGGACGGCGCCGCCCCCAACCCGGCAGCCAAGAAACCCGCCGCGAAGACCACACAGAAGTGCGAGGCGCAGGAGGAGGAGGGCTGCCGCGCGGCGACGAACTGCGCCTGGGTCGCGGCCATCCCGCAGGGCGACGGCAAGGTCGTGCCGGCCCGTTGCGCGGAACGGAAGGTCCAGGCGCCGGCGAAGAAGAAAAAGCCCGCCGTTGCCGCTAAGCCGAAGCCGGCCGAGAGTCCGGCCGCAACCGCGGCGGAGAAAGCTCCGGAGGTGAAGGTCGAGGCAACCCCGAGGACGTCCATTCTGGAGGTGAAGGGGGAGCCCCCGCCGGCTCCTGCGCCGCCGCTTCCCGCTGAGACGCCCAAGACGGACGCGTCACAGGCCGATACCGCCGCGGCCGTGGCCCCGGTCGCGCCGGCGGCCGAGACTAGCGCGGAGACCGACACAGATGGACCTCCCGCCACGGACCGTCCGGCAGACAAGCCACTCAGCATTCCGGGACTTGTGATCGTCGAGTGACGTCGAGAGTCTGGTCAGGCCGCGCGGTCGAGCCAGGGCCAGATGGCGGCGGCCGCTGGCGAAGCTGCAAACAGGGCCTTGAGGAGCTGCGGCTGAGGCCACACCTGGGCGACCGCGAAGCCGTTGTCCGAGCGGTAGGACGGGAAGGCCGGGAAGGCCGGACTTGCCGCCTCCGCAGTCTTTCTCGCCGCATCGAAAAGGGCGACGTTTGCCTCCGCCATGGGCCAGGCGACGGACCCCGGCACGCCCGACGAGATCATTCCGTACGCCCAGGGCCAGCTTGCCGGAACAGCGGACTGCGGCGTCCACATCCACCATGCGAAGGGCGACGGCGCGCCTGGCCCAAGCCAGGCCTTCTGCCCGGCTTGGACCAGGCTCGCCCAGACCGCGAACGGATCGGCTGCCTCCGGTGCGGGGCGCCGGTCCGGGGCCAGCAGGGTCGAATGGGGCCGGCGGGGAGCGCCCGACCATTCCCACGTCTCTTCTTTGACCGGAGGCTGCGGCAGGGTCGCATGAGCGACCTCATGGCAGACCGCCAGCGTGCGCGACGTCGCCTCGAACGCGGCATTGATCGCGGCCTTCGTGTAGCCGAAGGCGGCGTCCATCGCGAGTTTCGCGATCTCGACCTGCTTGTCGGGAGACATCATGGCCAGCCTCGCGTACCGAAGAGACGATAATGGGGACGGTAATTGTGCAGCGCACAATGTAGCCTGCCAGCCCGGCCTTAACAATTCGTATTTCGTACAAACCTGTGCGGACCGGCCGGCTCGGACCCTATCCGCCGGATCAGCAACGGGTCAGGCCATGTGCCCGGCACCGGCCCGGCGCCCGGCCACCATCCAATAGGCGAGGCCCGCCACGATGCCCGAGGCCAGGAAGGCCTTGAACGCATAGTCGTTGAGGAGCGTGCTGCGGCCCGTTTCGCCCGCCACCGCAACGGCGTACGCGGTGACGGCGATGGCGCTCCCCAGGAGGACGAACGTCAGCCAGCCGCGGAGCGCGCGCCATTCCGTCAGCACGATGCCGATGGCCGCGAAGGGCAGCGCGAACACGGCCGCCTGCGTGGCGGCCATCATCCAGAGCAGCCCGGCGCCCGCGGTCGTTTCGGCTGACCCGGCGAGGAAAGTGGGATCGATCACGAACAGGGTCTGCGTCGCGCCGGCGGCAAGGCAGGCCGCCGCGTAGCCGACCACGACGCGTCCGATCGTCCGCAACATCCCCGCAGCCGCCACCATCCCGCTCCAGACACGGATCGCCCACGCCAAGGCTTCGACGTCATCCGAGATCCGTCAAGCCGTCCGCCCCGCCACCAGCCAGTAGACGAGCCCACCGGCAAACCCCGCCGTGGCCAGCACTTGCCAGACGGCCGCCGGCGGCAGGACCGCGCCACCGGGTGCGCCATACGCCGCCAGGACCGGCAGGAGGCCCAGCGCGAGACCACCACCCACCATATAATAGAGCCACGACCGGATGCGTGCGACCTCACCCACGATGACGACGGCCAGTGCCGGCACGACGGTCAATCCGGCGATCAACGCGCCGCCCTGCAGCGCGATCTGCCAGTAGGCTTCGACAGTCTCGACGCCGCCCTCCCGCCCGCTCATGGCGGCGGTGACCTTCTCAAGGCCGAGGGTGAAAGCTATGGCGGCCGCCGTGACGGCCGCCAGGCAGAAGGCGAGGGGCACAAGGAGGAGCCGGCCAAGCGTCCGCAGGATCATTCCGTCGCGCCCCGCGGATCGGCGGCCTCGCCCCGACTTTCCTCGCCCACGCCGGGCCCTGTCGCGCCGCGCTCGCGCGCCCGCAGCCGTTCGCTGTCCGACTTCAGCTGTCCGCACGCGGCAAGGATGTCGCGTCCGCGCGGCGTGCGCACGGGGCTCGCATAGCCGGCCTTGTTCACGACCTCGCCGAACTTCTCGATCTGCGCCCAGTCCGAGCACTCGTATGCGGTTCCGGGCCATGGATTGAACGGGATCAGGTTGATCTTGGCGGGAATGCCGGCGAGGAGACGCACGAGCTCGCGGGCGTCGGCAAGGCTGTCGTTGACGCCCTTCAGCATGACGTACTCGAACGTGATGCGCCGGGGGTTCGACACGCCGGGATAGTTCCGGCACGCCTCCAGCAGCTCGGCGATGGGATATTTCCGGTTGATCGGCACGAGCTGGTCGCGCAGCGCGTCGCGCACCGCATGCAGCGAGATCGCGAGCATCGTGCCCGACTCTTCGCCCCACCGGACGATCTCCGGCACGACGCCCGACGTCGAGAGCGTGATGCGCCGCTTGGACATCGACAGCCCCTCGCCGTCCGAGGCGACCTCCATGGCGTCGCGGACGTTGTCGAAATTATAGAGCGGCTCACCCATGCCCATCAGCACGATGTTCGTGATCTTGCGCTCGCCCGCAGGCAGCAGCGCGCCGTCCTCGGGCGGCGGGGAACCCGGCCAGTCGCCGATGCGGTCCTTGGCGAGGAGGATCTGCCCGACGATCTCCGCGACCGTGAGGTTGCGCACGAGCCTCTGCGTGCCGGTATGGCAGAACGTGCAGGTGAGCGTGCAGCCGACCTGCGAGGAGATGCACAGCGTGCCGCGATCCGCCTCGGGGATATAGACACACTCGATCTCGGGCGCCCGCGCCTCGTGTTCGCGCCGGGCGAGCCGCAGCAGCCATTTGCGCGTGCCGTCGATCGACACCTGCTCGGTGACGATCTCCGGCCGTTCGAGCGTATAAAGCTGCGCAAGGCTGGCGCGCAGATCCTTCGAGACGTCCGTCATGCCGTCGAAGCGCGTCACGCCCGAGATGTAGATCCACCGCCACAACTGGGCGACGCGCATGCGCACCTGCTTTTCGGGAACCCCGGCGGCGCGGAGCGCCTCGCCGAGGTCGGCGCGCGTCATCCCGGCGAGCGACGGCTTCACCAGGTTGGCCTCCGGCGACTGGCCGGTGGCGGCGCGCGTGTCGATGACGGCAACCATCGTCGTTAAATCCAGGCAGGCTCGGGGAGTTTTCCGGCTCCTTCTCTAGCCGCTTCCGGGCCGCGGCGAAAGGGTGCGGAGCCGCGCAGTCGTGCCGGCGCGTCCGCGGCAGGAGACCGCGCAAGTGCCGCCGCACGAACCGGCAACGCACTCGTGAAGCGGCGTGAACCGACCTTTTTGATCCTCGTCAAAGGCTTGATGGCCGATGCTGGCAGTGTGGCGCGCACGTCAAATCGAGACGGGGAACTCGCCGCCGGGAGCGGCGCGGCATTCCCTGCGCCACTGGAGGAAAGCGATGAACGAGTTCGTCAAGAAGTTCACGGGCGTCAAGCAGCCCTGGAGCGTCGAGGAGTTCGAGGCCCAGATGCGTGCCGTAGGGCCGGAGCGCTATCACGACCTTCACCCCTTCCATAAGATGCTGCACGGCGGCAAGCTCAACAAGGGCCAGGTGGCGGCCTGGGCTCTCAATCGCTACTGCTACCAGGAGGCGATCCCGCGCAAGGACGCGGCGTTCATGAGCCGCGTGCACGACCGCGAGCTGCGCCGGGAGTGGATCCATCGCATCCAGGACCACGATGGCACGCTGCCGGACGAGCACGGCGGAATCGAGCGCTGGCTGGTGCTGACCGACTGCCTCGGCCTCGACCGCAGCTATGTGACGAGCATGGAGGGCGCGCTGCCCGCCACCCGCTTCGCCGTCGAGGCTTATGTGCGCTTCGTCGTCGAGCAGCCGCTCGTCGTCGCGGCGGCCTCGTCGCTGACGGAGCTGTTCGCGCCCTCGATCCATCGCGAGAGGATCGCGGGCATGCTCGCCCACTATGACTTCGTCAACGACCACGTCATGGCCTACTTCAAGCGCCGCCTCAGCCAGGCGCCGCGCGACGCCAACTTCACCTTCGAGTTCGTGAAGCACAACGCGCATACGCGTGAGATGCAGGAAGCGTGCGTCGACGCGATCCGCTTCAAGTGCGACGTGCTGTGGGCCCAGCTCGACGCGCTGCACCACGCCTACGTCAACGGCCACATTCCGCCCGGCGCCTATCGGCCCGAGGGCATGTAGGGCGGGGAGCCGGCCTGCCGCCCGGGAGCGGGCGGCGACCGCCGCAGCTCCCGCGGCGCGGGTTTCAGGATCAGGGACGAGGGGGCCGCTCCGGCCCCCTTTTTCCATGCGGGATGCCGCGGGCGCAGCGCCGCACCGGCCGCGCCGCGATACGGCAGGCCGGTGCGCCCGCGCCGGCGCAGGAGGCTTGCAATCGGGGGGCGCAGCGGCTATGCCCTGCCTCCTAATCCCGAACCGGAAAGCCGCCTTAGCTCAGCCGGTAGAGCACGTCATTCGTAATGACGGGGTCGCGTGTTCGAGTCACGCAGGCGGCACCATGTTTTCCAAGACGTTATGGTCATCTTCTCGGGGCGTTCGCAGCGCGTCGGGTTTCCGCTGTTGGCGGCTGCCGGCGTTGTCCACAGCCAATCCCCGATTGGACGCACTCGGACTTGGAACCTTGCGGTGAGGTGACCATGTTTCGTGTCGGCTGACATGAACTGTCAATCGGACTCGCAGCGACGGGTGATCCGGGACGACATGCGAAAAGGAAAGAAAGCCATCCACGGCAACGGGAAGGACGCCGCGCCCAAGCGCCGGCGCCAGGTGGGCGCGATCGTCCATCGCCCCGGCGAAACGGGCGTGGAGGTCCTGCTCGTCACCAGCCGCGATACCGGCCGATGGATCATCCCGAAAGGCTGGCGACAGAAGGGCCGGTCGCGGGCCCAGTCGGCCCTGCGCGAGGCCTATGAGGAGGCCGGCGTTCGCGGCGCCGTCGGCAAGAAGGTGCTCGGCTCGTATGTATACGAGAAGTGGCTCGACAAGAAGGGCGTCGCCTTCGACTGCCTCGTCGACGTCTTCGTCGTGAAATTTCGCAAGCAGAACGCCAAGTGGCCCGAGCGGGCCCAGCGCCGGCAGGCGTGGCTGAGCCCGGCGTCCGCCGCCCGGCGCGTGCAGGAACCCGAGCTCAAGCGGATCTTGCGCTCGTTCGCGCGCCAGCCGCGATCCTCAAAGTCGTAGCGGACCGGCCTCTCGTGGGAGCGCGCCTCAGGCCGGACGGTAGCGGTCGAACGCGCCGAGGAGTCGCCGCGCCGCTCCGGGACGGTCGAGACGACGCGTATGCTCGATGACGGGCGCCCCATGCACATAGGGCTCGCGGACGTGCGGCAGCCAGCAGAGATTGACCGGCAGGCGATGGAACGAGAACGTGCGGTCCCGCGGTGACGCGGAGGCAGCGACGAGCTGCTCGAGGCCATCCGACCAGAACCCGACACCGCCGCGGCAGGTGTCGCGCCATAGTGTGAGAGCCTGCTCGGCGCCCGGCGTATCGTTGAGCACCAGGGTCTCGGCATGAAACCCGCCCTGACTGTCGACGAACGCCCCCAGGTCGGCACTCACCTCCGCGACGTAGGGCCAGGGATCGGCACGGAAGACCGCATCCGGCGTCACGCATAGGAGAGGGCCGCGCAGGGCGCGTCGCGCGTCGATGAGCCGGTCGAGGCCATCGGCCGTGCCGCACGTCACGCTCTTGAACGCGCCGCCGGCGTTCCACGCGCCGATCGAGGTCTTCAGCCGGTCGATGGCCGCGCCCGTCGTTTCGGACTCCGGCGCCATGGCAACGATCGTGCCGGCCGTGAAGCCTGGCTCCCGGCCGCAGGCGAGATCGAGCCACGCGTCGTCGGCCTCATATCCCCAGCGGGTGAGGATCGACAGCATGTCCGGCGCGCGCCGGAACTGCTCGCACACACGCTGCAGACGCGCGCCCGTCCTCCAGCTCTCGGCGTTCGCCGCCTCGACCGGCCGCACGCCGTTCAGCGCTCTGGTGAGGTCGGCCGGGATCTCGGCGCGGTGGAAATCCTGAAAGCGGCCGGCCATCTCCAGATCGAGACTCCGGGACAGGTCCGCCTGGACCTTGTCGGGGTCCGACACGAGATCCTCGTAGCGCACGACAACGCTGGAGACGCCGTCCGCGGAGGTCAGCGCATCGATGGCGTCATACACCGCCAGCACGCCGGGCTTGACGTAGGCCGAGGCCGTCTTGCCGACCCACATCTGGTAATCGAAGCCCTGGAAGGGCTGATCGGGCGCGCTCGAATGGCGAGAGGAAACAAGCGCGCGCGGATCGCGGATCACGATGACGAAATCGACCGCCTTGAACGGCTTCAGCTTGCGGATGATCTCGCCCGCCGACAGGATATCGAGCGGCCGTTTCGTCACCAGGAGCGGAGAGCGGTTGAAGATGTACTTGAGGGCGGGCCGCTCTTGCGGCGGGCAGGTCGCGCCGACGAGCGTCGAGCGCAGCATGTTGTAGAGCAACGTCGTGCCGCCGCGCGAGCAGCCGCAGACCACGATGTGGCGACGCTTGCGGGAGCCAGAGCCTGGGGTTCGTGCAGTCGGGGCTCGGACGGGCGTCGATTGTCCCACAATCAATCCTCCGCCTTGAAAGGACGCTGCATGAGCCCGGCGATGGCGTCGTCGACCGTCGTGCGGCCCTCGATGATCGCATGCACGGCGGCTGTGATCGGCATCTCCACGCCCTTCTCGGCCGCGAGCCGCACGGCCGCCGCGGCCGTATGGACGCCTTCCGTCACCGCGACGCGGCTGCCTAGAACCTCCGCCAGCGACCGGCCCTGCCCCAGAGCGCGGCCAAGGCTCATGTTGCGCGACTGCGGACTGCCGCAGGTCAGGATGAGATCGCCGAGGCCCGACAGGCCCATAAGCGTTTCCGGCCGCGCGCCCAGCGCTTCGCCGAGGCGGCGCATCTCCGCGAACCCGCGCGTGACGAGCCCGGCGTGCGCACTCGCCCCGAGGCCCTTCGCATCCACGATGCCGGCGGCAATGGCGAGCACGTTCTTCAACGCGCCCCCGATCTCTACGCCCACCGTGTCGCTCGACCAGTAGAGCCGGAACTGCCGGTAGCCGAGGCGTTCGGCGAGCTCACGGCCGACGGCCTCGCGCTGGCAGGCAATCGTGAGCGCGGCGGGCAGTCCCCGCGCCACGTCGGCCGCAAAGCTCGGACCCGACAGCACCGCGAGCGTCTGGTCGGGCATCACGTCGGCAAGCACATCGCCGAGCATGCGTCCGCTCGCCTGCTCGATGCCCTTCGCGCACAGAACGACCGGCTGGCCGGGCTTCATGAGCGGACGCAACCGGCTGGCGATGGCGCGGACGTGCTGCGCCGGGGACACCATCAGGACCGCGTCCGTGGCGGCGATCTCGCCCAGGTCGGCGGTGGCCGAGAGAGCCGGATCGAGCGGAACGCCGGGCAGGAATGTGCGGTTGACGTGGCGGACATTGATGTCTTCCACGGTCTCCGGCTCGCGCGCCCACAGCACAACGCGCCGCCCGGCCAGCCGCAGCGTCTGGGCGAGTGCCGTTCCCCACGCACCGCCCCCGATCACACCGACGCTGTCGATGGTCATGGGATCTCCCCCTCCGAGGAACGGGACTGTACGGCGCACCTGGGCGATCGGCCAAGCCCGAATGATGTCCGCGCACGACTCCAGTCAGGCTTTCACGCCCGCGCCGATGGCGGCCGGAGCCGTCGCATCGAGCGGCCAGCGCGGCCGGGCGGGCGCATCGAGCGCATCGGCGGCTCCGATGGCAAGGTGCGCGGCGCCGGCCCAGGCAACCATCGCGGCGTTGTCGGCGCATAGCGCGGCGGGAGGGACGTGTAGGGAATATCCCCGCGCCGCCGCGAGCGCATCGAGCCGTGCGCTGAGGCTTTTGTTGGCGGCGACACCGCCCGCCACCACGAGGCGGCGCGCGGCACCCGGCCCCAGCCGTTCCTCCGCGATGGCCATCGCCCGCGCGACACGGTCCGCGACGGCGTCGAATGCGGCCGCCTGGAACGCGGCGCACAGGTCCGCGACATCCCGATCGGCGAGCGGCACGAGCTCCATCGCGCGGCGGCGCACCGCCGTTTTCAGCCCGGCGAAGGAGAAGTGCGGCTCCGCGCGCCCAAGGAGAGGTCGGGGAAAATCGAACCGCGCGGGATCGCCGGCCTCGGCCGCGCGTTCAACCGCCGGGCCACCCGGCTGGCCGAGCCCCAACAGCTTCGCCGTCTTGTCGAAAGCTTCGCCGAGCGCATCGTCGATCGTCGTGCCGAGCCGCTCGTAGCGGGCCGCACCGCGCACGAGCAGCAACTGCGTATGGCCCCCCGAGACGAGCAGCAGCAGGTACGGCGGCCTCAGCCCCTCGGTGAGGCCGACCGTCAGCGCGTGCGCTTCGAGATGATTGACCGCCACGAACGGCTTCGCATGGGCGAACGCCAGCGCCTTGGCCGTGACCATGCCCACGACGAGCCCGCCGACGAGTCCCGGTCCGGCCGTCGCGGCGATGCCGGACAATTCGGCGAACGTCTTGCCGCTCGCCGCCATCGCCTCGGCGATCAAGGCATCGAGGCAGGTGACATGGGCACGGGCCGCGATCTCCGGCACCACGCCACCGTAGCGGCGATGCTCCTCCCACTGCGACCGCACGACATTGGCGAGAAGCCGGCCCGCTCCGTCGGGGGTCCGCTCGACGACGGCCGCCGCGGTCTCGTCGCAGCTCGTCTCGATGCCGAGCACGGTCAGGGTCGAGCCCGGAGGCGGGACGGCGGGTGTCACGGGCGCGGGGGCTCCACGGACCGGATGCAGCAGCCGGTCCAACGGGTTTGCTATACGGGCGACGCCGAGGCTAGAAAGGCTCGCCGGCACGTGCCGCATCGCCTACCATCCGGAGAAAGTCCCTTGCAAGTGCGCCCGATCCGTATCGGAACACGCGGTTCCGCCCTGGCGCTCGCCCAGGCGCACGAGGTCCGCGCCCGGCTGATGGCGGCGCACGCCCTGCCCGAGTCGGCGTTCGAGATCCTCATCATCAAGACGACGGGCGACATGATTCTCGACCGGCCGCTGGCCGAGGTCGGCGGCAAGGGCCTTTTCACGAAGGAGATCGAGGAGGCGCTGATCGAGCGGCGCATCGACCTCGCCGTCCATTCCATGAAGGACATGCAGACGGTCCTGCCCGACGGCCTCGCCATCGGCGCGACGCTGCCGCGCGAGGACGTGCGCGACGCCTTCATCAGCCTCAGGCACGCAAGCCTCGACGACGTGCCGGCGGGCGCTGCCGTCGGCACGTCGTCGCTGCGGCGCCAGGCGCAGATCCAGCGCATTCGCCCCGATCTCCGGATCGTCGGCTTTCGCGGCAACGTTCAGACACGGCTGACAAAGCTTCGCGACGGCGTAGCGGACGCGACGTTCCTCGCCTGCGCAGGCCTGCGCCGGCTGGGGCTCGCGGATCACATCACGTCGCCCGTGCCGGTGGAGAGGATGCTGCCCGCTGTCGCCCAGGGCGCCATCGGCCTCGAGATCCGGCGCGACGATGAAGCGACCGCCGACCTCGTGGCCCCGCTCGACGACAAGGCGACGGCGCTCTGCGTGACGGCCGAGCGGGCGTTCCTCGCCACGCTCGAGGGGTCGTGCCGGACGCCGATCGCCGGACTTGCCCGGCTCGAGGGCGAGACGCTGACCTTCACGGGCGAAACACTCTCGCCCGACGGACGCCGGAACGTCGCGAGCACGAAGACGGGACCGGCGCGCTCTGCAGCAGCGCTCGGTGTCGCGGCCGCCGAAGACATTCTGAGCCGTGGCGGCCGCGAAATCATGCAGGGCTAGCGATGCATCTGCTCGTGACCAGGCCTGAAACCGAAGCGGAGACGACGCGGCGCGATCTCGAAGCGATGGGCCATGGCGTGACCCTGGCGCCGCTGATAGAGATTGCGCTCTCCGCCCCGCCCCTCGACGTGTCGGGCGCCCAGGCTCTGATCGTCACGAGCCGCAATGCCGTCCGCGCGCTTGCGGCCCATCCCGACCGCGACCGTCTGCGGCACGTCCCCCTGCTGGTCGTCGGCAAGGGGACGGCGGCGGCCGCGCGTGCGGCCGGCTTCACCGTAGCGCTGGAAGGCCGGGGCACCGGCGCCGACCTGGCGGTCGCCATCCGGACCCAATGCGATCCGGCGCGGGGACGGCTCATCCATGCCAGCGGCGATGTCATCGCCTTCGATCTCGCGCAGGCGCTTGCACCGGATGGCTTCACCATCGAGCGGGTGGTCGTCTATCACAGCACGGCCGCCACGGCGCTGCCGCAACCCGTCCGCGACGCGCTCGACGAGGGCCGCGTCGATGCCGTCATTCTCATGTCGCCGCACACGGCCACGGTGTGGAGCAGGCTCGTTCGTGCAGCACAGGCG
The DNA here is from genome assembly GCA_964589785.1 of uncultured Hyphomicrobium sp. Lineage (GTDB taxonomy): Bacteria > Pseudomonadota > Alphaproteobacteria > Rhizobiales > Hyphomicrobiaceae > JAGVSR01. The sequence goes on from CAZPUQ010000008.1 coordinate 45,882, forward strand.
GAAGCGCCGGCCCGGCGCCTCGTTCACCTGTGCCTGTCGCACGGGGTCGCCGATGCCGTCGGCCCTCTCGCCCCGGACAAAATCGCCGTCGCGCGCGCGCCGAGCTGGGAAGAAATGCTTGCCCTCGTCGCGCGCTTGTCGTCAATTCCGGCAGATGGCAGCTAAATCCGGCCGCCGCAGGCGTTTTCCGCGATCCGCCAGACCAAGAGGCCAGGCCGCGTGCCCGGCCGGGGCGGGCGTTGTCGACGCCCCGAACGGAAGGCTGCCGCCGCAGAGCTCGAGCAATGACTGACAAACCGTCTGACAGGAAAGACCAGCCGGCAGCCGAAGCGAAGCGTCCGCACGCGACGCTCGACCTGAAGGCCACGGAGTTGAAGGCGAACGCCGACAGCAAGCCTGCCGGCGGCCCCGCGGGGACAGGTGCGGCTCAAGGATCGGCCCAGGGACCGGCACAGTCGGCGTCCAAGGCGACGTCGCCGGCCGGCGGCGCGGCACGAAACACGGACGCGCCGGTGTCCGTCGCGCGCGGACCCTCGGCCCTCACGCGGATCGTCACGCACGCTCTGGCCGGTGTGGCCGGCGGCGCGCTCGTGTTGTTCGGCGGCGACCGGATCGCGCAGATGTCCGGCATTCCGGGTCCCGCCGCACGGCTCCAGGCCGTGACCGCCGATCTGGAGCAGCGCATCGCCGCACTGGAAGCCGCAACGAAGACAACGGTCACCGGCAAGCTCGAAGCGGCCGAGGAGCGGATTGCGAAGCTCGAGACCCTCGCCACGGATGTCGGAACGCTGCACGATGCGCATGCCTCGCTCGCCGACGAGACGAAGCGGCTGGCAGCCTCGGTCGCGTCCGCTGCCGACACGTCCGCAACGGACTCGCGAGTCGCGCGCCTCGAGGACCAGTTGAAGACCATCGCCAGCGCAGCCTCCGCCGACAGCGGCAGCGGCGAGGGCATCGCCGGCCTCGCGGCCGTCACGACCCGGATCGCCGACCTCGATGCACGCCTCTCGGCCGAATTGGCGAAGCTGCGCGACGGCGCCGCCCGCGACATAGACCAGCGGCTTGCCGGCGTCGGCGAGGCCGCGCAGACGGATATCGCACGGCTGTCGCAGCAGATCGAGACGCTGAAGGCGGACATCGCGCGGTCCGAAAAGTCCGGGCTCGCGGCGATGGAGGAGACCGGCCGCGTGGCGAGCTCTCTCGGCGAGGTCCGCTCCGCGATCGAGCAGCAGGGCAAGACGTTCGCGAAGGCGGACGATATCGCCGCCGCGGTTGCGCCGGTAACCGCCGCCGTCGCGAAGATCGAGGCGAGCCTGCAAGGATTGATCGAGAACGAGACGGAGCGCCAGGGGCAGACCGCGCGCATCGTGACCGCTCTGGAGCTCGGCAATCTGAAGCGGGCCATCGAGAGCGGCCGGGGCTTTGCCGCCGAGCTTGCCGCCGTCGAGGCCGCCTCGGAGAGCCGCCTCGACCTCAAAGCGCTCGACCCGTTCAAGACGACCGGCGTGCCTTCGCTCGCCGCGCTCAAGGACGAGGCGCGGCCAGCGCTCGCTGCCGCGCTTGATACGGCAGCCGTCGCGCCCGGCGCATCCGCATGGGATCGCCTGCTGGCGAGCGCGAAATCGGTGGTTCGCGTCCGCAAGATCGACGCGGCCGAGGGTGACACCAGTCTCGAGGCGCGGGTGGCCCGGATCGACAAGGCGCTCGCCGAGAACCACTTGGCCGACGTGCTCGCCGAGGCCGGCCGTCTGCCGCCCGAGGCCGCGGCCCGGATCGCGGAATGGCGCAGCAAGGTCGCCGCGCGCCACAGCGCGGATGCGGCCATTGCCGCGGTCGAGAATGAACTGAAGGCGGCACTTGCGCCGGCTGCGCCGACACCGCCCGCCGGCGGCGGCAACTGACGGGAGTGCGGTCGAATGGTGCGTCTCGTCCTCTTCCTCGTCGCGATGCTGCTCCTTGCGTCGGGCCTCGCCTGGCTCGCCGACCGGCCCGGCAGTCTGCTCGTGACCTGGCAAGGCTATGAGATCGAGACGAGCGTGTTCCGCGCCGTCGTGCTGCTCGCCGCGCTCGTCGGCGCGGCGCTGCTGTTGTGGTCGCTGCTGCGCCAGCTCTGGTCGAGCCCGGCCATCATGAGCCGCCATCTCACCCGCCGCCGCCAGCAGCGCGGCCTCGATGCGCTGTCGAGCGGCATGATCGCCATCGGCGCGGGCGACCGCAACTCGGCGACGCGCTACGCCCTCCAGGCGCGCAAGGCGATCCCGAACGAGCCCATGACCCATCTGTTGCGGGCGCAGGCCGCGCAGCTCTCCGGCGACCGCGCCACCGCCCGGCGCATCTTCGAGGCCATGCTCGCCTCGCCCGACACCGAGCAGTTGGGATTGCGGGGCCTCTATCTCGAAGCCCGGCGCGAGGGCGAGCCCGAGGCCGCGCTGCAGTTCGCCGAACGGGCCGCGCGACTCAACCCGCGCCTCGGCTGGCCGCTCGACGCCCAGTTCGAGATGCAGTGCAAGACGGGCGACTGGGCGGGCGCGGCGGAGACGGCGGCACTCGCGAAGCGCTATGGCTATCTCGAGCGCGGGATTGCCGACCGCCGCCGCGCGCTCATGCTGGCGGCGCAGGCACAGGCCATCGAGGAGAGCGACGCCGACAAGGCGCTGGCGCTGGCGACGGAGGCCCATGCGCTGGCGCCCGACCTCGTTCCGGCGGCGGCCGTTGCCGGCCGCATCCTCGCCGCGCGGGGGCAGACGGCGAAGGCGGCCAAGATCATCCAGCGGACGTGGTCCCGCGCGCCCCATCCGGATCTTGCCGCCGCCTATGCCTATGCGCGCATCGGCGACAGCCCGCGCGACCGGCTCGACCGCATTCGGCAACTGGCGCTCTTGAAGCCGCTTGATGCCGAGAGCGGCATCGCGCTCGCGACGGCCGCGATCGAGGCCCGCGAGTTCTCCGCCGCCCGCGATGCGCTGCAGCCCTTTCTGAAAGACAAGCTCACGCGCCGCGTGGCCCGGCTGATGGCGCGGATCGAGACCGAGGAGAAAGGCGACGCCGGCCGCACCCGCGAGTGGATCGCGCGCGCCGCCACGGCAGCCCGCGATCCGGTCTGGACCGCCGACGGCGTCGTGCTCGACGTGTGGGCGCCCGTGTCGCCCGTGTCGGGCACGATCGATGCCGTCGCGTGGCGCGTGCCCGTAAGCGGCCCGGAAAGCGACGACGCGGAGCTCGCGGCCGACATCCAGGATCTTCTCGCCGTCGATCTCTCGGGCGCGCGTACTATCGATGCGGTGCCGTCCCGTCGCGCCGGCCTCGGCGATGTCAGCGAAGAGAGCGAGCGGCCTCGTGCGCCGGTTGCTCCGGACGATCCCGGCGAGGAGGGCGAGGATATCGTGACCGAGGTCCGCACCTCGCGCACGTCTCCGCCGGCGTGAGGTTCTGCGAGCTCGCCGCACCGCCAACCTGAACAAACTGTCAGCCGTAAATCGGTCAAACTGCCCGTCGAATCTGCGCGCTGTTGCACCGACCCCGTCATTGCGCACCGATCGGGTGCCTGCGGGTTCGCAACCGGAACAGACGACGATGTATAGACAGTTGAGCGAGAGCGATCCGGCTCCCCTTCATCCCGGCGAAGTCCTGCGTGTCGATATCCTTCCCTGCCTGTCGATGACGCCCGCCGATCTCGCGGCCCATCTCGCCGTGCCGCGGGCCGTGATCGAGAGCCTGCTCGCCGAAAAGAACGGCATCACGCCGGACCTCGCCCGGCGCCTCGGGATCGCGTTCGGGCAGGGCGCGCACCACTGGCTGGCTCTGCAGCTGCAGCATGACCTGTGGCAGGCGGCCCGCTCCGATCCGGACGGCGTGCGCCCGCTGACGTGGTCGCGCCGGGTGCGGCGCGAGCGACTGAACGCGCCGACCGAAGCCGCCGCATAAAGCGGTCCCTGTTCGCGCTTGTCGGATGTGCGGCGGTGCGCGCACAATGCGCCGCCGATGATGACCCCACTCGAAGATCTGGCGAACTGGTGGATCTCGCGGGCGGCGGCGCCCGAGCCGGAGGCTGTGGCTGCGGCGGCACGAAGCCGGCCCACCGTGGTCGTCACAGGCGGCAGCTCCGGCATTGGACTGGAACTCGCCCGCGCGTTCGCCCGCAGCGGGCGCGATGTCCTTCTCGTTGCCCGCAACGCCGAGCGTCTCGACCGCGCGGCGCGGTCGCTCCGGGACAGCGCATCACCTGAGGTTGATACGCTCATCCTCGATGTCGGCACCGAAGCCGCGCCGCGCCTCCTTCTCGACCACCTCGCCGCCGACCAACGCTATTGCGACGTGCTGGTGAACAGCGCCGGCCTCGGCGCGGCGGGACCCTTTGCGTCCGCAGAACCGGCAAGCCTCGACGCCTTGATCGCGACGAACGTCGCCGGCCTCGCGCGGCTGACCCGGGCCATGCTTCCCGGCATGCTCGCGCGCGGACGAGGCGGCATCCTGTCGATCGCCTCGCTGGCCGGGCTCGTTCCGGGACCGCACCAGGCCGCCTATTACGCCAGCAAGGCTTTCGTCATTTCGCTCAGCGAAGCCATCGCATCGGAAACCGCGGGCCGTGGCGTGCGCGTGGCCGTCGTGCTGCCCGGCCCCGTGGAAACCCGCTTTCATGCCCGCATGGGCGCCGAGGATGCGCTCTATCGCTTCGTGCTCGGGGCCTCGACGCCGGAGCTGGTCGCCGCGCGGGCGATCCGGGGCTACCGGCTCGGCCGCCGCGTCATCGCGCCGGGTTTCGTGCCGACGCTCGCGGTCTACGCACTGAGGATCCTGCCCCATGCCATCTCCGTGCCCGCCGTGAAATGGCTGCTGGCGATCGAGCGGCCCGATGCTCCCTAGAGAAAATGTACCGGCTGTTTGCATGTTCGAAACGAATTAGCGGTTGAATGCAGGGAGCGCCGGTCTTCCTGTCCCGCGTATCCGGTTGCCGTTGCGGCGGTGGTCGCCTGTCCCCACGGACATGCCGTCCATCGCCGCATTGCATTGCGACGGCCGCGATCGAATTTTGTGACGGTTAACCTTTCCTTGGGCACGTTGGGTTGCCCGCCAGCGGTAGCGATAAGATGCCGGCGATGACTCCGATCATACCTGTGGTTCTGTCCGGCGGATCGGGCACGCGGCTCTGGCCGCTGTCGCGTTCCATGTTTCCCAAGCAGTTCATCAACTTCTTCAACGGCCACGGCACGACGCTGCTTGGCGCCACGCTCGGCCGCCTGAAAGGCGATGCCGGCTTCGGCGAGCCGATCCTGCTGTGCAACAACGATCACCGGTTCCTCGTCAAGGAGGAGCTGGAGCGCGCGCGCGTCACCGCCAAGGCCATCATCCTGGAGCCCGTCGCCCGCAACACGGCCGCCGCGATCACCGTTGCCGCGCTGGCCGCCGTGCGCGAGCAGCCCAACGCCGTGCTCGTCGTCATGCCGTCCGATCACGCGGTGAAGGAGGAGGCGCGCTTCGTGGAAGCCGTCCGCCGCGCCGCGAGCGTCGCCGCGACCGGCCGTCTCGTCCTCTTCGGCATCAAGCCCGAAAGTCCCCACACGGGCTACGGCTACATCAAGCGCGGCCCGTCGCTCGAAGGCTTCAAGGGCGGCGCGTTCACGGTCGAGCGTTTCTGCGAGAAGCCGGACGCGGCGACCGCGGCGTCCTACCTGTCCGAAGGCGACTACTTCTGGAACAGCGGCATCTTCGTGCTCCACGCGCACACGTTCCTCGACGAGATCGCACGCCTCGACCCCCGCATCCTCGACGCCGCCCGCGCGGCGCTCGCGCGCTCGGAGCGCGATCTGGGCTTCGTTCGCCTCGACCGCCCGTCGTTTGCGGAAAGCCCGAACATCTCCGTCGACTACGCGGTCATGGAGAAGACGGACGCAGCGGCCATGCTGCCGATCGACGTCGGCTGGAACGACGTCGGCTCCTGGTCGTCGCTGTGGGAGATCGCGGCCCGCGATCAGAACCAGAACTATGCCGGTGGCGATGCGGTGCTGGAAGACACGACCGGCTGCTATGTCCATAGCGAGCGCGGTCTCGTCGCCACCATCGGCGTCAAGGATCTCGTCATCGTCGACACGCCCGACGCGCTGCTGGTCACCGACAAGTCGCGCGCCGAGGACGTCGGCAAGATCGTCGCCAGGCTCAAGCGCTCGAACCGCAAGGAGCAGGAGCAGCACCTGCGCAACTACCGGCCGTGGGGCTTTTTCGAAACGCTCAACATCGGGCCGCGCTTCCAGGTCAAGCTGCTCCACGTGAAACCGGGCGGCAAGCTCTCCATGCAAATGCACCACCACCGGTCCGAGCACTGGGTCGTCGTGCAGGGCACGGCGAAGGTCGTGATCGGCGACCGGGAGGAGCTCGTGCGCGAGAACGAGAGCGTCTACATCGTCGCGACTGAGTGGCATCGACTCGAGAACCCGGGCAAGGTCCCGCTGGAGCTTATCGAGGTGCAGATCGGCACCTACCTCGGCGAGGACGACATCGTGCGCACCGACGACGTCTACCATCGCGCGCCCGAGGAGACGCGCTGACGGCCGCGCAGCGCGGAGCCAGCACGCAGGCTTGCGAGTCCGGAAATCAGATGCAGAAAGGCGCCGTCACCCCAGCGGGGACAGCGCCTTTGCGTCTCTCGGCTCCGGCAAATCCGGCGGCCTATTTCGGAGCCAGCACCATCACCATCTGGCGGCCCTCGAAACGCGGCTCGCTCTCGACCTTGGCGACGGTCTCCGTCTCGCTCCTCACGCGGTTCAAGACCTCCATGCCGAGATGCTGGTGCGCCATCTCGCGCCCGCGGAACCGCAGGGTGATCTTGACCTTGTCGCCTTCCTCGAAGAAGCGGCGGATGGCGCGCATCTTCACATCGTAGTCGTGATCGTCGATGCCGGGGCGCATCTTGATTTCCTTGATCTCGACGATCTTCTGGTTCTTGCGCGCCTCGGCCTGGCGCTTCTGCTCCTGGTACTTGAACTTGCCATAGTCCAGGATCTTGCAGACCGGCGGCTCCGCGTCCGGTGAGATCTCGACCAGATCGAGCCCGGCTGCGGTCGCCCGCTCCAGGGCGTCGAACTTGCTGACGACTCCGACGTTCTGTCCAGTCTCGTCGATCAGTCGCACTTCGCGGGCCCGGATGGCATCGTTGATCCTGGGGCCGGTCTGCTCGCGCGTCGGCGCGGCTCGCATGGGTTTGCGGATGGGTCGATCTCCTCTAGCTGTTGCACATGTCCGTTGCTGGTCTCCTGCCGGACGGAGCCGATGTGGCTTGCCGGCAATCAGGCCGGAGAATTGGTAAGAAAGGGTTGCAAGTCAAGACGCCACGGGGTCCTACAACCCGACTTAACCATCGTTCTGTGGGCGCGCCGCCACGTAGGCGCCGGCGAGCCCGCGTTCCAGGATCTCGTCATAGACGGCAAGCGTCTTCAGCCGCATCTGGCGCAGGGAGAAGGAGCGGCAGGCATGGGCGCGGGCCCGGTCACCAAGCTCCTTGCGCGCCGCCGGGCTAAGGCCGAGCGCCCACAGGAGCGCATCGGCCAGGGCCTGCGCATCGCCCGGCGGGACCAGCCAGCCCGTCATCGTGCGGGGCCCGTGCTCCGGTGGCGACAGGACCGTCTCCTGGGGCGCGCCGAGGCGGGTGGCGATGACCGGACAGCCCATGGCCTGGCTTTCCACCGCCGTCCGCCCGAAGGCCTCCGGCTCGATCGACGCCACGATCGAGGCGTCGGAGGCGAGATAGGCCGCCGGCATGTCGTCGACGTGGCCGACGAGGCGAACGCGATCCTGAAGCCCGCCGGCGCGGATCGCCTCCGTGAGGCCCGCGGCATAGTCGTCGCGACCCTGGGCGTCGCCCGCCAGAACGACGACGCCGCCGGATGGCCAGCTCCCGGACTGGCGGAGGCGGCGCGCGGCCTCGACGACGACGTGCTGCCCCTTCCAGTTGGTCAGCCGCGCCGGCTGGAGGATGATGCGCTGGCCGGGCTCTACGCCCCACTGCGCGCGCAGCCGCTCGACCCGTGCCGGATCGACCGTCGCCGGATCGAACGTCAGACCGTCCACGCCGCGGTGGATGACGCGGATCTTCGATGCCGGCGTGCCGTAGCGCGCCATGACGAGGTCGCGCGTATAGGCGGAATTGGCGATGACGAGGTCGCCGCGCGCCATGACGCCGTTGTAGAACCGCTTGAGCGCCGAGGTCTCGTTGTAGGCCCCGTGATACGTCGTGACGAACGGGCGCTTGGTGAGCCGCGCGGCCCACAGCGCGCTCCAGGCGGGCGCCCGGCTGCGCGCGTGGATGAGATCGACGCCCTCGGCCCCGACGAGTCTCGCGATCGCCCGCGCGTTGGCAAGGAGCTTGAGCGGGTTCTTCGTCGCCGCAGGAAAGATGCGGACATCGGCGCCCGCTGCCTCGAGCCGCGGCAGCATCCGCCCTCCCTCCGTCAGCACGAGGGCGCGGCCGCCGGCGGCGACGACCGCCTCGGCGATCTCGATCGTGGACAGCTCCGCGCCGCCCGTCTCGAGCTCGGGTACGATCTGAAGTATGGTCGGGGCACGATCGGCCAAGGGCAGGCTCCGGGTCACGGAACGAAGGCGTCAGAAACAGGCAGGCACTCATAGGATGACCGGCAGCGAACCGCAATTCATCGAGGTCGGTACGGGCGAGGCGCGGCGCCGCATCGCCTTTCGCCGCGAGGCCGGACAGCACGAGGACAGACCGGGGCTCTTCTGGCTGGCCGGCTTCAAGTCCGACATGGCGAGCACGAAGGCGACGGCCTTGTCCGAGTACGCCCGTGAGACCGGCGTCGACGGCGTCCGGTTCGACTATTCCGGTCACGGTCTCTCCGACGGCCCGTTCGAGATGGGCACCATCGGCCGCTGGCTCGAGGAGGCCGAAGCCGTTTTCCGCCGCGTGTCGAAGGGACCACAGGTCATCGTCGGCTCGAGCATGGGCGGACACATCGCACTCATGCTGCTCAAGCGGCTCATGGAGCGCGCGCCGGAGGAGGCGCAGCGCATCGCCGCGCTTGTCCTCATCGCTCCGGCCTGGGACATGACCGAGGAACTGATGTGGAAGAAGTTCTCCGACGAGGGCCGGCGCCAGCTCGCCGAAACGGGCGTCTACTTTGAGCCGTCGGACTACGGCGAACCCTACACGATCACGCGCGCGCTTATCGAGGACGGCCGCAAACATCTCCTCGCGCGCCGACCCTTCGATCCTGGCCGGCCGATCCTCGTTCTGCAAGGTCTTGAGGACCGCGACGTTCCCGCTGCGCACGTCCGCGAGCTTCAGACATTCCTGACCGGCGGCCGGATCAGCATCACCGAAGTCCCCGACGGCGAGCATCGCCTGTCGCGGCCGCAGGACCTGGCCCTGATCTTCCGGCTGATTGACGAAGCTTCCGAGCGCGCCGCCCGCTAATCACGGAACGCCGCCTCGCGCAGATCGACCGGCTGCAGCCCGCGCGACAGCGCCGCTGCGAGCCCGGCCGGCCCGGCCTGTTCGGCGATCGCCTCCGGCACGATCCAGGCGCGATAACCGGCCGCAACGACCGTGCGGCCGCAGGAGAGCCGGCCCGCGGTCACATGGCACGAGGCATCGCCCGAGACCGCGCGCGGCTCGCGACGGTCATGAACCAGAATCTTGAGATCGACCGGCTCGATCACGGGCGCCGGACCGTCGAGCGTCACGCTGCGATAGGCGCACGTGAGGCTGTGCCGGCACGCCCCGGCGCGCTTGCCGAGCGTGTTTCCGGCGCCCAGCGCCTTGCGCCGCGTCATGACGCGGGCCGGTGCGGCCGCGCCCTTCGAGACAAAGCACAACTCGTCGTGACACAGCACGGGATCGGCCGTCTTGTTGAAGCGGCGGATGCCTTTCTTACCCGGCTCCATCACGAGCAGGACCGTGACCCGGCGGTCCGCCGGAGGGGCGAACTCGGGCTCATGCCGGCCGAGCGACATGGGGGGATAAGGTAGCAGCGGCGGCGTGCCAGCGGTCTGCGCGGGAGGCTCGTCGAAGGGGGCGCCATTGGGTTCCAAGTCGCGGGCGATGTCGGGCTCCGGCTCGCGAGCCATCGCCGGCGGCGAAACGGCTGGTACCGGTGGGCTCGCCGGCTTGAGGGCGGGCTTGAAGGCGTCTGTGCTCCGAGACTCGCTCGCGGCCCTCTGCCGGCGCGCGTCCTCGGCGCGACGCAGCTTCTCGGCAAGGCGCTTGGCTTCGGCGTCGCGCGCCGCCTCCATCGCCTTCATGCGCGCTTCCGCGGCAGCCGCCGCCGCCCTATCCGCTTGCGCACGCTCGGCCGCCTCGCGGCGGGCCCGTTCGAGCATCTCGGATTCCTCAGCCGCGCGGCGCTCGGCGTCCGCCGCTTCACGCGCCGCCCGGTCTCCGGTCGCGAACTTGTCGGCCAGCCGGTGCGCCGCGTCATCCGCCGCAGAGACGGTGGCCGGCAGCGCAAGAAGCATGAGGCAAAGAGCGGCGGAAGAGCGTGCAACGAAGGAGAGCGACGGCATGACACGAAACCCGCACAGGTCCATGAGCGGAGGATCCGCTGCAATTCTGGCAGGAAAGCGAAGCCTGTCTGAACGCGACCTGAACAGGCTAGGCGCTTGCTTCACGCCCGTTGTGCGGCAAGCGAGGCAAGGCCCTCGCGATACGTCGGAAAGGCAAGATCGAGGCCGAGCGCGGATTTGAGGCGGGCGTTGCCGACCCGCTTGCTCTCGCCGTAGAAGCTGCGGCCCATGTCGGACAGGCTCGCCTCCTCGATGGCGATCTCGGGCGGCGGCGGCAGTCCCAGAAGCGCGGCGGCGTAGGCGTTGACGGCCTGCGGCGGGGCCGGCTCGTCGTCGGTAACGTTGTAGATCGCGTGCGCATGCGGCCGCGAGTAGGCCGCCATCAGGGTGCGCGCGATGTCCTCCACGTGGATCCGGTTGAAGATCTGGCCCGGCTTGACGATGGTGCGCGCGCGGCCCTGGCGCAGGTTGTCGATCGCGCTGCGGCCCGGACCATAGATGCCGGCGAGACGGAAGACCTCGACGCGCTTGCCCGTCGTCTCCGCAAACGCCAGCCATTGGCGCTCGGCCTCCACGCGAAAGCGCGAGCGCTCCGAGACCGGCTGGACGGCGGTCTCCTCATCGACCCACGCCCCGCCGTGGTCGCCATAGACACCGATCGTGGAGAGGTAGCCGATCCATTCCGCACGCGAGTCCGCAAGATCCTCACCGTAGCGGCGCAGGACGGGATCGCCGTCGCGATCGGGCGGAACGGACACGAGGACATGCGATGCGCGCCGGACGGCGGACCCCATGCCCGGCTCCGGTCCGGTCTCTCGCGCTCCGCCATCGAACCGGTAAGCGGCATAGCCGAGCGACTCGATCTCCCGAACCCCCGCCTCGGAGCGTGCGGTCCCCGCGATCCGCCAGCCCTGCCCCGCAAGCCGTGCCGCGAGGTGGCGGGCGCTGTAGCCAAGCCCGAAGCAGAACAGCTCGCCCATCAGTCCGTCTCCGTCAGCCATTCCGCGCGGACAGTCTCGTCGCGCTCGTCCGCGAGGCGCCGCTCGCATTCCCGTGCGAAGTCCTGTGGATCGGCCAGTCGGGCGAGCGCCCACACCGCCATGCCGCGCACGAGCGGCGCAGGGTCGTCCAACAGCACGCGCACGGGCGGCAGGAGGGAGGGATCGCCCGAGTTGCCCGCGGCCACGAGCACGTTGCGCACGAAGCGGTCGCGTCCGGTGCGCTTCACCGGAGTGCCCGCAAAGCGCGTGCGGAACAGGCCGTCATCGAGAGCCAGCAGCTCCAGGAGCGGCGGATTGCGGGTCTCGGCCCGCGCGGCAAAGCGAACCTCCCGCGCGGTACGCGCGAACTTGTTCCAGGGGCAGACCGCGAGGCAATCGTCGCAGCCGAAGACGCGGTTGCCCATCGGCTGGCGGAACTCGCGAGCGATCTGCCCTTTGTGTTCGATGGTGAGGTAGGCAAGGCAGCGCCGCGCGTCGAGCTGGTAGGGCGCGGGGAAGGCGGCGGTCGGACAGACGTCGAGACAGCGGCTGCAGGTGCCACAGTGGTTGTGTTCACGCGCGTCGGGCTTCAGCGCCGCCGCCGTCAGCAGCGCTCCGAGAAAGAGCCAGGAGCCGTGGTCGCGCGACACAAGGTTCGTGTGCTTGCCCTGCCAGCCGAGCCCCGCGAGCGCCGCGAGCGGCTTCTCCATCAGCGGGGCGGTATCGACGAACACCTTCACATCGCCGCCCGTCAGAGCGGCCACCTCGCGGGCAAGTTGCTTCAGCCGCGGCTTGACGATGTCGTGGTAGTCCTTGCCCTGCGCATAGGCGGAGACCGCACCGTGCGAGCGAGCCTTAAGCGCCGCGAGCGGGTCCTCCGCCGGGGCGTAGCTCATCGCCACCATCACGGCGCTCTGCGCCTCCGGCCACAGCGTGTTCGGGTGCGCGCGCCGGTCGGCCGTCGTCGCCATCCAGTCCATGTCGCCGTGCCGCCCCGCTTCGAGAAACGTCCGCAGCCGCTCGCCCCAGCCCGTCTCCGGTCCGAGCCGGGCGATACCGACGGAGCTGAACCCCAGCGCCAGGGCCGCCTCGCGCACGCGCCGCTCCACTGGCGGAACGGCGGGGCCGGCGCCGGCCGGGACGGAAGCAGAGCTTCGCTTCAGGTCAGAAATCGAGATCGACATAGGTCCGGTGAGGTTGCAGCCCGGGCAGGCGATCCGACAAGAGGCCGCGAAACGCCGGGCGCGATTTCAATCGCATGTACCAGGATTTCGCGGACGGATACTGGTCCCAGTCCATATCGCCCAGATAGTCGAGCACCGAGAGGTGTCCGGCGGCGGCCATGTCGGCAAAGCTGAGCCGCGGGCCGGCGAGCCAGTCGCGGTTCAGCGCCAGATGATCGATGTAGCGCATATGGTAGCGCAGGTTGTGGCGCACCGCGCGCAGCGTTTCCGCGTCGGGCGAGGGCGCGCGTGCGGGCGCCAGAAGGCTCGTGATCTTGGTATCGATGAGGTCGCGCGACACATCGCGGTCGAACTTGTTCAGGAACCAGTCCACGAGCCGGCGCACCTCGGCCCGCTCGCCGATGCCGCCGGGAAAGAGACCGCCGCTGCCGGCATCGCTCGTCTGGGCGAGGCCCTGCTCGTCGAGATATTCGGCAATTGCGTACGTTCCGGCCACGGGGACACCCTCGGACGGCACCAGAACCGGCAGCTCGCCGGAGGGATTGAGCGCCAGCAGCTCCGGGCGCCAGGCCCAGGGCAGCTCCTCCGCGAACGCGACATCGTGGCCGAGCTCGGCCAGCGCGATCCGCACGGCCCGGCTGCGGGGACAAAACGGAAAATGAACGAGCAGCGTCATGTCCGGTCCTGCCCGCGGACGGATCGCCGTCCGCGCTGAAATGGCCCCCAGCATCTACGCGAATCCGCAACATTTGTCGTGTCTATTGCCGTCTTTCGGCGGATTCGCGCCGGGCGGACTGGCGAGGATGCCGCGCCCGTGTCATATGCGCCGGCAACCGTTTCGGCACGGACAGGCCTGTCCGGGCGGCCGCAACCGCGAGGGGGACATTGGCGGGAATGGAGAGTTGGCAGGCTGTCGTTCTCGGCATTCTCGAAGGATTGACCGAGTTCATCCCGGTTTCCTCGACGGGGCATGTCCTGCTCGCAGGATATTTTCTCGGCGTCCATTCTCCGGGACGCGCCTTCGAGGTGCTGATCCAGCTCGGCGCCATCCTCGCCATTCTGGCCGTCTACTTCGGACGGCTCTGGCGAACCGCCACGGCCGTGCCGCACGACGCCGCCGCCCGCCACTTCGTGCTGGCGGTGCTGATCGCATTCCTGCCGGCGGCGGTGGCCGGCGCGGCGCTGCACGGCTTCATCAAGGGCGTGCTGTTCGAGACGCCGATGCTCATCTGCATCGCGCTCATTTTGGGCGGCATCGTTCTGCTCGCCGTCGACCGCATGGCGCCGACGCCGCGCTACGACGACGCCGCCACTTTTCCCCTCGGCCTCGCATTCAAGATCGGACTGTGTCAGACGCTGGCCATGATCCCGGGCGTGTCCCGCTCGGGCGCTACGATCGTCGGAGCGCTGCTGCTCGGAGCCGACAAGCGGTCGGCGGCGGAGTTCAGCTTTTTCCTGGCGATGCCGACCATGGCCGGAGCGTTCGCCTACGATCTCTACAAGAACTGGGCGGTCATGGACATCAGCAACGCGACGCCGATCGTCATCGGCTTCATCACCGCGTTTCTGGCGGGCCTTCTCGTGGTGCGCCTGCTGCTCGACTTCGTCAGCCGCCACGGCTATGCGCCGTTCGGGTGGTGGCGCATCCTCGCCGGATCGGCCGGTCTCCTGGCGCTGGTGCTTGGAACCTAGCGTCAGGCCCTGGCGTCAGGCCGCGTGCGAGGTGACGGGCTTGGAGAGCGCGCGGCCGATCGCTTCCGCATCCTGGGCGCTGCGCAACTGCTCGAGCGTCGCGGGCTCGCGCACCAGACGCGAGATGCGGGCCAGCGCCTTCAGATGATCGCCGCTCGCGTGCTCCGGCGCGAGGAGAAGAAACACGAGATCGACGTCCTGGTCGTCCTGGCTGTCGAAGGGGATCGGACGGGTGAGGCGCGCGAACAGGCAGACGATGCCCTTCAGCGACCGGAACTTGACATGCGGAATGGCGATGCCGCGGCCGAGCCCCGTCGAGCCGAGCCGTTCGCGCTGGAGCAGGGCATCGAAGATGTCGCGCTGCTCGAGCCCTGTGATCTCCGCCGCGCGCGCCGCCAGCTCCTGGAGCGCCTGCTTCTTGCAGGTCACGTCGAGCGAGGGAATGATCGCATCCGGTGCCAGTATATCCGCAAGATCCATGATGGGTTCTTTCGAAGGGGGTGTGGGCGCCGCGCTTCCCGCTGTGCGCTCCGGCCTGCCCCGAGCCTCAGTTGTGCTGGTCCAAAGGAGACGTCCCGTCTCCGCCCTTGCCCGTCTCTCGTCCGTTCGTCCGTGCCCTACCCGTACCGAACGCCGTGACCCTTATCCCCCTGCCCGGTCAGGCTCATCGTCGTGCGGCGGTGTTCCAAACAACCGCCGGTCCTTTATACGAGTTCCCGCGCCGGATCTCTCGCCTTTCGCCGCACCTGCTCAGGCGGCGGTTAACGCCGCCGGCCCTGCAGGGCCGACCCACTCCGTCACATGTTGTGAAGCTTGCCTACGCCACCCACCCTAATGCCAACCCCGTACCCGCAGAGCCGCATCTAAAGTAGCAATTCCAACCGCTTATGCGGACGCCCACCGCATCCCCCGGTCACTCGGCCACGCTAGTCTGTGTCGCCGCGTCTGTCAAACCGTTGTCGTCGGCACAACCTGTTGCGCCGCACCATCCTACGCCGTCACGCGGGGCGGACGGTCCGCTCCACGAGCCGCTTGTCGCGGCGGCGCTGGACGGACGAAGGGATGCGCATCGCCTCGCGATATTTGGCGACGGTCCGGCGGGCAATGTCCACGCCGTCGGTCTTCAGTTTCTCGACGATCATGTCGTCGGACAGGATCGCGCTGGCGAGTTCGGCCTCGATCAACTGCCGGATGCGGTGGCGCACCGCCTCGGACGAATGGGCCTCGCCTTCGCCGTCCGCCGCCGCGATGGCCGAGGTGAAGAAGTACTTGAGCTCGAAGATGCCGCGCGGCGTGGCGATGTACTTGTTGGACGTCACGCGCGAGACCGTCGACTCGTGCATCGAGATGGCATCCGCCACCGTCTTCAGGTTCATGGGCCGCAGGTACTGCACGCCATGCGTGAAGAAGGCATCCTGCTGCCGCACGATCTCCTCGGCGACGCGCAAGATCGTGCGGGCGCGCTGGTCGAGGCTCTTCACCAGCCAGTTGGCCGTCTGCAGGCACTCCAGCAGATAGCCCTTGTCCTTCTCGTTGCGCGCCGTCTTGGAAACCTTCGCATAGTACAGGCGGTTGACGAGCACACGCGGCAGCGTGTCGGCGTTGAGCTCGATCAGCCAGCTCCCGTCGCTTCCGGCCCGAACGAGGATGTCCGGCACGACGGGCTGGACCTGCACCGAGCCGAACTTCAGCCCCGGCTTGGGATTGAGGCGCCGGATCTCCGAGATCATCTCCGCCAGCTCGTCCGCATCGGCGCCGACGGCCCTGCGCAGGCCGGTGAGATTGTGCGCGGCGACGAGCGGCAGGTTGTCGAGGAGCGCTGCGATCTGCGGATCGTAGCGGTTCTGGTCCTTGAGCTGCAGGGCCAGGCATTCCGCCAGCGAGCGTGCGCACACCCCGGCCGGATCGAAGCCCTGCAGGACCTTGAGCACGCGCTCCACCATGCCGGGGGGCGCGGCAAGCTTCGCCGAAATGTCGGCGAGATCAGCGTGCAGGTAGCCTGCCTCGTCGACGGTATCGATGAGATACTGCGCCACGAGCCGCTCGGCCGGATCGGCAATGGCAAGTGCCACCTGCTCGGAGAGATGCTCGCGCAACGTCCGGTCCGCGGTTGCAAAGGATTCCAGATTGGCGTCCGCCTCGTCGAACGACGAGCCGCGCTGCCTCGCCTCCGACCATTGCGCGCCGCCGAGGTCGGGCCCCGCGTCGGCGGGCGCCGCATCGGGATAGACGTTTTCGTACTCGGTATCGAACGTCTCGGCCGCATCCGCGCCCGCGGGCTTTTCCAGATCGAGCCAGTCGTCGCCGTCCTGGGCTTCGGCCGTCTCCGGGACTGGGGCCTCCGCCGCCTCGTGGTCCGTCGGCAAGGCCACCTCGGCGGCGGCCTCATCGAGCTCCAGAAGCGGATTGCGCTCGATCTCCGTTTCGATGAACTGGCTGAGCTCGAGATTGGAAAACTGAAGCAGGCGAATGGCTTGCTGCAGCTGGGGAGTCATCACCAGCTGCTGGCCCTGCCGCATCTCCAGTTTGGTCGAGATCGCCATGATTTCACAGGCACCGCATCCACAACGAGCGCTGCGATCCTTAATCAACCCCCGTTAACGAACATATCTCCGAGATAGACTTTACGGACGTCTTCATTGGCTATGATTTCAGACGGCTTACCATGTGTCAGAACCTGACCATCGTAGATGATGTAGGCCCTGTCGATAAGGCTCAGCGTCTCGCGCACGTTATGGTCGGTGATCAGCACCCCGATGCCCCTGTCGGTGAGATGCCGAACCAACTCCTGGATGTCCCCGACGGCGATCGGATCGATGCCGGCGAACGGCTCATCGAGCAGGATGAACGAGGGCCGCGACGCCAGCGCCCGGGCGATCTCGCAGCGCCGGCGCTCGCCGCCCGAGAGCGCAATCGAGGGCGACTTGCGCAGCCGCGTGATGCGGAACTCCTCGAGCAGGCTGTCGAGCTGCTCCTTGCGCAACCGCTTGTCGGGCTCAACGAGCTCGAGCACGGCCATGATGTTCTGCTCGACGGTGAGGCCGCGGAAGATGGACGCCTCCTGCGGCAGATAGCCGATGCCGAGGCGGGCACGGCGGTACATGGGAAGACGCGTCACGTCGCGGCCGTCGATCGTGATGCGGCCGCTGTCGGCGGGAACGAGGCCGGTGATCATGTAGAAGACCGTGGTCTTGCCGGCACCGTTCGGCCCGAGCAGCCCGACCGATTCCCCGCGCCCGACGGCAAGGCTGACGCCCTTGACGACCTGCCGCTTGCGATAGGCCTTCTTCACGTCGACGACGGTGAGCCACCCTTCGCCGCCGATCGATGGATCGACCGTGTCGATCTCCGTCTCGCGGACGTGCGCGTGGTGATGCCCATCCGAAAAGCCGATCTCACCCGCGCCCTTGGGGCGTCCGCCGCGCGACAGCGGCCGGAAGAGGTTTGACAGGGACAGCTTCACGCGCATCGATCCTGGCTGGCCGGCGGCTCAAGGAGCAGGTGCGGGCGGGAGCGTTTGCGAGCTCCAGCCCGACGTGCCGGGACCGGTCGCTTTCTTCGATGCCCCGCCGCCTTGCGCCTTCCTCAGTTCATCGGGGAAGAAGATAGCGCTCGGCCGCCCCCCGGTCGAGCGGCCCCCCGCCTCCGTGGACCAACCGCCGCCGGCCGGCCTCTCCACGGTCTTCATCGTCGATGTGTCGATCGTCGCCTTGCCGGTCCGCACGTCGATGACGAGCCGCTTGCCGCGCACGACGGAGCCGGCCTGGGACAGCTCGACCTCACCCCCCACCGTGATGCTGCCCGACGATGCATCGTACTTCGCCCAGTCGCCGGTGACCTTGCGGTTGTCTGCCGTGGTCACGACCACGCCGCCATTGGCATCGATCCGCGCCAGCTCGCTCGCCCCTCCCGGGGCGTCCGTTGCCGGTGCGGCGCCGACGTCGGCGAGGCGCGCGGAGCCGGTGTAATGCGCCCTGACCTCGGTCGAGCGCATCGTCACCTCGCCCTGCCGGGTGACGACGTCGCCGCGGAAGACCGCAACGCGCGCCGTGTCGTCGACATCGAGCGAATCCGCCTCGACATCGAGCGGAGCATCGGGCGAGGTGCGGAACTGCGCGAGCGCGGCGCCGGTCGCCGGCGGCGGCGCGGCAGGCTTCTTCGCACCGGTGTTCTTCTGCACGAAATGGGCGGTGATCCGGCCGGGGCCGCTGCCGGCCATCGGCGGCGCGGTCAGCGCCGAGCGTCCGTTCTTCCGGTCGACGGCGAGGCGCCGGCCCTTCAGCACCGTCTCGCCCTGGGTAACGACGACGACCCCCGTCAAGACGGCACTGTCCGCCTTTTGATCGAGCTCGACGCGGTCCGCGGTGATGCGCCGGTCGGAGCCCGAGGTCATCACGATGGCGCCGTCGAGCAGCGCCGTCGATTGGATCGCGTCGAAAGAGGCCTGATCGCCGGTGACACGATCGTTCGCACCGCGCGTCATCACGAACGGTCCCTTGGCCTCGATCCGGCTCAGCTTGCCGCCGGCCGCCACGGGCGAAGCACCACCCGCTGCCGGCCCGCCCTCGTAGTAGACCGTCATCTCGGGTGTCGCGAGCGTGGCACCGGCCTGTGAGGCCTGCACGCTGCCCGTGAAGATCGCCTTGTGCTCGTTGTCGAGGATGTCGAGGCGCGCCGCCGTGATGTCGACCGGACCGTCCGATGCGCCGAGCAGCGACGCCTGGGCCGGAATCGCCGTTGAAGCCGCCGCACCGGGAACCGCGCCCGATGCGGGCGCGCGCGCGGGCGGCACGAGGCGGGCGACGACCTCGTCGACGAAGGTCACTTCGCGCACCTTCTGGCGGATCTCGAGGCGCTTCGCCTTGACGCTGCCGGCCGAGAAGCCGACCGAAACCGGATCGTTGCTGCTGATGCGTCCTTGCCGCGTCAGCACCGTCGCGCTCGTCAGATCCGCCGAGAAGCCGTTGTCGGACCGAATTTCGATCGTCTCGTGCAGATCGAGCACGTTGTCCTTGTGGTTGAACGTGCCGCGCGCCGCGGCGAGCCTCGTCGACGTCTTGTCCTTGGCAATGAGCTCACCCGTGATCTCCTCGAGCAGGATGACGTCCGTGCGATCGAGCTCCTGCCGGGCGCGCGCCGCCGCGACGCGATAGGTCCCGCCGTCCTCGGTGACGCCGTCGTAGTTGGGGTTCTGCATCGACAGGTCCTTCGGCGTGATGCGCGGCAGGGCGACTTGCGACAGCCCAGCGGAGAATCCGCCCGCCCCCGTCAGCGCGACAGCATAAATGGCGGCAAGGCCGGCGCCGATCGCCGGCAGCGCGAGCCTCAGGATGGAGACGAGGCGGGAATGGCGGCGGGCCTGCCTGAAGCTCTCGCTGCGATCCATGACGACGACGAGGCCGGCGCCGGTTGGGCGCGCCCCGGAGCGGGCACTCGCGGCATCGTAGGTCGTGGCCATGGGTGCTGAGGTCGCCCCGTCATTGCAGGAGGAAAGCTTCGACGCACACTGGTGCGCAATTTGGGTGAGATTGGGACTGCACGCAACCGCCGCGGGTGTAACAACCAGCCCGGAAAACGGCGCTAATTGAACAAGATAGGTACGGTGACCGGCGCTAGTGGGCAAAGATGTCGTCGTCGGGAAAGCCGGCGAGGTCCAGTTCAGCCCGGACCGGCAGGAATCGGAAGGCCGCCTCGGCGTAGGCCGTGCGCCCCTCGCGGGCCAGCATCGCGTCGAGCTTGTCCTTGATGGCGTGCAGATGCAGCACGTCGGACGCCGCGTAGGCGACCTGCTGCGGCGTCAGGTCGGCGGCGCCCCAGTCGGAGCTTTGCTGCTGCTTGGACAGCTCCAGACCCAGAACCTCGTGCGCGAGGTCCTTGAGCCCATGCCGGTCGGTGTAGGTGCGCGTCAGCTTGGAGGCGATCTTGGTGCAGTAGATCGGCGACGTCTTCACGCCGAGATACTTCGCGAGGACCGCCACATCGAAGCGGGCGAAGTGAAAGATCTTCAAGACCTTCGGGTCGGTCAGCAGCGCCTTGAGGCGGACCGGCTCCGGGCCGTCCCTCAGGATCTGGACGACATGGGCCGTGCCGTCGCCCGCCGACAGTTGCACGACGCACAGCCGGTCGCGATGCGGGTTGAGCCCCAGCGTCTCGGTGTCGACGGCGACGGAGGTGCCGAAACCGACGCCTGCGGGAAGGTCGCCCTTGTGCAGCTTGATGATGGGCGCGCTCATGGATGCTTCATCCTGTGGACCGAGGCGGGGTGGCCGGCTCGAGCGCGGGACGGGCGAACCGAGGAGCGGAGTACGCCGGACCTTGGCAAGGCGGCACAAGGAAGGCAAGGCGCTGCGGCGAACGAGGGGACGGCAGACAAGGTCCCGATGGTGCCCAGAAGAGGACTCGAACCTCCACGCCTCGCGGCGCTAGTACCTGAAACTAGTGCGTCTACCAATTCCGCCATCTGGGCATCGTCCGGCGTAAGCCCCGCGATTTAGTGGCAGCGGGTCACGTTGTCAATTCCGCCGCCGGCAACTAAACATCGGCTCGCCTGAGGGCTGCAGACCGGGCTCCAACCGGGTCCAGAGCGGCGGCGCCACGAAGGGGACAGGAAACGCCATGGCTGAAGCACCGAGCAGAGCGGGCCTCGTCACCATTTTCGGCGGCTCCGGTTTCGTCGGGCGCCACGCGGTCCGCGCGCTCGCCAGCGACGGCTGGCGCGTCCGGGCGGCCTCGCGCCGGCCCGACCTCGCCGGCCATCTGCAACCCATGGGAGCGGTCGGCCAGATCCATGCCGTGCAGGCCAACCTGCGCTATCCGGAGTCGGTGGCCGAGGCGGTCAACGGCGCGGACGTCGTCATCAACGCCGTTGGGGTGCTTGCCAGCACCGGCAAGCAGACGTTCAAGGCGGTCCACGACGAAGGCGCCCGCACGGTCGCGAAAGCGGCCCGCGCGGCTGGCGCGCGGACGCTCGTCCATATCTCGGCCATCGGAGCCGATGCGCGGTCGAACGCCAAGTATGCGCGCACGAAAGCCGAAGGCGAGCGCGCCGTCCTAGAGGAATTCCCAGACGCGGTCATCCTGCGCCCTTCGATCGTGTTCGGCCCTGAGGACGAGTTCTTCAACCGCTTCGCGGCGATGGCGCAGGTGTCGCCGTTCCTGCCCCTGATCGGCGGCGGCACGACGAAGTTCCAGCCCGTATTCGTAGGCGACGTTGCCGCGGCCATCAAGGCGGCGGTCGACGGCAAGGCGCGGCCGGGCACCGTCTACGAACTCGGCGGGCCGGAGATCTTGTCGTTCCGCGAACTGCTCGAGCGCACGATGAGCTACACCGACCGGCGGCGCTTCTTCCTGCGGCTGCCGTTCTGGGCGGCGAAGCTGCAGGCGATCCTGACCTGGCCGCTGCCCAACAGCCTGCGCCCGGTCACGTTCGACCAGGTGCGTCTCCTCCAGCACGACAACGTGGTCAGCCAGAAGGCGATCGAGGACGGGCGCACGCTGGCGGGCCTCGGCATCGCGCACCCGCATTCGGTAGCGTCTATCGTCCCCGACTACCTGCTGCGCTTCAAGCCCAAGGGCCAGTACGCGCGCTACCGCGGCTGAGCAGCGGCCGTCCAAGGAGTGACCTGCCGCCGCGTCACTCCGACGGCTTCACGGTGACCACGATCGTGGACGACGGCGCACTGGTGATCTGGACGATAAAAGGGCCGTCGCCGATCTCGAACCGTACGCTCTTGCGGGCATGCGGGCAGTCGAGCTTTCCGGTGTGCGCCACGTCCTTGAGGGCTGCTCCGTCCTGGACGACGTCGATCCAGCCGCCGGTCGAGAGCGTCACCTGATAGAGGCCCGGCTTTTGAGGCGCGGCGAAGTGGACGGTGCCCGCGAACGCGGCGTCGGGCTTTTTCGCCGGCGATCCCGTCGGCAGGACGGCGAGCACGGCGTCCGCCTGCGGCATGAGGGCAAGCTCGACGGCCTTTTCCGGAACCGACTCGATGGTCGCGCCTGATTTCACCTGCAGCCGGTCGGGGGCGGTGATCCACCCGATCTCGGTCGCAAGCGGCCAGTCGAAGGCATCGCATCCGCCCGGCTCCGCCGCGCCGAGCGGCGCGGCAAGAGCAAACAGCGCGGCAAGGACGGCGGCCGCGGCCGGTGACGTGCGCATGAAAAGCCTCTTTTGCGAATGGTTGGGCGCCGAGCTTACCTCAGAACCTGGCTTTCATGTTGACGTAGAACTGCCGGCCGGGCTCAGGGAAGCCTTCGGCGAGCGCGAAGTTCTCATCGAGCAGGTTCGTCGCGCCGAACGCCAGCGAGGTGTTCGGATCGAAGTCGTATTCGGCCTGCAAGTTCAAGAGCGCATAGGAGCCCGTGCGGATGTAGTTGGGCCGTCTGTCGGCGGCCGGCACCGGCGGCAGCAGGGTGCTGTCCGCCCCCGTCACGAGGCTCGAACGGTCGCTCGCCAGTTCCAGGCTCGGCGTCAGCGTCAGGCTGTCCGTCACGCTCCAGGCCAGATAGAGGAACGCCTCGTGGCGTGGCGTGCCTTCCGTGTCGGCGGCCGCCATGGCGGCGCGCTGCTGCGCGGTGAGGCCAGGTGTCGAAGCCGCCACGGAGGCGAAATCGAGATCGCGCTCAAGGTAGGTGTAGTTGCCGCCGATGCGCAGGGTGCGGGAGATTGTCCATTCCGCGGTCAGCTCCAGACCGTAGTGCTCGCCATCGACGTTGACGCCCAGGATCGAACTGCCGCCGGACGCACCGACCTGCACGTTCTGGATGCTGTCTTCGAGATCGGAGTAGAAGACCGCGGCCGTCGCCGAGAACCCTGGGAAGACCAGGTCGCTCCAGCCGATCTCGTAGTTGGTGCTGCGCTCCGGATCGAGGTTGGGATCGGCGAGGCGCGTATCGAAGCGCGTCGAATAGCGGTCGAAGAGCGTCGGGAAGCGCGTGCGGCTCGAAACGTCGGCATGGAGTTTGCCGGTGTCGCTGTAGCTGTAGATGACCGCGCCCTGGCCGTTCCAGGCATCCTTGGCTGCCAACGGGTTCTCGTACAGGCTGCGCGGAGTCCCGGGAGGAGAGCCAGGCGGAACATTGAACTCCTCGGCCTTCTTCACGTCGTCCATCTCGTAGCTGAGACCGGCGACGACGTCGATCGAGCGCGTCGCATGGAACGTGTTCTCGACGGCGAACGACCAAGTATCGACGATGCTATCCTGCCAGGGTTCGCGCACGGGCGACGGGCCGTCGAGGCCACTGTCCTGCCGTTCGGAATGGCTGTCGCGGCGATAGTGGACCGCGCCCTTCAGCGTATTCATCGGAATAAGCGTCGTGCCCATCTCGACGAAGCCGCCATAGGCATAGTCGTCATAGTAGCTGTTGAAGTGGTTGCTGGCGGTCTGGGTCTGGTAGTCGGATGCGAACGAGCTCAAGAGGTTTTCGAACGTGTTGTAGTAGACGTTGGTCTTCACGTACGAGAACTCTCCGAGCGCCGTCTTGGAGAGCCAGGAAACCGACTGAATATCCCAGTAGGGCCATGTCCAATAACGCTGCGGGGGAATAGACTGGCCCTCGACATGCAAGGGCGCGCTCTTCTCTCCGCTCTGTGTCGTGTAGTTGATCGAGTACTCGTCGGTAGCGTTCGGCGTGAAGCCGGCCTTGACGTTGATACGCCAGTCCTCGATGTCCGAATGGTCGCGCGCGCCGCCGTCCTCGTTGGCGAGATTGACCGGCCTGAAATCGTCCGACAGATTCCAATGGTCGCGATCGAGGATCGTGCCGCTCACCTGCGCGTAGTACGTGTCGGTCTTCGTGCCGGCGTAGGCATAGGCATTCCACGCGTTGAGATCGTCGGCATCGCCGTTGAACGTGAGGCCCGTGCGCCCCTCCAGCTCGATCTCCTTCGTCGGCTTGCGCGAGACGAGGTTGATGGCGCCGCCCATGCCGCCCGGGCCGTTCAGCACCGAGACGTAGCCCTTCTGAAACTGGATCTCGGACAGATCGGGCGTCAGGAACCGGTTGAAATCGAGCCGGTTGTCGGCGGGCAGGAAGACCCGCACGCCGTCGAGATAGAGCGGCACGCGCTGCCGGTCGAAGCCGCGCACGAGGATGTCGCGCTCGTTCCGGCTGCCGCCGGCGCTGTGGACCGTGACGCCCGGGACGATGCGGGCCGCCTCGTCGAGCGTGACCTTGTTGAACGTCCACATCGCCTCGTTGGTGATCGTCGTGCCGCCGATGAGGTCGAGCTGGCCGAGCGTGAAGATGCCCGGGGTTCCGTCATCGGCGCTGCCCGATCCCTCACCGCCGGAGCCGGCAACGGCGCCTCCGCTGCCACCCGCTGCCGCGGCAGCGGTCGATGTGCCGCCGGCACCGCCGCCTCCGCCGCTCGCGGCGGGCTGGCTTGGCGGACTTGCCTTCCTCTTGGTCCTGCGGCTCTCGGCCGGGCTTTCGATCACGACGGGAGGCAGGGGAGTCGCTTCATCCGCGGTAACGTCCCCTCCGGCCGTTGCCGCCTCCTGCGCTAACGCGCCGTCCCCATGCCAGACAGCCAACGCAACGCACACTCCCGCCACTCGTACGCCCCGACGCATCTTCCCCACCTCACTCGACAGAACCACCCGTCGCTATGGTTAAACAGACATAACGATGGCATCCGCTATATCCATTCTGATATAGCGGAACAAGCACGGGGCCGGCGGGAAGAGGAAGGCAGGCGCTTTTGCTTCAATGCTGTGGCGCCGTCGGCACAGAGCAGCGCAGAAAGCCTGCCGGCAAATAAGAAAGGCCCCGGCGTGCAAAGCCGGGGCCTTGATCTCTAGCGCTCCTGGCGCGACCGCGTTAGTGGACGCTGGCGACCGCGAGCTCGCCGTCCATGGCGTGGCTGAGTGCGGCCTGGCGCGAATCCGTCAGCGCGATCGGCGTGCCGTCCGCGGCATGCAGCGCGAACAGCCTCACGCCAGCCGGAAGCCCTTCGATGGCCGGGAAGAGCTGGCGCGCTTCATCGACGCTCAGCACCTTGATATAGGCGACCTGGCCGCCACCGAGACGTGCAAGCTCGATCTCGCTCATCACCGGCGGGGTTGCCGAGGCGGACGGTCGCGACGAGCCGCTCTTCGGCTTCTTGGTGGTGGTATTGCTGCTGTTCATGACGCACATCCTCCTTGAGGAGAGCTGGCAGAACGTCGCGCACCGACGGGTCTCCGAGGAGCCTCCGGCCGGAATGGCTTGATCGTCCTACGATTCAACGGGCTTGGCTGTAACCGACCGGCACCTACCGGCCCTTTTTCTCAGATGCGATCTCGATCTTGCGGACGAGCCGCTCGGGCTCGTGCCTCACCAGATCGATGGCGAGCAGACCGTTCATGAGGTCGGCCGCCCGAACCTCGATCCCGTCCGCCAGCAGAAACGTCTTGCTGAACTGACGGGCCGCGATGCCGCGGTAGAGGTAGTCGCGATCCTTGTCGTCCTGCGCCTTGCCTTTCACGATGAGCTGCTTGTCCTCGAGGGTCACGTCCAGGTCGTCGCGGGTGAACCCTGCGACGGCGAGCGTGATGCGTAACATCTCCGGCCGCGCTGCATCCCCGGCGATGCGCTCGATATTGTAGGGAGGATATCCGCCGCCGGCATTTTTGCCCGCGCGCTCGATCATCCGCTCGATTTCCTCGAACCCCAGAAGCAGCGGGTTCGAGAGCATGGTCATCCTGGTCATTCGTTGGCCCTTTCGACAAGCGACCCATTTGCGCGGACCCGATCATCGGCACCCGCCCCATTTGCCGGCTGCCCTGCACGAGCGGAACCGGCCTTCTACATCCAAGATATGGGAGCACGCCGAAGGGCCTTCAAGGACCGTAGCCGGGGGGCAGCGTCCCGCCTCAGTTCGGCGACAGTTGGTATCTAGGAGGCCGTCTCCCGGTTACAAGGAATCCCGCAACATGCTGTCCCGGTCTGCCTTTCTCGCCTCTCTCCTGCTCGCCGGCCTGACGGTCTCGGAGCTTCGGATTTTGGACGCGCAGGCCGAGCCGGGCTTGGATGCGACACTCTCGTCGCCGAAGGTGAGCCTGACGCCGGAGGAAGTGGCCGAGCGCGAGGGGCGCCGGGCCTGCAAGGCGGCCCTTTGTGCCGCATTCCGCAACCCGGCGAACGGCCAGAACGTCGCCTGCAGCCTGACCAAGAGCCTTCGCAAGGAGCAGCTTCAGAAGATCGTGTCGCGGGCCAGGGTCTCCTGGCCGTGGGGCCCCGTCGTCTGTACCACCAGCCTGAGGGCCGACCGCAATGGCCTGTCACAGGCGCTCGGCGCGGCGAAGCACGTCGTTCGGTTCGACCGCCACGAGGTTGCCTGCCAGATCGCGCACGAAGATGGGCCGCCGTCCAGCATCACCGCCGAGCTGACGCCGGAGGTGACGTTCGAGAACGGCAAAGCGGTCAAGGCCAGAGTCAACTGGGGCCGCGTGACCGGCCCGACGCTGGTCAGGGGCCTCATGTGGACGGCAACCGCCACCGACAACACGCTGAACGTGCTGGGCTCGATGGTGGTCGACGACATGAACGACTTCGTCACCGCCAAATGCGACGAGGTGAAAGGCGACTGGGCCGGAAAGTAGGCCCGGCCGGACCGTCGCATCCCTCACCGGCGCGCCGGTCAGAGATCGCGGGGCTCCGCCTGAGGCTCGGCCGGCGTCGCAGGGGCCTCGGGGGCCGCCTCGGGAGGGGTCGCATCCTCGTCGGCGTCCTTGCCGGCGGCGTCGAGCGCCTCCTCGGTCGCCTGTTTCGCCTTGTCGAGGACCTCACTCGTTGCTTTCTTCGCCTTGTCCAGCGCCTCGCTGGTGGCCTCCTTGGCCTTGTCGATGGCCGGGCCGGCATTTTCCTTGGCGGCGGACAGCGCCTTCTTCATCGCCTCGCGCGCCTTTTCGATCGCCTCGATCGCCGCCTTCTTGGCCTCGTCGATGGCCGACTTGGTGTCCTCCACCGCCCGGTCGACATCGTCGCCGGCCGGGTCTTCCGCCGCGGGCGGAGGCGGGCTCGCGGGAGGTGCTTCCTGAGAGCCGGCCGGAGATGTCAGCGCCATCACGAGAAGGGCCGCGAGAAGGGGAGCTTTGTGCATGGGAACCTCGTAAAAACGGTATCGCCGAACCTGATGCTCAATATGACGTCGGATTGCGCCGATACCAGGGGTTCGATGAACCGTGAACTTCGTCTCCCGCCTTCGTGCGTCGACCGGCCTGGGCGTTCCAGGGCTTCTGCCAACCTGATCCTGTTCCCCGAACACGCGGGGCTGAACCGCCCGGAGGTCGATCATGACGCCTGAGGACCAAAAGCGCCTTCCCATGACGTCGATATCGCGTCTGCTGACGTGCGGAATGCGGACACATCCCGGCGAAGAGTTCTCATCTTTGCCGACACGATGACGCTTTAGAAGCTGATCCAATTGTTCGAGAGTGGCGCAGGAGCCAGTTTGGCGCGAACTCGTCTCAGTGTAAATAACAGCGAATTTTTGCGATTTTCGGGGTCTGGAAATCGTGTCCCGTGTCCATATTTCGACGTCTTCACAGTAGGTTAGAGGCACATGGCCGTCTCGAAGGCCGAAATTTATCAGGGAACTCTGGCGCGACTTGCAGGGAACGTGCACGAGCAAACAGGGTGGCTAGGCATTCTGAACAGGGTGGCTCTGAACAACGCTTTGGGGCTTTGCAACCGGTTAGCGCCGGAGGCGCCTTTCGCGAAGATGATGGCAGTCCCTGTGTGCGTTGCCGAATTCGTCTAGCAATGTCACTTTCGGCTGCTCGTACCAAGGAATGAGCACATTTCCCTCGTTGGGGCCTTATAGGGCGTAAGCCGCAGTGGGGATAGAAGAGGGGAACGGGATGAGCGCCTGCGATTGTGCTACCCTGCGCTCCCCCTCGGTAGAGTGGGCTTCGGAGAACCGAGTGTTTACCGAATACTGATCCAATCATGACTATGCTGCCGAAGGGCAACATCGATCTCGGCGGATGTTCCCATCGGGGGCGCATCATCTTGCAGATCATCTTCAGCCGTAAAGGCTTCGACACGGGAACGGGCGGCTGTGCCAGCCCTATCATCCAGGGTGCGTGCATCTCATTGCCAATCCCCACGAGGATGCCCACGCCGATGACGTTCTCCGATCTCAACGGAGCCCATGGCGATCTGGTCGAAGACCTGACCACTGGGCGCATTCCGCGCACCACGCCTTGTCACCTCGATCCCGACATCGATGCCACCCTTGTCGCACGGCAGCCGGACTGGCGCGGCGCGCTCGGGCAGGTCGGTGCCGCCCAGGGCCATCTCGATGGGAGTGGCGTTGGCGCAGGCGCCGTGTTTCTGTTCTGGGGTCTATTCCGGCCCGTCACACGAAAGCAGCGTTGGATTTTCGATGGCCCGCCCGAGCACCGGGTCTTCGGATGGCTTCAAGCAGGCGAAGTCATTCATCTCGGGTCGGACGGCTCGCATGCGCTTCGGCGCTATCCGTGGCTTGCCGATCATCCGCATGTCCGGGCCGGTTGGTCAGAAAAGAACACACTCTATATCGCCTCCGAAGAATTAAGGTTGAACGGTCGGTCGACCGGGCTGCCAGGATGGGGAAGGCTACCATTTGGATACCGATTAACGGCCGCCAATGGTGAGGCGCAGGTGCGGGCCGGCAGATGGCGCGCGCCAGATTGGCTCAATCCCAAGAGGGGCGGATCTGGAATGACCTACCACAGGGCGCCGGAACGTTGGGACGACGAGACCGTACAGGTGGTCAGCCGTGGACAGGAGTTCGTCGCCGATACCAATGGGGCAGACGAAGCGAGAGCGTGGGTCGAAATGGTCCTCACCGCCGGGACGGCTGCCGATGCCTAGGATCTGGCGGTACGTGCTCGCTCACGACAGTGGTCGCGCTCCGTGCCTGGACAACCGCATGCTGACCCTGTGCTGCTGCAAACCGCGCATTAGGGCGAACGCGAGGGTCGGGGACTGGGTCGTCGGGTTCACGCCCAAACGGCAAGGCGTCGGCCTTGTTGCCTGGGCGGGCCGGGTTTCGGATGTGATCCCGATGGGTGCCTACGGTGAACAGCATCCCGAGAGGCAAGACGCGATATACCGAACAAGGGCGCTCGGAGGCGACGGTCGCGAGTTGCTCTGCCATATCGGCGGCGATTACCATAACACGCCGAAGGCGATTAGCACGGACGCCAGCGGGGTGAACTCGCTCTTGTTCTCGCCCTTTTGGTATTTCGGAGAGAATGCGAGAGCGCTGCCGGAGCACTTGCTATGCTTGACGCACTACTTCATCGGGCAGACGACGCGGGGGTCGTCACCGAAACTCGCCGCGGCGTTGGAAAATTGGTTGAGGCAGCGTCCGGCTGGCGTTTGGGGCCGGCCAAGGAACCTCGACTCCAACGGGGGCAGAGGGCTGAATCCGATTTCGGGATAAATCCCAAAACGAGCTTCGCGCTCAATCTCAAGCCGATGCGCGACATTGCCGAAAACAATCCAACAGGGGGGCCTATAGGGAACTGATAGCTCGCCTTGTTGACGCAAGGACGAGGGCTGGCCTGACGGAGCAAGCGGTGGCTGACCTGCTCGGGCAACAGGGCGGATACCTGTGCTGATCAGGGCGCTCTAAGCAACAAGCTACTTATATTTGTTTTCCAAGAAGCCGATCCAGCTCAAAGATCGTCGCCTCCAGCTGAGCGCGGGCATCGATCAGGCTCACGACGATATTTGCCTGCTCTCGGCCACAGAGCCGGAGGAAGGCACTGAACGCCAAGTCCGAATGACGGACGATGCCGACGAGGTGTTCACCTCTCGGACCGCTGGATCCGCTCAGCCAATTCTTGACGGTACGCTCATTGGCGTCAGTCCAACTCATGATCGTCTTCACCGAGCGATGTGACCCACCGAGCTCTGCGCTCAAAGCCGTCCCAATCACCGTTGCGTAGTTTAGCTCGATTGCCTGGCCATTCGAGCCATTTGGAAATTTATTGCCCTTCTTCGGAAACATATTTCCGTCCCTCCCCGAGTAGATTGATCGTGGCGGGGCCGCATTGGCGCCGTCATCAGATCCATCTTCACGTTGAAGTTCCGGTATCTACGGGCGGCATCAGCGCTCTGGTGAACGGAAGCCGACAGCGGGAGCTTTTGCTGCAGGAACGCAGCCATGTCAGTGCGTGGTGTCCAATATGTTCGCATGTCAACAGAGCATCAGCGGTATTCGACCGAGAACCAGTCGGACGTCATTCGCCAGTACGCCGCCAAGCACGATATCGAGATCGTTCAAACCTACGCCGACGAGGGCAAAAGCGGTCTAAAGCTTTCAGGGCGCGATGCCTTGAAGCGGCTCATCGACGACGTCCAACGAGGTCAGGCCGACTTTGAGGTCATCCTTGTGTACGACGTCAGCCGCTGGGGTCGCTTCCAGGATACCGACGAAAGCGCCTACTATGAATATATCTGTAAGCGCTCCGGGATAAGGGTTCATTATTGTGCCGAGCAATTCGATAATGATGGCAGTCCGGTCTCGACAATCGTCAAAAGCGTCAAGCGCGCCATGGCCGGAGAATACAGTCGGGAACTCTCGGCCAAGGTTTTTGCCGGCCAGTGTCGCCTGATTGAACTCGGCTTTCGACAAGGCGGTCCACCCGGCTTTGGTCTGCGGCGCTGCCTGATCGATCAAAATTCGGTGGTGAAGGGGCAACTCGGCCGAGGCGAACACAAGAGCATCCAGACGGATCGCGTGATCTTGGTTCCGGGGTCAGACGAAGAGGTCGCTGTCGTCCGAGAAATTTACGACGCGTTTGTGAAGGATGGCAAATCAGAGCGCGAGATTGCAGCGGGCCTGAACGAAAAAGGCATTCTGTCCGACCTCGGCAGATTGTGGACGCGGGCTACGGTCCATCAGGTCCTCATCAACGAGAAGTATATCGGCAACAACGTTTGGAACAGAAGTTCATTCAAGCTCAAGACAAAGCATGTCCGTAACAGCCCAGAGATATGGCTGCGCGCCGAGGGCGCCTTCGCGGCAATCGTCGATCCAGCCAAATTTGAAGCGGCGCAAGCGATCATTCGAGAACGGTCGGTTCGCTTGTCGGATGAAGAGCTACTCGACTTTCTGCGACAACTCCTGGAGGATCACGGTTACCTTTCGGGCTTGATCATTGATGAAGCCGAAATGGCGCCGTCCAGCGGCGCCTATCAGAGCCGTTTCGGAAGTCTGCTTCGCGCGTATCAGCTCGTCGGCTTCTCCCCCAACCGCGACTACACATATCTTGAGATCAATCGCGATCTTCGTCGCATGCATCCCGAGATCGTTGCGCAGGTGATTGCGGGTATTGAGAAAGCGGGCGGTTCCGCACGGCGTGATCCAGCGAGCGACCTTTTGACGATCAACGAAGAATTTACGGCTTCCGTTGTTGTCGTTCGGTGCCGCCAAACCAAAGCGGGCTCTCTCCGATGGCACATTCGGCTTGATGCCGGCCTGTTCCCTGATCTCACAGTGGCAGCCAGGCTCGATGCCAGCAACCGCACGGCCTTCGACTACTATCTCTTGCCGAGACTGGATATGTCGCTTCCCCGGCTGCGGATGGCCGAGAGCAATGGCGTCTCTCTCGATAGCTACCGGTGTGACACGTTGGATTTCTTTTATGAACTCGCCGCCCGCACACGCCTTTCGGAGGTTGCATAATGCTGGAAAACGAGAACGAGCCAATTGCAGAGCAAATTTCCATCGACTTGATTACCGTCATCAATCCTCGCATCAGAAATCCGCGGTCGTTCAAGGAGATTGTCGAAAACATCGGCCAGATCGGGTTGAAGAAGCCGATCACCGTTGCCCAGCGTATTGGCCCTGACGGCATCCGCTATGATTTGATTTGCGGTCAAGGCCGGCTGGAGGCGTATCGGACACTCGGCCAGACGACCATTCCGGCCATCGTCAAAACGGCCGAGCCGCATGAGTGCTTGCTGCAGAGTCTTGTCGAGAATTGCGCCCGTCGCAAGCACGATTCGCTCGATCTTCTTCGTGACATCAGCCGCATGAAACAACTTGGGTATCGCGACGCCGAAATCGCCGCGAAGACCGGATTGACGTTGGCCTATGTGAAATGTGTGATCCATCTCGTGGAGAAGGGCGAGCAACGTCTGCTGCGTGCGGTCGAGACCGGTCAGATTCCTATTACGGTCGCGATCGACATTGCAGACGCCGATGATACGGACGTCCAAGCTGCCCTTCGAACGGCATACGAGAAAGGTCTGTTGCGTGGTCGCAAGTTGATGAATGCTAAGCAGCTGATCCAGCAGCGTCTGAGGCGCGGCAAAGGCTCGACGGCGAAGAGGCGCATCCCCGAAACCACACCCGATGCAGTCTACCGGGCCTACCGAGATGACGCCGATCGCAAGCAAATCCTGATCCAGAAGGCCGATGAAACGAAAGGAAAGTTGATCTTTGTGACTGAGGCCTTGCGTTCCCTCTTTGCGAACGAGGCCTTTGCCGCACTCTTGCGCGCCGAAAAGCTCGACAACCTGCCACGAAATCTGGCGAACCGCATACGCAACCAAGAGGCGGCCACGTCATGAGTTCAGGAGCCTCCCCGGCGAAGGTCAAAGCGGCATTCGAGGCGCAGAGCGTTCGCATCGCAATTTCGAACATCGTGCCGTTGAAGATCGTCACCCCTGCGCTGAAGGCGAGCAAGAAATACACTCAAATCGCTGCATCGATCCAAGAGGTGGGCATCGTCGAGCCGCCGATCGTAGCGCCGGACCGATCGACGAAGGGAAAATATCTGCTTCTTGATGGGCATCTCCGGATCGAAATTCTGAAGGACAGCGGTGCGAGCGACGTCGTCTGTCTCCTATCCACCGACGATGAAGCATTCACGTACAATAAGCGGATCAGCCGCATTGCCACGGTGCAAGAGCACAAGATGATCATGAAGGCGATCGAGAGAGGAGTTTCTGAACAACGGATCGCCAAAGCGCTCGATATTGATATTCCGTCGTTGAGAGCCAAGATGCGACTTCTCAAAGGGATATGTCCAGAGGTCGCAGAGATGCTCAAGGACAAGCACATTTCGATCAACGCAATGGGTCTGTTGAGGCGCATGGCGCCCCTGCGCCAGATTGAGGCGGCGGAGTTGATGATTGCCATGAACAAGTTCACGTCCAACTATGCGCAATCGCTGTTGGCTGCGACACCTCAGACCCAACTGATTGCCCCGCATGCGTCCCGACGCATCAAAGGGCTCACGGATAAGCAGGTTGCTCTGATGCAGCGCGAGTCGGCAAACTTGGATCGGCAATTCAAGCTGATCGAGAAATCGTACGGCGCGGACCACCTCGATCTCGTGCTGGTGAACGGATATGTGGGCAAGCTGATTGGCAACGTCAAAGTCGTGCGGTTCCTGGCGCAGCATTATTCAGAGATCCTCGTCGAGTTCCAAAAACTCGTGGATGCCAAGACAACGGCCGTCTGATTGGGATGCGCATAGCGCTCGGCGGTCGTGGGGACCCGGACCCATAAGCGCGGGGACCGCGGGAGACGCCGCACGGTGGGGCGGATCAATCACGGTGGTGGGGATGCCGGCGAACCCGCGCGGAGCCCACCAACCGCCGGGGCCGTGTTCCATCATATGCCGTCCGTGCATATGCACTCATTGATAATGGACAAATATTCCGACACCATTGCGCAGGAGGGGGACTTACATGCTGTCTCCGCCCCATGATATTTAGATCGTAGGCCAGTCCTCGCCGCAGGCTTAATCCCGTCCGCGGCGCGGCCCCAGAACCCAGAACGACAACTTGGACCTGAGGTGACGCGGCGTTCGCGCGAACGCTGGCCTGTGCTTGCGCTTGCGACACCTCGCAACATTTGAAGGTGTCGTTCATGACCCAACTCACTGTCACGAGCCTGCCCATCGGCAGTCTCAAGCCCTACGATCGGAATGCTAGGACCCACAGCCCGAAGCAGATCGCCCAGATCGCGTCGAGCATCAAGGCGTTCGGATTCAACAACCCCGTGCTGATCGGCCAGGACGGCGGCATCATCGCCGGCCACGGCCGCGTCGAAGCTGCGAAGACGCTTGGCCTCGAAACCGTACCATGCGTGCGGCTCGAGCACCTCTCTGAAGCGCAGAAGCGCGCGTATATCCTCGCCGACAACAAGCTCGCCGAGAAGGCTGGTTGGGATCCCGAGATCCTGAAGATCGAGCTGCAGCACCTGACCAGCATCGATCTCGATTTCGACGTGACCGTCACCGGCTTCGAAATGGCCGAGATCGACGTGCTGCTGAGCGACGCGGCTTCGGAGAGCGATCCGGCTGATGACGTGCCGGCCGTCGAGCCGGGTCCGGCTGTCACGCGCCTTGGTGACATCTGGCAGGTCGGCCCGCATCGTCTGATCTGCGGCGACTCGACCAAGGCCGACACTTATGCGCGCCTGCTCGATGGCGAGCGCGCCCAGATGATCTTCACCGACCCGCCCTATAACGTGCGGATCGATGGCCACGTCTCGGGTCTTGGCAGCGTGAAGCATCGCGAGTTCGCGATGGCCTCTGGCGAAATGAGCACGCCCGAGTTCACGCATTTTCTCGCCGACGTCTTCAGCAACCTTGCCGCTCATTCCGTCGATGGCGCCATGCACTTCATCTGCATGGACTGGCGTCATATGAGCGAGGTGCTCGCCGCAGCCACGCCGGTCTACAGCGAATTGAAGAACCTCTGCGTCTGGGCAAAGACCAACGGCGGGATGGGCTCGCTCTACCGTTCGCAGCATGAACTCGTCTTCGTCTACAAGGCCGGGACTGCGCCGCACATCAACAACGTCGAGCTCGGTAAGCACGGGCGCTATCGCACCAACGTCTGGTCTTATGCCGGCGCCAACACGTTCAGCAAATCACGCGAGGACGACCTCGCGATGCATCCGACGGTCAAGCCCGTCGCGCTCGTCGCCGACGCAATCCTGGACTGCTCAAAGCGTAAGGGCATCGTTCTCGATGCCTTCGGTGGCTCCGGCACGACGCTCGTCGCTGCCGAGCGCACCGGCCGTCGTGGCTATGCCATCGAACTCGACCCGCACTACTGCGATGTCATTGTTCGCCGCCTCCAAACGATCACGTCGCGCGAGGCGATGCTCGTCGGCGCCGGCAAGAGCTTTCGCGATCTGGCAGCCGAGCGAACCGCTGTCGCGAACACGATCGCAAATGAGGAGGTCGTCGCATGACAAAGCTGGGACCCAAGCAGCCCTCGCGTCGCACGCGCAAGGCGTCAAGCAAGATCGATGTCACGGCCATTCTCACGAAGTCGGTCAAGGTCGGCAAGCAGGGCCGCGAGCAGCGCATGACGCCGTTCGAGGTCGGCTTGCGTGCGCTCGTGAAGAAGGCACTGAAGGAGCAGAGCTTGAACGCGATCCGTAGCCTGCTCGATATCGCCCTCAAATACGATCTCGTCGCGCCAGCACCGGAACCGCCGCTGAACGGCGGCGTGCGGATCTGGCCGGGACTGCTCGATCTCAAGTTCGACGACGATATCTACGGAAAGAAATCGAAGCCCGACAAGGACGGCGCTTAAGCCAAGCGCACAACTCGAAAAGGAAACAGCAATGCAGGACGACAACTCACCAGAAGACGAGAAACGCGCTGTGGGGCCGCTCAAGCCCCGCCGCGGTTACAAGGCCCCGCCCGCAGAATATCAGTTCCAGAAGGGCCAATCGGGCAACCCGAGCGGCCGGCCCAAGGGCGCCAAGGGCAAGCGGCAGATCGCCGAGAGAGTGCTGCTTGAGAAGCATGAGGTCGTGGAAGGCGATCGCAAAGTTCAGCGCACGACGCTCGAGTTGATCCTTCTGACCTTGCGCAACAAGTCGTTCGAAGGCAGCAACCGCGCCTTCAAAGATTTGGAGAAGCTCGCCGCAAAGTACGATCCGCAACCGCCGACGCAACGCGCCGGCATCCTACTTGTGCCGGGTCACCTGACGATGGAAGAGTGGAGCGCGAGATACGAGGCCAAGAACGATCCGACACAGTACGACCCAAACGAGGAATAGAAAAATCACGCTTCCCGGCCGCGACGTCGGTCTCAGCGTCTGGGAGCACATTGATTTCAGCGGTGGCCATTGATTGCCGCGAGCACCGTATCTGCCAAGGCTTTCGCATCTGCTTGCCGATAGCGCGCGTAGCGGTCGTTCGAGGTTGGAGATGGATTTGGTGTCAGTGCATACTTGTCAGACTTTTCAGTAGACAATTGGGAAATATCGGACAGTGGAATGAGCCAAGACGCGGTCAACGCGACCGTCGCCGGATCAAAGGCCACCGCGATCAGGTAGCGGCCTGGCGCCTCGCTATGCGTGGCCTTGCGGACATCGAAGGCGACCGTTCCCCTCGCGGCATTCGGGATGGCCGACTTCACTTGCACGGTGATCGAGCGATGGGTCTGCTTGTCGAGGACGATCAGATCGATCCCGTGGCCATCGGAGATCGGCACAAAGGGCGAGAGCCGTCCGCCTGAGGCCAGGATCAGGGTTGCCGCGACGAGTGTTTCGGTGACCTTGCCTTTTTGGCTGGAGCTAAGATTGAGCGGCGTGTCCATGGCAGATTGAGACTCATAAGTATCGCTTCACGGATCGTCACATCGCTTCCTTTGCCTGTGAAGTCCAGAGAAATGAGACGCATCGTCTGTAGATCGATCGACTAAGGTGTCGAAACTCTTAGCCGATGGACGTGCGCCGCTAGGCGGCTTCTCCAGGGGCCGTATCGGTCGCGGACCTGTCACATCCGACTTGACGCCCGAAACTGCGGCATTAACCAACCGGGCCTCTACCGCTCCAATTTCCGCTGTGATATAAAGAACCTAATAGTGGAGGGGTTGGTCTCTCCGCTATCAAACGTAGAACCCCAGAACGAAATCGCAAATTGGATGAACGCCGCTTTTGCGGCGCGCGCCCTGCTGCGTCTTTCGTTCTGGGGTTTTTTCATTTTGAACTGGCAAACAGGGAGATCCCCATGCCGAAATCGACGCTTAAAGCCAAGTCGCGCAAGCCTACGCGGCTGATTCCGAAAAAGTACGTCCCCCTCGTCAAGGGCCTTGTCGGTGAAGGCCATGCCTTTCACGATATCGCAGCTTACTTCGGCACGACATCCGACGTCATTGCTCGCATTATATTCGGCAAGGAGCTTGCTCACATCCCGGCCCTCAGGCTGCCGAAGCTTCCGGTCTTGAAGCTTGCCGACATCGTTGATGTCTCGAAGCGACTCGATACTGCGATCAAGATGCTTGACAACGGTGAAACGCTCGCAGCGC
The DNA here is from genome assembly GCA_964589785.1 of uncultured Hyphomicrobium sp. Taxonomy (GTDB): domain Bacteria; phylum Pseudomonadota; class Alphaproteobacteria; order Rhizobiales; family Hyphomicrobiaceae; genus JAGVSR01. The sequence continues at coordinate 83,515 of CAZPUQ010000008.1, forward strand.
GCGGAATGATCGTTCGGGCGGCCGAAATCGTGAACTCGCCGTACTGAGGTCGATGCCCGGCGCGATTGCCGCGCCGGGCTTCTTTTGCCATCGCTCAGAGGGCAGCTGGTGCATCACTGTCGACCCAATCCTTTTGCGCCGTTTCAGGTCTGATAGGACCAAGCCCGCGATCTTCGCCCAACGCCCTGTGAAGTTCAGCAAAATGAGACTCATCGTCTGTAGATCAATCGACTGAGGTAACGAAACCCTTAGCCGATGGACGTGCGCCGACGGCTAGGGCTGAACTTAAAGAAACTGCGAGAGGACCAGGGCTTCTCGCAGGAAAGCTTTGCCGACCATTGTGGCCTGCACCGCACCTACATCAGCGGCATTGAGCGCGGCGTCCGCAACCCCACGGTGCTCATCCTCGACAAAATCGCCAAGGCATTGAAGGTGCCGGCCGGTACGTTGTTGGATGACGTCAGAGGCACGGCGCGAAAGTAGCACTAGCTGACGGCAGTCAAGCTTAGCGCCAGCTGCAATGCTACCCCAAGCAGTCTCGGTTCCGCACGTCGCAGTGGCGAAGCGGCGATGCGCTCTCTTAGTGTTGACATGCAAAAGTATCGGGTGATCGACTTGGTGTCGTTGATTCGGGAGGGAACGCTGAGAAGAAGCGCGGCAATGCATCAACTGATGTACGGAATATTGGGGGCGAGATCCAATGACGACGGGTGTTGCGGAAGAGCTGTCGCCGTCGATCGCCGAAATCCTCGGAATGCGACCGTGGAAGCATGCGCTGTTCACGACCTACACGCTCAGTCTTAGCTATTTCGAATCCGAAATCCTGCGTCCGCTCCTGCGCGCCGGCTGCTCTGACATCTCGCTTGTATCCGATGCGGAAGGCTACCGGTCGTCGCTTCTCGAGCGCCGATCGATGCGGGTCGGTCAGGAGTACCGGCTTATCCCTGTTGCCATGCCGAAGGGCGTCTTTCACGCGAAGTGCATCTATCTCGGTAGCGAAGAAGGCGACCTACTTCTTGTCGGTTCGGGAAATGTCACGTTCGGCGGACATGGCAAAAACGCAGAAGTGTTCGAGGCGCTGACGCCTGATCAAGCGGCTACTACCTTTCGCGACTTTGCAGACTTCCTTGAAGCGGTCGGTTCGCGGCCCGACATTGCGATCGCGGCAACCGACTGGATCGATGATTTTGCCGGACGCGCGCGCATTGCGGCGCAGGGTGGAGACGACGCAGCCGGACAGCTGCCGCTGCGCCTTGTCCATCCTCTCGAAGAGCCGGTCATCGACCAGCTGCCCGCCATGCTGTCGCCCTACGGGCCGTGCCGCGAGGCAATCGTGATGTCGCCTTATCATGATCGTGACGGTCTCGCTGTTAGCCGTCTTTGTGAAACGCTTGCACCAGAGGGTGTCAGCGTCGCGGTGCCACGCGGTGGCGTCAGCCCTTTCCCCTTTGCGGAGACTTCGGCGTGGCCGACGAAAGTCACGCCGGTCGTTCCAGGTATGCCCGATAGCCGCTTCATTCACGCGAAATGGTACGAGTTCGCGTTTGACAGCGGCAGGGTACTGCTCTCCGGCAGTATCAACGCCACACGTAAATCGCTCACAACTTCGGACAATGTCGAACTCGGCGTCTTGCGGTTCCTGCCGGACGGCGTGTCGCCTCTTACATGGTCCCAGGCCGATCCGCCGTCATTTGAAGAGCAGAAAAGATTGCCTTCGGGGCTTGCTGAGGCAGAAATCGTCTATGCTGCATTCGACAAGCACGAAACGCGCAAGCTCAGGGGACGCCTGATATCGCTGCGGCCGGTCGCCGGCCAGTGGGACGGCCGATTGATACAGGCCGACGGCGAGACAATGCCGTTTGATGTGGCCGTCGACGATGACGGCAATTTTTCTGCGACCGCTATTGGCTTCGAGGGGTTCGCCGAGATGCCCGCCTTGCAGATTGCCCTGACACAAGGCGACCGCGAAGCGCGCGGCTGGATGCACAACGAGATGTTCCTATCGGTCAAGGGGCGTCGTCGCCTGACCGCTGGCGCCCTTAGCCGCTTGATGCGCCGTGAAGGTTCCGATGACGACATTGAGGCGCTGCTCGACTATCTCAGCGTCGCCGCCGAACATCATTTGCGTATCTTTGACCAGCCGGTGCAGAAGTCGGCTGATCCCGGAAATGCAGAGCGCGACAGCGCACCAGTCACAGTCAATCTTGCCGATCTAGCGCCAGGTGCGGAAACAAGCTTCGGTGCACCCGCAGGTCCCGCAGGCAATACCGGCCATGACCAGCTTGATGCCGCTCTCGCGCGATTGCGCCGGATGATGCTCGGCAATGGGCGCCCGCGTCACATGCCGCTGCAGTCACAGGGAGCCGACACTCTTGCCGAGGACGAGTCCGAAGACGACCGACCGGCTGGACCATCTGTCGACGATCTGGCCCGCAAGCTCGGCCTTGCCGCGTTTGATCGTGCGATGGCGACGATGATCGATGATGCTCAGGAAGAACCGGACGTCCTGCGCAGGATCCTCGCTATGCAGCTCGAAGTTGGCATGTGGTTCCGGCTTTACCGGCTCGACGACAAGGATGCCGCCCACGAATTTTTGAGCGGATGGTTTGCGCGCGCGTCCCGGATGGTGGCAGCATTGCCGGTGCCGGCTGGCGCGCTGCAACAGCATGTGTTGACTGCCGCTGCCATTCTCTATCTCCTTGCGCAGGGTACGGGCCGCGAAGCATCTCGGGCCGCCGAATTGCACGACAATCTCGAACGTTTCTACGGCGGGACTGTTGAGCGCGATAACGCCTTCGCATCCCTGCTGCCCGACCCTATGGTGGGATTTGCGGCAGCCCTGCTCGGGGAGGTCTCCCAGCCGGATATCGAGGGCGCGCTCGCCTCAGTTCTCTCGCAATCGACTATACGCCAGCAGCTCACCGATGCGGTGGGATGCGCGGCACGAGGATCGCCGCCGCCGGCCGACTTGCCAATCTTTGCGACCCCGCTCGGAAAGACGCTCTACGAGGCATTCGGTCATCCCAACTGGCAACGCAAGATTAAGCCAGCAATGAACGGCGCGAGCGCCTGTGCATTCGATTACTACTCGTTCGGCCGCGAAGAGGCGAGCAGCTTTGAAAAGCTGCGCATCGCGCGCTGCATCCACTGCAAAAAATTCACATTGAACCTGAAGCCATGAACCAGAGCCTGCCGACCCACGCCTTCTTCCTTCCCGCGCCTTCCGCCGAAAATAACGGCGTGGACTTCCTTGGCTTGCGGCAGGCAAATCTCGACATGATGGGAGATCTCATTCCAGCAACCAACAACGTCATCGGTTACGTACGGCCATTCTCCCTGCTGTGCTGGATCTATTGGAAGTTCCACGAACTCTGCGAGCGCACGGGTCGCAGCGCCCCATCAAGCGAAGACATGCGAGCTTTCAGGGAACGTGTGGAGGTTCTGTTTACATGGGGCGCGCGTCTTGCCGACGCGCCTGGCATACCCGGCAAGCAGGCCTCCCCGCCCGCCGGCGGGAAGGCCGTACCGTTGACTTTCACGGAATGGAAACGGGTTCAGAGCAGCACCAGCCTTATCGCGGCTCTCTGGTATGGACCGGCCTCCAAGACCGTCACCGGCCTCGGCTTTCTGGAGCCGGTCGCATCCGAATTTTTCCGGACGGTCGGACACGGGATAGCGCTCGCGGAGGCACTCGATGATGTGCTGCGCTCCGAACCGGATCTCTATGGCCGCCTGCTCGACACACTCGACCCGGTCGAAGCCGGTGAAGAGGATGCCGGCTGGCTCTGGTCTCTGTGGGGTGTCAGTGCTCTGACGGCAGCTGAACGTCATGCATTCCGGCAGGCTCTCTATGACTGCGATGCCGCAGGCGATTACCGGTCCCCGCTTGGTCAGCGCAGCAGCACGATTGCGCTCGCCATGCTGCATCTCTCACACTGCGATGCCGCCGCAAGCGACGAGGATATACGTGAAGGAATGTATTTTTCGGTGAGCGCCGAGGGCGTTCCTTACGAGGTGCCCGCTGCGCTCGATCGCGCTCAGCGGAAGTGGGTTGTTCTGCAGGTTCGCCAACTTCAGCGCTACGCCTTGGAAACGATGCTGGCCTGGTGCGAGCACATGATCATCTACGAGCGCGTGCACGACACTGCTGCACTCACGGAGGCTGCCCTGGCTAGACTAGCCGACGCTTCCTTTCCGCTTCATCTCGATGCAGGTATTGGGCGCCTGATCGAGGGTCTCGATCAAATGTTTGGTTCGATGGAAGATTTTGTCGAACGCGGGCGCGACGATGTCGCCTTCAGTCCTTTCGCGGTAATGGGCGACATCAGGGACGCCGTGGCTGCAGGAGATAGCAGCGTCATCGCGCCCTGTCTCTATGGGCTCTTTTTGTGCGCAGCGTTCGCCGGTTGCTTTACTGACAAGACCCAGATTGCCGCCGGCGGACCGGCCCGTCTGTCGCTATACGATTTGCGGCGAAGACTTGTCGCGCTCGGGGATGCGACACTGAAGCAAGCGATACAGTTCATCATCGAAGCGCTCGTGATCAGCCAGCATTTTGCTACGGCTGTAAACCGCTTCGATGGCCAGAGCCAGAGGCTGCGATTGTCGATCGAAGAGGACGGCCTGATCGCGTTGGTTGATAAGCCTTGGCGACCTGCCATTACGGAAGATCGCTTGCCGACTATCCTGTCGCTGGCCGCTGAGTGCGGCCTGATCTGGAGAGACGGGGACAAGGGATATATTCTTGCGCAGGAGAGCACTTAAGCTCGTGACGGTATACGCTACGCGTTCCTGGCCGCAGCAAAGACCAGCAAAGGCGCGTAGTCAACCGCCAATCTTTAGGCTGACATTGTAGCCGCCGTCCCTCAGGACATCAAAATCCCACTCGTAGAGCGCGACAGCGCCGATACTCTTTTGATGCTGCCCGAGGAAGAAAGAGAATACGTTCGGCGCGGCGGTGAAGATGTGAGTGAGAGGCGTTTGTCGGTGCCTAAGATGCTGACCGACGGTCTCGGATAACTGCCATGCATGGCGTCCGCCGCGAACCGAGAATTGCGATGCCCCGGTCTCGAGTTGGGCGGGGATGATGGTGCCAACGTTGGGCAGTCGGGTCTGAACGAACTCTCTCACCTGGTTCGTAACGTCGTGCGTGAGGCCAATCGCTACGGCGACCTCATGGCCATCGCCGACCGGGACATCCTCGAAGACCAGCTTGGGCCAAGCGGGATCAGCGGGTCCCTCATCCGCCGACCAAAACCTCCGGCCGTTCGACCGCTGCTCGATCTCAATCCGTTTACCGGATTTGACGTTCAGCACCGCGCCAGCGGCGAACGCGAGGCTCGCATGCGCATCGAGCACGAGCCGAAGATGATCGGTCGACTTTGCCTCGTTCGTCAGGAAGGCGCTCAGGGCGGGATAAATTTTCGACTGCCAGTCGTCCGAGTTCTTGATGTAACGCCCTTCGAAGTACGGCACCAGGTTCAGAGAACGAGCGCACCTGTCTTCGAGATTGTCGATCGGGTGCATGAACGAACGCACCCCAAGCGTCAGAGCGGCGCGCATAGGGCCGGACGGGTCGAGCAGGTTTTCCCGTCGGCACAGGTCGAGAAACCCGTCTCGATCAAACTCAAGACGGCCTTGCGCTGCCAGTTTGACAATCAGATCGTCGTAGGGAAACGCCGTTTCGTTCACCGGATAGCGCCGCATCCCGACGGTCGCAAATTTGTCGTCGATGCGTTCGCGCAGGGCGGTCAAGGATTCGGTGGTTTCGGCAATTGCGAGCGTGCGGGCGACAAGTTCGAGGCCCGCATGGTCAATGCCGAGGTGTTCGCGCCACACCTTGCGAACCTTGCCCATTCGGCTTCCGTCCGTGACGGTGCCGTCGAACAGCTTGCCCAGATTGATGGCATCGGCCTCTTTGCTCACGAGGTCGATCAGGGGGTCGTCGTGCTTGATCCGCCAGTTCGTCAGCAGTTCAAACCGGCAACCGACGCCATCCGCCGCGTGCTTTGTCTGCGCATGATGCGCCTTCTGCAACAACGAAAACCGTTCCGCGTTGATGAAAGCGGGATCGATAAGATCGTCATGCCCGAACGCGCCGGCGGAGGTGTGCCATTTGGCCTGCGTGTGCCGCCGGTAAATGGGACGGCCTTCGTGGTCGAGCGGCGCGCGGCTCCGGTCGTACTCGACCCAAATGTCGTCGAAGCTTTTTGGCCCAATCTCGTATCCAACCTTGACGACGCCGCTATGCGGGTCGAGCAGCATCGCCGCGCGCAGCCAGAAAAGCCGCGCCTGAAAATCGTCGCCCTGCCGCCGTGCCGTGTTCGCGCGCGTCACCGGATCATCCCGTCGGAAAATACTTGCCCATGATCTCGCGCCAGAGCGCGAGGGCTTCGCCGTTCTTTCCCTGCTGCTCAAGACGCACGGCGCGCGCCGCCTTGACTTCCGCCTGACGCAACGCCTCGACCGCGGCCTGACGCTTTTGAGGCGTCATCTGGTCCGAGACTGGCGGCCCGAATCCGGCTGGGTCGGGCCAGTCTTGCATGATGCCGTCGAGGCTCGCCGCAAAGAAGCGGCGGATCTCGCTCGGGTAATTGGTGAAGGGCGGGTCGACGAGCTTCTGCGCCATTACCTCGATCAGAAACGACGGCGAGATCGGCTTGCCTGCAGAGCGGTTCCACCGCTTCAGCATCTTGACCAGCGGCACCCATTTGCCACCCATATCCTTGTTCTTCGCGGTCGACTCCTCCTTGTGGACGTCAGGATTGGTCTTGATCCAGCGCCCAAGAATGCGATCCGGAATTTCATAGTGGTCGCCGCGGTCGAAGGCGGGCACGGCGTCGTTGCTGAGGACCTTGCCTTCTTCGTCGGCCGTCGGGTTGCGCTTCTCGAACTCGACCGTTACGCAGCGCCGCCCGAGTTCGACGCAGTCGCTGCCGAACTCGTTGCCGAGGCGCTTTTCGAAGGCCTTTAATACTTCTTCGGGATGCTTGTCGCGCCAGTGCTTGTCCTTCGGCCCGAGGGAAAAGAAGATATCGACGTCCTTCAGCGGCTTCGTCTTGGTGTGCCGCCGGTACGATCCGGTCAGGAAGTCGTTGTCGATATCAAAGCTAGCCCGGATGCATTCGCGGACGCTCTTGTGGCGGCGCTCGGCATCCTTCTGCTCGGTATCGCTGAGTTCAAGCCGCTGCCGGAAAATCTCGAAGGCTTCTTGCACGCTTATCATCTGTAGTACCTCGCTGACGCCATGAGATCGGGCGTCGCGATGATTGTGCCTGCCTCCCTGGCTGTTAGTCCGTTGATCGACTTGAATGACGTCCGGCCGACGCCGGGTACGTCCGGCCGCCCATCTTTCGTCGTCAGCAGAATGCGGTACTGACAACCGGCTGGCGGCGCGGTGGCCTTTGCGATCGCGTCCTGAAAGAACGCGCGGTCGATCCACATCTCGTCAGCGCCGTTGCCGTCATACCGGACCGGGAAATCCCATCGCGCAGACGCGGTGTCGGAATTTGGCCGGTAGAATTCGACGACGATGCCGGTCAAGTCGCCGGTCTCAAGCCAGGTGCGAGCCGCGCGGTCGACCCAGTCGGTCCATGCGTCGACGACGCCTTGAGGATCGAGGCCGTACTGATTGACCAGAAGTTTGACGAACGTCCGCATTTTGTCGGAGACGTAGACGGACGTTTGCGTGCGGGAATATGCCGTGGCGTAAGTTGCGCTCATGAATTGCCTGCCGCTCCCCAGTCGATCTGGATCGCAGCTGTCGTATCCTCGTTGGAGGCGGCGTCAGGCGTATCCTTGGCTGAATGCACTGAAAGTCGCGGCGCGCGCGACTTGAGAGACTTGTTCATCCACGCGACGTCTTCGTCCTCGCAGGGCGCGGTCATGCGCCAGTCGCCCTCGGCCGGATTTGACGGCAGCGCGTCGATCTTGAGGCCGAGTTCCATGGCCTCCTCGTTGTAGACGCAGTAGATCAGGACGCGCGGGCCGCTGCCGCTGAACACAATCGGCGCGGCGGCCGGCTGCTCGTCCGCGATCAGCGCCTGCATGATGCTTGCGGCAGCGCGCAGCTGATCGGCGTCAACGGATGTTGCGGACGTGACCAGATCGACGATGGCGGACCAGGTCTCGGCCGCCGAGCGCGCCGGGATCGAGGCGATATCGCGACGAACTCTCATGCTGCCTTCCCTGCCGGACGCGTCTTCGCGACCGTTTTCAGCGTCGCCAGGATGTGTTCGGCCTTCAAATTATTGAGATCGCGGGCCGTCTCGGTCGATGACGCCGCAGCGGAGATGATCGTCTTGCGAATGCGGCGACCGTCGAGACCTTGCGACGCGGCCACGTAGCTGCCGATGCTGCGCTTGAGATCGGCGACGCGCGGCCATTGCTGTGCAAGCTGATCGAGAGTTTCCGAAATGATTTCGCCGCGCGCTTCGGCATTCGGCAGCCCGACGTCTTCAATCCAGTCCGCCCGGGAAAGGAGCGCGCGGTCGACGGCGTCGGGATAGTTGGTCGTTGCGATCAGCAAAATGTTGCGGTGCTTGCGCGTCAGGAGATCAAGGCCGGCGAGCGCGGCATCAGTCGCGCGATGCACGTCGACAGGGTTTGCTTCGAGGCTCATGCGCTGGCGGTCGGGCGCCAGCGTTTCGACCTCGTCGAGAAGCACCATGCACGGCGCACCGGACGCGAATTCAGGTATGGTCTGGTGGAAAAGCTTTGTTACCTGCTGCTGACTGCGACCGAGAGCCGAACTCGTCAGTGCGTGCGGGTCGATTTGGATGAAGCGAGGCTTGTGCCCCTTGAGCGCGCCCGAGACCTTATTCGCGAGGCCGCGAGCCAGCGTCGTTTTGCCGGTGCCCGGTGGCCCCGCCAGCACGATCAGCCCATGCACCGGCATCATCTCGAACGAGAATTTCTGGCGAAGCGTGATGGCCAGCAACGCTTGGGCCTCAAGCCGCTCGCGCACATTTTCGGGCAGTTTTATAGATGACCACGCCTCGGCGAAGCGGGCGTTGGGGAGCTCGGTCTGCTCGACGATTACGTCCATGGAGATCCTTCCGGTTCGGGGGGAACCGGACCAGGAGTGGCCTCAATTCCGACGATATCGTATGGATTAAAACATACGATTTGCGATCTGTCAACTAGAATGGTACAATTTCATAAAACACGTTAGATACGTGCATAAGCAACAAAAAGCGATGGGGTAGCCATGGCTTCGAGTACGACGCAACTGGCTGTGAACTTGAAACGGCTGCGAATGGCCCAAAAACTTTCCCTGCAAGAACTCGCCGACGAGATCGGGGCGTCCAAGGCTCATATCTGGGATCTTGAGACCGGACGCAGCAAGAACCCGTCTATTGAGCTCCTGACGTCACTCGCCAAAGCGCTCAAGGTCAGCGTGTCCGATTTGGTCGGCGAGAATCCGACAGGGTCGGACGAAGATCCCCAGATCGTTGCCATGTACCGAGAGTTGAAAGACCTGACTCCTGAAGACCGCCAGGTGATTCAGTCGGTCATCGACGGATTTCGAAAGCGGCAAAGGGAATGATGCAAATTCAAAGAATGGATCTCGGCGATGTGGGATCGCCCGAGGGTCTCATCAAACAGATTTTAAAGCTTGAACCCAACTTGCCCATCCCCGTCCCGGTCGAGGAACTCGCCTATCAGCTCGATATCGACAGCATTGTCGAGCTGACGACCGAGGGCTATGAGGGTGGCCTGATCACAGACGAAGTTCGCAGCAGCGGCGCCATTCTCGTCAGCAAGGCCGCCATGAAAGGCCGCCGCAGATTCACGATCGGGCACGAACTCGGGCATTTTTTAATTCCGACTCACAAGCCGGTGCAGGCCGGAAAATTCCTGTGCTCGCGCGAGGACATGCGTCAGTGGTCGTCGAAGGACGTTAATGCCTACGCGCGCATGGAAGCCGAAGCCAACCGCTTCTCGGCGCTGCTGTTGATGCCGCCGCCCAAGCTTAGAAGCTTTATGGGCGGCTTCCGCGATCCGAATCTTGCCCACATTCTTGACCTTGCGATCCATTTCGGCGTCAGCAAGGATCCGGCGGCGCGCGCATATGCGGAGTACCACGAACAACCTATTGCGGTTGTGGTCATCAAGGATGAGATCGTGCTGCGCATCTATCGCAACACGCGCTTCCCGCGCATCTGCGTCAACTATGGTGATCCGGTGCCGAGAAAGTCGGTATTTCACCATGCGCCGGCGCGCAAGACCAATCCGTCGAGCATTCAGGAGAACGGCGCGGAGCTTTGGATCGAGTCCGAATGGGGAAAGAAGCTGCCGACGCTCTACGAGCAGATCTTTATCCAGCAGGAAGGTTTCGCGCTCTTGATGCTATGGGCCGAGATCCCTGAAGACGATGAGGAAGATGAGGACGAAAACCGCACGTCCAAGGAACGGCTGCGGCACCGGCAATACACCCGCTCTCGCTACTAACTCGCTTTAATAATATAGTCGCCTTCTGCGAGGACCTGCCGGACGCGGTTCAAACCGCTTCGACGCGCTGAGTAATCTCCTCGGCAATTTCGCCTGGCTTTGGCAGGTTATTTAGATCTGTGTAAACTTCAGCTAGTCCACATGTATTCGGACGTGGACGGTTGACGTCCCGCGTCACGGCTCGGCATGCTCATCCCGAAGCTTAGAGGGAGGGCTGCTCCATGTCCCGTACAGCCGTTCATCCCGGCAAAGTGCTTGCCGAAGAGCTCGACGCACTCGGCGTGACACCGACGGAACTCGCTCGCCAGATCGAAGTCCCTCCCAACCGCATTAGCCAGATCATCAACGGCAAGCGCGCCATTACAGGCGACACATCCCTGAGACTTGCCCACTGGTTCGGTATGCAGGCGGAGTTCTGGCTCAATCTCCAGACGGCCTACGACGTGAAGCAAGCCGAGCGGCACTTGGGAGCAGCGGTCCGTCGCCTTCCCACAAAGACCCACCGCATTCCCACGGCGAGACCACACCGAACCAAGGCGGCTACGTGAAATCGAGTTCTCTCATGGATGTCTTTGATCTCGACGAAAAGCTTTTGGACCACTACACGGCCTTTGCCCGGTCGTTTACGCGCATCCGCTCGAGCGAGCTGCAAGGGAAGGTGGACGCCCTCTATGCCGGACGGCCGTTCTGGCCGGAACCGCTTATTCAGCTCAATCCCCACTACGAGGACGGCGGGACGCTGCAAGGGCTGGTGGGAGCGGATGGCCTCTCCGAAGACTGCGCCAGGATTTTTGCGAACCCCCGGGCCCCGATCGACGCAATGGATCGCAGCCTAAGGCTCCGCAGACACCAGGAGCAAGCGATCGGGCTCGCGCTCTCGGGGAAGAGCTACGTCGTCACGACCGGGACGGGGTCCGGCAAGTCTCTCTGCTTCTTCATCCCGATCGTCGACGCGATCATCAAGGCGAAACGCGCGGGTGAGCCGCAGTCGACCCGCGCCATCGTCATCTATCCGATGAACGCGCTCGCCAATAGTCAACGCGAGGAACTCAAGAAATTCCTCGATGCCGACCATGGCGGCACGCGTGTGACATACGCCCGCTATACCGGTCAGGAGAGCTCGGAGGAGCGCGAGCGGATCAAGAATAACCCGCCCGACATCCTCTTGACCAACTTCATGATGCTCGAGCTGCTGATGACGCGGCAGTCGGATCTCGACAAGACCGTCATCGAGAACTGCCGGGGGCTTCGCTTCATCGTCCTCGACGAACTGCACACGTACAGGGGCCGCCAGGGTGCCGACGTGGCGATGCTCATGCGCCGTTTGAGGGCTCGTGTTGGAGATGCTGGAAGACCGCCCATCTGCATCGGCACCTCGGCGACGATGGCAAGCGACGACACGCAAGGCGATCGCAACCAGATCGTTGCCGACGTCGCGTCGCGCCTGTTCGGGACGACCATCGCCCGCGACGCCATCATCACGGAAACGCTCCGCCGCGCGACCGATCCCAATCGCAGCGCCGATACGGGCCTCTCCGACCTCGGCGAAGCCGTCGACCAAGCGGCATCTGGTGATCCCCATGCCGGCAAGCCGAACGCCGAGATAGCGAAGAACGCCTTAGCGATCTGGGTCGAGACCAGGTTGGGGCTCAAGTCGCCGAACGGCAAGCCGGAGCGGGCTTCTCCTCTCTCCATCAATGATGCGTCTCAGCGCCTGGCGGATGAATCGAAGAGGCCTCTCGATCGTTGCGCGGATGCTCTGAAGCGCGCGCTCCTGGCCTTCAGTCTGTCTGAGAAGGACCGCGGCGTGCCCTTGGGAGGGGCCGAACCTCTCTTTGCCTTCAAGCTCCACCAATTCATCTCAGGCGCGGGCCGCCTCTATACGACGCTTGATCCGAGTGGATCGCGCACCGTGACCTTCGATGGCCAGATCTTCGACCCTGGCCATCCCGAGAAGCGTCTCTTCGCCACGCATTTTTGCCGCAAATGCTGGCAGGAGCATCATCCCGTCACGCTGATCACGTCCGACGGAGCAAAGCGCCTCGAAAAGCGCGAGATCGACGATATTCCGGCCAACGACGAGGACGACGCCATCGGCGAAGCCAGTCAGTGGGGCTTTCTGATGCCCGAGCCCGTCGACGGTCCGTTCGAATTCGGCGGGCGGGACGAGGACTATCCGGATTCCTGGCTCGAGGAGACGTCGTCCGGCGAGCTCCGCCTCAAGTCGACCTACCGCAAGAGCAAGGCCGTTCTCGTCAGCGTCCATCCGGACGGGCGGTGCGACTCCGGCGGCCGCCGCGCATGGTTTCTCCCGGGCCGGTTCAAATTCTGCCCCGCCTGCGGCGACGCGCACTCGGACTCGACCCGGGACATCAACAGGCTTGCGTCCCTGAGCGCCGAGGGCCGGAGTTCGGCCACCACCATTATCGTAAGCTCGATCTTGCGATGGATGAACGATGCGGACACGACGCTGAAGGAAGAGGCCCGCAAGCTTCTTGCCTTCACCGACAACCGCCAGGACGCGGCTCTTCAGGCAGGCCACTTCAACGACTTCCTCTTCGTGACGCTGTTGCGCGGCGCCATTCTGGCGGCCCTGGCTCAACGGCCCGATGGACTGGTCGACGACGAGGCGGGTCACGCGGTCCAAACCGCACTCGGCTTTCTCGGGACCAACAAGGTCCGGCGCGCCGAATGGCTGTTCGAGCCCGATCTCAAGGGTGCCAATCTCATCGATGCCGAGCGGTCCATTCGCGCGGCATTGGCTCATCGCTTTTGGGTGGATCAGCGCCGAGGCTGGCGCTTCACGAACCCCAATCTTGAAGACCTCGGTCTCATCGAGGCTTCGTATCTCTCTCTCGACGAAATGGTCGAGGACGAGCCGCTGTTTGCAGGCTCCGCCTTGCTGAAAGCGGCTTCGCCCGCCGAGCGGCTCGCCGCCGCGCGCACCCTCTTCGGCGCGATGCGAAAGGGTCTCGCCGTGGAGACCGATGCCCTGGACCGCGTGAAGATCGAAAGTCTTGCCGCGCGCATGCGCAGCACCATCAAGTCGCCTTGGAGCCTCGACGAAGAGCGATATTCGTCATCGGTGACGTTCGTCCCCAAACCGCCGACGAAACGTGAAGTTCGGGCACGCAACGAGGCCCTCATCTTGCGCGGCAGTCCGCAGAGCGCGGTCGGACGGGACATCAAGAAGCTGACCTTCGCCGGTCAACGCCCGACATCGAAGCAAGTGGCCGAGATCATCGAGGTCATCCTCAAGGCCGCGGCCAATTACGGAATCGCGACGCAGGTTGCCTCCCCTGTGGAAGGCGACGGCTGGCGTCTCATCGGGTCCGCGATTGCCTTCAAGCGGGGGCCTTCGGTCGGCCGTCCGGGGCGCGATAATCAATTCTTCCGCTCCCTCTACGAACAGATTGCAGAACTCCTCGGCGCCGGCGGCGAAGCTCTCTTCGGCATAGAAGGGCGCGAGCATACAGCACAGGTCGAAAGCGACCTGCGCGAGCTGCGCGAATGCCGTTTCAGATTCGAAACCGAGGATCGCAAGGAACTGGCTGACAAGGCCGATCGTCTGCGCGAGCTCCGCGAAGACAACGGCTTCCTGCCGACGCTCTTCTGCTCGCCGACCATGGAACTCGGCGTCGACATCTCTTCGATGAATGTCGTCTACATGCGCAACGTGCCGCCGACGCCCGCCAACTACGCGCAGCGCAGCGGTCGTGCAGGCCGCAGTGGCCAAGCCGCCCTGGTCGTCACGTACTGTGCCGCGCAAAGCCCGCACGATCAGTATTTCTTCGCCGACCCGGGCGCCATGGTTCACGGCGTCGTGCGCCCCCCATCGATCGATCTCACCAACCCCGATCTCGTCGACAGCCACCTCAATGCGGAGTGGCTGGCCGCAACCGGCGTCGCGTTGAAAGCGTCGATCGCCGAGAACCTGGATATGAAGGAGCCGACCAAGCCACTCCTGAAGGAATACGCCGATCAGTTGACCTCGGAGGGTGTAGGGAAGGCCGCCGAGGCCCGACTGGCTGCCATCCTCTCAGCGCTGAAGCGGGACTACATAGAGCCGCCGCCTTGGCTCTCTTCCGTCGCGGATCACGCCAAGAACGTCGTCGCGGTCGCACCTCAGCGCTTTGCCGATGCCTTTGAACGGTGGCGGGATCTCTTGGCCGCCGCGGAGCGTCAGATCGAGGACGCAACCGCGACACTCAAGGACTATTCCATCTCCCCCGACGAACGTCGCTCCGCGGAGGCGCGTCAAGCGGCCGGCAACACGCAGGTGAAACTGCTCATCAGGGGCGGCGAGAGTCAGGGCTCCGACTTCTACGTCTATCGCTATCTCGCGACGGAAGGCTTTCTGCCGGGGTACAACTTCCCGCGCCTGCCGCTGATGGCTTTCGTTCCGGGCGGTCAAGGAGGGAAGGGACAACGCTACATACAGCGCGCCCGGTTCCTGGCCATCTCGGAATTCGGGCCGCGCAGCCTCGTCTATCACGAGGGACGCGCCTACCGCGTGGACCGCGCTCTCCTCAAGGAGGTCGGCAGCGGTCCCGAAGGGCTCCTCCCCACCTTCAGCGTGGCCATTTGTCCGATGTGCGGCGCGGGGCACGACGGCGAGCCGCCGGAAGAGTGCCATGTCTGTCGGCATCCCCTAAGTTACGCCGATCTCATTCAGCAGCTGCATCGGATCGACAACGTCGGAACCAAGCAGGCCGAGCGCATCACGGCCAACGACGAAGAGCGCCGCCGTCAGGGCTTCGACCTCCAGACGACCTTCTCATTCGAGCGCACGACGGGAATGGTTGCGCGCCATCTCCGCGACGACGACGGTGACGTTCTCACCGTGACATTCGCTCCCGCGTCGACCGTTCGGCGAATCAACAAGGGACTTCGCCGCAGGAAGGAAGAGAGCGACATCGGCTTCTGGATCGATGCCAAGAGTGGCTACTGGGCAAGCGCTCCCGGCGAACCGGACGACGACACGCCGTCTCCGCTGAAGGTCCGCCAGAAGATCACGCCGGTCGTCGAAGACCGCAAGAACGCGCTGCTCATCAGATTTCCAACAAGCTGGCTAGCCGAGCTCGGCGACGAGCGCGACTCCGTTATGGCAACAATCCAGCATGCGCTCACGCGCGGCGTCGAGACCGTCTTTCAATTGGAGGAAGGCGAGATACTCGCCGAGCCGACGCCGAGCCGCAAGGACCGCAAGGCATTGTTTTTCTATGAGGCAGTGGAAGGCGGGGCAGGGGCCCTCTCGCGCCTCATTCACGACGAGAAAGCGTTCAGAGCGGTCGCCCGCGAGGCTCTCTTCATCATGCACTACAGGCCAGAAAGCTTCGAGCCGGCCTTCAAGAAAGGTCCGGACGCACTCGTGACCGATCCGCAGGCGCACTGCGTCGCAGGCTGCTATCGCTGTCTGCTCTCGTATTTCAATCAGCCGGACCACGAACTGATCGAGCGCCGGAGCACTCACAATCCGCATGCGCTGGCGGCGCTCACGCGTCTCGCATTCGCGCGGCCCGAGTCCGGCACGACTCCATCGGCCGAGACGCATTTGGACGGCTGTCCCCCACCCGATGCCGAGCCTCTGAAGCTTGACGGACTTGCCATTCCCCATGTCTGGCGCTCCGCGCGCATCGCGGCCATCGAGGAGGCAGATCTCCACGACGGCCTGGCAAGCAAACTGGCCGCGAAAGGCGTCGCGCTCGTCATCCTGCCGACGGACATGCGTGAGCGCGGAAAGACGATCGCGAAGCTTGCCGCCATGATCGAGGGGAGAGCCTGATGACGTCGGCAAGCTATTCGGCAGGTGAACTGGTGCGCGCGCGGGGGCGCGAATGGATCGTGCTCTCGTCCGGCGACACGCTCCGATTAAGGCCGCTTACCGGCTCGGAAGAGGACGCGGAAACCATCATCCCGGAGCTTGAGGCCGAGCCCATCGGCCCTGCTTCGTTTGCGCCTCCGACAGGTAACAGGGTAGGTCCGCGCGAGGCCGCCCTCCTGCTGCGTGAGGCACTTCGACTTTCTCTTCGTCGCGGTGCAGGACCATTCCGGAGCGCGGGGCGCATCAACTTCGAGCCACGCGCGTATCAGATCGCTCCCCTTATGATGGCGCTTCGTCAGGAGACCACACGCCTACTCATCGCCGACGATGTCGGTATCGGCAAAACCATCGAAGCCGGCATGATCTTGCGCGAGCTTCTGGACCGGGGCGACATCGACCGCTTTTCCGTCCTCTGCCCGCCGCATCTAGTCGAACAATGGACGGGAGAGCTCGATTCCAAATTCTCGATCAACGCGACGCCGGTGACGGCCGCCGAAGCGGCGCGCCTGGAGCGCGACCTTCCGAACACCACAAGCGTCTTCGACGCCTATCCCTTCACCGTGGTGAGCCTCGACTTCATCAAGAGCGACCGCCGTCTCGACGATTTTCTGCGTGCGTGCCCTGATACCGTCGTCGTCGATGAGGCGCATGCCGCCGTCTCTGGCGGCAAGGGACGTCACCGTCGCTTCGAACTCCTGAGCAAGCTCGCCCAGAAGGCCGACCGCAATATCATCATGCTCACGGCGACACCGCACTCAGGTGACGAGCAGGCCTTTCACAATCTCCTCGGTCTCCTGCATCCGGACTTTGTGAAACTTCGCGAGGCATCCGTCGATCATCACCGTGCACTTCGGGAGCGATTGGCGGGGTATTTCATCCAGAGGCGCCGCGAGGACATCAAGGACTGGAAGGAGCCGGGCCTCTTTCCCGAAAAGCGTTCGGCCGAGATTAAGTACCGCCTGACGGGTGCTTACGAAGCGTTCTATGCCGATGTCATCAAATACTGCGCCGAGATCATCGAAGCTCAGGAGGGCGACCGTCGCCGCAGGCTCGCGTTCTGGGGCACACTCGCACTAATGCGTTGCGTAGGCTCGAGCCCGTCAGCGGCCGTACGGGCACTGCGGACCCGGGCACTCATGGAGGCCGACGAGGCGGAGCTCGACGATCTGGCCGCACGTGCCCTCGATGATGAAGAAGCGGCCGAGGACGACCGCGAGCCCGGCGCAGCCATCGAGGATCCCCGTCTGGCCGGCCTCATTGCGAAGGCCGAGGCCCTGGCTGCCGACGTCGAGCGGGATCCTAAGTTCATGGCCCTGGTCACGATCCTAAAGAAGCTCACCGGCGAGGGGTATTCACCCATCATTTTCTGCCGCTACATCGCGACGGCCGAGGCCGTCGGTTCAGCGTTGCGGCCTGCCTTCAAGCAGTTCAAAGTCGATGTCGTGACCGGTACGCTTCCCTCCGACGATCGCGAGGATCGCGTCGAGAAACTCGGCGAGCAAGAGAAGCGCATCCTGGTTGCAACCGACTGCCTCTCGGAAGGCGTCAACCTGCAAGCCTACTTCGACGCGGTCGTTCACTACGATCTCTCCTGGAATCCTACACGCCACCAGCAAAGAGAGGGGCGCGTCGATCGCTTCGGTCAGAAGAGCCCTTCCGTCAGCACTGTCCTCCTCTACGGTGAGAACAATCCCGTCGACGGCGCGGTCCTCGAAGTCATCCTGCGCAAGGCGCAAGCGATCGAGAAGCAAACGGGCGTGCGCGTGCCGATGCCCGACCAGGGTGGCAGCCTTACGCAGGCGCTTATGTCGGCCGTCCTGCTCCGTGCCAAGCAGGCGAAGCAGCTCCTGCTGGACTTCACGGTGGCGGATAGCCAGGCAGCCAAGGACATCGATCTCGCCTGGACCAATGCCTCCGAGGCCGAGAAGAAATCCCGGACCATCTTCGCGCAAAGGACGCTGAAGCCGGACGAAGTCCTGCCGGAGTGGAACGCGACGCGGCGCGCCCTGGGCAGCTTCGAGGATGCCGAGCGCTTCGTCTCTCGCTCCCTTGCCCGCCTCAATGCCGCTATGACAGAAACCAAAGGCGGCTACTTGGCGCCTCTCTACCTTGCTCCCGATCTCCTGAAGGAGCGCTTCCAAGCCGAGGGCCTTCTGGACGAGTCAGCTTCGCCAAAGCCGCTCAAGATCGCTTTCGATGCACGGCCGCGCGCGGGCTTTCTCTCCATTCACCGAGCTCATCCGCTGCCCGGCATTCTCGCCGAGACCTTCCTCGAAACCGCGCTCGACAACAACGCGCCTCAGGATGCGCCGTCGACCCTGCCGCGCTGCGGCGTCTGGGAAGCCGACGGCATCGAGGCGGTGACGACGCTGCTGCTGCTGCGCATCCGTCACCGCATCGACTCCAAGGGCAAGCTCGGGCCACAATTCGCGATGGCCGAAGAAGCGGCCGCGATCGCCTTCCATGACGCCGGGCGCGCGAGCGACGGCGAAAGCGCCTTTGCCCTCTTCGAAACTGCGAGCAGCAACATCTCAGATCGCGTGCGGGAAGAGCAGCTCGCCAAAGCGATCCAAAGGATCCCACAGCTTCGCGCTGCGCTCGATACCTATGCCGCAGAGAGGGCAGTTGCCTTGGTCAACGATCATACGCGCGTTCGTCAGGCTCTCGGGTCCAAGGCCGCCGTGAAAGTCGAAGCTGCGACGCCGGTCGATGTCATCGGCCTCTATGTTCTCATGCCGAGACTGTGAGGGGCCATGGCACGCAGAACCACACGCCTTCGTTCCTCTCGCCGCGCCGTCCGCCTGGACTTCGGCGCCATCGAGATCATCGGTGGCCTCCTGACGCCGGACATCGTCGCGCGCATCGCCGCATTTGAGGCGCACGGGCAGGACGAGGAGAGCTACCGCGTCCCGCCCGGGCTCAAGATCCGCGACGAGATCGCGCGCTACTTCCGCATCGGCGAGGCCCTTTGGGCGAAATTCGATGCCGCGCGGGCGGCGAGCCCGGCGGCCTCAGAAAAATTCGCGCTCGATCTTCTGCAGCAGTGCTTAGGCTTCGACACTCTGAAGCCTCAGGCAACCGTCCGGATGGGTGAACGTGAGTTTCCGGTAAGGCATGCCGCGCTCGACGGGCGAGTGCCCGTCGTCATTGCCCCCGTGCCGCCCGCCGCCGCCCGCCGATCGGGCCTCGACGAGAGCCTGCCGCAGTTCGGCGATGGTGCTCGCCGCCGCTCGGCGACTTTGCTGTTGCAGGAGTATCTCAATGCGAGCGAGGAGGCCGCCTGGGGACTGACTCTCGATGGCCTCACATTGCGCCTGATGCGCGACAACGTCAGCCTCACGCGCCCGGCCTGGATCGAAGCCGATCTCGCCAAGATTTTCTCCGAAGGCCTGTTCCCGGACTTCTCGGCGCTGTGGCTGCTCATCCACCAAAGCCGCTTCGGAAAAGCCAAGGCCGCACCGACTGAGTGTTCCCTTGAACAGTGGCGGGACACCGGCCGCGTTGAGGGGGTGGCCGCTCGCGACAAGCTGCGGCGCGGTGTGGAGGCGGCGCTCATCGAGCTGGGGCAAGGGTTCATCGAGCACCAAGCCAATGGCGCGCTCCGGCAGGCCCTGACCGAGGGCAAGCTCAGCCGCCAAGGCTACTTCGAAGAGCTGCTGCGCCTCGTCTACCGCCTCATCTTCCTGTTCGCCGCCGAGGATCGCGAGCTGCTGCACGCGCCCGGCGCGCCGCAGGCCGCCACGAAGGCCTATGCAGAAGGATATTCGCTCGCGCGATTGCGGGTGCGCTGCATGCGTCGCACAGCCTGGGATCGTCATGGCGATTCCTGGGAAGGGCTTAAGGCCACCTTCACCTCCTTGGGCAAGGGCGAAACGCGGCTGGGGCTGCCCGCGCTTGGTGGGTTGTTTGCTGCCGACCAGCTTCAGAACCTAACGGCCTGCAAGCTCGACAACCGCCGCCTGCTCGCTGCGATTTGGCGACTTGCCTGGATGCGGCCCGACGGTCATCCGCTCACACGCGTCAATTGGCGCGATATGGAAACGGAAGAGTTGGGCTCCGTCTACGAGAGCTTGCTGGAGCTTACCCCGATCGCAAGCGCTGACACCCGCACCTTCACCTTCGCCGAGGGCGATGAGACGCGAGGTAACGCACGCAAGGTCTCCGGGAGCTACTACACTCCCGACAACCTCGTTCAGGCGCTCCTCGACGAGACGCTCGACCCGCTGATCGAGGAGACGGTGGCGGGCAAGGACGATCCGACCGCCATCGAGGCGTTGCTCAACCTGCGCATCGTCGACCCCGCCTGCGGCTCGGGGCATTTCCTGCTGGCGGCCGCACGGCGGCTTGCCTCGCGCATCGCGCGGCTCTCGAGCCCCGGCACACCGAGCGAAGCCGACTATCGCCATTGGCTGCGCGAAGTCGCCCGCCGATGCCTCTTCGGCGTCGACCGCAACCCGATGGCCATCGAGCTGGCTAAAGTCGCGCTCTGGATCGAGACCGTCGAGCCGGGCAAGCCTCTCTCCTTCCTTGATGCGCACTTGAGGTGTGGTGACAGCCTGCTCGGGGTCTACGACCTGAAGGCGCTTGAAATCGGCATCCCCGATGACGCCTACAAGCCGCTCACCGGGGACGACAAGGCAGCGGCAGCAGCGTGGAGAAAGCTCAACAAGCAGGCCCGCGAGCGCGACGACAAGACGATCGAGCTGGCCTTCACAAAGGTATCCGGCGACATTGCCGGCGCGGCCCAGAAGATCGAGGCGCAAGACGAGGATGAACTCGCGGGCGTCGAGGCTAAGCGCAAGGCCTTCGAGGCGCTGCTTGGGGGGCAGTCTTACTGGCGCGTCAAGACGGCGTGCGACCTCTACGTCGCGGCATTCCTCCTGCCCAAGCTGACGGTGCCGAAGCCCGAACAGGGTGAAAAAGGCGTCACGGTCCCGACTACGAGCGCGGTGCGTGACAAGCTCTCTGGGATGCTCGCGGTCAGCAATCTGGAATCCATTGCGGTCCAGGCAGCGACCGCAGCACGCGCATTCCATTGGCCACTCGAATTCCCGCAGGTCTTTTTTCCCGCGGCCGGCCGCAAGGCGGGATTCGATCTCGCGCTTGGCAATCCGCCGTGGGAGGTCAACCAGCTCAGCGAGGAAGAATACTTTGCCGCCAAGGCTCCCGATGTCGCACAACTCAAAGGGAAAGCGCGCAAGGATGCCATAAGATCGCTCGAAATGAGCCAACCTCAGATTTGGCACACGTACCAAATCGACAAGCGAAATTTCGAGACAAGCAACGAATTCTTTCGTGCCTCAAATCGCTTCAAGCTAACCGCCGTTGGCAAGGTAAACACTTACGCGCTGTTCGCCGAGCTGTTTTCAGAGGTCGCACGGCGCAGCGGGATCGTCGTGCCGACCGAGCTCGCAACCAGCGACACTACCAAGGCATTCTTTAGTCACCTTATCGACAGCGGACGCTTGCGAAACCTCTATGATTTTCAGACCGGCATGGGCTTCTTCGATCGTATCGGACATGCGCGCTTCAAGTTCGCGCTCGTCTCGCTTGGAGAAGAGCGGAGCAGCAGCAACCCCTCGTTCAGGGTGGCATTCTTTCTGCGGACCGAGCAGGAAATGGCGGATCGATCTCGATATTTCGAGATGTCGAGGCAAGACATCGCGGCTATCAACCCCAACACGCGCACAGCGCCGATCTTTCGCACAAAAACCGATGCCGAGTTGACGAAGCAGATCTATGCGCGCGTGCCGGTGTTGATCGAAGAGTCAAAGGGCGCGGCCGGCACCCCCTGGGGGATCGAGTTTCGCCAAGGCTTGTTCAACATGACGTCTGACTCAGGCCTGTTCCGAACGGCGCGTCAACTATCGACCGCCGGCTATGTCATGGACGGCCGCGACTGGGTCGCGAAGAATCCTGGCGGGCGCTATGTCCCGCTATACGAGGCTAAGATGATCCATCATTACGATCATCGTTGGGCGACCTACGATGATGGGATCGGCGACAAAGACTCTCGCTATCTGATGCCGAGCGAGAAAGAAAACCGAGAATTTGAGGCAAAGCCGCGCTACTGGGTGCCAGAGGAAGAAGTGCGGGCAAGGCTTCAGGCGAAGGGCTGGCAACGGGAGTGGCTGATAGGCTGGCGCGACATCTGCCGGGCAACCGACGAACGCACTGTCATTGCCGGCGCTATCCCACGTTCCGGCGTGGGCGACAAGTTTCTGCTTGCAATGCCAGGCGTCGACGCACGAGCGGCCGCCGCACTCCTTGCAACAATGTCGAGCTTGAGCTTCGATTTCGTGGCCCGACAGAAGCTCGGTGGCACCTCGCTTAAGTATTTCACGATGAAGCAGCTTGTTGCCCCGACGCCGTCAGCATTCACTCCCGACGATCTGGCCTTCATTGTCACTCGAGTTCTGGAGCTGACCTACACGTCCCACTCGATGAAGCCTTTTGCCGAAGATCTTGGATGCAAGGGCGCGCCCTTCGCTTGGAACGAGGACCGCCGTGCGCTGCTCCGATTCGAACTCGACGCCAGAATTGCCAAGCTCTACGGCCTTACGCGCGATCAGTTGCGCTACGTCCTCGACCCCGCCGATGTCTACGGTCCCGACTATCCGTCTGAGACCTTCCGCGTCTTAAAGAACAACGACATCGCCAAGTACGGCGAGTATCGCACCGCGAAGTTGGTGTTGCAGGCATATGATCAGATAACAGCCGGGACACTTGCAACTGAGGTCGTCCGTCTCGACGCTGACAAGATTGAAGTCCGCACACCGGCCCTGATACCTATCCCGCTTGCGGTCAATGCCTGGGCGAGGTCGCGAATTGACGCTCGCGGTGAGACAGGTGCCATGGTCGCGGCACTTCTCAAAACCATCGACGGCCCGACACCGATCCGTCAGCTCCGCTTCGCGGCTGTCCTTGCGCTTGAGCCTCGTCTGCTGACGCAGCAGCTCGATGAGAAGCTATCAGCCGAATGGCAACGGCTCATTGGCGATGAAGCACGGCCACTGCCGAAGGGCACGGCGCAATTCGTTCCACCTGCCGACGAGACGTGGGGTGCGGCCGTGCGCGGCCTGCGTGCGCGCGGGAATCTCGTCGAGGACTTGCACGCGGGGACATGGGCGCCGGGCACAGGCCTTGACAAGATCGAGACTGAAGGCTGGCCGGACGGCCGCGCAGGGTTCGTCCTCGAATTCCTGCGATCGCAAGGCAATCAGCCCGTCTTCGACGCTCTGCCTGAAGAGGCGAGGAGGTGGCTGGATGCCGAGGCAGCCTGACCTTCTCCCACGCGACGAGCTGAAGCTCTCTCCACCAAAGGGTCGGACGGAGCCCCGCCTGTGGGTGCGCAGGCTCGTCATCTGGAGGGACCAGGCTCAAGCCCCGATTCGCGATATTTCCCTGCGACCCGGCCTCAATATCGTTTGGTCGCCGGATGGCGGTGACCAAGAAAGCCAAGGTGCCGGAGACGTTATCGGCCACGGCGGCGGCAAGACGCTTTTCTGCCGGTTATTGCGCTACTGTCTCGGTGAACCGCGCTATGCCTCCGAGCGCCAGCGTCAACGCATCGCCGAAGAGATGCCCGACGGTGCGGTCGGCGCCGAGATCATCCTGCAGGGGCAAGTGTGGTCGGTTATTCGCCCGTTCGCTCCCCGCAAGAGGCACATAGCCGTCAGCGGCAAGACACTCGACCAAACCCGGGCCGTGCCGGATTCGGACAACAGCTACGATGCGTTCCCGGAGGCCGCTGCAAATGCCTTCTACCCTACATCTGTCCTGCAGCTTGTCCCCAAGGGCAAGCAGCTCACTGAATTCTGGCTCATGGTCCTGGCGTGGCTCACGCGCGACCAAGAGTGCCGTTTCCATCACGCTCTGGATTGGCGTGCCGCCGACTCCGAATCCGAATCTCCTGCCCGAGGTCTCACCCGTACGGAGCAACTGGATGTCTTACGCATCTGCCTGACTGCCCTCGACCCGGAAGAGCATGCCCTTCGCACCGAGATTGCGCGCGAGGACGCCAATCGGCAGCGGCTTGAGAACGATCGCAACTATCTGACGAGGGCGTGCGAGGATGAGCGCCTGCGATTGGTCGCCGCGCTCCAGGTCGCCGATACGGCCGCCATCCCTGGTCAGATGGGACTCGCTCCGCTTGTCGCAGCCGCCGATTCAAGGCTGGCCACAGCGACGCGTGCAAGACAGCAAGACAGCAAGGACGACATCTCCAAGGTTCGCGGGCTGCTCGACGACGCTCAAAAAGAGCTTGGCTTCATCCTTCAGAGAAAATCCGCCATCGACGCAAATATACCCATCGTCAAGCGGCTGATCGCAAGCATCAATGCGGAGATGCCGGGACTCTCTTTTTCCGAATCTGACGCGGAAGTACCCGCCTGCCCGATTTGTGAGGTGCCCATTGATCGCGCGCTAGCGGAGGGCTGCAAGCTTTCCCATAAGCTGCCCAATCTGCAGTCCATCCGCGAGCGCCGGCAAAAGCGCCGCGAGGACCTCGAGGCCGAGCAGACAAACCTAACCTCTCTCGAAGCCGAGCTGAGGGATTTTCCTTCGCAGATCGCTTTTGCTGAGCAGGTCGTCAAGCGACATGCCGATCATCTTCAGAGGCTTGAGGTGGCGAGAGATGCACAACAAGCCTCGTGGTACGAAGCCCAACGTTTCAAGGACGATGTGGTGCGCTACCGGGGACTGGTCGAGCGCAGCGATGCCGCCGCTTCAGACTTCCGGAAATCTGATGAAAAGATCAAACAATCATCCGGACGTGTCGCCGCATTCCGAGACAAGCAATCCTCCATCATTGCGCGTCTCTCGCTCAAGTTTGACACCTTGGTCCGCGAAATCCTTGGCGCCCGGGCAACGGGAAGGGCGGTCCTGGGAGCAGATGCCCTGACGCTGACGATCCAGTATGGCGGGGACAGATCGACCGCCGCGATCGAATCCCTCAAGATCATAGCGCTTGATCTGGCTGCCTTGATGCTGAGCATCGAGGATCAAGCCCTGTCACCGGAATTCCTTGTCCATGATAGTCCGAGAGAGGCCGATCTGGGCATGAGCCTCTACAGCCGCATCTTTGCGCTGTCACGTAAGCTTGAGAGCGCGGCAGATGCGCCCTTGTTCCAATACATTATTACAACGACCACCCAGCCGCCTGCGGAGTTCAAGCAGGAGCCATGGCTCCGCCTGAAACTCCACGGCAGTCCCGCAGACGAGCGCCTCCTGAGGTGCGATCTATGACGGGCGCCTTGATCTCACCAATAGACCGCATTCGCCTTCGCAAAGCCGCCCAGGATGAGGGTTTCGGGTTGGATCGCGGTGAGGCCGACGGCTGGATGGCCTTCGACAGCCTTCACGCGCCAGCCTCATTGCGTTTGACTTACCGGCCAGAGGGTTTCGTCGCTGCGACCAATCATCGTGGCGTCGCCGACGACCTCGCCGCACGTTGGCAGATATGGCCCGGAAATGCGCCTTTCGGCTTCGTCGCCTTTGTCGTCCACGACACGACACCTCTACATCACCTCGTGGGTGAGATGTGGCGGTTGGCTCAAGCGCTGCCAATTGAACCGCTTCGGGAGTTCGAAGCGCAAACTCGCTCCATGCCGCGTACAACCGAGGTGGAACGCGCCCGTGTCGAACGGGTTGGCCAGGACATATTTCGAAGCGCACTGATGAAATACTGGGGTGGCGTCTGCGCCGTGCTCGGCGTCACTGAATCCCGTCTCCTGCGCGCCAGCCACATCAAGCCGTGGAGCGAATGTGCGACCGACGCTGAGCGACTGGACGTCTACAACGGCCTGCTGCTGGCTGCCCATCTCGACGCTGCCTTCGACGCTTTCCTCATCTCCTTCGACGATGACGGCCGTATCCTCATTTCGTCAGCGTTCACCGAGGCCGACCGAGCCACCTTCGGCATTCACCCCGAACTCCGCCTGACCAAGATTGCCCCTGCGCATTTGCCCCAGCTCACTTGGCATCGGCAGCGAATGGCATCTCAGACAACCTCGACTCACCCCGAACCTGCCTAGGTGTTAACGGAAGCTCGAGTTTCGCGCTTCTGTGGCGAAAACAGGTCTCGACTTCTGCCGCAAAGAACGCATTGGTTCGGCAACAGGCGCCGATTTGTTAGGCGTCGAATTTTCGATGGCTCGCCTCGCATAACGCGGGGCTTTGGATGGTGGGAGCTCCAACACCGGCGCTCCAAGAACCACGGAGCCCGCGTCATGACCACAAAGACCGCAAAATCAGAACGACAGCCAACTACACCACGCGTGTCCAGCAAGAGCGCGAAATCAAACCGGGCTCAGGCAGCGACCACGACCAAGACACGCAATCACGAAGCGCCCCCAGATCAGCAATCCGGCCAATCGCCAACGAGCAAGCAAGCGCAGCTCCTCAAACTCTTGACTCGTCCGGAGGGCGCCAGCATCGAGGACATGATGGTCGCGACGGATTGGCAGCAACACAGCGTGCGTGGCTTTCTGGCCGGAACAGTGAAGAAAAAGATGGGCCTCGCGGTGACCTCGTCGAAGGCGGACGGTGAGCTTCGCCGATACCGTATCCCGGCACGTCGGGGCCGCTGACATGGTCAAGCCAGTCCTTGATATTGGCGCGGAGATTGTGCGCCTAGAGTTGCTCACACTCGAAAATCTTCGCGAGGAATGGCGGAGGATGCATCAGATTCCACCGCCGCGGCGCCTAAGCCGGGACATGCTGTTGCGTGGGATAACATATAAGCTGCAGGAGAACGCATTCGGCGGTCTGTCTAAGTCCATTCGCAGAAGGTTGAAGGCTTCTGGCCCAATTTTGACGCCGCTGACTGCCGAGCCCAAGCGGGGTCCGCTGTTCAAGCCAGGAACGCGTCTCGTGCGCGAATGGCACGGGGTCACGCACACGGTCATCATTCTTGAGAACGGCGTCGAATGGCGCGGCAGGCGTTATCGATCTTTGTCGGTCGTTGCGCGCGAAATCACCAGCGCACACTGGTCGGGGCCGCGGTTCTTCGGCCTCACGGCGGAGCGCTCCGATGGATGAGCACGCGCGTGTCGAGGCCGCACGAAAGGCCTTCGCAGACGTGACGTGTGCATTGGAAAATGCAGCTGCGCTGGCGGCTAAGGGGCAAGCCATCTCAGACCTCGCCAGGGCCAGACGATCGTGTGACCGCCTGATCGATGCGTTGGACGCATGTCTCAGGCGGCTGCATTGCATGCGGACACGCCTCGGATGACCCGCATCGCTTGCGCGATATACACGCGAAAGTCGACAGACGAAGGTCTTGAGAAGGAATTCAATTCGCTCGATGCTCAGCGAGAGGCCTGCGAAGCGTACATCACGAGCCAGAAACACGCCGGCTGGATCGCGGTTCGCGACATGTACGACGACGGCGGCCTCTCCGGCGGTACGATGGAGCGTCCTGCGCTCAAGCGGCTGCTCGCTGATATCAAGTCAGGCAAGGTGCAGATCGTGGTTGTCTACAAGGTAGACCGGCTGACGCGCTCGCTGGCCGACTTCGCCAAGATCGTAGACGTGCTCGACGCGCATGGCGCCTCATTCGTATCGGTGACGCAGCAGTTCAACACGACGACGTCCATGGGGCGGTTGACGCTCAACATGTTGCTCTCGTTCGCGCAATTCGAGCGCGAGATCGCGGGCGAGCGGATACGCGACAAGATTGCGGCGTCGAAGGCGAAGGGGATGTGGATGGGCGGCACTGTTCCGCTCGGGTACGACGTCAAGGATCGCAAGCTGGTCGTCAACGAGACCGACGCCAAGCTGGTTCAGAAAATCTTCTCACGATACTCCGAGCTGGGCTCAGTGAGCTTGTTGCAGCCGGAACTCGACACTCAAGGCTATCGCAGCAAGCGCCGCGAGGGCACTGGTAGATGCTCAACCGGTGGTAGACCACTCTCGCGCGGGATCCTGTACCTCATCTTGCAGAATCGGCTGTATCGCGGTCAGGTCGCGCATAAGGGGAACATCTATGATGGCCAGCACGAGGCGATCATCGACGCCGAGCTGTGGGACCGGGTTCAAGCCAAGCTCGCTTCGAACCGGAGGGAGCGCGCAATTGCCGTTGGCGCCGAGGCGCCAAGTCTGCTCTCAGGTTTGATATTCGACAGCGACGACAATCACATGACGCCGACACATGCAAACAAGCGGGGCAAGCGCTACCGCTATTACATCTCGGCGCCGCTGCTCGATCGCGGCTCACCAGGCGAAAATCCCATCCGTATACCGGCCACCGAGGTCGAAGGATTGGTGCTCGATCGGGTCCGCCACCTGCTCACAACGCAAAGTGAGCTCGTTCGACAGCTGTCGACTCTTAATCTGACCGCGACTCAGCTCGAGGGTGTCCTCAAGAGTGCCGTCTCAATGACGGAGTCATGGACATCTCTCCCTACTGACCAAATCAGGGCATTCGTCCGGGACGTTGTCTGTCGCGTTGCCGTGCGGTCCCGCGAAATTGAAATCTCGATTTCGATTCTGGGGCTGGCGCGGCGTCTTGGTATCAACCTCAAGGTCGAGCGTGGCGCTGTCGACGAGACCTTTGTTCTGCGTGTCGCCGCGCATCTTCGGAGTGCCTGGAAGGGCAAGCGGATCATTGTTGGTGAGCAGATCGGCCCGAAGCCCAATCTCCAGTGCCTCAAGTTGATGCGGGAGGCTTTCGCGGCGCGTGCCCTTGTCCTTTCAGAGGGAGATGAGAGCCTTACCGCGATCGCGCGGCGTCTTGGCAAGTGTCAGGTCCGGCTGACGGGTCTCGTTCGCCTCTCCTACCTCGCGCCGTCAATTGTCGAAGAGTTGATCTCTGGGCGCCACCCGATCGGCTTCTCAGCGAAGCGGCTTCTCAAGCGCTCGAAAGACCTTCCGGCGGACTGGCAGCAACAACGGAAATTTCTCGGGCTCGCCGAGGGCGTTCCAGCTCCGTTCCCTCCGGCGTTTCCTCACCGCTGACGCGCAAACGCAAGTCGCCAAAATGGCCCAACAGAGACGCTGCCGGGTTTCGGCCCCCAATCGGCAGTCTCGGACGTCTCTTTGTCGGGCGGAGTGTGTGGTATCGCCGCTAACTCGCGGAAAGTCGGGCGGAACTTGGCGCGGGCGCAAAGCAAGCCCGGACGTCTCTACACCCATGAAGTTGACTGGCGCGCCCGAAAGGATTCGAACCTCTGACCCCCAGATTCGTAGTCTGGTGCTC
>CAZPUQ010000009.1:0-102572 GCA_964589785.1 uncultured Hyphomicrobium sp.
TCGCAACCGGAACCGTGACGGTCAGCGGCGCCGACGCCAACAGTGTCATCGTCGTTCTGAACTCGCTCTCGATCACGCTCGCGGACGACCGCGACGAGAACTTCACCGTCACCATCGACGGCACGGTCACCGACACGAACGGCGTGACGGTTGACACCGACAGCTTCACCCTGATCCATGCCGTTACGGTGCGGGCCGTGGCGGACCTGCCGACCGTCAATGTGGGCGCTGCGACGAAGCCGGCCGTGAGCGAGGACTCGGGCTTCGTCACCTATCCGGTCACGACGGCGCTCAATGACACCGACGGTTCAGAGACCTATCAGCGCGTGACGGTCGCCTTCTCGACGCCGGGCGCGGGCGCGCGCCCCGAAGTCCAGTTCGGCACCACCGCAGGGGTGTCCTTCGATACCTCGACGCCGGGCCAGGTCGTCCTGACCGGTGCTGCCGCGGACATCCAGGGGGCGCTCGTCACGCTTCAGGTCCGTCCGGGCGCCAATAACGGCGAGAACATTACCGTTACGGTGACGGCGCGCGCCATCGAGAGCAATCCCTCCGAGGACAACAACGGCGCGGCGCCCGGCAACGGCGGCGGTGTCGCCGGTCCCGAGATCGCAACGCCGGTCGCGCAGACCGTGGCGAGCTTCACGATCCCCGTGACGCCGGTGCCGGAAGTGCCGACGCTCGCCATCCCGGCGAGCGCGTCGGGCGCGGAAGACACGGTCTTCGCGCTGGGGGCGATCACGGTATCGTCGGCGACCACCGATCCCGACGGTTCGGAAACCCGCTTCATCGAGATCCAACAGTCGAGCTATCCGGCCGGCACGCAGTTCCTCAGCGGCGGTGTCCCGGTGGGAACGGTCGTAACCGCCGGCTGGCTGCGCGTGACGGAAGCGCAACTCGCCTCGCTCAGCATCCAGGCGGCGGCCAACTACAGCGGAACGATCAACCTCGTCGTGCGCGGGGTCATCGTCGATACCAACGCGGGCGGCAGCGTCACATCGACGACGGCAACGCAGACGTTGCCGGTCACGGTCACGCCGGATGCCGATGGCGTCAACGTCCCGGCGCCGTCCTCGGGGGTGGAGGACAACGGCCCCATCGCGTTCGGCGCGACTCTCGCCAGCGGCCTGACGCTTGCCGACAACGGCACGGGCACGGGGAACAACGCCTCAAGCGAGACGGTCTCCCGTATCGTGCTCGATTTCCCCGCGGACACAGCGACGCAGACCTACGCCATCGCGCCGGGCCCCGCGTCCGGCTCCGCGCAGATCGCCTTCGACGCCGGGACGCGTACCTACACGATCACGAGCACGATCATCACGGGTGCGGCGGACGTCGCTGCGCTGTCGCAGGCGGACCGGGCGCAGGCGGAGGCGCATATCCGCGCCACGGTCGCCGGGTTCACGGTGACGATGGGGCCGGTGCACACGGATCTCAACGGCCTCGTGGCCGTGACGGTGACGACGCTTGACGTCAACGGCGGCCTCGCGAATACGCAGGACAATGCGTTCAACCACACGATCCGCGTCCAGGCGGTGGCCGACACACCGACGCTGTCGGTCGTCGATCCCGTCTCCGCGGTCGCCGAAGACGGCGCGAACGTCGCCCTCTTCATCAACCCCGGCAACAGCGCCGATACGGACAACTCCGAGACATTGTCGGTGCGGATCACGGTGCCGAGCGACGGGCTCGGTCCCGTCGGCACGATCACCGGCACGCCGCCGGCCGGCGTGACGCTGTCCAACCTTGGAGGTGGCGTCTATCTCGTCACCGCGACGGGCGCCACCAATGCGATCCGCGAGAATGCGCTCGACAGCTTCCTCAACGGCGGCGGGATCGCCTTCGATCCGCGCGACAACTGGTCGGGTGTGCTGACCGGGACCAACGGTATCCGCGTCGATGTCATTTCGACAGAGGCGGCGACCGGCAGCGAGCTCGCGGCCGGTAGCTTTGGCGGCCCGGACGGGACGTCGGCCACGGAGACCGTCACCGACCACATCGACATCCGCGTGTCGCCGACCGCCGATGCGCCGACCGTCAAAGGCAATGGCGTCGGTGTCGAGGACAGCCGTATCGCCGTTCCCATGAGCGTCACCCTCTCGGACAAGGACGGATCGGAAACCTACGTCGTCCGGCTCACGTCGGTCGTCCCGTCGGGCACGCAGATATTCGGCGCAGGAGGGACGGAAATCCTTCCGGTAGGGGGAGTTTACACCCTGTCTCCTGCCGACGTTGCGGCTCTGGCTGTGCAGCCGCCACTCCATTATTCCAGCGCCCTCAGCGGCAGCATCGTGCTCACGGCCGAGACCGTGGTGACCGATACGTCGGGCGGCACGTCGACCACGACGACACTGACGACGAACATCACCGTGTCGGTGACGGGCGTCGCGGATGCTCCGGGAACGCGGACGGTGAATGTATCGGCCGACGAGGACGAGGCGATCGAGCTCGGCGCGGCCATTCTTGCAAGTGCAGGCGGAAACTTGAACAGCCTGCTCGTGGACGGCGATGGCTCGGAGGCGCTGTCGTTCGTGATCGGCGGGCTGCCCCAGGGCGTCATCCCGACATCGTCGGTAGCGGGTGTCACCTATCTCGGCGGCGGAACGTGGAGCATCACGGCGGCCGCGATGCCGACGCTGCAGCTCCCGCCGGCTCCGAACTTCTCGGGCGAGAATCCGTACGCCGGCGTGACCGTGCGCGCGGTGACGCAGGAGCTGGACGGCGATGAGGCCTCCTCGGCGCAATGGCCGGTGACGATCACTGTCAATCCGGTGATCGACCAGGCCACGGTCGATGGACTTTCGAACTGGAGCATGGGCATCACGCAGGCGGAGGGATCAGCCGAGTCGGGGACCGGCATCTCGCTCGCCAGCGCCGCCAACCACGGCTACGTGGACGACGACGGCTCCGAAGCGGTCGTCAGCTATACGTTCGATCTTTCCACGCTGCTCGCCGATGCCAGCATTACCAGCCGGCTGCAGTCTCTCGAAGGGCCGGGAGCCGATCTCGACGATCTCGTGGCAAACTACATCTCGGGCATGTTCAGCTACGATGCCGGCGCCGGCACCATAACGGTCCTCGCCGCGAACATCGGCGGTGTTGCCATAGACGGCACGCTGTTCCTCGATTCCAACGAGGATTTTTCGATCCCCGTCAGCGCGCTCGTGCGCGATACGGCGATCATCGGCGGCAGTCCCGTGACGGTGGACAAGATCGAGACGGGCACGCTCAGCGTCGATCTCATCGGCACGGCGGACACGCCGACGGTGTTTGCGAGCGCAGCGTCGGGCACATCGGGAACGGAGCTTGCGCTGTCGCTCGGCGGCGTCTCGACCGATACGGACGTCGCTCTCGGCCGGCCGCTTTCGGAGGACATCTATTACGTCATAGCGGTGACGAACCTGGGTACGGCGCCGGCGCTGGGCTTCACGGACGGAGCCGGGAATGTGGTGGGTCTCGACAACGGCGATGGCACGTGGGTACTCACACCCGCCGAGATTGCCAGCCTGCACGTCAGGACCCTGCACGGAGCCGCGGGCACGGCGAACATGCGGCTGACGACGATCGCTGTCGAGAACGACGGCGATACGGCGAGCAATAGCACGACGTTCGGCATCACGGTCACGCCGGGGGCCGGTGGGCCGGCCGGCGAGACGCCGTTGCCGCCGGTGGTCTCGATCGGAACCAACTCCGGCAACGAGGATGGTTCCATCACGCTCAACGTGACCGCCGGTCCCGCGCCAGGCGACACCAGCAACCCGACCGTTGCGGTCATGATCTCGAACCTGCCGGCCGGGGCGCAGATCGAGGGCGCGCGGTTCAACCCCGACACGGGGCGCTGGGTCGCGAGCGCCGCGGCGGTCAATTCGGGCGCAGTACGGATCATCCCGCCGCCTGACTTCTCGGGCGAGATGAACATCACCATCGAGGCCGTGGCGACGAATGCGTCGCTGCAGCGGGCGACGACGGGGGCCACGACGGTTCCGATCGCGGTCGATCCCGTTGCCGATGGCGTCGCGATCAGCGCCCTGCCGGATGCGGGCGCGGAGGACATCGCCGTCGATCTCAACATCGCGCTCGCAGAACGTGATATCGACGGCAGCGAGGTGATCGGCGGCGATATCTATATGCGTCTGTCCGACGGGGCCACGCTCCTCGGCGGCTATCCGGTCGTGAGTGCCGGTGATAGCGACGCGACGATCGACGGAACGAGCCTCATCGGCTTCTACCGCGTGCCGGCGTCGGCGGTGGCCGGACTGCAGATGCAGCCGGCCGCTCACTGGCACGGAACGGTGACGGTCGAGGTTGCGGCCACTTCCACCGAACCCGTCGATCCGACCCCGGATGCAGACAACACGCAGCTCGACGTGCACGCGTTCGCCGTCACCGTGGCGGCCGTCGCGGATGCGCCGGCGGTGACAGCCCCGGTCTCGGTGGCGGGCGACGAGGACACGGCGATAGCGATCGCAGGACTTTCGGCGGCGCTCGTCGACACGAACGCGACGAATGGCGCGGAAGTCCTGTCGGTCAAGATCTCGGGCGTGCCCGCCGGATCGCGGTTCTCGGCCGGGTCGAACAACGGCGACGGAAGCTGGACGATACCTGTGGCGGCTCTGCCGACGCTGCAGATCACGCCGCCACTTCACTACTCGGGGATCATGACCCTGACGCTGACGGCCATCGCGCTCGAGCTCGCCAACGGCGACGAGGCGCAATCGTCGGTCGCCTTCAACGTCGTTGTGGCGCCGAAGGCGGACGCGGTCGAGATCCTGGCGGAGAACGTCGCGGTCGACAGCTCCGGCAGCGCGGCGCTCGAGCTCAACGTGCGCATGGCAGACGGCAACGGCACCAACCCTGGCGAGACGCCGCCGGAGAGCATCCGGATCACGTTCACGTTGGTGCCGACGGGCGTGTCGCTCGTGGCCGCCGGGGGTGGAGCGTTCGCAAACCCGACGTCGGGGACGTGGGTGTTCACCGGCACGGAGGCCGAGGCCAATGCGATCGAGGCGGACGTCGGTGCGACCGCGACGGGCGGCACGTATACGGTTCAGTTGTCAGCGGTCACGCTCGACGGCGCCGATACGCTGGCGACGGCGGTGACGGACACGTTCCGGCTCGCCGTGCCGCAGGTGATGGCCGGCGACGGCACCGCGAACACGTTGACGGGCGGGGCCGGCACGCAGATCCTGTTCGGTCTCGGCGGCGCCGACACGCTCAACGGCGGAGCCGACGCGGACCGGATCGTGGGCGGGTCCGGGGCCGACATCCTGACGGGCGGCGGCGGGGCCGACCGGTTCGGCTACGGCGCCGGCGACCTCGGCACCGGCGTCGACACGATCACGGACTTCACGAACGGACCGGGTGGCGATGCGATCGACGTCGCGGCGCTGCTGTCTGGCTTCGATCCGGGGTCGTCGGTCCTGTCGCAGTTCGTGCAGGTCACGCAGGCCGCGGGCAACTCGACGATCCGCATCGATGCCAACGGCGGCGGCGACAGCTTCCAGGACCTCGTGATCCTGCAGGGTGTCACGGGGCTCGATGTCAACACGATGCGGACCAACGGCAATCTGATCGTTTGATCGGGGCTGTGACTCAAAAGACACGCGCCCTTTGGAGGGTGGTGATCGGCGGCGCGGGGGCGGATCTCCGCGCCGTCGGCGTGTTTGGGCTGCGAATCACGAGATCAACCGCCCGCAAGGCCCGGCAGGGAGAAGCACCTGCGCCCGCCAGCCCCTGTTGCGGATCGTCACTCAGCACGCGTCGCTTCTGTTCGAGCCGGCGCGAATCAGGCACAGCGTGTCTGTGGATAAGGTGTTGATAATCTCTAAATGCAGCAGTCACCGTGTGGGGCCGGCACGGGCAGGGGGCATGGAATGAGGGGCGGGGCTTTGGTCCGGTGGGCCGGCGCGACAGGGCTGGCGCTCGTGCTGCATGTGCAGCCGGCGAGCGCCGACAGCCTTGTGGATATCGTCCACGAGGCGCTCACGACCAATCCGGAGCT
Organism: uncultured Hyphomicrobium sp.; assembly: GCA_964589785.1. GTDB lineage: Bacteria > Pseudomonadota > Alphaproteobacteria > Rhizobiales > Hyphomicrobiaceae > JAGVSR01. The sequence goes on from CAZPUQ010000009.1 coordinate 6,002, forward strand.
CGGCGCGATCCGCTTCAATCGCCGGGCGATCGACAACGAGCTCAATGCCGCTCGCGGCCTCAACCTGCCGACGTTCGACGTGCGCGCCACGACGGGGCGCCACCGCGAAAACAGCAGGACCGAGCTTGGCGTCGTCGACAACAACGACTGGCACGGCAGCGATTCGGTCGGCACGCTGTTCTCGCAGCGTGTCTTCGACGGCTTCGAAAGCCGGTACGAGATCGACCGCCAACGCAATCGCGTGGAATCGGCGCGCTGGCGGGTGAACGACACGGCGAACGCGATCGCGCTGCGCGCGGTGCAAGCGTACGTCGAGTGCATCCGGGCAAACGCGGTGCTGAAGGCGGCCGAGTCCAACCTCGCGGCGCATGAAAGGCTTTACGCGCGCGTGCGCCGGCGCGCCGAGGGAGGAGTCGCCAACGCGGCCGAGAGCGCGGAAGCGGGGGCGCGCACGGCCAACGCGAAATCGCTCCTGGCGCAGGCTGAAGAGTCGGTTCTGAATGCTCAGTCCCTCTTCAAGTCGATTGTCGGCCGGATGCCGGCTCGTCTCGAAGGGGTGCCGCCGGCGCGCGGACTTCCCGAGAGCGAGGACGGCGCCGCGGCGGAAGCCGTCGAGGCTTCACCCTCGGTGGTCGCGACTGAGTTCGATGCCCTCGCCGCCGAGGCGGCGGTGGGCAGCGCCTATTCGCGTTTCAGTCCGAAGCTGAACTTCGAGGTGGCGACCAACCACGGCTGGGGGCAGGTCGAGAACGACGACAAGAACTACGAAGCGACCGCGATGCTCGTCGTACGCTGGAACCTGTTCAACGGCGGGATCGACAAGTCGCGCATCTGGGAAGCGCGGGCACGGGCGGCCGAGGCTCATGGTATCAACGCCAATACGGCGCTGATCGTCGAGCGGGAAGCGCGCACGTCGTGGGCGTCGCTGCGGGCGGCCTCGATCCGGGTTCCCGAGCTGAAGCAGCAACTCACCCTTCAGCGGCAGCGCCAGACGGCCTACTTCGAGCAGTTTGACACCGGACAGCGGCGGCTTCTTGATCTGCTCGATGCACAGAACGAGATTTTCGTCGTCGAGAGCTCGTTGCGTACGGAAGAGGCGGTCGGCGTCTACAGCGGATACCGGCTGCTGGCGACGGTTGGACGATTGGTTCCGGCGCTGGGCCTCGAGCTGCCGCCCGAGGCGGCGGTTCCCCCGGCGCCGACGCTGATCGACGGCTGGCGAACGGAAATCGAGGCCTGGCCCCGCGACCGGTATCACGAGTCCGTCGAGGTGGCGGTGCCGGCGAAGTAACCCGGTTGCGGTCCGCGGAGAGGGAATGAACGCGGTCGGCGACATGAAACGGCGTCTTGAGACGGCAGTCGCGAACCTCGTGGCTGCCGCGCGCGCGTTTGCGCCGAAGGCCGACGCCGAGCCCCGGGACCTGCTTGCGGCCGCGATCGCCGATGTGGCGCAGCACTACGGGATGGCGACGGCGCCCGCTGCCCTCGTGGCCGGACTGCCGCTGGCGGGTGGACGTCTCCCGCTCGAGCATGCGGGCGAGGCGGCGCGCCGCGCCGGGCTCGACGCCGCGGTGGTGAAGGTCGCGCTCGCCGACCTTGAGCGCCATGAATTGCCGGTCATCGTCCTCATGGAGGAGGGCGGCTGCGATGTCGTGTGGGACCTCTCGGTCAACAGCGCGACGGGCGAGAGCACTGTCACGCTGAGCCCTGCGGGGCGCCCGACAGCGCGGGTTTCACTGGCATTGTCGCGGATCGCCCAGGCCCCGTCGCGGACGATCGTGCGGCTGAGGCCAGCCTCGGGGTTGGACGAACGCGGCGAAGGGGCGCTGTCAAAGCCAAAGGCCGGCTGGTTCCTGCCGGCGTTTCGCGACAGCCGCCGCATCTACGGCGAAGCGATCGCGGCCACACTGGCGCTCAATGTCCTGGCGCTGGCGCTGCCGCTGTTCACGATGAACGTCTATGACCGCGTCCTGCCGAATGCGGTGGAAGTGACGTTGTGGGCGCTCGCCATCGGCGCGACGCTGGCCACGCTCTTCGATTTCCTGATCAAGAACCTGCGCGCGACGTTCGTCGATGTGGCGAGCCGGCGGGCGGATGTCCGGCTGTCGAACTTCATCTACGGACGGCTGTTGGGTGCACGGGCGCCGCGGGCTCCGGTCTCGGCAGGGGTGCGCGCCAACGCGCTGCGCGAGTTCGAGACCCTGCGCGAGTTCTTCAACTCGGCGACCCTGACGGCGTTCGGCGACGTGCCGTTCCTCGTTGTGTTTCTCGCCATGATCTTCGTGATCGGCGGCCAACTGGGATGGATCGCGCTCGCAGCGGTGCCGATCGTGCTGATCATCGGATGGGTCACGCAGAAGACGCTGCTCAGACTGTCCGAGGAGAGCTTCCGCGAGGCGGCGCAGAAGAATGCGGTCGTCGTCGAGACCGTGGTCGGGATCGACAGCGTCAAGGCGGCGGGCGCGGAGAGCTGGGCTGCGACCCGATGGGAGCAGGCCGTCAGCGATCAGATCCGCTCCTCGCACCGCATCCGGCAGATCTCCAACCTCGGCATCCATTCGATCTTCGCCGTGCAGACCGGGACGCAGATCGCGATCGTGGTCGCGGGCTTCTACCTGGTGGCGGCGGGCAACCTGACGACGGGTGCGCTCATCGCCGCGACGATGCTGGCGGGGCGCGCGCTGCAGCCGCTCGGACAGATCGCGATGCTGATCACGCGGCTGCATCAGACGCGGCTCGCCTACCGGGCGCTCAACGACATCGTGATGCTCGAGCAGGAGCGGCCGGACGGGCAGCCGCTGATGACGCGGGTGCGGATCACCGGCGCGCTGTCGTGCGAGCATCTGACCTACAGTTACGATGCGGACGCGCCGGCCTCGCTCGACGACGTGTCGTTCGACGTGAAGGCCGGCGAGCGGGTCGGGCTCGTCGGCGCCATCGGCAGCGGCAAGACCACGCTGCTGAAGATGATCCACGCGGTGCATCTGCCGACGGCGGGGCGCGTGCTGGTGGACGGCATCGCGGTGCATCAGATCGATCCGGCGGTGCTGCGCTCCGGCATCGGGCTCGCCCTGCAGGGGGCAGACCTCTTTCACGGCACGATCCGCAGCAACATCGCCCTCGCCGATCCGGGCGCGTCCGACGAGGATGTGCTGTGGGCGGCGCGGGCGGCCGGCGCGCTCGACTGGATCCTGCGCCTGCCGAAGGGGCTGGAGACGCCCGTGCGTGAGCGGGGCGCGGGGCTTTCCGGCGGGCAGCGGCAGTCGGTGGCGCTGGCGCGGGCGCTGTTCCGGCGGCCGCGCATCGTGCTTCTCGACGAGCCGACGAGCGACATGGATCAGGGCACCGAGCAGCACGTGGTGCAGTCGCTGGCCGTCGCGCTGCAGGGGCGGACGCTCATTGCCGTGTCCCACCGGCCGGCCGTGCTGGCGCTCGTCGACCGGCTGATCGTGATGGATAGCGGGCAAAAGGTGCTCGACGGTCCGAAGGACGAGGTCCTGCGCAAGCTCGAGGCGATGACGGCAGAGCGGCTCGCGAAGGCGAAGTCCAGGCCCACGCCGAAGCCGACGGCGCCCCGGGGAGGTGCGGCATGAGCGGTCCGGCCGCCGCCGATAACGTGTCCGCCGCGCCGGCTGCGCCGTCGCCCTCGCGTCCGGTCGGCGTGCCGTCGGCGATCAGCGCCGATCTGCTCGCCATGCCGCCGTCTGGGCTCGACCGTCTGATGATGGCGCTGATCGCGCTCGTCGCGTTCTTCTTCCTCTGGGCGGCGTTCGCGCGCATCGAGGAAGTCACGACGGGAAGCGGACGGATCGTGCCGGCGAGCAAGCTGCAGGTGGTGCAGAACCTCGAGGGCGGCATCGTGACGGAGGTGCTGGTGCGCGAGGGCGCGTCGGTGGCGGCCGGAGATACGATCCTGCGCATCGATCCGACGCAGGCGGGCTCGTCGCTGGGCGAGACGCGCGAGAAGATCGACGGGTATGCGGCGCTGATCGCGCGGCTCGAGGCCGAGGCGAACGGCAGCGGGCCCGTCTTTCCGGACGATCTCCAGGTGCGGCGGCCGAACCTCGTGACGGCGGAGGCGGCGAATTTCCGGGCGCGGCAGGACGGTCTTCAGTCGGCCATAGCGGTGCTGAAGACGCAGGAGCAGCAGCGCAGCCAGGAGATCGTCGAGACCCAGGATCGCATCGCGACGTTGAAGCGGGCTCTGGCGCTGGCACAGGAGCAGCTGGAGCTCATGAAGCCGCTGGTCGCCAGCATGGCGGCGTCGCGAGCGGAGATGCTGGCGGTCGAAACGCGGGTGAACGAGACGGCGGGCCTGCTGTCGGCGGCGGAGCTGTCGCTGCCGCGGCTCGAGGCTGCGGCCCGGGAGGCGCGCGACCGCATCGCGGAGAAGGTTGCGGCATTCCGCAACGAAGCCTTGCAGCAGATGTCGACGGCGCGGTTCGAGGCGGCGGTGCTGAGCGAGCAGGTGAAGGGCAGCGAGGACCGCGTCAGCAGGACGACCGTGAAGGCGCCGGTGTCCGGCATCGTGAAGACGGTGCACGTGACGACGCCGGGGCAGGTGGTGCAGCCGGGCCAGAGTCTCATCGAGATCGTGCCGGTGAACGACACGCTGCTCGTGGAGGCGCGGGTCAAGCCCAAGGACATCGCCGTCCTCCATCCCGGCCAGCCGGCGATCGTGAAGCTCTCCGCCTACGACTACGCGCTCTACGGCGGGCTGAAAGGCGAGGTCGAGCACATCGGCGCCGACAGCATCACCGACGACAAGGGCGAGACCTACTACCTGATCCTCGTTCGCACGGCGCAGCGGACGCTGGCCGGCCATGGGGAGACGCTGCAGATCATCCCCGGCATGGTCGCAGACGTCGATGTCCGCACGGGTGAGAAAACCGTGCTCGCCTATCTCATGAAGCCGCTCACACGTATCCGGCAGGATGCGTTGCGCGAGCGCTGAGAGCGCCGTCCCGTTTTCCGGTCGCCAGGGCCCCTTTCCATCGGGGGGATCGCGATTCGGACCTTGGACAGATTCTAAATCAGCCTCATATGGCATGGGGAAAACGGTTGCGGACATGCGAAGGGAAAGGCGTCGTGGCGGTATGCTTGTCCGTGTGCGGCGATTCATGCCGCCGTTCTTGCTTGGGGGAAAGGTGATGAAGAAATCGCTCGCCGAGTTCATCGGAACATTTGCATTGGTCTTCATCGGCTGCGGTGCGGCCGTGATCGCCGGAATGGGGACAGGCCCCACCGCGATCGACGTCCTCGGCATCGCTTTCGCGTTCGGCCTCGCGATCGTGGCCATGGCCTACGGCATCGGGCCGATATCGGGATGCCATGTCAATCCGGCGGTCAGCTTCGGCGTTCTGCTGGCGGGGCGCATGGAGACCAGCGAGTTCATCTCCTATGTGATCGCGCAGGTGCTCGGAGCCGTGGCCGGCGCGGCCGTCCTCTACCTCATCCTCTCGGGCAAGGCGTCGGGCTGGACCGGCGGCCTCGGGCAGAACGGCTGGGGTCCCGGCTATCTCGGCGAATACAGCCTCGTCTCGGCCTTCGTGTTCGAGGTGGTGGCGACGTTCCTGTTCCTGGTCTGCATCCTCGGTGTGACGCAGGCGGGCGCGCCGTCGCAGTTTGCGGGACTCGCGATCGGACTGACGCTCGTCGCCATCCATATCGTCGGCATCAACGTCACGGGCGTGTCCGTCAATCCGGCGCGCTCGCTCGGTCCGGCCATTGTCGGCGCCGGCACGAACCCCGGCGCGCTGACGCAGGTCTGGCTGTTCATCGTCGCGCCGCTGATCGGCGGCGGGCTTGCAGGCTTGCTGTTCCAGCGCGGCGGCCTGCTGTCGGCGCAATCCTGATCGGCGGGCGAGCCGATAGGCCACTCTGAATGGTGAGACCGCGTCGCGGCCACGCGACGCGGTCAACCTTTTGCAGTTGAGGTCCGTTCACGGCCCGGTTCGGCACCGTGCGAGGCCACGCCCTGCGCTTGCTGCGGGCGAGGCATCGGAGACTGGCGTTGCTCCCGCCCTGCGCGGCTTTGGCGTATGAGAAGCGCGATGGCCCGCTCCGCAAGCGCCGTGATCGTGAGCAGCGGATTGACGCCGAGCGACGTGCGGACGATTGAGCCATCGCAGACGTAAAGCCCGGCGTGCACGTCATTGAGGCCGCGCGAGGGGTCGAACACCCGGCAGCCGTCATCGACGACGCCGGCTGCGGCGTCCGCCCCCATGGCGCAGCCCCCGAGGGGATGGACCGTGACCTTGCGGCCGCCGAAGATGCGGTCGGACAACGGGTTGGGGAGCACGACACCGCCCAGAGCCTCGATCATGCGCGTGGCGGCCTTTTTGCCGCGCTCGAAGCAGGGATCGTCGGCGACCGCGGGCCAATCGACGACGAGCCTGTCGTTGTGGAGCCGCATCTCTCCGCCGGCCCCGTCGCTCGTGATGGCGTACAAGAGCTGCGCCCTGCTGCGATATCCGCGATAGGGCCCCTCGGACAGCAGCTTGAACGCCCGTCTCCAATCCAATTCCTTGAAGGCTTTGAGCGGAGCCATCATGGCCATCAGGGGCATCATGGTCCCGTCCTGGAGCAGGACCTCGGCTCCGCCCTCCCCATCGCCGGCGCATCGGATCATGGCAACGGTGGCGGGCCCGACCGGCTTCACGTCAGCCTTTGGCGGGAAGCCGACGGCAACGGCATTGACCTCGGTGTCGAGATCGCGGCCGATCAGCATGTCGTCGCCATTGCCCGAGAAGCCCTTGCCGAGGCGGTCGGAGATCGGCAGCCCCCTCTCTCGGGAGCGAAGCAGGACTTCCGTCGACCCGAGCGTGCCGGCGGCGAGGATGACGACATCGGCGAACACGTCAGCCCCGCGGCCTCCGTGCCGTTTCGGCGGAGGTCCCGTCGGCTCCAGATGCACCGTCCAGCGCTGACCGGACCGGCTCAAGTGCCGAACGGTGGCGAGTGCGAAGATCTCCGCGCCGGCCCGCGCCGCGCGCGCCAGATAGGTCCCGGCAACGGTGTTTTTCGCGCCAGTATTGCAGCCCGACCAACAGTCGCCGCACAGCGCGCAGCCGCATCCGTTCCCGTCGGCGGCGGCGGACGTGGCGCGATAGGTGATGGTGCTCGGGACCGCCTCGATGCGCGCGCCTACGGATTTGGCGGCCCGTTCGAGCGCGTGGAACTTGGCGAGGCCCGCCACGTCCGGGCAGCGCCCGACTCCGAGCATCCGTTCGGCACGCGCGCAGCCCTCGTCGAACAGGCCGTCTCGGGCGAGGATCTCGGGCCACCCGCCTCCGGCGAAGAGGCCCGGATCGGGGCGCAGGGCGACCGCGCCATTGATGAGGGAACCGCCGCCGAGCCCATTCGCTGTCAAGACGTGGATGTCCCGGCCCAGTCTGAAGTCGTAGAGGCCCGAACGCGACCCGAGCGCGACGCGCTGTCCCGAGAACCGAACCTCCTTCAGGATTCGCCGCCAATCGTTGCTGAACTCGCCAGGGTGGAACTCGCGTCCCCGCTCGAGCACGCAGACCGAAAAGCCGGCCTCCGCGAGCCGACAGGCTGCAACGCCGCCTCCGTAGCCCGATCCCACGACGACGACGTCGTAGGAAGGTTTCAACCGATCAAACGGCCGCGCGAGCGGCTCAGGCATTCTCGACGGCGGGACGCGGGGATCCGGCATGATGTCGGTATCGGGCGGTGAGGCGAGGCAGGATCGTCAAACCTGGCAAGATGGACGGCCATTCGTGAAGGCATGAGCGAGACGGACGAGGGCCGCACACCCGTGCCGATGCCGATGCCATCCTATCACTTTCGCGTGCTCCCGTTCTGCGAGAGAGATGGCCAATTCGAACCGATCAGAAAATGCCTTAATGCAGGAGGCGCAATTGTTTCGGTTTCACCGCGACCGAAAAGTCTGCAAATGCCTGACAGACCGACGAGGACACCCGCGCTCGGCCGTGTCGCGGATTTTCCACGCGCAAAGCCGCGTCCGTCTTGGCAAGAAACGGACGCGGCCGCCAATGCGGATCAAGACGTGCGATCAGGAGCGCGGGCGGCGGTGGCCCCAGTTGAACAGCCGATCGCCTGTACGTGTCAGGCGATCGCCGACGCGGCGAAGCGTGCGGTCGGTGTCTGCGACCACTCGCGTCGTCCGCGTTTCAGCGCGGTCGCCGCGGTCTTTGAGCGGGCAGCCGCTGCCGCCGGCCTGCACGCCGGACGAGAAGACCAGGACGGACGCGGCAACCGCAGCCGCCAGGAGTGATTTCGGGGTCATAGGGGCCTCTCTGCGCAAATTTGACTTTACGCGACGGAGTGTGCCTTCGACCGGCGGCCAGGGCGATCAGAGCTTGGGCAAATGGTTAAAACAGGCCCCGAAACCCGGCTCTGGCCCCTCAATTGACGCCGCGTCGGCGGGAGAGGCGGTCCTCGCCGCGTGACGATGAAAGAGCGCCCCCATGGCGACGATGGCGAGCGCCCCGATCAAGACGGGCGCGGCCAGGAAATCCCACGTCGCGCCCAGCAGCGCCACGACGATCGGGTCGGCCCCCGCCGGTGGATGGAGCGTGTCGGTCAGCAGCATGCCGGCGATAGCAAGCCCCACGCCGACGGCCATGGCGATCACCGGCGATGCGATCAGCGTGACCGCAACCAGGCCGAGCGCCGCGGAAATCAAGTGGCCGGCGATCACGTTGCGCGGCTGCGCCAACGGGCTTGCGGGCGCGCCGAACACGAGAGCGCAACTGGCTCCGAACGGCGCAATGATGAGCGCATAACCGGTCGTGGCGTCGGCCGCGGCCAAGGCTCCGACGGTCAGGCCGCCGCCGACGCCGGCAAGAACGGCCGTCCGCCACGGGCGCGCAAGCACCTGTTCCCAGAGTCCGGGCCGAGCCTCCGTGATGTCCGTCACAACCGAATCCCCCCTGTGGTGTTCCGAAACGGCGCCGGGCCTCAAGGGGCCCGGCGCTGCCGCCTGTCCTCAGGCCTTCTTCTTGAACTTGGCCGCTTCCTCGGACCCGGCGGTCGCATTGCCGGCGCTGTAGGAATGCGCGCCGACGCCCGCGAGCTTGCCGCCCTGAACGATCAGGTACTCGTTGCGGATCGGCTTGCCGGCGAAGTAGCACTCGAGGATCTCGCGCGTGCCGGCCGCATAGCGCGTCTGGGCCGAGAGTGAGGTGCCCGAGATATGCGGGGTCATGCCGTGGTGGGGCATCGTTCGCCACGGATGATCCTGCGGCGCAGGCTGGGGGAACCACACGTCGCCGGCGTAGCCCGCAAGCTGGCCGCTCTCGAGCGCCCGCACGATGGCGTCGCGATCGCAGAGCTTGCCGCGCGCCGTGTTCACGAGGTAGGCGCCGCGCTTGAAGCTCTTCAGCGTCTTGTCGTTGATCATGTGCTCCGTCTCCGGGTGGAGCGGGCAGTTCAACGTCACGACGTCGCAAACCTTGGCCAGGCTGTCGAGATTGTCATGGTACGTGAGGTTCAGCTCCTTCTCGACCGCCTGCGGCAGGCGGTGGCGGTCGAGGTAGTGGAGGTGGACATCGAACGGCTTCAGAAGCCGGAGCACGCGCAGGCCGATGCGGCCGGCCGCCACCGTGCCGACGTGCATGCCCTCGATGTCGTAGGAGCGGGTGACGCAGTCGGCAATGTTCCACCCGCCCTTGACGACCCAGTTGTAGGACGGGATGTAGTTGCGCACGAGCGCGAGCATCTGCATCACGACGTGCTCGGCGACGCTGTTGGAATTGCAGTACGTCACCTCGGCAACCGTGATGCCGCGGTCCATGGCCGCCTGCAGATCGGTGTGGTCGGAGCCGATGCCGGCCGTCACGATCATCTTCAGCTTGGGCGCCTTGGCGATGCGCTCAGCCGTCATGTAGGCCGGCCAGAACGGCTGCGAGATCACGATCTCGGCGTCAGCCAGCTCCTTGTCGAGCCTGGAGTTCGCTCCGTCCTTGTCGGACGTGACGACGAGCTGATGGCCGGCGGCCTCAAGAAACTTCCGCAGACCGAGCTCGCCCGATACGCTGCCGAGAAGCTCGCCCGGCTTGAAGTCGATGGCCGACGGAGTCGGCGCCGTCTGGCCATCGGGGTACTTGGTGATCTTCGGGATATCATCCCGGGCATAGGATTTCGGGTAGCCGTCGACCGGATCGTCGTAGAGCACACAAACGATCTTCGCCATAACATATCTCCTGCATGGAATTGGGCCATAAGGATGCGCGTCGTCCGGCGGGGTCGCCGGGCGATTGTCGAATATCGATGAGGGGCGTGAACCTCTTCGGCTTCAAATGCCGAATCTCAAGGCCGCTGCTCCTCGCGCTTCCTCACCTCGACGGCCATTTTGTTGTTGGGTGCACGGCGGCCGTCGCGATGCCGGATATGTGGGATCTGCGGCTTTCAAGGTCAAATTGATGTGGTTGACGGAGCAATTGAGCGCATCAATCACGCCGGCACGAGCGCCGTCCGGCCAGACGCGAGATCGAGGTTCAGCCGCGTGGCGCTGGCCATGAACGCGCGTGCCAGCGGCGGCAGCGGGTCGCGATCGGTCGCGACGATGCCGATCGTCTGCGTGTGCGCGGGATCGACGAGGTCGATCATCGCCAAGTCCTCGCAGCCTGCGAAGATATAGGCGAATGTGTGCGGAATAATGCTCGACCAACGGCCGCTGCACACGTGCGAGCAGATGGCGAGGAACGAGTTGGTCGTCACGGTCGGCGTCAGCTCGAGCCCGATCGATCGCGCCAGATTGTTCAAGACGCGGCGGTTCTGCATGCTTTCGTTGAGGAGGCAGAGATTGCTCGCGACGGCATCGCGCCACGAGATGACGGCAGCCTCCGCCATCGGCGACGATCGGCTGGTGACGAACAGATAGCGCTCGCGATAGAGTGGAGCCTTGCGGACGTGCATGAGCGGCTCGTTCTCCAGGTACGTCACGCCGGCATCGAGCTCGAACTTGTCGAGCGCCCGCTGGATCTCGACGGACGTCATCGACTGCACCTCGATCGTCACATGCGGATGCTTGACAGAGAACGGCGTCGTCAGCTCGGCTACGGCCGGCATGGCGGCGGGGATGACGCCGAGCCGCAGCGTGCCCTTGAGGCAGCCGCGGAAAACCTCGACATCCTGCCTCAGGCTTTCGTAGTCGGACAGGATCTGGCTGGCCCATTCGACGACGCGCTCGCCCTCGGGCGTGAGGCCGATGAAGCGCGGGCCGCGATGGACGAGCCGCATATCGAGCTCACGCTCCAGCGCCTTCAGGCCGGACGACAGCGTGGGCTGCGTCACGTTGCAGGATTCCGCCGCGCGCCCGAAATGCTTCTCGCGGGCGAGCGCCACCAGATAGGTCATCTGCCGAAGGAACATGCGCTCACCCTGATGCGGCCGTTCGGACCGTAATATACAGCAGGACATAACGAACCGAAACGACCTGGCTAGTCAATTTCCCGGTGCTTACGAAGTACAGAGCGGCCGATGCGGTTCCGATAAGGAGTTCCGTTAAGAAGAGTTCCAGCCGTAGCTCCTGGCCGCCGGCGCTTCCAACTCCCCTTAGCTGACGAGAATAGTATAGAAAGAGCAATGGAGCGCGAACGGCACGGGCGCGCAAGGCTGCCGCGGATCACTGCTCGAGGAGTCGGTTCATGGTCGTGGGAGACGATCTGAAGATGCTCAGGACTGCGCTGTTTCTGAGCGGGATCTCGGAGGAGGCCCTGCAGCAGTTTGCGTCGAAGACGCCGGTCGTGACGCACGCGTCCGGCGAGATCCTTTTCCATCAGGGCGATGCCGCGACGGCGTTCTTCTTCGTCCTCGAAGGATGGGTCGCGATCGTCCGTGAGGGCCCCGACGGCGGGCGGACGGCGATCCATCTCGTCGGCGCGGGCGAGTCCTTTGCGGAGGCGGTCCTGGCGCGCCAGGCGCATTACCCGGCGAGCGCGGCGGCTGCGACCGACGTGCGCGTCGCACGGATCGACACCGCGCGATTCCGCGATCTCATCCTGCAGTCGCCCGAGCTCGCCTTGTCGGTCATCGCCGCCGTGTTCGGCAAGCTGAGGCGTCTCGTCGGGCGCATCGAGCAGGACCAGGAATGGTCGCCGCAACGGCGCGTCGCCGCCTACCTGCACCGGATCTGCAGCGGCAAGGAGGGTCTGTGCCGTTTCGAGCTGCCCGTGGAGCAGCGGTACATCGCATCCAGTCTCTCGATGACGCCGGCGACGCTGTCGCGCGCGCTGGCGGAGCTTGCCGCCGTCGGCGTCGAGGCCAGACGGCGCAAGATCGTCGTCAGCGACGTGCGCCGCCTGGCCCAGTTCGTCAATCACGACGAGCCGTAGCGGGCTCGGCCGGCAGAGCGTGACCCGATAGACACATTCGGCGCCGCCGTGCTCGGTACTTGACCGCGGGCAAGTGGCTTTCTGCATAACATGACTATTTTATTCAACAAAATCTCACCTGGAGCGCCCAAAAAGATGTATTTGTATGGAATCTTTCTAGGGTCTGTCGATCGTGCGCCGTGTCTCGGCCGGGCATCTGCCGCAGCGATCGGAAGTTTGGGAGCGGGGTTTGCCGCCCTTCTCCTGTGTTCGACGAGTGCGCTCGCCCAGTCTGCCGCTCCCGGCGCGACCATCGAGCTGCCGGCTGTGGTGATTGAGAGCGCTCCGGCTCCGAAGGCGAAGAAAAAGAAGGCGCCGAGCGCGGTCGCCGCGTCTCCAGCCACGTCGTCGGCGGGCTCTCAGCCGGCCGTGACGGACGCTGCAACCGAGGACGCTTCGGGCGAGGGCCCCGAAAGAGAGGGATCGCCCGCGGTTGAAGCGACGCGGAAGCTCAACGCCATCGCCGGCGGTGCCGACGTCGTCGTGCCGAACGCGATCACGCCGTCGGCGACCGCCGCGCTTGCCGAGACGTTCGCCTTCGTGCCCGGCGTCGTCGTGCAGAACTTCTTCGGCGGCAACGACCAGCCGCGGCTCCAGATCCGCGGCTCCGGCCTGCAGCAGAACCCGTCCGAGCGCGGCACTCTCGTGCTGCAGGACGGCCTGCCCATCAACCGCGCCGACGGCTCCTACATCGTCGGCTTCGCCGATCCTCGCAGCGCCGAGTTCATCGAGGTCTACCGCGGCTACACCGCCAACCGCCTCGGCGCGACGGTGCTGGGCGGCGCCATCAACTTTGTCTCGCCGACCGGCATCACGGCCCCCGGCGTCGACGTGATCGCCGAAGGCGGCAGCTTCGGCCATTTTGCGACCTATGCTGCGGCCGGGGCGAGCCAGGGCGATCTCGATGCGCATGCGAGCGTCAGCTACACGGAGCGCGACGGCTTCCGCGAGCACAACGAATCGGAGCGCACGAACCTCAACCTCAACGTCGGCGCGCGCGTGAACGAGAACATTCAGACGCGCCTCTTCTTCGGCTACACCGACCTCGCCTTCGACGTGGTGGGTCCACTGTCGCGGCCGCTGATGGACCAGAATCCGAAGCAGACGTGCGCGGGTCCGCCGACCTGCCTCGGCCCGAATGTGCTCCGCGATGATCCGAACCGCGAGGCCGAGCAGTTCCGCGTCGGCTCGCGCACGACGGCCCGCTTCGGCGCCGACCTGTTCGATGTCGCGCTTGGCTACACCTATACCGACGACGCCTTCACCTTCCCGGTCGGGAGCGGCGTGCGCGACACAGCGGGCGGCGACTTCACGGCCGTCGCGCGCTACGCTTATGCTCCCGATCCGTCCCGGGCCCTGCCGCTGTTCGAGCTGACCGGCCAGTACGTCGTCGGCTCTGCCGACCGCGATTACTTCATCAACGAGCGCGGCGAGAAGGGCCGCCTGTTCGGCGCGAACGAGTTTGACGCGACGACGCTGTCGATCTACGCCGGCCTCAACATCCCCGTCACAGAGGGTCTGACCGTGTCGCCGGCGGTCGCCTATTCCTATGCCAGCCGCAAGAACGATGACATCTTCAGCGGCGCGACGCGTCCGCTGTACAATGCGGCCCTCAACATCTATCCGCCGATGCCCGTCGTGCCGTTTGTGGATACGAGCTACGATCGCTCCTACCATGAGTGGACCCCGAGCCTCGCCTTGAGCTACGAGCTCACCCGCGAGCAGTCGGTCTTCGCGGCCGTCAGCCGCAGCTTCGAGCCGCCGACGCAGGATGATCTTATCGCGCCGATCCAGGGCTCGCCCAACAGCAGTCCGGGCACGAACCCCGGCACTGCTCCGCGTGCCCTGTTTGCGACCCCCGACCTCGAGGCGCAGACGGCGACCACGCTCGAGGGCGGCTGGAAAGGCAGCACGAACGGGCTCGCCTGGCAGACGATCGCCTACTACTCGTGGGTCGAGGACGAGCTCCTCAACCTGCGCGACGCCTCCGGCAACTCGCTCGGGGCCGTCAACGCCGACAAGACGACGCATTTCGGCGTCGAGCTCGGTGCCGCCGTCGAGATCACGCGGAACCTCACCGGCCGCGCCGCGTACACCTATCAGGACTTCCGCTTCGATGACGATGCGAACCACGGCAACAAGCGTCTCGCCGGTGCGCCGCGCCATGTTGTCAACGCCGCTCTGCGCTATACGTTCGTGCCCGGGCTGTGGGCCGAGGCCGAGGTCAACTGGGTGCCCGACGAGACGCCCGTGGACAACGCCAATACGCTCTTCAACGAGGCCTACACGGTGGTCGACCTGCGCTCGAACTATGATATCACCGAGAACATCTCCATCTTCGGCGAGGTTTCAAACGTGTTCGACGAGAACTTTGCTTCGGCCACGCTGATCGTCGATACGGCCGCCCTCAACCAGGCCGTATTTTTGCCGGGCGACGGCCGGGCGTTCATAGTCGGAGCGAGAGCGAAGTTTTGATGCACACAAAGGCCCGTTTTGGGCTCGAGGAGACGCGGAGCCTGCCTCCCGTCTCCCGCAGGGGGCTCCTGATAGGCGGGGCGTCGGTGCTTTGCGCCTCGGCCGTGTCCACATTCGCGTCCGTGCGGGCGGCCCTTGCGACGCCGCTCGATGCGCTCGAAATCTGGGGACCGCCCGCCGGCCCCTCGATCACTGTGCTGCATGCCATCGCCACCGGCCGCCTCGACGAGGCGGTCCGCAAGCCGAGCCTGCGCATCTGGCGGCAGGTGGACGAAGTGCGGGCCGGGCTCACCTCGCGCAGCTTCGATGTCGGCATCGTGCCCGTGCCGGTCGCCGCCAACCTCTACAACCGCGGCCTCGGCGTGCGCCTACTCAACGTGATGACGAACGGCATCCTGTACATCATGGCGGCCGACCCGGCGCTGACGAGCCTTGAGGCCCTGCGCGGACGCAAGCTCGCGGTGCTCTTTCCCAACGAGCTGCCGAGCCTGATCCTCGAGCGGCTGTTCCGCCATGCCGGCATCGATGCGGCGAAGGACCTCGAGCTCGTCCCGACCGCGACGCCGCTGGAAGCCATGCAGCTCCTTGTGCTCGGCCGCGTCGAGGCGGCCCTCGTGCCGGAGCCGGCCGCGTCCGCCGCCATCGTGCGCGGCAGCCTCGCCGGCAAGACCATCCACCGGGTCATCGACCTGCAGGCCGAGTGGGGCAAGATGACCGGCGGTGACAGGATCGTGCCGCAGGCCGGGCTCGTGGTCACAGACCGTTTCCGGGAGGCCAAGGGCACCGCGGTGGAGGCGATCCAGCACGGCCTCGCGCGCGCCGCCGACGATGTCAACGCCCACCCGGCGCGCGCCGCCAACAACGCCGCCGGGCCCCTGCAGATGCCGTGGCCGGTGATCGAGAAGTCGATTGCCTACAGCAATCTCGTGGCCACGCCGGCCCGCGACGCGCGCGCACACGTCGAGGCGGTCTTGCAGGCCATGGCCGACGTCAATCCGGGCTATATTGGGGGCCGACTGCCCGACTCCGCCTTCTATTTGTGAGGCCCGCGATGGGACACCTGCTGCTCGACCGGATGGGGCGCCTCGGCCGCTTCCTGTGGTCGGGGTGGGTCGGCGTCGCGGGGCTCGCGCTCTTCGCGGCGCTCTGGCAGCAGGGCCACGAGGCCTACGGCGACTTCATCCTGCCCTCGCCGCTCGCCACGCTTGAAGCGACCGCCGGGCTGCTGCGGTCGGAGGAGACGTGGCGACTGGCGTACGCGACCTCGTCGCGCGCGATCCAGGGCTTTCTGCTGACGGCCGTGCTCGGCGGCGTGCTCGGACTTGCCGTCGGGTCCTCGGCCGCGGCCATGCGGCTGGCCCGCCCGCTGCTGACGATCATCATGGGCGTGCCGCCGATCGCCTGGATCGTGCTCGCCATGATCTGGTTCGGATCGAGCACCGGCACCATCCTTTCGACGACCGTCGTCGCCTCGTTCCCGCTCGTCTTCGCCAACGTCGCGGAGGCGGTTGCCACCCGCGACCGGGCGCTCGAGGACATGGCGCGCGCCTTCGGCGCCGGTCCGCTGCAACGGCTCTCGACCATCGTCATCCGCCACGTGACGGGCCAGTATTTCCCGGCGCTCGCGGTGGCGCTGGGCTCCACGTTCAAGGTGGCCGTCATGGCCGAGCTTCTGGCGAACATCAACGGCGTCGGCGTCGCGCTCGCGATGTCGCGGGCCAACCTCGACGTGGCGCAATCGATCGCTTGGGTCGTCATCATCGTGGCGACCATCTTCCTCGTCGAGTACGGCGTGGTGCAGCCCATCCGCGCCGAGCTCGAGCGCTGGCGCGAGGCGGCGCGCCCCTGGGGAGTGAAGCGATGACGGTGCTCGCGCTGCACGCCATCTCGCACGCCTATTTCGGGCGCACGGTGCTCGACCGCGTGAGCCTTGCCGTCCACCCCGGCGAGATCGTCGCGCTCGTCGGTCCGTCCGGCTGCGGCAAGAGCACGCTCGTGCACATCGCCGCGCGCCTCATCGAGCCGCAGCGTGGGCGGATCACGAGCGCCTATCGGCGCCACGGCATGATCTTTCAGGAGCCGCGGCTCCTCCCTTGGGCCACGGCCGAAGAGAACATCGCCTATCCGCTCCGCCTTGCCGGCATCGCGCGCAGCGCGCGGCGCGACCGGGCCCGGCGCGCCGCCGACCTCGTATCGCTGGACCGGCGCGACCTTGGCAAGTATCCGGTCGAACTGTCCGGCGGCATGCGCCAGCGCACCGCAATCGCCCGCGCGCTCGTCGTGGAGCCTGACTTCGTGTTCTTCGACGAGCCGTTCACCGCCCTCGACGTCGCCTTGAAGCGGCAGATGCAGGACCTCGTCATCGCGGCCGCCGGCCAATCGCGCTTTTCGGGCCTCTTCGTGACCCACGATCTCGCCGAGGCGGTGCGCGTCGCCGATCGCATCGTGGTGCTCGACGAGCGGGTCCGCGGCATCGCCGGCGAGCGCATCGTGCCGCTGGCCCGCGGCGCGCGCGACGACGCGGCGGTGTTTGCCGCCGTGCAGAGCTACCTCAAGGAGGACCGCCTGTTCGGCCATATCCACGACACCAACGAGCGGCGGATCGCATGAGCCTTACGCAAACCGCCACATGGGCCCGGCCGCGGCAGTTGCTGGGTATCCTCGGCGATGAAGGGTTTCGCCTCTTCTTCCCGCTGGCGGCGATCCACGCGGCGCTGTGGCCGTTCCTATGGGTCGTGGCCTTCGGTTTCGGCCTTCCATTCGCCACGGCCATTCCGCCCGGCCTGTGGCACGCCCACGAGATGCTGATCGGCTCGTTCGGCGGCGCTCTGATCGGCTTCATCACCACGGCCGTGCCGGAGTGGACCGACACCGTGCGCCTCCATGGCCGCAGCCTTTTCCTGCTGGCGGCGCTGTGGGGGACGGCGCGCGTCATCGGACTCTTCGGCGTCGAGGCGCTCGGCGTCGTGGGCGCGCTGTGCGACCTCCTGTGGCTTGCGATGCTCGTCGCCTACCTAGCGCGGGTCTCCTGGCAGAAGCGCACCACCCGCCTTGTCGGCTTCGTGTTCTGGATCGCCTGCCTCTTCGCCACCGAGGCGATGACGCGCTACGCGTTCCTCGACACCGAGACCGCCGCGGATCTGGCGCGGCGCGCCGTTCATCTCTCGGGCTTCGTCTTTCTCGCCATCCTTGGCATCGCGCTGGCGCGCATTACGGTCCCGGTGACGAATCTCGTGCTCGACCCGAGCCAGGAGACCTCGCCCTTCCGCCCGCACCCGGGGCGCATGAATCTCGCGCCGGCGCTGGTGGCGCTACTCGCCGCCGGCGAGGTCGCGGGCCTCTCCGAGCCGACCATCGGCTACCTCGCCATTGCCGCCGGTGCCGCCTTCATGGACCGCATGGCGGAAAGCTTCATCGGCCGCGAGATCATCCGCGCCGAGATCCTGGCGCTGGCCGGCTCGGCGTGTCTGGCGGGCGTGGGCCTCATCCTGCTCGGCCTGTCGTATCTCGGCGCGCCCGTTTCCGAAAATGCCGGATTGCACCTTGCTCTGATGGGCGGGCTGGGGCTCGGCGTGCTCAGCGTTTTCGCGATTGCCGGCCTGAGGCACACCGGGCAGGCGCTGGGCCTCGTCCGCCAGACGCGGCTCGCCATGCTTCTGCTCGTCGCCGCCGCTCTCCTGCGCGTTGCTCCCGAGATCTGGTCGACGGAGCTTCTGCCGGCCGTGCCCTTTGCGCTCGTGTCCTTGCTCTGGGCGGCGGCGTTCCTGCTGTGGCTCAAGGTCTACTGGCCGTTCATCCGCGATCCCGGGACCTTTCAACACGAAGGCTGCTGAGCGACCATGACACCGTCGTCCGATATACCGCACCGGGCGGTGCCGGCCTTCCTCAGCCTCGGCTTCCGCCCCTTCTTCCTCTTCGGCGCGCTGTTCGCCGTCATCCTGATCGCGCTCTCAGTACCCTGGTTCCTTGGCCTCATTGCCGTCCCGAGCGCCATGCCGCCCGTGGCCTGGCATGCGCACGAGCTCCTGCTCGGGCTCGTCCCCGCCATCGCCGCAGGCACCCTGTTGACGGCGGTGCCGACGTCAACGGGGCGGCGGCCGATCGCGGGCTGGCCGCTCGCCGGCCTTGTGCTCCTCTGGCTCGCGGGACGCCTCGCGATTGCCGGCTCGGCGCATCTCGATGCCGGGTGGACCGCGGCGCTCTGCGTCGCCTTTCCTCTTGCGCTCGCCGCCGTCGTCGGCCGCGAGATCGTTGCCGCCGGCGATAGGCGCCGCCTTGCGATCGTTGCGGCGTTCGTCGGCCTTGCTGCGGCCGATCTGCTGTTTCACTGGGAAATCTGGCAATTCGGCCGGACCAAGCTCGCGCACGCGCTCGCCCTGGCCCTGGTGATGGTCCTGATGATGACCGCCGCCGGACGCATCGTTCCGACGCTCACCGCCAACTGGTTGCAACAGAACCGTCCCGGCGCGCCGCGTCCAGCGGCCTTCGGCGGCTTCGACGCCGTAATCCTGCTCGTGAGCGGAGCGGCGCTGCTCGGCTGGGCCCTTCTGCCGCTGTTCGCCGACGTGCCGGGGGCACGCTCCTTGACCGGAGCGCTGCTGCTCGCGGCCGGAGCGGCCAACCTCGTGCGCCAGGCGCGCTGGCAGCCGCACCGGACCCCCGCCGAGCCGCTGCTTGCGATCCTGCATGTCGCCTATCTGTTTGTCGGCTTCGGCTTCCTTCTCCTCGGCCTGGGCGTGCTGCGCGACAACGACGAGGTCGCGGCGGCCGGGCTGCAAGCGTGGACGTGGGGTGCGATCGCCACCCTGATGCTTGCGGTGATGACGCGCGTCTCGCTCGAACAAGCGGGCCGGCCGCTCGCCGCTTCGGCTGGAACGGTGCTGCTCTACGCCGCGATCCTCGTCGCGGCGGGTACGCGGATCGGAGCGGCTCTCTATCCCGAGCTGACACCGATCCTGCTGCTGGCCGCAGGGCTGGCCTGGATTGCAGCCTTCGGCGGCTTCGCGGTGCTTTACGGGTTCATGCTGCTGACGCCACGCAAGGGCGGCGGGCGTGAGACAAACCTGCCAGCGTCGCGACCGAGTTAGTCAGAGCTTCCGTCGGCGACCGCGCAAGCGGTCCTCAGTTGACGCTCACCTTCGTCCACGAGCGGTCCGGGTTGAAGACCGTGATGCGTTGCGCCGCGTTGAGGCTATCCGGGCCCAGGTCCTTCTCGAAGACGACGCCGTCCTGGTTGACGATGAAGGACTTGACGCCGGAGTTGCCGTATTCGGCCGGCGTGGCGATGAGCGCGAAGCCGCCGATCATGCGGCCGCGGACGATGTAGTCGCGCGCCCCGCCGGCGGCCTCCTTGCCTTGCGCGGTGAGAATGCGGAACAGGTAGCCGTGATAGGGCGTCCGCTCGGCCTTGCCTGCGCGGTAGCCTTCCGCGCGGGCCTCCGCAACCAGAGGACCGAACGGGCTTTCCGGCTCGCCCTCGGCGACCGGCCAATAGAGGCCGTCCTGCCTGGCGTCCTGACTCAGCATGCGCCGCGCGTACTGGACTCCCTTGCCGTCACGATCCGTGTCCGCGTACTCCCGCTGCGCATCGACATACGCTTTCAGCACCTCGATGGCCGCCAGCTCGTTCTCGCCGATGCGGCGGTCCAGAATCTCCTCCGCCCCGGCCGCGGTATCGAACCGCCATTTGCCCGCGGTTTCGACGAGCGGCAGGGGGAAGGGATAGTCGTCGCGGCCGAGATGCAGAATACGGGCGCCATTCGCCGCCTCGCGGACCTCATGGGACTCATCGTAGGCGGCAACGAAGCGCTCGCGGGCTGCGGCATCGGAGACGGCATCGCCGGAGCTGACCAGCGTGCGCCCCTCGCGGCCCAGCACCGACAGCATGCTCTTGGTGTCGCTGGTGCGGATGGATGCGACAAGAGCCTGCACCGCCTCCTCGGGCGATGCGTAGGTCGCCTGATCGGATTGTGCGTAGGCCGGGGCGGTGTTGAGGCCTGCGGCGAGGACTAGTCCGGCAAGCGCCATGGCGCGGCCGCGTAGAGCCCGGATCGCGTGCAAAGGGGTCATGGAGGTCTCCATCAGATCGATTGGCTCGCAATGGCTAGCGGCGCCGGCCGCCGCCGCGGTGGCCGCCGCCACCGGCCCGGTGGGCCCGGCCACCACCTCCCGCATGCGGACGCGGCGCCATGGCTTTCCGGCTGGCGTGTCCGCGGTTGGCGTGGCGCCGCACGTCCGCGCCGCGCTTCACGTCGAAGGCTCCCGGAGAAGGCCTTTTTTGCGCCTTCGGACGCTGGACGTCCCGCGTGCCCTTCTTGCTGACCTCGCGGGTCTTGCCACGGTCGATGTCCCGATCCCGCGTCTTGCCGCGGTCGACGTCCCGATCTCGTGTCTTGGCCTGCGGACGGTCGCCGGCCTTGTCGCGATCGACGTCGCGACCGGCTTCGCGCGTGTCCCGTCCAGGGCGGTCCTTGACGCGGTCGTGGTCGGTATCCTTGAGGCGATCGCGGATCTCGGCCTTGTCGCGCCCCCGGAACTCCTTGCTGCCGATTTGCGCGCGGTCGGCCTTGCCGAACTTGTCGCGGGCCTCTTTGCTGCGGTAGGGCACGGGCCCGCGATGCTCCGGCCGGTGCTGCCACTTGTCGTTGCTGATGCGGACCCGATCGCCGTTGATCCGGTTCCATTTGTGGACGTTGATGCTGATGTCGTGATGATGCCAGTCGCAACGGTTCCAGTCCCAGATATCGGCGGCAATTGCGACGCCGGCCGCCCAGAAGAAGCCGTTCACGAACGATGCGCCGGGATAGCCCCAGTAGTAGGGCGGATAGGACGGATACCACCAGGAGCCGTAGACCACCGTCGGCTGGTAGACCGGTACGTAGACGATCTCCGGCTCCGCCGGCTCGATGATGTAGACGGGACGTCCGCCGCCGGAGCCAGATTCCTTCACGACCTTCTGTTGCTTGTTGCTTTTGAGGTTGCCTGCGTCGTCCGCCTTCGCGCGCAGGAGTTGGATCTCATCCATCACCTCGCTCTGCTGCGCGAGGAAGGCGTCGCCGAGCTTCTGCGTCCAGTCGAGCTTGTCGCTCATGTTCTTCAGCACGTCCGGGAACTGCACCAGCGACTTGATGCTCGGATCCCACTCCTTGGCCTCGAGCGCCTTGGCGAGGGCGTCGCCCTTGAGCTTGGCGTTGGCCGACTCCTGGCGCCAGCGCGCCGCCTGCACCACGTCGAGCGGATAGGTCGAGGCGATGAGGACGTTCGTCAGCAGCTCATCCGGATAGAGCGCGATCGGCGCGAGAAGCTGGTCCAGCTCCTCCTTCGAGAGCTTGTCATCCGCCTGGACCGTCACCGACGCCAGCAGGGCCGCCAGCAGGGTCACGATCCAGATCGACAGGCGGCTACGCATCACAGTGTCTCCCTTTCGGACATTCTTCTTTCGGCTGCTTCAGAGCGGCTTGGCGTGTAAGGTCCACCGTCATTCCTACCATGCCCCGGCGGGCGGTGCGGCTGAACGCGATGTGGTCGGTAAAGATCGAACCGGTCGCGATGTCTCCCGGTGTCATCCATTCTCCATCCGTACGACGCAGCGGAAGCCTACATGGCTCGTGGACGTGTCGATGGGCTCGGGATGGCGGGCCGCCGGCCGGTAGCGGCGGCAGTAGTTCGGCGCGCACAGGTGCGAGCCGCCCTTCAGCACCTTCCTCGGAATGCGGATCTGCGGCTGGCAGGGATCGTAGCTGTCGGCTTCGCGCGGCCCGCGCGGGTTCGCCGGCACGCAGCACGCTTTCGCCGCATCGGCCTCGTGCCTGGGCACATACCAGTCCGTCGTCCATTCCCAGACGTTGCCGATCATGTCGTAGAGTCCGTAGCCGTTCGGCGCAAACGCCTTGACCGGCGAGGTGCGCTCGTAGCCGTCGAGCTTCAGGTTCTCGAAGGGGAAGTTGCCCTGCCAGGTGTTGGCCATTTGCTTGCCGCCGGGCGTCAGTTCATCGCCCCAGGCAAACTCCGCCCCTTCCAGGCCGCCGCGGGCGGCGAATTCCCATTCTGCTTCCGTCGGCAGGGCCTTGCCGGCCCAGGCGGCGTAGGCTTCGGCATCGCGATAGGAGATGTGCACGACCGGGTGGTCGTCGAGCCCCTTGATCCAGCTTCCGCGACCGTGAGGATGGCGCCAGTCAGCGCCGAAGCGGAACTCCCACCATTGCGCCCAGTCGCGCAGATCGACGGGGCCGGAAGGCGGGTTGAAGACGAGCGAGCCCGCCTTCAGCATGTGCGGTAGCGCGCCTGGATAGTCCTCGGCCCGCGGCGGGATCTCGGCGAACGTCACATATCTTGTGGCCTCGACGAAAGCCCGGAACTGCTGGTTCGTCACCGGCGTCGCGTCCATCCAGAAGCCGTCGACGGTGACGCGATGGACGGGCTTCTCCTCGTCGTAGTGCCTGTCGGATCCCATGGCGAACGTGCCACCGGGAACAAAGACCATGTCGGGATGAGGGGCCGCCCCCGCGCCGGCGCTGCCGCCTTTGTCTTTCTGCACCGGGAGACCGAAACGCGTCATCTGCAGAGAACGCCTATTCCAGTAACGCCAAATCGAACGCGATGACCCCGTTCTTTTCGCAAAGACCGGAGGATGCGGCAAATGCCAATTCTACTCAATTTCGCGTGCGTCGCCTGATGCGTGCGAAATTCGCGGCCTGCGCCGGCCGACTATTCGCCCGTGCGCGACGCCAGGTCAAGGACCGGGTGCCTCCGTGTGTCGCAGATTTGACAGACGTCGAGTCTGCGGAGCGCGACGCGCGCATTTCGCAGGTGTCATTGCGTCGGCAATCTCGGCGCCGCGTTGCAGCCCGGCCACCAAGATTGCGCGGCGACCGGCTATTGATAATGGAATGGTCATTGAATGCCGATTGCGGCGCACACGACAGAGTTTGTTGCGGGGGTGAGAAGGCCGCGAGATCGCGTCCGGGCCGATCACGGAGGACTTGTCGGTCCTGACCGTCGTATGTGTGCGGCCCGACACGAACGGCCGGAAGCGTCGATCGCGCGCCTCCCCAGTTGCGGACGTTCGGCGGCCGTGCCGAATCGACATATGAGTGACGATGCGACTTATGCGGACGCGAGGGGCGGGAGCTCGCGCTCTCGTCCCTCGCGGGGAACTCGTCCTTGGTCAAACGACCAGAAGCTGGAGCACGGCCATGCAATTCCGCGCAGCCATCGGAGCCGCGACTGCGGCGACTGTCGCCCTGGCCTGGACCGCAGCCGGAGAGGCGGCCGAGAACGCCTCGAACGTCTACCTGCTCGGCCTGAAGACGGCGATGGCAGGCTTCGTTCCTCCGCCAGGGACCTATGTGTCCGACCTCAACTACTACTACAGCGGCAGTGCCGGCGGTCAGGCGGCCGTGGGAATCGCGCTGAGACAGCTCGGAGCGGTTCTCGACATCGAGGCCGACGTCCAGATTGACGCGACGGCCTACGTCAATGCGCCCATCGGGATCTGGGTGGCGCCGGAGAAGGTACTTGGAGGCAACGTCGGCTTCGGCGTCATGGCGCCGTTTGGATCGAAGACGATCGATGTCGCGCTCGATGCGCATGTCGAGCTGACCCTTCCGAACGGCACCGTCGTGGAAGCCGATCGCCACTTCGAGTACGACGAGGATTCGTTCAAGTTCGGCGATCCGCTACTCAACGCACTGATCGGCTGGCATCAGGGCAACTGGCACTGGAGCCTCAACGCGCTTCTCAACGTGCCGATCGGCCAGTGGGACACGGACAGCATCACCAACATGTCGTTCAATCGTTGGGCGCTCGACATCTCCGGTGCGGCGACCTGGCTCGATGCCGCGCAGGGTCACGAAGTCTCTGTTGCGGCGGGCTTCACCTTCAATGGGGAGAACCCGGCAACGGACTACCGCACGGGAACCGAGTTCCATGTCGAGTGGGCCCTGATGCAGCATGTGTCGAAGACGACGTCCTTCGGCCTCGGCGGCTATCACTACCAGCAGATCACGGGCGACAGCGGGGCGGGTGCCACGCTCGGCGATTTCAAGGGCCGCATTAGCGGTGTGGGACCCGTGCTGACCCATACGTTCCAGGTCGGCAAGATTCCGGTCTCGACCCAGCTCGAGTACATGCACGAGTTCAACGCGAAGAACCGCGCCGAAGGCGACGTCGGCATTCTGAATATCACCGTGCCCCTGTCCGTCGGGCGCTGACGCCGCGCGTCCCGGAGCTTTCCCGGTTCTCTGCGCAAACACCGGCGCCGAGCCAATTCAAGTCCATGAGTTCGCGGGGGCCGCCGGCCGGTCAAGGGATGCGCCGACCGGCGACATATCGCGATCAGTTGGCGCCCTGGGCGCCGGCCTCCAGCGACACCAGCACCTGGTCGATCGAGAAGCTGCCGGGCTTCTGCCGCGGCGGGAACTCCTTGAACGTCGAGAGGAACTTTGCCACGTACTCCTGCGCCGGAACCATCACGAACAGGTGCTCGACGCGCCAGCGCTCGTAGTCCATGCCCTCGTGGTCCGCCGTCTCGAACGGGTCGGAGCGAAGATTGAAGAGCTTCGGCAGGCGCAGGGGCACGAACGGCTCCTCCCAGACGTCTAAGCCGTGTGCTCGCTGTTCCGAGAAGACCACTTTCCACTGATTGTAGCGAAGCCCGACGAGCGAGCCCTCGTCGTTGAAGTAGAAGAACTCGCTGCGCGGGCTTGGACCTTTTCCGGCCAGTGCATCGGTGATGTCGTAGCCGTCCAGATGAACCTTGAAGGTCTTGTCGCCGACCTTCATGCCCTTCAGAAGCTCTTCCTTCACGTTGGGGGCACCTGCCGCGGCGAGCAGCGTGGGCAGCATGTCCTCATGGGCGAAGATGTCGTTCAGCACGGTGCCGGGCTTGACGACGCCCGGCCAGCGGATGGCACACGGCACGCGGAAGCCGCCTTCCCAGTTGGTGTTCTTCTCGCCGCGGAACGGCGATTGCCCGCCGTCCGGCCACGTGAATTTTTCCGCGCCGTTGTCTGTGGAGTACATGACGATGGTGTTGTCGCTGAACCCGAGATCGTCAAGCGCCTTCAGCATTTCGCCGACGTGCCCATCGTGCTCCACCATGCCGTCCGGGTAGATGCCGAGGCCCGTCTTGCCCTCGCTCTCCTTCTTGAGCCGCGTCCAGATGTGCATCCGGGTCGAGTTCCACCACAGGAAGAACGGCTTGCTCTCCTGCTTGGCGCGATGCAGGAAGTCCTTGGCGGCCGCGGTCACCTCCTCGTCGATCGTCTCCATCCGCTTCTTGTTGAGCGGTCCCGTGCTTTCTATCTTCTGCGTCCCGTCCGGATTGGCCCAGGAATGGATGACGCCGCGCGTTCCGTATTTCTTGCGCATCGCCGGGTCCTTGAAATAGTCGGGATGCTCGGGCTCGTCCTCGGCGTTCAAATGGTAGAGCGAGCCAAAAAACTCATCGAATCCGTGCGCGGTCGGGAGATGCTCGTCGCGATCGCCGAGATGGTTCTTGCCGAACTGGCCCGTCATGTAGCCTTGCGCCTTCAGCAGTTCGGCGATGGTCACGTCTTCGGCCTGGAGCCCTTCCTTCGCGCCGGGCAGCCCGACCTTCAGCAATCCCGTCCGATAGCCGACTTGCCCGGTGATGAAGCTTGCCCGACCGGCGGTGCAGCTTTGCTGGCCATACCAGTCGGTGAACAATGCGCCTTCCTTGGCGATGCGGTCGATGTTGGGCGTCTTGTAGCCCATCATGCCCTGATTGTAGGCGCTGACGTTCCACCAGCCGATATCGTCACCCCAGATGATGAGGATGTTCGGCTTCGCGCGCCCGCCCGTCGCGGCGGTAGCAGCTTCGGGCGTCTTCGCCGTCTGAGCCTCGGCCCTTCCGCCGGCGGTTGCGGCCAGCGCGAGCAGCGAGCCGCCGCTTAGCAGGATCCGTCTGCGATCGAGCGCAATGTCAGCGTGCGCATGGGATTTTGTGCCGTCGTCACGATTCTTCATAGCTTGGACCCTTTTCAGATTTTCATTGATCGTGGCTTTCGATCGCCGACGGCTGCGCATGCGCGCCACGGCGCGCCTTGGCGCACATGCGTGTCGCGACGTCGGGGAGGCATAAAAGAAAGATCGTTCCTGGAGCGGACGCCTCCGGCCCTTCCGATTGGAGGCCCCGCTCGGCTGTCGCAACGTAGCTCACGCGAACACCTCGAGACGATGCACCCGAACGAGGGTGCGGAGGTGGTGGATCAAAATGCGTGCTCGGCGGGATTGCGCTCGTCCGTGCCGGCTCACGCCGGAACGATCGGCCCCGTCGATGGCCACCCATCAAGGCAGTGTAAGTCATTCGATCGAAGAGCACTTGGCATTTCGCGCCAGTCCGTCTTCGTGCAGACGATGAAATGAAATAAGGGATTACAGATAACGGCAAAGACGATTGCGGTAAAGGCAAGGTGCGTGCGCTCTGCCTTACTGCGCGCCAATTCTGGAAATGTCGCGTTGCCTCCGGCGTGCCTGCCGCAGGGTGTTCGGCGGATGGCCGGCCCATCGGCGAAAGGCGCGTGAAAAGCTGGTCGCGTCGTCATAACCCAAGGAGAACGCGATCTCGGTGACCGAAGCCGAGGATTCCTGCAAGAGCTCGCACGCCCGCTCCATTCTCACCTCGTCCAGAACATCTCGAAACGTGCGGTTCTCCTCGCTCAGGTGTCGCTGCAGCGTGCGCGGGCTCATTGCCAGCACAAGGGCGGTACCCTCCATGTCCGTCAGCGGCTCGGTCATACGCGCACGCACGACCGCGCGCACCGCATCGAGGATCGTCGTCGGCGGGCGCTCGGCGACGATCCGCCGGATATCGCTCCAGGTCACGTGTGCTTCGGACGGCATCGGGTGGCGTAGGGGCATATCGAGAAGAGCCCGGTCGAAAACGATGGCATTCGCCGGCTGTCCGAAAGACACCGGCGAACCGAATTCCTCCTCGAGCCGACGCCAGCATTGCGGCCGGTCGTAAGTGCATTCAATTCGCAGGGGCATCCATTTCGTGCCGGCGTAGCGGCGGAGCGCCACCAGCATGGGCCAGAGGGCATGGTCGGTATGATGCCGGTGGCCGGACGCGACGGACTCCGTCACCCGGTAGCTCCAGCTCGCACGCCGGCCTGAGACCTGAAAGTCAAACTCGCTGCCGGACTGGTGGTGGTCGAGCGCGCGGCGGAGGCGGCTGATCATGCCGCCAAGGGAGGGCGCCGACATGGCATAGCGCACCCATAAGCCGAAGTCCTCCGGCTGCATGGCCCGGCCAACACGCAAGCCGAACAGGTCGTCTCCGGCCGCCGCAGCCGAGCGCTCGAACAGGCCGAGCAGGCTGTGCAGAGGCAGCCAGGTGGCCTCCCCCGACGCCAGGCTGATCGGCAAGTGCTCGGCTTGAAAAACACGCGTCAGCATCCGCGGGCCGCCGGCGGCCTCGAGCAGTTTCGGAAGGGGACCGAGGCCGGAGCTCTTGGTGAAGGCTGTGACGGTCATCGCGTGACCTTTCGGAGACCTCGACGCGGGATTCGGCAGCGGCATTGGCCCGTCGCGCGTTTTGAGGCTCCCGCGTAGCATCAGTCTACGAATTCCGGACGGCAAGTCATCCGAAACAGACGGCTGGTGCGTGTTTTCGTGCGCGTCCGGCGGACCCCCGGCTTGTCAATTCCAACATGGTTCGCCGTGACCCCTATAATCATAGCCTTCGATTTAGAGCCATTCCAGTCTTGCATCGGATTTGTATCCCCGCCGTGACGGCTTTGGCATTGTTTATTGCCGATTTTTCCCGATTTCCGAGAGGCACGCAACGCAGCCTGATAATTGTGGCGTCCTTGCACTTTCGTCTGAGGGCGGCTCATGTCATTAGGTGACTCGCGGTCCATTCCCGTCGGACCCCAGCCAGCCAGCCAGGCGCCCGGCATTGTCGCGAAATGCCTTCCGTGCGCCGCCAGCCAGCCAGCTCTTCACACCCAGCTCGACCTGTCCCGATGCCCACGCCTCCAACAGGCGCCGGTGGATCCTGTCGACGCTGACCTTCATCAATGCTCCGGGGCTTTCCCCGGATACGGAGCGACGCATGACTGGCCGGTCCGCGCTGAGGGCGCTTCTCACTCTTTCGCTTGCATTCACCGCGTGCGGGACGGCTGCCGCACAGACGAGCGAGCCCGCCGCGTCCACGGGTCAGGCCCAGGAGCCAGTGCAGCCCGCGCCGGAGGGGACGGCGCCGGCCGCCTCCGGGCAGGACACGCTGCCGGCGGTGGAGGTGATCACCGACAATGAGCCGGAGGCGCCGCCGCCCAAACCCAAGGCTAAAAAGAAAGCCTCGAAGCCGACGGCGGCGCCGAGCGCCCCGCAGGCCGCGGCCGCCGGCACGTCCGCGCCACAAGGGACGGGCCAGTCCGACGCGCCCCTCGGCGCGCCGGCGACTGGCGGAGACGCGCCCTCGTCGGGCGGCGAGGCCACGGCCTTCTCGCCCGTCAACGGGTATGTCGCCAGCCGCTCCGCGTCAGGCACGAAGACGGACACGCCGCTCATCGAGATCCCGCAGGGCATCACGGTCGTCGGGCGCCCGCAGATGGAGGATCAGGGCGTCCAGTCGTTGCAGGAGGCGCTACGCTACGCGCCGAGCACCATCGCCGATCTCTACGGCGAGGACACGCGCAACGACGGCTTCGCCATTCGCGGCCAGGAGGCGACCGTCGTCTTCCTCGACGGCATGCGCCGCTTCTATGGCAACTACCTCAATGCGCCGCGCATCGAGCCCTATGGCCTGGAGCGGATCGAGATCCTGCGCGGTCCCTCCGCGGTTCTTTACGGCCAGTCGGGCGTCGGGGGCACCGTCAACATGGTGAGCAAGCTGCCGCAAGATGAGTTTGGCGGCGAGATCGGCGCGTTCTACGGCAGCCACGACAGCAAGGAAGTGAGATTCGACGTCACAGGGCCCGCGACCTCCGACCGCCGGTGGACCTATCGTCTCGTCGGGCTCGGCCGGGATGCGGACACGCAAGTCGACTACGTGGCCGACGATCGCCTGTTCCTCGCGCCCTCCTTGACCTTCCGTCCGAGCGCCGATACCTCGCTCACGCTTCTGGGGCATGTGGGCCGCGACCGCTCGGGCTCGACGGCCCAGTTCCTGCCGCACGAGGGAACGTTGTTCCGGGGCCCCAACGGCCGCATCCCGATCAACCGCAATGTCGGCGAACCGGACACCGATCACTACGATGCCGATACCTGGTCGGTGACGTTCCTCGGCGATCATAAATTCGACGAGACCTGGAGCGTGCACCAGGGGCTGCGCTACTCGTACAGCGACATCTCCTATCGCCAGATGCTGCTCTATTATCCTGATCCGGTGGACCCATTCACGGATTGGGATTCCGATCGGCGCAATATGGCGCGCGATTTGACGCTCTCTATGACCGACACGAAGACCTTCACGTCCGACACCAACGCGCTGGCCAAGTTCGATCTGGGCGGGTCGCGGCACAAGCTCCTCTTCGGCGTCGACTACTCGCGTGCGGAGGTGTCGCGCATCCGGGACACCGGGGTCACGGACTGCAACGCGTTCTTCGATCTCTATGATCCGGTCTACGGGCAGTTCACGCCCTGCGATTTCGACTTGAACCCCCTCGATGGGATTCCGCTCGAGACGCTGCCCGATCGCACGCAATGGCAGACGGGCCTTTACGTCCAGGACCAGATCTACCTCGGACCGTGGATCGCGGTTGTCGGCCTGCGCAAGGACTGGACGGCGACGGAGACGGTGGGCGCGCCCGACGAGGAGGCCGACGCGCTGTCGAAGCGGGCCGGTCTCATGTACGAGCTGCCGTTCGGCCTGACGCCCTATGTCAGCTACGCGGAGAGCTTCGTGCCGGTGACCGGTTCCGACTGCCAAGACCGGCCGTTCAAGCCGCTGGAGGGCAAGTCGATCGAGGCCGGCTTCAAGTACGAGACACCGGACAAAGGGTTCGTCATCAACAGCGCGGTCTACGACGCGACGGAGGAGAACCGACTTGCGCAGGATCCGGATCCTCTCTGCTTCGAATACTCGGTGCAGACTGCCGAGGTGAGCCTCCGGGGCTTCGAGATCGAGGCGCGCGGCGACCTCACCGAGAACATCAGGATCATCGCGGGGTATTCGTACCTCGAGGCCGAGCATGTGGCCGGTGACCAGAAGGGCTTCCGCGTCGAGTCCCTGCCGGAGAACGTTGCCTCGCTCTGGGCCGTCTATACCTTCCACGAGGGCGCACTGAGGGGCTTCTCCTTCGGCGGCGGCGTGCGCTACAACGGATCCTCGTGGGACGGCTATGACGAGATCAAAACGCCGTCGTTCACCCTCTTTGATGCCATGCTCGCCTACGAGACGGAGGGCTGGCGCTGGTCGCTCAATGCGACCAACCTCGAGGACGAGTACCACGCCACCACCTGCCTCAACCGCGGCGATTGCTTCCTCGGGGCCGGGCGGAAGATCATCACCGGCTTGACCTACAAGTTCTAGGTCTTGCGTCGAGGAGCCCCTTGTTCGTGCTGCGTCCGCTCATGGTCAGGCTGCATCGCTGGGCGGGGCTGGCCATCGCCGGCTTCCTGGTCGTCGCGGGCCTAACCGGTGCGGTCATCTCGTGGGATCACGAGCTCGACGGCGTTCTGAACCCGCACCTGACCGAGGCGCGCGCCGACCGGCTCGTCGTCGACCCCTTCGCGGTGGCGAAGAGGATCGAGACTGACGATCCGCGGGCGCGGGTCACGTACCTGCCGCTGTCGGTCGAGCCCGGGCACTCCCTGTCGGTCTTCGTGTCGCCCCGGATTGATCCCGCGACGCACGATCACTTCGAGCTTGGATACAACCAAGTCTTCGTCGATCCGGTGTCTGGAGAGGAGCTGGGACGGCGGGAGTGGGGGGCCGTCTGGCCCATCAGCCGGGAGACGTTCGTCTCTTTCCTCTACGTCCTGCACTACTCGCTGCACATTCCGGAGATGTGGGGCATCGACGAGTGGGGCCTCTGGCTCATGGGCGCGGTGGCGATCGTGTGGATGATCGACGCGTTCGTCGGCTTCTACCTGACGCTCCCCAAGCGCCGCGAGCAGCGTGACGGACGCCCGGCCGCTGTCGAGCGGGTCCTCAGCCAGGGTTGGCGGACGCGATGGGCGCCGGCGTGGAAGATCAAGTCGGGCGGCTCGCGCTACCGGGTGACGTTCGATCTGCACCGGGCGCTCGGGCTGTGGACCTGGGGCCTGCTCTTCCTGCTCGCATTCACGGCCTTCTCGCTCAGCCTCTATCGCGAAATCTTCTATCCCCTCATGTCGGTCATCTCGGAGGTGACGCCGACGCCGTTCGACAGCAGGGAGGCCGCCGACGACCACCGGCAGATCGAACCGAAGATTGATTATCGGGGGATCGCGGTGCGCGCAGCCGCGGAGGGCGACGCGCGCGGCATCCGCGAGCCCGTGGGCGCGGTCTTCTACTCGGCGGAGATCGGCGTCTACGGAGCGAAGTATTTCCACCCCGGCGATGATCACGGCGCGGCCGGCGTGGGGCCGGCGGAGATCTATTTCGACGCGCTTGACGGGCGGGTGATCGGCGACCGCATGCCCTGGAGCGGCACGCTCGCCGACATCTTCGTGCAGGCCCAGTTCCCGCTGCACTCGGGCCGCATCCTCGGGCTGCCCGGCCGCATCCTCGTGTCCATCATGGGGCTGGTCGTCGCCGCGGTCTCGATCACCGGTGTCCTGATCTATCTGCGCAAGCAGAAGGCGCGCCGCGCGCTCGATTCGATGGGGCAGCCGGCCTGGGCCTTGCGCTTCTGGCGGCATGGCGCGGCCTGGGGCGGCCGCATCGCTGCGGCGGCCGGCGTCGCTGCGGCCGTCGTCGGCCCCCCACTCGGCGCGGCGGCGAGTGCCGCCAAGGCCGTACTCGGTCCGCCACTGCGCGCGCTGACGCGGCTTGTCATCGGATACGCGGCCCCCGTCGTGGCGACCGTGCTGTCGTATGCCATCGCGGTGCTGGTCTGGGCCGCGGTCATGGCCGTGGAACTCTGGCCGCATCTTGGTCGCGCCCTGCGGGACGCCGCCGCGCAGGCGAGACCCCTGGGGCATGCGCTGTGGGCGAAGGCCGTGGCATCGTCGACGCGCGCCCGGGACAGGATCGCCACGTCCACGACGGAAGCGATGCGCCAGCTCACGCTGATCCGCTAGCAGCCCTTTGATCGGTCCTGTACTAGACTGGTCGGGAGCCGGCCCGCCGGTCGCATCGCTCGCCGGTCCTCGACAGCCGAGCGGGAGGCAGGAGCAAGCGAATGACCCGCAATGTCGATCATCTCGCCGCCCTGGTCGCCGAGATCAGCACCGACGTCTGGCAGTTCGATGCGCTGCGCCAGGAGGAGAAGATTGCCGTGGCGTCGGTTCTCGACCGCGCCGACCTTCTGCTCCAGTGCGGCCTGCGCTCGGCCGACGAGGCGGCGGCGCTGCTCGGGCCGGACTGGTGGGAGGTGGTCACCGAGGTCCGCGGGCGCCGGCGCCAGCCCTGAGAGCAGAGCATGCCGAGGGGCCGAGGCACGTTCCTGTTCGAACCGCAGTCTCCCTGGCCCCCCGCCGCGGCCGCGGCGGCGACGCTCGCAATCGTCGCGGCGGCTCCCCTCGTGGCTTATGTCGCGGCCCGCGGCTATGCGTGGCTTGCCGGTCTGGGACAGCCGGGCGGCTTTGCGCCCGGTGTCATCGAAGCCCGGCTGGTGACGCACGAGGCCGTCTACGTCGCCGTCCTCAACCTCACGATGATCGGCCTGACGCTGCTCGCCGCGCGCCGCTACGGGGCCAGTGCCGCGCGCGTTTTGGCGCTCGGTCCGCCACCGGACGGCATGCGGGCCTATCTCGCAGGGATGCTGATCGCCGCGGCGGCGACCGCCCTTTGGTTCGGCGTGCTCCTCACGGGATGGTCCGATGCCGTGCTCGAGGACATCCGGCCCTACACGGACCTGATGCAGCGTGAGCGGAGCTGGCTCATGCCGCCGATCCTTTGCCTCCTGGCTCCCGTCGCCGAGGAGCTTTTGTTCCGCGGCTTCCTTCTCTCCGCCCTTGCCAAATCGCGGCTCGGGCTCGCCGGCGCCGCCCTTGTCACCTCGGCCGCCTGGACCGCGCTGCACGTCAACCGCACCAGCCTCGCGCTCGTGCAGATTTTCCTGTCGGGCCTGTTGCTGAGCGCGCTGCTCGCCCGCACGGGCAGCCTCAGAATCCCCATCCTGTGCCACGTGCTCTTCAATTTCGGCGTGAGCTTCGTCGTGATCGTGCTCGGCCTCCCGGATCCGCAGTGAGGACGCTGAAAATGCGCTCAACCCGGATCAATTCGTCGGAGCCGGGCGAGTGGGGACGGGCAAAAAATTGACGCACGTCAAAGCGTGCGATCGGCAGCCGGATCGACCATATCCACCCTGGCCCGACCGCTCCGACGGAGGGGCCGGGCCAGGTCTCGTTGCGAGTGTAGATAAGGACATCGACCATGGCGCAGGAAATCAAGAAATCCGAAGCGGCCGGCTCCCCCGCGCAACAGTACAGCGATCCGTTCTCGGCCATGCGCGCCGAGATGAACCGCGTCTTTGACTCGTTCTTCGGAGGCGGCCTCGGCCGGCTTCCGGTCGGCGCACGCGCCGGCTGGAGCGATCGCATGGTGCCGAGCATCGACGTGCGTGAAACGGACAAGGAACTCGTGGTGGAGGCCGAGCTTCCCGGCATGGACGAGAAGGATGTGAGCGTGACGCTGAGCAATGGCGTGCTGACGCTGAAGGGCGAAAAGAAATCGGAGCGCGAGGAGAAGAAGGACAACTATCACGTCTCAGAACGCAGCTACGGCAGCTTCCAGCGATCGTTCGAGCTCGGGGACGCGGTTGATCCCGACAAGGTCCAGGCGAGCTTCGAGAAGGGTGTCCTCAAGGTCACGCTCGCCAAGCGCCCCGAGACGGCCAAGGCCGCCAAGCAGATCCCCATCAGCAAGGCCTGACGGAACGGAGACGGCCGCTGCCCCGCCCGATCGGGTAGCGCGGCGGCCCGGTCAATTTGTCGTTTGCTGGGCCTATCGTACAATGACTGGTGCCTCGCCCCTCCTGCCTGCATGCCGGTGCACGGGACGAGGGATCAAGTGACCGGACGAGGGATCTTCTGCAATGGGCCCGATCGACACCATCCTCATCGCGCTGATCGGCATCACGGCCGCATGGCTCTACCTCAAGCTCAAGGAGCGCGTGGACTTTCTCGAGCATGAGGTGCGCTGGCTCCGCAGCGAGCTCGAATCCTTGAAGCCGACGGAGATCAAGTCCTCCTACGGCCGGTCATGACACCGTTGCCCATGGCCCCTAGCCCTGTCGCCAGGGTGAGTAGCGCGTGGTCCATGGCAAGGACGCGGCTTTATTGGGCCGGCTCCGCGCCATGGGCGTGGGTCCGTTCGATCGAGCGTACGGTACGGATGACCTCCGCGTCGTCGAGCGGCGGCTGGCAGCGCACGCGGTTCCAGGCGAGCATCAGCTCCATGGCGACGTCGGGATCGACGCCGTGCCACAGGAGATGGCCGGTGAAGGAGGCGATGGTGGCGTTGCGCCGTCCTTCCCGCACCCCTTCGCGCACGAGCTCCCGCCAGTAGTCGACGGGTCGGCCGCGCGGTCCATCCTCCGCAAACCTCGGGACCTCGAGCCAGACCGGCAGCGGAGCGAGGGCCACCTGCCCCGGCGCGTGGCCGGGCTTCCATCGATAGCGCCGGCCGGTGGGGTGAATCGAGGGCGGGACGACGATGCAGCCGCCGTCGCCTCTGAGGTCTATGCCCGGCATGAGCCCGGCCCGGTTCCTCGTCTCGCGGCCGGGATAGGCGAAGTAGAGGTGCCGGCCGCCGCCGCCCGTGACCGATTCCACGGTCGCAGGGAGAGGGCCGTGCCGCGTCTCCATGGCCTCGAGCGAGCGGTCGCCGCCGTGCCGCGGATCGACATCGATGACGACCAGACCGGAAATCGCACCGGTCACGATGGCAATGTTGCCGCTCGGCCAACGCTCGAACCACGCCATGACCTCGCTCTCGGTCGGCGGCCGGTGCTGGAACTCCTGCCAGCGCACGATCGGCCGCTTGCTGCGCGGCGCGACGGGCACCACGGCCCACTTTCGCCGCAGGTAGCCAAGGGCGGCCTCCAGATGCGCCTGCCCGGTGCCGTCGTGGTCGTCATGCTCGGCCATGCTCCCCTCCCTCACAACGATCCGGCGATT
Organism: uncultured Hyphomicrobium sp.; assembly: GCA_964589785.1. Classification (GTDB taxonomy): domain Bacteria; phylum Pseudomonadota; class Alphaproteobacteria; order Rhizobiales; family Hyphomicrobiaceae; genus JAGVSR01. The sequence continues at coordinate 42,073 of CAZPUQ010000009.1, forward strand.
GTGGCGTGCGGGGCGATTGCAGAATAGTCGAAACGGCCACAGCCTCGACGGACGTGGCGCGCGATCTCCCCGCATCGCGCATCCGGAGCCGCGCCAGGACGTGCTGGACAGGCGCGGGGTCTTGTTCGAGGATGCTTGGCCCATGGATCTCTCCACGCTCCTGCTCCTCTTGTTTGTCGCCATCTCGGTCCAGCCGCTGCTGACAGGCCGCTGGTTCAGCTTGCGGCGGCAGCAGATGATCCGCTCCATCGAGAAGGCGCACGGCACGCGCGTCATCACGATGATCCATCGCCAGGAGAAGCGGAGCCTGTTCGGCTTCGCGCAGTCGCGCTACATCGACCTTGAGGACGCCCAGACCATCATCGCGGCCATCAAGGAGACGCCGCGCGACGTTCCGATCGATCTCGTTCTGCACACACCCGGCGGACTGGTTCTGGCCGCGATGCAGATCGCGCGCGCGGTCGAGGCGCACCCGGCCAAGGTCACCGTCTACGTGCCGATCTACGCCATGTCCGGCGGCACGCTGATCGCGCTTGCGGCCGATGAGATCGTGCTTGGGGAATTCTCGCTGCTCGGTCCCATCGACCCGCAGATCCTTGGTCTTCCCGCCGCCAGCATCGTACGGGCGCGCGATGCCAAACCGGTCGACAAGGTCTTCGACCTCACGCTCGTCTTGGCGGACGTCAGCGACAAGGCGCTCGCGCAGGTCAAGCGCGGCGCTGTGGAGCTGCTGACGCCGCGGCTCGATCAGGCGACGGCCGAAGCGGTCGCGGAGAAGCTTGCGGGCGGACACTGGACGCACGACTACGCGCTGACGGCCACCGAGGCGACGGCGCTGGGCCTGCCGATCAAGGTCGGCATGCCGCTCGAGATCATGGAGCTCATGAAGCTCTACCCACAGCCGATCCAGCAGTCGTCCGTGGAGTTCCTGCCCATCGACATTCCGCGCCCGCGCCGGCTGTGAAACAGTCGCAAGGGACCTGCCGCCGTCGCCGTCGTTCGGGTCAGGCCTTCTTGCCGATCTCCTGCGCGCAGACCTGGCACAGCGGCGTGTGCGGAAGGACGTTGAGCCGCTTCTCAGAGATATCCTGCCCGCATCGCGCGCACTCCCCGTACGTGCCGTTCTTCAGGCGCTGCAGCGCGGCGTAGATCGCCTGCACCTCGGCGTTGCCGGCGCTTCCCAGCCCCTCCAGCACCTCCTCCATCTCCAGCTCCGTCGCGTTCTCCTCCCAGTCCGGGTTGGCGGGCTGCTCGAGATGGTCCTTGATGCGGCCCAGCCGGCCTTCCAGCTCGGCCAAACGTCTCCGAAGCTGCTCTTCCCGTGCCTTCTGATCCGACATGCGTGCTTTCCTCCCGGCGCTTCAGCGGACTTGGGTCGTCGTCTCTGGGCCATAGCTACCACAGCCCGCGCAAGTTGCGGAACGTGACCAAGTTTCTGGGCCGAACCAGCCCCGGCGCAACGGGCAAAGAGGGCGGAAGCCTTCACATTCGCCGGGATTTTGCGACAGGGGCGAGACGACCTGCCCGGTCGAGAGCTATTGTTCTCGACAGCGAAGTTTAAGGTTGGCTAGTTAGCTCTACAGCACGCCTCCGGTTCCTTCCGGCCGCCCAAGGCCATGGAGGGGCCTGAGATCGGATTTCGCCGTCGGGGGCTGACGGCATGGCGGCGGGTCCGGGCGGCCGAGCGAGACGCGTGTTCTTCGGGGGCGGGGATTGACTAGGTTCTTGCAGGTGGCGTGGCTCGCCGTGGCCGTGATGGCCCTTTGCGGCTGTGCGACGCAGCGGCTCCCGCCCGTGCCGCTGGCGCTGGCGTCCGAGACGAGCCCCCTCGATGTTCCCGATATCCGCTTCTATCCCGACACTGACAGCAAGCAGATCGCGGCACTCGGGAGAGCGTCGCTGGAAAGGGAGCAGCGCTACCTCGGCCGCAAGAATCCGGCGACTCCATTGCCTCCCGCCCATTTCCTCGCCATCTCAGGCGGCGGCGACCAGGGCGCGTTCGGGGCCGGCCTGCTGTGCGGCTGGACCGAGCGGGGCGATCGGCCCCAGTTCAGGCTCGTCACCGGCGTGAGCACCGGAGCGTTGTCGGCGCCCTTTGCCTTCCTCGGGCCCGAGTACGATCGCTCGTTGCGCCAAGTCTACACCGCGACCACGGCCTCCGATATCTTTCAAGCGCGCGGCAAGGTGTTCGCGGCGATCGCGTCCGACGCCGTCACCGACACCGCGCCATTGCGCACCATGGTCTCGGGATTCGTCGATCGGCGGATGATCGCGCGGATCGCCGAGGAGTACGGCAAGGGCCGGCTGCTCCTGATCATGACGACCAATCTCGACCAGGGCCGGCCCGTCATCTGGAACATTGGCGCCATTGCGGAGAGCCGCCATCCCAGGGCACGCGAGCTCATCATCGATATTCTGATGGCCTCCGCCGCCATTCCGGGCTTCTTCCCGCCGGTCATGCTGGACGTCGAGCACGGCGGCAAGACGTACCAGGAGATGCACGTCGACGGCGGCGCGACCTCCCAGGCGTTCCTCTATCCTCCGACCTTCAACCTGAGCTCGGTTTCACGGCACGAAGGCGTGGAGCGCCGGCGCACCGCCTACATCATCCGCAACGGCCGTCTGTTCCGCGACGAGGCCGAGGTGCCGCGCCAGACGCTGTCGGTTGCAGCGGAGGCCGCCTCGACGATGATCGCCGCGAACGGTCTCAATGACACGTTCCGCATCTACCTCATCACGAAACGCGACGGCGTCGGGTACAAGCTGGCCTACATCGGCGACGACTTCACCGAACCGTACACGGGTCCGTTCGATCGCGCCTACATGAACAAGCTCTTCGACTACGGATTCGAGGCGGGCCGCAAGGGCAATGTGTGGCATGCGGCACCGCCGGGCTTCGTGCAATAGGAGGTAAGGCGTCCGGCTGTGCAGGAGGACGCCGGTCCGGTCAGCCGTCCGCCGCGCTCTTGCGGTCCGCGCTTTCCCCGCCGAACAGATCGGCAACCCACCGCGTCGAGGCGCCCTTCTCGCAGTAGGTGAGGATCGCAATGGTGATGGGCACGCCGATGAACGCCCCGAAGATCCCCCAGAGATAGGTCCAGAAGAACACGGAAAAGAGAACGAGCGAGGGCGAGATCGACAGCGCGGTGCCGGACACCCGCGGCTCGAGATAGCTGCCGATGGCGATTTGCACGACGTTGAGGGTGACGAAAATGAGCAGGGCCGTCTCCCAGGACTGGAACACCGCCGCGGCATAGACGGTCGGAAACAGGGTGGCGATGAGCGGCCCGAGAAACGGGATGTAGTTGAGGACGAAGGCCAGCACGCCCCACTCCCGGGCAAACGGAAGCGCGAGCGCGTAGGTCACGGCGAAGACCAGAAGACCGGTGATGACGCTCATCTGCGTCCGCACGAGATAATAGGCCCACATTTTCTCGACCGTCGCGGCGCTGCCCTCCAGCAGGACGCGGGCAACCTCCTTGTTGCGGAGCTTGCGGATGTTCTTCGCGAAGTCCTCGACCTCCAGGAGACCGAGCACCACGTAGACCATCACGATCAGCCAGAAACTCATGGTGCTGTTGAGCCGCGCCAGGGCGGTCTGCAGCAGCCGGAGGTACCAGCCGACGTTGATGTGCTCCGCCCACAGCGCCGCAACGGCAATGCCATGCCCTTCGAGCCACGCCGCCAACTGGTCGTAGACCGACTGGAAGCGGGCGGCGTCGCTCACGATCGCCTGTCCGACGCGGCTGGTGCTCCAGAAGACGAGGGAGCCGAGCACTGCGAAGCCCACAACCAGACAGAGAATCGAGATCGCAAGCGCTGCGAGCTTGGGCAGGAAGGACTGCAGCCATTTCTGCAGCGGCCACAGGATGGCGATGATGAGCAGCGCGAGCGCCAGCGGCGCAAAGACGGCGCCGGCCGCCGACAGCGCGGCGCAGACGGTGACGCCGGCCATCACGACGAGGGCCGCCTGGACGGTATGGTTGGACGTCATGGATTGCTGCACCGTCTGTCCTTTCTATGTCCAATCACATCGATGTCGCGGCCGAATGACGGCTGCGACAGAACGCGAGAATACTGGGTCTACAGAAACGCGGCGACCCGGTCCTTATGAAACGCGTAGAAAAGCGGGCGAACAACAGGAAATAGGAAATAGGGAATAGCGGTGAGCCCGCTGCTCTTTCAATCTGAATTAGGTCAAGGCACCGGCAGCGCCGCCACACCGGTCGCGAAAACAATGCCATTGGGATGCGCGGGCCTTGGTCGGCGCGTTGCGTATCCTATTGTGCATTGAAGCGCCCGTGATTCGGTTTGATGGATCAAAACAAGATGCGCCATCTCGGAAAGACCCTTTGCCTGTTCGCCATCCTCGGCGGCCAGCCGGCCCTGGCCGACCAGGACGATGATCCCGACGTGAGCCCAATCACGGCGCAAGCGCCGACCTTCAGTATCGTCGGCAGCCTGGAAGGGACTTACACAGATAATGCCAATGTCTTTCTGCCGTCCCCTGGTCGGCGGAGCGATGTCTACTGGACGCCCGACATCACGCTCCGCCTCGACGGGAGATTGACGTCCGACGTCTACTACCGGCTGTACGCCAGAGGCGAGTTCGATGCCTTCAATGACGAGACCGACGCCAACAACGCCGATGCGCGCCTGGGCGTGCGGTTGTCGCGGGACATCTTCGACTGGAACGCGAGCCTCGGCTATGAGAACAGATACGGATATGTTGGCATTTTCGATGACCGGCTGTTTACCGGCCACGACCTGATCGGCACGGTGTCGCGCGACTTCGAGCTCGGATGGGCCACGCTCTCGCCCGGCGGCCTTCTCACATACCGCTTCGCCGACGTGGACGAGTTTCAGCGCTTCCGTTTGGAGCTCTGGCTTGGTGTCGAGGTCCCGATCGACGAGAAATGGTCCGTGGTGTCCGAGCCGTTCTTCGAGCAGTTCTGGTTCACCGATGGCTTGAATTCGGGGCGCGAGGATCAGGTCTACTCCGTGTCTCTGGGCCTTCAGTACCGCCTGACCGACGACGCCCTGCTGACGACCGAGGTGATCTACGAGAAGGGTGAATCAAACCGGCCGGGCCTGGACTATGACTTCATCGAGATCGGACCTCGGCTCGATTTCGCGTACTGAGCTGGGGATCGAGGAGAACGGACATGGCTTCAATCGGCATGCGAATCCTCTGCGTGATGGTGCTGGCTCTGCTTGCCGCGCCCGAGAGCATGGCCGCCGGAGAGCGCAGATCGGGAGACAGCCACGAGCTCAGGACCGACATCAGGCAGCGGCGCCTGAAGAAGGTAGAGGACCTCGAGGAGCACCGTCTGCCGGCCCAGGGCAGTCAGCAGCAGCCGGCGTCCGGCACCAAACCCAAGCCCAAGCCTCAGAATTGACGGCCGCTCAGTCCGGTGTATCGTTGCGGCCTTCCGGGGAGGCGCGGAACATGCGGATGCCTGCGAACGCCAGCGCGATCGTCAAGAGCGGGATCGCGTAGTTGAACACCGCGTAAGGCGCGTAGTGGAGCGTGCTCACGCCGAGCGTCGCGGACATGTAGGCGCCGCAACTGTTCCAGGGGATCAAGGCGGACGTCGGCGTTGCAGCAGCCGCCACCGTGCGCGATAGAACGACCGGCTCGAACCCGCGTTTGCCGAAGGCCGTCTTGAACATGCGGGCCGGCAGGACGAGGGCGATGTACTGATCGCCTGTCACGGCATTCGTCGCCACGACGGCCGTGACCAGAGAGGCGACGAGCGAGCCTGTCGACCTCGCCGCATCGATTACCGGCGTGATGATGCGGCTGAGAACCCCCGCCTTCTCGACCACGCCGCCGAAGGCGAGCGCCGTGATGACGAGCCAGATGGTGTCCAGCATGCTGGCCATGCCGCCGCGGGAGGCAAGCTGATCGAGCGGAGCCACCCCCGTCGTCGATTTGTAGCCGCTCGCCAGCGCCAGCCAGACCCCCTTCACGAGCGCGAGCCAGGCGGGAATGTCGTCCGTGCCGCCCGCGAACGCGATCACGCGCTCGGGCGCGACGAGAACGGCGAGAAGGCCCCCGGCCAGCGCCCCGCTGAAGATCGCGGTGAAGGGGGGAAGCTTATAGTAGGCAAGAACAACCACCAGGATGAGCGGCAGGAACAGCCACGGCGTGATGCGGAAGGTGCCCTCGAACTTGGCCATGGCCTCGGCGGGGTCGAACTGCGCGGGCTCGCCGAGAGCCCAGAACACGGCAAGCGCAATGAGCAGCGCCAGCCCGGAGAGCACGGCGGTCTCGCCGAGGTGACGATAGAGATCGGTGCCGGCCACGCCGGCCGCGAGGTTGGCCGTATCGGAGACGGGCGAGCTCGTATCTCCGAAATAGGCGCCGGAGATGACCGCGGCAGCGGTGATCGCGGGGTCGAGCCCCATGCTCTGGGCGATGCCCATGAGGCCGATGCCAACGGTGCCGACCGTAGTCCAGGACGTGCCGATACTGGCCGAGACCAGCGCGCACATGGCGGCTGCCGTGGCGTAGAAGAAGTTCGGGCTGAGGATCTGGAGGCCGTAATAGACCATGGCCACCAGTGTGCCGCTCAAGGCCCATGTGCCGATCAAGGCGCCGACGGCGAACAGAATGAAGATGGCTCCGATACCGGAGCTCACGCTCGCGACGGCGGCGTCGTTGATGTCCTTCAGCGTATGCCCGCAACGCCGCGCGATAATCACTCCGATCATCGTCGCGAGCACCAGCGCCACCTGTGTCGGACCGCCTATGCTCGCATCGCCGAACAGGAAGTAGGACGCCGCCACGAGGATGACGAGGCCGGCGACGGGGACGATGGCCTCCAGCAGCGTCGGGGGTCTCGTGGGGTCGGTCTCGGGCATCTCGTTCCCAATCCGGACGCGCCGGCGGCCACGCCGGGCGCGTCCATGGCTGACTCCCGCTCGTCTCGCCGCCGCCGATCAGTAATCGACGGGCTCGCGGATGATGGGGCAGGTCATGCAATGTCCGCCGCCCCGGCCGCGGCCGAGCTCGGCGCCCACGATCGTCACGACCTCGATGCCTTCCTTGCGCAGCAGGGTGTTCGTGTAGGTGTTCCGATCGTAGGCAAAGACCACGCCGGGCGAGGCACATACGAGATTGGCGCCGCTGTCCCACTGGGTCCGTTCGCGCATGTAGGCGTTGCCGCCCGTCTCCACGACGCGCAATTTCTTGAGCCCCAGGGCCTCGGCGACGGTCTCGACGAACGGCTTCTCGTCCTTGTGCAGCTCGATCCCGCTCGGCGTATCGGCAGGCCGGTAGGAGTAGGCCAAGATATTGTAGACGATGTCGGGATAGAGCAGGACGCAGTCGCGATCGGCGAAGGTGAAGACCGTGTCGAGGTGCATCGCCGCGCGCAGCTTCGGCATGGCCGCCACGATGACGCGCTCGGCGGCCTTCTGCCGGAACAGCGACGCGGCCAACTGGCTTATGGCCTGCCGGGACGTACGCTCGCTCATGCCGATGAGCACGTTGCCCTTGCCGATCGGCATCACGTCGCCGCCTTCGAGCGTCGCCAGGCCATGGTCGTGGGTGGGATCGCCCCACCAGACGTTGACCTTGCCCGCGAAGTCGGGATGGAACTTGTAGATTGAGGTCGTGAGGATCGTTTCCTCGTGCCGCGCGGGCCAATAGAGCGGGTTGAGCGTGCAGCCGCCGTAGATCCAGCACGTGGTATCGCGCGTGTAGAGGGTGTTCGGCAGCGGCGGAAGCAGATACTCGGTTACGCCGGCGCCGTCCCGGACGAGCTTCAGCATCTCGCCGCCGCGAGCCTCGGGGAATTCGTAGGTGGAGAGGCCGCCGATCAGCGTCTCGGCAAGCTTGCGGTCGGGAAGCTCATCCAGGTAGCTGCGGATCTCGTCGACCAGCCCGAGGCCAACCTGGTCGGGGATGACCTGGTTGTCGAGAATCCATTTCCGGGCTTCCGGAATGGCCACCGTCTCCGTCAGGAGATTGTGCATCTCGACGACGTCGATGCCCCGGTCGCGCATCTTCTGCACGAAGTCGAAATGATCGCGCTTGGCATTCTCGACCCACAGCACGTCGTCGAACAGGAGCGCGTCGCAATTGCTCGGCGTCAACCTTTGATGGGCGATGCCCGGCGAGCACACCATCACCTTGTGCAGCTTGCCGACCTCAGAGTGGACACCAAAACTCATACCTTCAGGCGTCGCCATTAAGACCTCCGGCGTGTTTATCAGATTGTGATCCAGCCCGTTGCCAGGCCGTAGAGTCCGATGACGCAGCACGCGGCCGCGACGATGAAGATGACCCACTCGACCGGGGTGAAGACGGTCTTGTTCTGCTCCCGGCGGGCCCAGAGGTAGAGGATCGTGCCCGGCGCGTAGAGGACGGCGGACAAGAGAATGAACTTCAGCCCGCCGGCATAGATCATGAAGAGCGTGTAGAGCGCGGCGAGGCCGGAGATGATGAGATCGCGGTTTCGCTCCTGCGGCCTTATCTCATAGGTCTCGCCGCGCTGGGCGATGAGATAGCCGTAGGCCGCAACCAGCAGGTAGGGGATGAGCGCCATCGCGCTCGTCATCTTCAGCATCAGCGAAAAGGCGTCCTGCGACCAGTACGTGCTGATGACGAAGAGCTGCACGATGATGTTGGTCAGCCACAATGCCGCGGCCGGCACCTTGTTCTCGTTCTCGGTCGCGAAGACCTTCGGCATGTCGTTCGGCTTGGCGGCGGACCACAGCACCTCGGCGCAGATCAGCGACCACGCGAGATAAGCGCCGAGGACGGAGATCAAGAGGCCGACGCTGACGAAGACCGCGCCCCAGGGGCCGACGACCGCTTCCAGAACCGCGGCCATGGACGGCTGGCGCATCGCTGCGATGTCCGCCCGCGGCAGCACGGCGTAGGGCAGCAACGTCACGAGCACCATCAGGGCCAGGACGCCGATGAAGCCAAGGATGGTGGCCACACCCACGTCGGAGCGCTTTTCGGCGTAACGCGAGTAGACGCTGGCGCCCTCGATGCCGAGAAACACGAAGACGGTGACGAGCATCGTGGCCCGGACCTGCTCGAAGAGGCCGGTGTCCGGCATCCCTTCGCCGCCCCAGAAGTTGGCGCGGAAGAGATCGGCTTTGAACGCCACGAAGAGAATGAGAATGAATACGAGGATGGGGACGATCTTGGCGATCGTGACGACGGTGTTGATAAAGGTCGCCTGCTTGATCCCGCGCAGGATCATGAAATGGAACAGCCAGATGCCGACCGAGGCGACGGCGATGGCGGCAACGGTGTTGCCGTCGCCGAAGACCGGAAAGAAGGCACCGAGCGTCGACTTGATGAGGACCCAGTACGAGACGTTCCCGATGCAGCTTCCGATCCAGTATCCCAGAGCCGCAAGAAACCCCGGATAATTGCCGAAGCCGGCCTTGGCATAGGCGTAGACACCGGCATCCAGGTCCGGCTTGCGCTCGGCGAGGATCTGGAAGACGCGGGCCAGGAGGTACATGCCCGTGCCAGCGACGGTCCACGCTAGGAGCGCGCCGAACGGCCCGGTTGCGATGCCGAACGTACGCGGAAGGGAGAATATTCCGGCCCCCACCATCGAGCCGACGACCATCGCCGTCAGCGCCTGAATCGACAGCTTTTGCGTCGCGCCTGCTCCCGATGCCATCACACTCTCCTTGGTGTTCTCGTCTAGCCGGTCAGTCACGTTAGGGCCGGCGCCTCGCCCCGTGTTCGCATCGCGCGAGACGGGCGGTCACAGCCGCAGGGCGGATGATCAGGATGTCGACGACGGCGGATTTGGCGGCGTGGATGTTGTGGGCGGTGCGGCCGCCCTCATCGTGGGAGCAGGCCGACCCTCGGCCTTTGCAGGAGCCGCTACGGCTCCCAGCATTCCGGCCGCTGCGGCGGCCGATCGTACAGACTTCATCGGTGGCTCCCTAGACGCCGGGCATTGCGACGATTCTTTTTTCTTTCGCTAATCGCGCTTCAGCCGAAGCAAAACCGTTTCCGCCATAAACGGTTAGGAAATCGATTTGGCATCGCCAAGCACGATCGGTCCCCGCAACGATTGGCAGCGTAGACATCTTTAGATCGCGGTGCCACTGAAAATTAGGAAAGCTTTTCTCGCCGGCGGGCTCCTCGGCGGGTGCAATAGTCGTTCTAAGCAACCGGCATAGCGGCAAAAGGCGGGAGGCGAGCTTATTGGGCGGATATCGCCTGGGGCAGCGCGTTGAGCTCGGACCAGCCGTACCACATGATCTGGATGCCGATGCAGAGCAGGATGAACGCCATGAGGCGCGTCATCACGAGCATTCCGACATCGCCCAGCCAGGCGACGACCGCCGTCGAGTTGCGGAAGATCAGGTAGAGCGCGAGGGACACGATCATCGCCCCGGTCGCCGCAACGACCGCGCCGGCGAGATAGAGAACGGGCGTCGTCGGGATCTGTGCGCCGAGGGCGATCGACGCGGCGATCGTGCCGGGGCCGGTCGTCAGCGGGAACGTAATCGGAAAGAAGCTGCGGCGGACGACCTCGGCGTGGCTCATTTCCGACGTCGCTTGCGCGGCCTTCGCGTGCACGTCGTCGTCCTCGGTGTGATGCAGCATGCGCCAGGCGGTGGACGCGACGAGGAGGCCGCCGCCGATGCGCACCACGGGCAGCGAGATCCCGAACAACGCGAGCACATAGGTGCCGATCAGCATCGCCGTCACGATAACGAACCAGCTATTGACGGCCACCTGCTTGGCGAGGCGTCCGGCGAGGGCCCGATCCTGGCCGACGGTCGCCACGAACACCGGCGCCGTGCTGAGCGGATTGATGATCGGCAGCAGCGTCACCGGGACGAGCAACAGGGACTTCAGGATCGGGATGAGCAGATGTTCCAAGGGGTGTCCACGCGCGTGCCGAGGTCGTTGTCAGGAGCGGCGCTGAGGGGCGGGCATGGCAGCCGCGGCCCGGCTGCACGTTGACGAACCCGGGTGCCATGGTGCCGACCGGCCCTATAGCGGACTTCAAGGTCCGTCGTCCATTCGGCTGCCGTTTCTCCGGCCGCTCGCCACTACGGAACATGTGGTGGCGTGATGAATTTCTAAGTCACAGCCGTCGCCTGTCGATCGGGTGATGTTGCGGCGGGGCACCAGTGTAACATTTGCGAATGCTTATACGGAAAACTTCCTTGTGCGGCGCAATAAGTGTTTCTATGCTCAAGTCCGAGGTTCAAGGCCTACCGGTTCACGAAACCCGATGGAGGGGACGTGATGCGCTCGTTCGCAGGTCTCGGGATTCTTGCGGCGGGCTGGATTTCCGCCGCGGCCTCGCCTGGAGCGGCAGGCGAGGCCTTGCCGGTCGCCAGTCTGCGCGACGTCTTCACCCGAAATGACCTCGTTTTTCTCGGTGACGTGAAGCACGGCGTTGAGACGCGCGTAGCCTTTTTTTCTTCCGAAGGTCTGTTTGCGGCGATGGCGGCGAGCGGCGTCCGGCATGTCGCCATCGAGATGCCGCGCGTTCTCGGCCGGCAGGCCATGGGCGTGGAGACGGACGCCGACGTTGAACTCTTCGCCGAGGACGTCGTTCGCTCCCAACGCTGGCATTTCGTCGATCCGGACCGCGGGGACGAGGAGCCTGAGGCCAATCAGCGTCGCGTGGCAATGGCGCTTGCCCGCCAGGTGCTGTTGGCCCGGCGCTTCGGGATCAATCCGATCTTCTACGATTTCAACAATCCTTTCGGCAATTTCACGACTTTGCACGATCCGGTCTATCGCTGCCTGGCCGAGCTCAGCTCGGTGACATGGGTGCGCTACGGGCTCGACCAAAAGGTGTCGAAGGCGGATCGCGATGCGGCCATCATGCGCGAGCGCTTCAGCCACGACGATGAGCTTGCCGCTTTCATCGAGGGCGAGGTCAAGCGCAACGGCGGCGGCAAGGTCGTCGTCATCCCCGGCTACGCGCATGCGGTCCTGCCGAACGGGCTTGCGGACCGGCTGGAACAGCGTCTCGGGCACCGTGCGGCCGTCGTCGGAATTTTCTCGGATGGGGGCGAGGAGGTGGCGTTCGTCGATTTTCTCGACGAGCAGGCGCGACTTCTCCAAATCGACCTGTCGCGCGCGCCGCATTACCGCTACCGGATCTCCACGGACACGATCGAGCCGGAAGCAGAGCATCAGCGCTACGTGTTGCTCGACCACGCCCGGCAGGGCCGGATTCCGGCCGTGTGCCACCAGACCGCGGCTGCCGAATAAGCCCTGGGGTCCTTCAGGCCGCCCCGATGATCAACGCCTGAAATGGCCTGCGCGGATCGCGGCCTGCGCCGCGATGACGTCATCGGGTGGGTGCGCACCGCACCCTCAACGTCACCCCCGCGAAGGCGGGGGCCTGCGCAAGCCTTAGATGGAGCGCATTTGAAGGAGCTTGCGCGGATCGCGGCCTGCGCCGCGATGACGTCAAAAGGGCGATCAACACGCCGGGACGGGGATGAAGGCTTGCAGATCGGTGCCTCCGCCATCGGCAGCGACAACCTTCAGAATGCCGCCGAGCGCGCTCACCCGCTCGCGCATGCCGCGCAGACCGAATCCGTCCGAGGTTTCTTCGGGAATGCCTTCCCCGTCGTCGCGGACGGTGATCGCAATGCCTGCGCCAGGGGGGCCGGCATCGGTGCGGGAGACGCCGGCAACGATCCGCGACGCCCCGGCATGCCGGTAGGCGTTCGTCAGGCCTTCCTGCACGACCCGGTAAATCGTCAGGACGGTCGTGGCGTCGAGATCGTCGAAGGGACCGGAGATGGCGAGCGCCAGCGACGTCTCGGGCTGCTGCTTGCGCCACATGTCGGCGAGCGCCTCGAGCGTGGGCGCAAGGCCCAGCTCCTGCAGTCCGGCAGGACTGAGACGCTGCAGAACCCGGCGGTTCGTTTGCTGCAGGGCGTCCGTGCGCTCCAGCATCGTTGAGACGTCGCGCCGGATGCGGTCCGGATCGATCTGGCCTTTGCCGATCAGTCCGGCGAGAGCCGTGCCGGAGGCCCGTAACGAGAAGAGGTAGGGGCCGAGTTCGTCGTGGAGCTCGCGCGCGACCTCGCGGCGCTCCTCGTCCTGGATGCGCACGACGGCCGTCGCGAGCCGCCGGTTCTCGTCGCGCGCGCGGTTGAGAGCGCCGGCCAGCGCGTTGATGTGATCGCCGATGCCGGCGATCTCAGGCGGGCCGCGGCGGGGCACCTCGACGTCGTAGTTGCCCTCCTCCAGGTGCGTGATCGCCGCGTGCAGGGCCTCGATCGGCGCCAGCGCGGAACGGATCTGAAAGTAGGTGACGGCGAAGGCGAACAGCGCGAAGAGCGCGCCGTAGAGCGCGATCCGGCCGATTGTCTCCCAGACCTCGCGCATCTCGTCGCTGCCGTCGCCGGCGATCAGGATGGTGCCGAGGGAGCGCCCGCCGACGTCGACGGGCACGCGGATCACGCGCTCTTCCTCGAGCAGAAGCCAGGCAGGAATGGAGGCGCCGGGCTTGCGCGTGGCGGGCACCACATTGCCGCGCTCGGGCATGCGGGTTGCGAGGGTCACCGAGACGTGACGCTGGTTGCGCAGCCCGGCCACGAGCCCGGCGAGCGCATCCTCCGGATGGGGCGAGGAATGGAGAGCTTCGACGGACGAGCGCACGACCCCTTCCGTCACCCTGAGGCTACTCGTGATCTCGTTCCTCAGGCGGGGTCCGGCATCGAGAAGAAGGGCCGCGACCATCGACGCGATGGCCAGGGCGAGGACGAGGCCGAGGGCAAGGTTCAGACGCAGCTTCAGTGACATGAGACTCAGCGTGTTGCTCAACTTGCCCGATTGCAGCGGGCAAAATTCCCGATTCACCGGATGCGCGCACCGCAGCTTGACGCTCGCCTCGGTAGATCGATACGTAACACAGTAACAGCCCGTTTCGGAGGGAGCCGGATTGAAAGTTCTCGTCGTCGAGGATCATTCGATCGTCGTTGCAGGCTGTCGCGCGATGTTTGCCGACGATCCGGACGTTCAGCTTCTGGCCGCGCGGACGCTCGAGGAAGGGCGGCGGCTGCAGCGCGCGGAGCGGCCGGACGTGACTGTCGTCGACATCAATCTCCCCGACGGCTCCGGACTCGATTTCGCGCGCGATCTCGCCACCGCCTCACCCGGCGCGAAGGTGATCGTCTTCACCATGAGCGATGCGCCGGTGCTGGCCATGCAGGCGATCGAGAACGGCGCGCTCGGCTACGTGAGCAAGAGCGGGGATCCGCAAGAGCTGCGTGAGGCCGTCTACGCGGTCCACTCCGGGGGGCGCTGGCTGCCGAACACGCTCCTGCAGGAGGTGGCGCTGTTGCGCGTCGATCGCAGCCGGCGGGCGCTGATGCTGAGCGACCGCCAGATCCAGATCCTGAAGGCGCTGGTGCGCGGCAAGAGCATGGCCGAGATCGCCGACGAGCTCGATGTTTGCTACAAGACGGTCGCGACCGACTGCGCGGCCATGCGCACGAAGCTCAATGCCCGCACGTCGTCCGAAATGGTGCGCGTCGCGGCCGAGATGAAGATCGTCTAGCGCTCGCGCTCGAACTTCCACGGCCCGTTGCATCGGATAGGCAACGCCGGTGCTCCGTTGCCAGCGGCGGATTTGCCATTGGAATGACGTCGGTTCCGGGATGAAGTCCCGCACGGGCTGCCGATCCGTGACATTCAGTCGGGCCATCATCCCCTTAAAATCCTTGGATGTTTTCAAGTTTGCGTGATTGGGAAGCAGCCTGCGGCAGAATGGGCGATTGTCCCGTCGCCGCACTTTTGCAGCACGCCTAGCGTCGCCGCCGTCATGACAGACGGCGCGCGCGGGTGAAGACGCCGGCGTGCTTCCTCCCGGCCCATCTTTTTGCCGCGCGATCCTCCCGTCATGGCTGCCGACGTCTCCGTACGCGACGCGCCGACAGCGCGGCGTTCGCAAAGCGCGAGACGAACACAAGAGGAGACGCAGATGAAGGCAAGGAAGTTGGCTTTCGCCGTAGGCCTGATGGCTTCGGCGGTCGGCCTCTCGGGAGCGGCGCTCGCCAACGCCGAGATCGAGAAGCGCTCGGCAGACCACAACTACTGGAGCGTGCCGGGGCAGAACAACAAGCTGCACCGCCACAGCCAGTTGAAAGACATCAACACGAGCAACGTCGGCAAGCTGCAGTACGCCTGGTCGCAGTCGACCGGCGCGCTGCGCGGTCACGAGGGCCAGCCGGTCGTCGTCGAGCACAACGGCAAGCCGATGATGTACTTCTCCTCGGGCTGCCCCGAGATGACCAAGTGCAACATCCTGCAGGCGCTCGATCTGTCGGACCCCGACAATCCCGTCCAGATCTGGAACTACGTGAAGAAGACGGACCGCGACGAGTCGGCGGTTCCGCGCGCCTGCTGCGACACCATCCATCGCGGCGTGAACTATGTCGACAACAAGATCGTCTACCACACGCTCGACGGCTTCGTGATCGCTCTCGATGCCTCGACAGGCAAGGAGATCTGGGTCGTCAAGCACGCTTATCCCGAAAAGGGTGAGACGCTGACCGGCCCCGTGCTCGTGGCCGAGAACCTCGTGATCGCCGGCTTCGGCGGCGACGAGTTCGCCGCTCGCGGCCGCCTCACGGCCTACGACCTGGCGACCGGCAAGGAAGTCTGGAAGTGCCACTCGACGGGTTCGGACAAGGACGTCTGCATGACGCCCGACACGAACAAGGCCAACCCGCACTTCGGCACGGCCGGCAAGGACCTGGGCATTTCCACCTATCCGAGCCGCGAAGGCCAGAAGGAGCATCCGCTCGGCGAATGGCAGATCGGCGGCGGCGCCTACTGGGCGTGGGGTTCGTATGACCCCGAGCTGAAGATCGTCTACTGGTCGACGGGCAACCCCGGCCACTGGTCGCCGTCCTATCGCTGCGGCTACAAGGGCGCGGACCTGACCCACGAGAAGTGCAATGACGGCACGTGGGACAACAAGTGGTCGATGACCATCTTCGCCCGCAAGGTGGATAACGGCGAGGTCGTCTGGGCCTATCAGATGACGCCGTTCGACCAGTGGGACTATGACGGCGTGAACGAGAACATCCTCGTCGACAACCTCGACGTGGACGGCAAGAAGTACAAGGCTCTCGTCCACTTCGACCGCAACGGCTTCGCCTACGTCCACGATCGCACGGACGGCACGCTGCTCCGCGCGAACAAGTTCGTGACGGTGGACTGGGCCGAGAAGGTCGATCTCAAGACGGGCCGTCCGATCAAGGTGAAGGAGCACTCTCCGTTCGCCGTCGGCGTCAACACGCCGGCCTGCCCCTCCGCCATGGGCGGCAAGGACCAGCAGCCCTGCTCGGTCGACCCGAAGGAGCCCAACAAGTTCTACTGCCCGACCAACAACTGGTGCATGGAGGACGAGCCGCAGGAGCGTTCTCACACGCAGCAGGGCACGGTGTACGTGTTCGCGAACGTGTACATGTATCCCGAGAAGCCGGGCATCGCGGGCAAGATCAAGAAGTTCGACATCGTGACCGGCAAGGCCGACTGGGAGATTCCGGATCCCTATCCGAACTGGTCGGGCACCATGGTCACCGACGGCGGGCTGATGTTCTATGGCTCCAAGGGCGGCGACTTCCGCGCGGTTGACCGCAACTCCGGCAAGGTGCTTTGGCAGAAGCGCCTCGGCTCGGGCATCATCGGCAACCCCATCACCTACAAGGTGAAGGGCAAGCAGTATGTGTCGATCTTCGCCGGCCTCGGCGGCTGGATCGGCATCCCCGTCACCGCCGGTCTCGACATGGACGACAAGTTCGGCGCGATCGGTGCGACGGCCATGGCCAAGGCCACGGGTCTCGACAAGATCCCGCAGGGCGGCATGCTCTACACCTTCCGTCTGGGTGACTGATAGGCCATCTACGACAACTCGTCGCCCGGCGCCGTCACAGGCGCCGGGCGAACTTGCTCTGAGCCTGAGGCGGCCGCATTCCTTTTTGCAGGATCGGGAAGTTTTCCTGTTTGCGGGGATGGCCGCCCACACTAAATGGCAACGTTGTAGCGTTTCGTTTGGAACGGGAAAGTCCATGAGAACTGCACGTCTGGCCGCTTGCGTTGCCGCTCTCACTGCGGCGCTCGCAGCTTCAACAGACCGGGCGTCCGCCGACCGTGTGCTGCGCAGCTTCACCAAGGACAAGAACTTCGACGAGCTGACGCACGCCGAGCACACGGCGGCCAAGACGGAAGCACGCACCCGCAAGATCAAAAGACTGCGGGCCTGTGCCGATCCGGGCAACATGCCCCAGTCGAACGACAAGCGTGAAGGTTATCAAAACAAGATCATCGAGATCCTCGCGGCCGATCTGGGCGCGACCGTCGATTTCTTCTGGCGTCCGTACCATGAGCGCGGGCTGACGCGCGAGACGTTCCAGAACAACGAGTGCGACGTGCTCCTCGACATGCCGGTCGAGCTCCAGTCGCTTCTGACGACCGATCCGATCTACCGGACCACCTACGTCCTCGCCTATCGCAACGATCGCAATTTCAAGTTTGAAAGCCTCGACGACCCGAAGCTGAAGGCGCTCAAGGTCGGCGTCTTCCAGCATTCCGGCGTGCGCGAGGCGCTCGTGCGGCGGGGCTATCCGAACCTGGTGCTGCACCATATCGCCTACAACACCGACCTCGTGGAAGAGAACCAGCCCTGGAAGCAGGTGGAGAAGGTCGTCGACGGAGAGCTCGACGTAGCGGCCGTGTGGGGGCCCTTCGCCGGCTGGATGCCGAAGATGAAGAGCGCGCCCATCACGATTCAGCCCGTGAACATGTGGGAGGACGAGGTGCCGCTCGAGTTCGATCTCGCGATCGGCATGCAGCCCAACAGCGTCCTATTGAAATACATGCTCGACTGGGCGCTGACGCGCAAGGCGAAGGAGATCGAGGTCGTGCTCAAGGAGTATGGCGTTCCCCTCGTCCGCTGCAGCAAGTGCGCGGTCGACGGCGATCTGCCGTCCAACGGCGAGATCTACAGTCGCTTGCGCAGCGTGTCGCAGGACCGCTTCCTGAAGGAAGCTCCGCCCCGCACCCTCAGCGCCGACGCCACGCCCGACCAGCGCGTGACCAAGGAGCGCCTGGAGCAATGGCTGGCCGAAGGCGCAGACCTCAATCTGGAGCTTGCCAACGCCGTCAACGCCAACTCCGACGAGCGCGTGCGGCTGCTGATCGAGCGCGGCGCCGACGTCAACGCCCGCGACAACCAGGGCTATGCCCCGGTGCACAATGCGGCCCGCAATCGCTACGCGCATCTGGTGGTGCTGCTGGCCGAGCGCGGCGCGGATGTGAATGCGCGCGACAGCGACGGCTTCACGGCGCTCCTGCACGCCATCAACCGCAACCATGTGCCCACCATCGAGGCGATCGCGCGCAACGGCGGCAACCTGGAGCTTGCAACGCCGCAGCAGATCACGCCCCTGACGTGGGCCATCGGCGACGGCAAGTACTTCGCGGCCAAGGCTCTCATCGATTCCGGCGCGAAAGTGGACAGCGCGTCGGGTGCGCTGGGCGTCACGCCGCTGATGACGGCGGCGACGCAGATTGCGGCCAAAAGCCGGACCGGTGCGTTGACCCAGGGGCCGTCGCCGAACGACCTCGCACAGGCTCTCATTGCCAAGGGGGCCGACGTCAACCAGGCGTCTCGGGAAGGCATCACGGCGCTTATGGTGGCGGCAGGCCACAACAACGCGGCCATGATCGGCCTCCTCCTCAATGCCGGTGCCGATCCGTCGCTGAGGAACCATGAAGGGCTGACGGCAACGGAGATCGCGGAGCGGGCGCAGTTCGACAACGTCGTCGGCGCGTTGAAGCTGCTCGGGAAACAATCCGGCACGCGTGGTCCAAACAATTCCGGCGTTCCCGATCCGCCCGCGGTCCAGAATTGAGCCCCCAGCAGACCGGCCGACTGCAGCACCCCCGCGGAGGACGTGTCGTGCCGCCGGCCCCGGAGACCCTTGCATGACTGCCCCACGCCTCGTCACCGCGGCTCTCATCGTCGCGTTCGCCCTTGTGCAGCAGGCCTTGGCCACCACCGTCTTCGTCAGCAACGAGAAGGACAACTCGATCACCGTGCTCGATGGCAGCACGTTGAAAATCATCAAGACGATTCCCACGGGCCTGCGCCCGCGCGGCATCATGCTGTCGCCGGACTACAAGGAGCTCATCGTCTGCGTCGGCGACGACAACCGCCTCGACGTCATCGATACGGAGAAGCTCGAGGTCGTCCGCACCTTGCCCTCCGGTCCCGATCCCGAGCTTCTCGACGTCGATCCGACGGGCGAACGCATCTACGTCGCCAACGAGGACGACGGCATGGTGACTGTGCTGCAGGCGAAGGACGGCAAGGTGCTGGCCGAGATCGGCGTCGGCATCGAGCCGGAAGGCATGGGGGTCAGCCCCGACAACCGCGTTACCGTCGCGACGTCCGAGGCGACCAGCATGGCGCACGTCATCGACAACAAGGAGCTCAAGGTTCTCGCCAACATCCTCGTCGATACGCGCCCGCGCGTGGCGGAATGGACGCCCGACGGCAAGCACGTCTGGGTCACCTCGGAGATCGGCGGCACCGTCTCGGTCATCGACGGGCAGACCTACCAGATCACGAAGAAGTTCGGATTCGAGATCCCCGGCGTCGATCCCGACCTCATCCAGCCGATCGGCGTGCAGTTCACGCTCGACGGCAAGCGCGCCTTCATCGCGCTGAGCCACGCCAACCGCGTTGCCGTCGTCGATACGGCGACGTACGAGGTCGAGAAGTACATCATCCTCGGCCAGCGGCCGTGGCATCTCGCCCTGCATCCGAACGGCAAGAAGCTCTACGTGGCCAACGGGCTCACCAACGACATGACGATCATCGACGTGGAGAGCCTGACGCCGGAGATCTCGGTGCCCGTGGGCCGCCTGCCCTGGGGCGTCGCGGTGAAGCCGTAACCGGCAGCGTCGCGGGACCGCGGCAGAAGACCAAACAAGGCGCAGATTGGGAGAATACGAAATGAACTCTAAGCTCAGGTCGGCCAGTGCCGCGCTGCTCGTCATCGGCGCTACCGCGGCCCTCGCAGCAAGCGGCATTTCCGTCCGCCAGGTCGCCAAGGTGGCGGGCAGCGACAAGGATGTGTGGGCCAAGGTTGGCGCCTTCTGCGCCATCAAGGACTGGCACCCCGCGCTCGCCGGATGCGAGGAGACGAAGGACGGCGACGCGACGTTCCGCACGCTCACGCTGAAGGACGGCGGCAAGATCAAGGAGAAGCTGACGGGCAGCTCCGAGACCGGCTACACCTATCAGATCGTCGAGAGTCCCCTGCCGGTGAAGGACTATTTCGCCTCCTTCTCCGCGCGGCCCGACGGCGATGAGCCGGGCAAGACCATCGTCGTATGGAGCGCCAGCTTCGCGGCCAACGGAAAGCCGGATTCGGAAGCCCGAAGCCTGATCGAGGGGATCTTCAAGGACGGTCTGAAATCGATCTCCGACGGCTCCGCGAAGTGACGCCTGCGGCGGGGCGGTGTTCCCACAAGCAGCGGGACGTTTTCCCGATTTTGCAGGGGGCATTCGGAATCCCTGGCATTCGGCGTCCGGTCGTGACGACTGTCGAACGCCGCTGCCGACCGGCCTGCGCCGCCGGCAACGAGAGGCCGAGAAGCGTGTGAAGGGAGTACGCATGACAGGGATGGGACCGAGCCGGATCGCGGCGTTGCTGATCGGATTGAGCCTCATGACACTTGCCGTCGCGCGAGCCGAGGATGCGACCATGCCCGCGCGCAAGGCCGGCGTCTGGCAGCTCAAGACGAGCATGGATGAAGGCCGCGGCGCCCGCGAGCAATCGATGAAGATATGTATCGATGCGCAGATGGAGGCGAATACCGTGCAGGCAAGCCTCATCGAGCACAAGAAGAACTGCGAGAAGTACGAGATCAAGAAAGACGGTGGCAGGACCATCGTCGACATGATCTGCTCCTACAACGGCCGTCATGTGGAGAGCCGCACGGAGATGGACGGCGACTTCACGAGCGCGTTCAAGATCAAGATCTCGAGTACGACCTCGGACACCCGCGAGGCGACGCAGCAGACCATTACCGTCAAGCGCACCATCCTGCAGGACGGCACGTATGTCGGCGAGAACTGCGGCGACTTGCGGCCCGGCGAAGCGCTGGCGCCGGATGGCACGAAGGTGCTCGTGCAGTAGGCTCCCGCTCCACAGGCGCCACCGGCTCAATAGCAACCAACGTCGGCTCATCGCTGGCGCGGCAATGGGCAGGCCGGCGCGTCATACGCCGCGAACTGGACGGGCTGCGGCCCGCCAGGACCGGTCAGCTCGGGGCATCCGAGCGTCTTGGCGAGCGCAGCGATGAGCTCGTCCGCGGTCTCTACGCCAAGGTAGCTGCCGCCGGTTTCCGAGGCGAGACACTTCACGTCCAGGAGCCCGCCGCCGGTCCAACTGAAATCCATCATGCGGTAGCCGATGACATGAATGGTCAGGTCCGCGGATTGAGCCTTCAGTCGCTTGGCCAGCGCGCACGGATTGCCACCGCACGTCTCCTCGCCGTCGGTCAGGAGAACGACGACGCCCGGCCGCGTGCGGTACTCCAGGACGTCGGCCGCCTGGCGGACCGCTGCCGTCAGCGGTGTGCGCCCGGCCGGAACGATGGCATCCACGGTCGCCTGGATCCGGCCGGCGGCGTTCCTCTCCGGGCGCAATCTCAGCTCGATGTTGTCGCAGCGGTTATAGGGCCCGGGTCCGTAGGTGATGAGCCCGAGGCGGCGATGGGGCGCGACGGCGGGCAGCACCTGGCCGAGGGCCTTGCGCACCCTCTCGATGCGCATGAATGCGTTGCCGATGCCGAGGTGGTCGCGCCCGGCCATGGACCCCGAACCGTCGAACACCAGCATCGCATCCGGCCCGCAGGTCGGAGGCTCGGGCGGCGTCCCCTCTGCATCATCGGCGTCCGCGCGCGCAATGCCGAAACCGCAGGCGGCGAGAAGGGCGAGGGCCACGAGGGCAATGAAGAGAGGGCCGCGGCGTGCAGAACGGTGCATCGGCAAAGTGGTCCGTCGTTGCAGTCGCGCGGCCTGCCCGCTGGGGACGGCGCCGGGCGCGCAAGCGAATTACGTTCGCTCAGGAGCCTGGATCACCCTCCATCCCGCTGATGACGGTACCGGCGTTGTCCGAGCCCGACACCGACAGGCGCACATCGTCGAGCGCGGCATAGATGAAGCGCAGGTTGGGGTCTTCCGACAAGGAGATGCCCCCCGCCACAGCAAGAACGAGCTTGTTGCCGCGCCGGATCTCCAGCTTGTCGACGAAGCGGGCGGGCGTGAAGGCCCCCGTCTTCGGGTTCATTTGCAGGCCGGTGAAGTTCGGGTGGCGCACCATGACGATGCCCTCCCGCCACGCCGGCTCATGGACGCTGCTGCGGTTCGACCTGACGCGCACGGTGCCGAGATTCGCGAGTGCCTCGTCGGCATCCTTGGACGGCAACGCCGAGCAGCCGCCCGCGCCGGCAACGAACTTGGCGATCATGTGCAGCTTGCCGTCGGTCGTCTCGAGGATGCCGCGCAGCTTGGAGAAGCTGTCGATGCGGATCCGGGTGGCGATGACGCGCTCGCCGATCTCGGGGCCGTCGCGGAACGCATCTCCGAATTCGAGCGTGGCGGCAACCGGTGCGGGATTGCGGTCGATGATGAGCGTCAGGGCCGCGGCGGACCTGGCCGTCGACGCGGGCAGGTGGATCGAGACCGGCACGAGGGCTGCGTCGGCCGCCTGCGCCGGCACATAGAGGGCAAAGGGGGCGGCCGCCTCGCTGATCTGCCGCGCGCCGAAGACGGCCTCGCGGATGCTGGGCCAGGGATCGGGATCGGCGGCCTCAGCACGCAGCGCCGGATGAAGTGCGGCGAGCCCGACGGCCAGGAGACCGGCCAGCACCTTGCGCATGGAGATCTCCATCGTTCGAGACCTGGATCGTGCGTCTCGGAAAATCGCGGCTGTCGCGATTGGGACAACCGTCCCTTTCAAAGCGCAGGTGAGACGGCTAGAAGCACGCCGATCCTAGCATTTGGCAATAGCGCGAGTGAGTGAAATGGCGGCAAATCGGGCGCGGTTGCGGGCGTGCCTCGCAGTTTATGTTCTTATCCCGCTTCTTTCGGGAATTATTCCTGCAAATTGTCAGGCCGGCGCCACGGCTGGCAACGCAGGCTCCGGCGTTCCGTTCCGCGACTGTGCGGCGGAGGAGGGCTGCCCTGACTTGGTCGTCATTCCCGCCACCGACACGCCGGTGCGGCTCGGGTCGCTGCCGTCGCAGCCCGGGCGCATCGACAACGAGGTGGAGCATGAGCGAACGATCGCTGCCTTCGCGATCGGGCGCACCGAGGTGACGGTGGCCCAATACAGGCGGTGCGTGGAGGAGGGCGGGTGCCGTCCGCCGGAGTGGCTGGAGCCGGGCGGAGAGCAGAACATCGAGACCGGCCGCGGCCTCTACTACCGGAACCTCGGGCCAGCGGTGACCGCGCCGGACGCGCCGATCGTCGGCGTCAGTTTTGCCGATGCCGGCGCGTTTTCCGCATGGCTGTCGAAGAAGACGGGAAAGTCCTATCGCCTGCCGTCCGAGGCCGAATGGGAGTACGCCGCGCGGGCGGGCACCACGACCGCCTACTGGTGGGGCGAGGAGCCGGACGCTGCCGACGGCAGCGCACGGGCCAATTGCCGTGGCTGCGGAAATGTCGAGCGCCCGGTTGCGCCGGAGCGGGCCGGCTCCTATGCGGCGAACGCGTGGGGACTTTACAATGTTCACGGGAACGTCTGGGAGTGGGCGGCCGACTACTACTGCGCCGACCAGTCGAGCGGCCCGACCGACGGGTCGCCGCGCCGGACCGACGATTGTCCCGTGCGCGACGCGCCGGGCCTGCGCGTATTCCGGGGCGGTTCGGCCTTCTATGGTCCCGACAAGATGCGGTCGGCCTCGCGGCTGAGAAATTTTCCCGATTTTCGGAATTTCAGCGTCGGTTTTCGGATCGCCCGCGACCTTTGATCGGCCGTACCGATCACAATTGCGCGAACGCGGCTCGTTTTGCGGCGAGGCAATTGATGCCAAACATCCCGTAGGATATGGGAATGTTATATTGTACCGGAACTTAGCGGATTCCTGCTCGTGTCGCTTCGGCTGCAACTCTTCGGAACCATTACGCTGGTGCTGATCGGCACGCTGGTGATCGGCGCCGTCCTGACCTACCGGCACGCGCTGGAGAAGATCGACACGGAGATGCAGGCCGCCATCGCGGTCGGGTCGCGCATCGCGCACAACGCCGTCGACGATGTCGAGGAGGTCGTCAATCCGCGCCGCAGGTTGGAGCTGCTTGCCGCCGACTTCGATGGCGACCGGCACCTCAGGGCCTTCCTGGTCGAGCCGGGCGGGGCGATCCCGGCCGTCTCCAAGCTTTCCCACCCGGAGAACCCGGCGCCGGAGTGGCTCCGGCGGCTGCTCGCCCGGGAGCCGCTCACCGTCACGGTTCCGCTGCCGAGCATCTTTGCCAACTACGGCGCCATCAGGCTCGAGACGGATTCCCGCAACGAGATCTCCGAGGTGTGGGAGGACGTGCAGCTCTACCTCGCCATCCTCGGCATCTTCTGCCTGTCGTCATTGCTGGTGACGCTCACCGTCCTGGCGCGCGGGCTGGCCCCCCTGCGGCGGCTCACCGCGGCGTTCGAGGCAATCGGCGACAGCAAGGACGTGCCCGATGTCCCCGTCGGGCCGCACGAGCTCAGGGCCGTGACCACGGGCTTCAATCGCATGGTGGCGCGCCTCAAGGAGACGGAGGAGAAGAACCGCACCCTCCGCGTACAGCTCGATACGCTTCAGGAGGAGGAACGCGGCGACCTTGCGCGCAATCTCCACGACGAGGTCAGTCCGCTCCTGTTCTGCATCGGCGTCGATGCCCGCTCCCTCGAGCAAATCGGCACGGAAAAGGGATTGCGGGACGCCGTCGAGCAGGCCCGCGCCATCCAGGAGGCCGTGAAAAGCCTCAAGGCCAACGTGAAGGCGATTCTCGGCAACCTCCGGCCGAAGGGTCAGCATGCGCTGGGCCTGCACGGAGCCGTGGAAGAGCTCATCGCGTTCTGGTCGGCGCGCCATCCCGACTTGAAGGTCGATATCGAAATCCCGGAGACGAGCTTCGGGGCGCGGATCGATGCCGCGTTGCAGGCGATCATTACCGAGAGCGTCAGCAACGCCATGAAGCACGCCCGGCCGCAGACGCTCGTCATCAAGGTCGCGACCGTCGGTGAGAGCGTGAAGCTGGAGGTGAGCGACGACGGCGGCGGGTTCCGAAAAGTGCGCTCGATCGACGGCGGCTACGGTATCCCCGGCATGAAGGAGCGCGCGCAGAAGCTCGGCGGATCCCTGAGCGTCGCCGAGACCCGGGGAGGCCGCGGCGTGACCGTGCGTGCCTCTCTCCCGCTCTTCCCTGCCGCGCCGGCGGAATTGAAAGCCGAAGCAAAGGCCTTAGCATCATGAAGATTTTGATCGTTGACGACCACGCCGTCCTGCGGGAGGGCGTCCGTCGGCTACTGGGTTCGATTCCCGGAGCGGAGATCTTCGAGGCGGCGACCGGGCACGAGGCGCTGGCCATGTTCCGCAAGACGCAGCCGACGGTGATCGTTCTCGACGTCAACCTGAACGGCTCGAGCGGACTGGAGCTGCTGCAGCGCCTGAAGGCGGAGTCGAAGACGGCCCGCATCGTCATGTTCACCATGCACTCCGAGCCGAGCTATGCCGCCCGCGCGATCCGGGCGGGCGCCATGGGCTACGTCAGCAAGAGCGCCGATGCCGACGAGCTCATCGCGGCGGTCAAGAAGGTCGCGTCCGGTGAGAACTATCTCGACCGCGAGCTCGCCAGCGTGCTCGCGTTCACGCCGGCCCAGTCGGCCGATCCGTTCAGCACATTGTCGAACCGCGAGGTGGAGATCATGCGGCTTCTCGGCGAGGGCAAAAGCCTGCGCCAGATCGCGGGGACGTTCGGGATTGCCTACAAGACGGTCGCCAATTCCTGCAGCCGCTTGAAAACGAAGCTCGGATTGGAGCGCACCGCCGATCTCATCCGCATCGCACTTGAAAATCAGAAGAAGTAGGAACGCTTTGTTGCGCGGCGCCGAGCCCGGCGAACGGCCTTGGCATCACATCGTCGTGAGATGCGGGCAATCGCTAATAATTGGGAATTCATCCTGTGTTCAGAGGCGCGGGAAAATCCTATTGCTCAGCAGCTTGCGTCACTCTGCCGGGCATCGCGACAACCGCCCTCCTTGGTTTTTTCGATGCCCGGCGCATTTTTTTTTCGCCAGCTTCCCACATCGAGAATCCTTACGTCACGCCGATTGGGCGTGCGCGCGGCATTGCCTGGCGCGAACGTGGGCCGGCGTGAGGATTTCATCGTGGCGCGTCAGAAATTGCCGAACCTGCATTCCCGAAACAAAGAAAAATAGCTTGGGATATGCGCCCGCAAAAAACGGGAAATCGTCCCATGGCCCCTCATGGTCCATGGACGGAAAGTGCAGCCTCCGGGTAATCCCCCAACGGACGTAAGTTCGGATAAGCGGCGGGCCCGGGACCTGAAAGCGTGACGGGATCGCATTCACCGTTGCCGGTCAGGCGAGGACGGGGCCGCATCCGGCGGGCTCCGTTGGCCGTGGCGTTGCCTTCGGGCCGTGCGCCACGCGAACAACATGGAGAGGAAGCGCGAATGATCTACAGGCAAGCTCTGACACTGGCCGGCGCCCTTGCGGTCGCCGCGATCGGTGCCTCAGGCTCCGCTCTCGCCAACGCAGAGGTCGAGAAGCGGGCCAAGAACCACAACGAGTGGGGCGCGCCGGGGCGCGACAACAAACTGACCCGCCACTCGGAACTCAAGGACATCAATACGGGCAACGTCAACAAGCTTCAGTTCGCCTGGTCGCAATCGACCGGTGCGTTGCGCGGCCACGAAGGACAGCCGGTCGTGATCGAGGACGTCGGCGGCAAGCCGATGATGTTCTTCGTCTCGGGCTGCCCCGAGATGTCGAAGTGCAACATCGTCCAGGGTCTCGATCTCTCCGATCCCGACCGTCCGTATCAGATCTGGAACTACGTCAAGCAGACGGACCGCGACGAGTCGGCGGTTCCGCGCGCCTGCTGCGACACGGTCAACCGCGGCCCGGCCTACGCCGACGGCAAGGTCGTGTTCGCAACGCTCGACGGCTTCGTGATCGCGCTCGACGCGCAGACGGGCAAGGAGGCCTGGGTCGTCAAGCACGCCTGGCCGGACAAGGGTGAGACGATCACCGTTGCTCCGCTCATTGCAGAGAACCTCGTGATCGTGGGCTTCGGTGGCGACGAGTTTGCCGCTCGCGGACGCGTCACGGCCTACGACCTCAAGGACGGCAAGCTCGTCTGGTCGTGCCATTCGACGGGCTCGGACAAGGACGTCTGCCTGTCTGCCGACACGAACAAGGCCAATCCCCACTACGGCACTGCCGGCAACGATCTCGGCATCAAGACGCACGTGGGCGAGGACTGGAAGATCGGCGGCGGCGCGGCGTGGGGCTGGTTCAGCTACGACTCGGACCTGAAGATGGTCTACTACTCGACCGGCAACCCGGGCCTGTGGTCGCCCTCCTATCGCTGCGCGAAGAAGACGCACGACGAGTGCAACACGGGCGAGTTCGACAACAAGTGGTCGATGACCATCTTCGGCCGCAAGGTCGATACCGGCGAGGCGGTGTTCGCCTACCAGATGACGCCGTTCGACCAGTGGGACTACGACGGCGTGAACGAGAACATCCTCGTCGACATGAAAGTCGACGGCAAGGACCGCAAGACGCTCGTGCACTTCGATCGTAACGGCTTCGCCTATGTTCTCGACCGCGTCGACGGCACGCTCCTGCGCGCCCACAAGTACGTGACCGTGGACTGGGCGGAGAAGGTCGACCTCAAGACGGGTCGTCCGGTAAAGGTGCAGAAGCATTCGCCGCTCGAACTCGGCCGCAACGTTCCTGCCTGCCCGTCGGCGATGGGCGGCAAGGACCAGCAGCCGTGCGCCATCGACCCGCAGGAGCCGAACAAGGCCTACTGCCCGACCAACAACTGGTGCATGGAGCTCGAGCCTCAGGAGCGCAGCCACACGCAGCAGGGCACCGTGTACGTGTTCGCGAATGTGTACATGTTCCCCGAGAAGCCGGGCGTGACGGGCAAGCTCAAGAAGTTCGACGTGCTGACGGGTGAGACCGACTGGGAAATTCCCGATCAGTATCCGAACTGGGGCGGCGCGCTCGTGACTGACGGCGGCCTCGTGTTCTACGGCTCGCTCGGCGGCGACTTCCGCGCCGTCGACCGCAAGTCCGGCAAGGTGCTGTGGAGCCGCAAGCTCGGTTCGGGCATGATTGCGAACCCGATCACCTACAAGATCAAGGGCAAGCAGTATGTCTCCATCCTCACCGGTATCGGCGGCTGGATCGGCGTGCCCGTGACCGCGGGCCTCGATCTCAACGACAAGTTCGGTGCGATCGGCGCCACGGCCATGACCAAGGCGGCCAACCTGGACAAGATCCCGCAGGACGGCTCACTCTACACGTTCCGCGTGATGGACTGATCTGAGGTCGTCCGGAAAGCCGGACCTGACAATGCCGGCGCCCGGGGCGAGCCGTCCCGGGCGCCAACCAAACAAAAAAAGCAAGGCCGGCCGCCCTCGCATGCGCGGCCATCGAGGAAGCGTCCTGGCGTGACGATCAAAAAGGTTCTGGCCGGCCTCGCCGTCCTGGCGGCGCCGGTCCTCAATGCGGCCGAGGCTCCTGCCGCGGGCGATGAAGCCGTAAGCGAGGCGCTGCGCCATGCGTTTGCTCGGCTCGACAACCAGCTTCCGCTGACTGCTGCCGATCATACGGCCTTGAAGAAGGCCGCCGCCGAGCGCGTGCAGGCGACGCTGCGGGTGTGCGGCGATCCCGGCAACCTGCCGCTGTCGGACATCAACCGCACCGGCTTTCAGAACAAGGTGATCGAGCTCGTCGCGAAGGAGATCGGCGCCGAGGTCCATTACTTCTGGCGGCCCTACCTGATGCGCGGCATCACCCGCCAGACGTTCGATACCAACGATTGCGATATCCTGCTCGACATGCCAGCGACGGGCTTCGAGGGGATCATCACCACCAACCCGATCTACAAGACGACTTATGTCTTCGCCTATCGCAGCGACCGCGGCATTGAGATCGACGGCCTCGACGATCCCGATCTCAAGACGCTGAGGATCGGCGTATTCCAGACGTCGGGCCTGCGCACGGCGCTGACCCGGCGGGGCATCATCTCGAACGTTTCGCTGCACGTGCTCAGCCACAACGCGGACCTGAAGCCCGAGAACCAGCCCTGGCAGCAGGTGCAGAAGGTGATCGACGGACAGCTCGACGTCGCGGGCGTGTGGGGTCCGTTCGCGGGCTGGCTGAAGACCATGAAGGGCGCACCGCTTACCATCGTTCCGACGAACATGTGGGAGGACGATATTCCGCAGGAGTTCGAACTCGCCATCGGGCTGCGCCGCGTCGACTGGGTTCTGAAATACAAGCTCGATCTGGCGCTGGAAGCGCGGCGGATTGAGATCGAGAAAATCTTGCGCGACTACGGCGTGCCGCTCGTCAAGTGCAGCAAATGCACGGTGCCGGGCGACCTGCCGGCGCACGGCGCCTACAACAAGGTGCGCGTGCTTTCCGAGGTGCCATCCGATCCGTCGAAGAAGGCCAAGGACCAGATCGTCGACCGCGAACGGCTCGAGGCCTGGCTCAAAGAGGGCGCCGACGTCGATCAGGAGTTCGCCAACGCCGTGCTCGCCGGCGATCTGCAGCGCATGGCGTTCCTGGTCGAGAAGGGCGCCGATGTGAACCGTCGCGACAAGCAGGGCTATCCCGCCCTGCACAGCGCAGCGCGGCGCAAGGACGAGGAGATCTTGAAGGCGCTCATCGCGCTCAAGGCCGATGTGAATGCGCGCGATCAGGACGGCTATACCGCCGTCGACCACGCGGTCTTGCGGAATTTCTCCGCGGGCATTGCGGCGCTGGCGGCCGCGGGCGCCGATCTCGATGCACGCAACACGGAGGGCTTCACGCCGCTCGCGATCGCCATCATCGAGGACCAGTACAAGGCGGCGGTCGCGCTGATCGAAGCCGGCGCGCCGGTCGATAGCGCCGTCGGCGACGCCGGGCTGACGCCGCTCATGC
Source organism: uncultured Hyphomicrobium sp. (assembly GCA_964589785.1). Lineage (GTDB taxonomy): Bacteria > Pseudomonadota > Alphaproteobacteria > Rhizobiales > Hyphomicrobiaceae > JAGVSR01. The sequence goes on from CAZPUQ010000009.1 coordinate 72,304, forward strand.
TGGCCGCCGGCAAGGAGCCGCGCCGCCTGACGCTCGGAGCCGGCATCTCTCGTGTCGAGAAGATCGACCCGAAGGAGCCCGACACGCTGCTCATCACGCGGGTCCTGATCGACAAGGGGGCCAATGTCAACGCCGTCAGCAAGTCTGGCGTGACGGCCCTTCTGCTGGCGGCGGCGCACAACAACCCGCCCATCGTCGGACTTCTGGCGGAGGCGGGCGCGGATCGCAATTTCCGAAACCCGGATGGGAAAACGGCCTCTGACGTCGCTCAACAGAATGGCAATACTGCCGTTGTCAGTCTGCTGCGGCTGCTCGATCAGGCGACCAGCAATTGAGGAAAGGATGACCCGGGCCCTGTTGTTCGCCGCGATGCTATGCTCGTGCCTGCCTGTAAAGTCCAATGCGGACAGCGCTGAGGCATCCGCGCGGCGTGCGGGCATCGGTATCTGGAAAGCTGCTGTCCCCAAGGTCGACATGCACGGCGAGTTCGGCGGCCACGACCCGATCGGGCTCGCCAACCGCCAGTTCATCAAGGCTGACTGCTCGCTCAACTGGACCGATCCCGACGACGGCAAGCTCTATTGCTTCGCCAGCGCCACGTCGCTCGGCTATTTCCAGGACTGGCCGAAGCGCCACAGCCGGCGGGCACGCGCATTCTGGGAGACGCACAAGCTCACCCAATAGCCGGACAACCAGGAACAAGAATGAGCCGCTCGCACTGGTCCGGCGTGAACCAGGGCGGCCATCTACGTAGGAAACCGACGCCTTGAAACGAGGAAACGAAATGAGAGAGGTAATGCCCTCGCGCCGTCTGCTGAGCACGGCGACGATGGTTGCGATGATGCTGTGCGGAGCGGCCGCGTTTGCCGGCGAAGACGCCGCAGCGCCGGCCGCGGCGGAAGCGGCAAAGCCCGCCGACGGCACGGCCGCACCGGCTGCCGCGGATGCGGCGAAGCCCGCCGAGGGCGCTGCTGCGGCGGCTGGCGACATGGCCGGCAAGACGCCGCTGGAACTCGTCAATTCCGTCGAGAAGGGCAAGCTCAAGAACCCCTATACCGACAAACCCGACGCGATCGCGGAGGGCAAGAAATTCTACCTCGCCAACAGCTGCAATGGTTGCCACGGTGGCGGCGGCGGCGGCGGAATGTGTCCGCCGCTCACCAACGAGACGTGGGTCTATGGCGGCGACGACGATACGCTCTTCCGGCTGATCACGCTCGGCAGCGTCGACCTCAAGGCGCAGCAGGGCTACAAGGCGATCGCGAAGGAGACCGTCACCGGTCCGATGCCGCCCTACAAGGACATCATCACGGACCAGGACAAGCTCTGGAAGATCATCGCCTTCATCCGCTCCGTGTGGGGCGGGCGAGCCGAGAAGAGGGTCTGGTAGGCGGCAAACGTGCGAGCGGACGCGACAGGCCGTCCGCTCGCACTCGATCACGACCGTTCCGAGCGCGCGGCGGCGTTCCGGGGCGGAGCCATCACATCGAACGATCGTCTGGAGAGAATGTTGCGTTTCTTGACCTCCCGATCGAGCCGCGCCGGCTTCGCTGCAGCCGCGCTTGCGGTCACGGTCCTCTTTCTCGCCTTGCCTGCGCAGCCGCTCAGCGCGGAGCAGGGGACGGCACCGAATGCGGCTGCCGAGCAGAAGCAGCTCGAAGCCAGAATTCACTTCCTTAGCAAGGCTTATCCGGAGCCGCCGCCGCTGTCGCTGCTCGATAAGGTCCTCACCGACGAGGGCGTTCAGGGAGCGCGGGTCGCGGTCAAAGAGAACAACATGACGGGCCGGCTGATCGGCCAACATCACGAGCTCGTGGAGCATCTCCTGCCGGCCGACGGAGATGCCGTGGCCAAGGCGAAGGAAATCGCCGCCGGCGGCGCCGATCTCATCATCCTGGACCTGGAGCTGAAGGATCTTCTGGCCGTCGCGGACCTGCCCGAGATGCAGGACCGCGTCCTGATCAACATCCGGCTCAGTGACGACGAGCTGCGCATGGAGCAGTGCCGTGCCAACCTCTTCCATCTTCCGCCGAGCTGGTCCATGCGCGCGGACGCGCTGGCGCAGTACCTGATCTGGAAGAAGTGGCCGAAATGGTTCCTGATCACCGGCAAGGGCAGCAAGGATCAGCAGTACGCCGCCGCGGTGCGGCGGTCGGCCACCAAGTTCGGCGCCAAGATCGTCGAGGAGAAGACCTACACCTTCGACGCCGGCTCGCGGCGGACCGACAGCGGCCATCAGCAGATCCAGACGCAGATGCCGCTCCTGACGCAGACCTCGGCCGACTATGACGTGATCTTTGTGACCGATGCGAACGAAGCCTTCGGCGACTACCTGCTCTTTCGCACCTTCATCCCGCGGCCCGTCGTCGGCTCGCACGGTCTCGTGGCCGTCGGCTGGCACCGCTCGTTCGAGCAATACGCCGGAACGCAGATGCAGAACCGCTTCGAGCGCGCCGCCAACCGCGCCATGACGGAGCGTGATTACTACGCCTGGCTCGCGGTCCGCGTCCTCGGCGAGGCGGTGCTGCGCACGTCGGCAACGGACGCCAAGACGATCAAGACGTACCTGCTCTCGAAGGATTTCGAGGTCGCGGGGTTCAAGGGCCAGGGGCTGACATTCAGATCCTGGGATCAGCAGATGCGCCAGCCGATCCTGCTTTCGGGGCCGCGCGCTCTCGTCTCCATCTCGCCCCAGGACGGCTTCCTGCACAAATACTACACGACCGACACGCTGGGCTTCGACAAGCCCGAGACCAAGTGCCGTCTCACGCGCAACTGACAAAAAAAGAGGACGCGTCCTGATGCTTCGCCTTGCCCTCGTGTGTGCCGCGCTCCTGCCGCTTGCCGCGGCGTCGCAGGCCGCAACGATCTTCGTCTCCAACGAGAAGGACAACACCGTCACGGTCATCGACAGCGAGACGCTGAAGGTGGTGAAGTCGATTCCGACGGGTGCGCGACCGCGCGGCATGATCCTGACGCCGGACTTCAAGAAGCTGATCGTCTGCGCGGGCGACGACAACCGCCTCGACATCATCGATACGGAGACGCTCGAGGTCGAGCGCTCGCTCGATTCCGGTCCCGATCCGGAGCTCCTCGACATCGACAGCAAGGGCGACCGCATCTACGTCGCCAACGAGGACGACGGCATGGTGACCGTGCTCCAGTTCGGCGACGGCAAGGTCCTGGCCGAGATCCCGGTCGGCGTCGAGCCCGAGGGCATGGCCGTCAGCCATGACGATCGCATCACGGTGGCGACGTCGGAGCAGACAAGCATGGCGCACATCATCGACAATGCGACGCTGAAGGTGGTGGCAAACGTGCTCGTGGATGTCCGTCCGCGCGTCGCGGAGTTCACGAACGACGGGGCGACGGTGTGGGTTTCCGCCGAGATCGGCGGCACGGTCGCCGTCATCGATGCCAAGACCTACAAGGTCGTGAAGAAGTTCGGCTTCGAGATCCCCGGCGTTCGCCCCGAGGTGATCCAGCCCATGGGGATCCGCTTCAGCAAGGACGGGAAGCTGGCCTTCATCGCCCTCAGTACGGCCAACCGCGTCGCGGTCGTCGATACTACGACCTACGAGGTGAAGGACTACATCCTCGTCGGCCAGCGGCCATGGCATCTGGCCTTCAATCCGGAAGGAACGAAGATCTACGTCGTCAACGGCCTGACGAACGACATGACCGTGATCGACGCGGCGACTCAGAAGCCGGAGAAGTCGGTCCCGGTCGGACGGCTTCCCTGGGGTGTCATGGTGAAGCCTTGAGCGGGTCCCCGAACACCCTGCTGAGCACGGTGTTTGCGGTCGTCGCGCCGGCCCTCGTCCTTGCGGGCCTGATGTCCGCCGTCGCCGCCGGGGAAGGGGGACCGCGCCTGGCGACCGATCCGGCGGTGCGCGCGGGCATGGACGCCATTCGCGCCGCCGTCGTGGATCATCACACGCTGATTACGCACCGGCGCCTTCCGGTGGCGATGGCACAGTCGTTCGCACGCCGGATCGAGACCGCGGTCGATGCGATCGCCAGCCATGCAGCGGTCGCGCCGGAGGCCCGCACGCGCCTCGATCCTCTGTTGGCGACGCTCGCCGGCAACGCGCGCGCGATCGGGGCGGGTGGCGACAGTCTGCGCCAGATGGACGCCCTGTTCGCGATTGCCAAGGCTCTCGACGACTACGGCGCCCACTTCGACCATCCGGGCTGGACACCGGTTCAGGCCCGACCGTGACCCATGAAACCAGGGAGGCACAAGATGCGAATGCTGATGCGATTTTCGTCGCAGGATGCGCGCGGCGGCGTGTGGCTCTTGCTCGCGGCAACCTTGGCGACAGGGCTGTCGTGCAAGCCCCTTGAGGCCCAGGAGCCGCCCGCGGCCGCCGTTTCCGAAACGGCCTTAACCGCGGAGAAGGCGTCGCCGCCGGCGGCAAAAGCCAAATACCCGACCCCGCCCCATGTCGAGCTGGCCGGCCATACAGCCGATCTTTGGGGCGCGCTATTCAATCCCGACGGTACGCGCGTGGCGACGATCTCATCGGATCGCACGGCGCGGATCTGGGACGTCGAGAGCGGCCGCACGCTTCTCACGCTTTCCGGCCATGACGAGGCGGTGCGGACGGCGGCCTTCAGCCCCGACGGCGCGATGATCGCCACGGCCTGCCGCAACGGCAAGGCGAAGATCTGGAACGCCGCGACGGGAGCGCTCGTCGCCGACCTCGAGGGTCACCCCGAGATGGTCGAGAGCATCGCCTTCAGCCCGGACGGGGCACGGATCGTCACGGCCTCGCGTGACGCGACCGCGCGGGTCTGGGATGCCACGACCGGGGCGCTCGTCGCAAGCCTCGCCGGTCATACCGAATGGCTATCGGGCGCAGAGTTCAGCCCCGACGGCAAGCTCGTCATTACGTCCTCCAGCGACAAGACGGCCCGAGTCTGGGATGCCGCAACCGGCAAGCCGGTCGTGACGCTGGAAGGACACGACGGGCTCGTGACAAGCGCGGTCTTCAGCCCGGACGGGACACGGATCGCCACGTCGTCGTCCGACAAGACGGCGCGCATTTGGAATGTCGCGGATGGCCATAGCCTCCTCAGCGTGCCGGGGCACACGCGCGCTGCCTTGCGCGTCGCCTTCAGCGCTGACGGCAAGAAGATCGTCACGTCGTCGAGCGACAAGACGCTGAAAGTCTGGGACGCGGAAAGCGGTGCCCTCCTCGCCAAAATGGAGGGCGTTCACAAGCGGCTCATCCCGCGGGTGATGTTCAGCGCCGACGGACGCCTCGTGGCCTCGGCGTCGCACGACAAGACGGCCGTCGTCTGGGATGCCGCGACGGGCGAGGCGCTCGCCATTCTCTCTGGCCACGCTAAAGAGGTTGACCAGGCTCAGTTCAGCCCCCAGGGCACCAAGGTGCTGACCGCATCGTTCGACCGCACCGCGCGCATCTGGGACATCTCGTCCTTCGCCAGCGGCGGACCGGGCCTCGAGTCAGGTCTCGGCCGCTGAGCGCGACGAGGGCCCGCCGGAAAAGGTGCAGCAGGCCGGGGGTGGAGTCCCCGGCCTGCTGCGGATCGAGACGCCGTTGCCCGAGCGGGAGGCAACCATCACGGGTGATAGCCGGCGTCCCGAAGTCGGGTCAGGCCTAGGCTTAGGCCTGCGGAACCGGCATGGCCACGAAGCGCGTGCCTTCGGCGGTCTGCACCTTCATCAGAACAGCCTTGCGGCCGTTCGACTTGGCAGTCGTGACGCCGCGTTGCACGTCAGCGGGCGTGGAGACCGCCTCGCCCGCGACCTCCAGGATCACGTCGCCGCTCCGCAACCCCTTCTCGGCCGCCGCCCCGTTGGGGTCGAGGTCCACGACGGCGACGCCCTTGTCGCCGGCGCCCTCGACGTCGTCGGCGGGCGCGAGCGTCAGGCCGAGACCCGCAAGCTGGTCCTTGCTTGGTTTCGTCTGCGACGCATCGGCCGTCTTATCGGACGGCATCGCCGACAGCACGAACGAGGTGCTGAGTTCCTTGCCGTTGCGCAGGTAAGTGATCGCCACCGTCGCTCCCGGCTTCAGGCCGCCGATCTTGCGGGCGAGCTCGCGCGAGTCCTTGACTGCCGTTCCGTTGACGGCGGTGATGACATCTCCGGCCTTCAGTCCCGCCTTCGCCGCCGGCGTGCCGGGCTCCGTGTTGTCGACGAGAGCGCCCTTCGCCTGCTCCATACCAAGGCTGTCGGCGATATCCTGCGTCACCGTCTGGATGCGCACGCCGAGATAGCCGCGCTCAACCTTGCCGTTCTCTTTGATCTGCGCCACGACCTGCTGGACCGTGTCGGACGGGATGGCAAAGCCGATCCCCACGCTGCCGCCGGAGGGCGAGAAGATCGCCGTGTTCACGCCGACGACCTCGCCCTTGAGGTTGAAGGTCGGCCCGCCAGAGTTGCCGCGGTTGACCGCGGCATCGATCTGCAGGAAGTCATCATAGGGTCCCGCGCCGATATCGCGGCCGCGCGCCGACACGATGCCCGAGGTCACGGTGCCGCCGAGGCCGAACGGATTGCCGATGGCGACGACGTACTCGCCGATCCGCGGCGTCGCACCTGCAAACGACACGTAGGGGTAGGTTCCGGCCGCTTCGATCTTCAGGAGCGCCAGGTCGGTCTTCGCATCCGTGCCGATGACGGCGGCGTCGAGCGTGCGCCCGTCGTCGAGCGTGATCTGCACCTTTGCGGCCTGATCCACCACGTGGTTGTTGGTGACGATGTAGCCGTCCGCGCTGATCAGGAAGCCGGAGCCCTGTCCCTGCGCCCTCGGCATCGGACCGCGCGGCCTCTGAGGCATGCCGCGCTCCCCGAACTGTTCGCCGAACTGGCGGAAGAACTTCTCCATCGGGCTGCCCTCCGGGAAGGGCATCGGCGACATCCGTCCTTCACCCATGTCCGCGACCGACTGGACGCTGACCGTCACGGCGACGACGGCGGGCTTCACCTTCTCGACGAGATCGGCAACGCTCATCTGTCCGGCAGTCTCGCTGCCGGTGACGGGAGGCGGGCCGGCCAGGGCTGGCGACGGCGTGGCGAGGGACGCTCCGCCCGCCAGCAGGACAGCCGCGAGGGCCGCCGCGCTCACCGATGACATCGCACGTCCATGGACGCGTCCCTCGCGCTTTCCTGATGCGGAAGGTGTCGCGGCCGGACGGGTCCCGCTGCGAAGCAACGCGGCGTCGGCGTCGGTGCGGTCGTGGTTGGTCATGTCTCATCTCCGTGGGTTGCGTGGCCGCACAGGCAGCCGTTGCCTCGGAGATTGGTCGGCCGGACTTTGTTGCACTGTTACCGGCGTCTTAATTTTTGCCCATGTAGAGGCGCGACGGGAGACGTCACAACGAGAACTCCAGCGCCTCGATAATCGGCGGCATGGCCCTGATCTCCTGCAGTGCACCCTCCGACAGGGGCGCCGAGATGCTGATCAGTGCAATGGCGGAGGTCGCCTCGCCGTCGACGCCGACGTACATGCGCCGGATGTTGATGTTCTCCCGCCCGAGGATGCCGCCGAGCGCGCCGACGACCCCCGGCCGGTCGTGGTGGCGTGTGAACAGGAAGTCGCCTTCCGGGACCGCTTCGACGTGATAGCCGTCGATGCGCACGAGACGCGGCAGGCGGCCGCCGAGCAGCGTTCCGGCGACGGTCGCGATGCGGCCCTCAGAGACCGCCGTCACCTCGACGAGCGAGAGGTAGTCGCGGCTCGTTTCCGATTGCGAGATGCGGCACTCGATGCCGTTGGCCTTCGCCAGATGCGCGGCGTTGACGCGATTGACGCGTTCCGTGAGCCAGCCGCCGAGCAGCCCAGCGATTGCTTCCGTGCCGATCGGCCTCGGATCGAGCTCGCTGACGCGGCCGAACACGCGCACCACAAGCTCCCGGACGGGGCCGACGCTCAGCGCGCCGGCGAGCCGGCCGAGCGAGCGCGCCAGCGCCTGGTAGGGCCGCGACAGACCGAACTGCTCGGCCGAGATGCGCGGCAAGTTGACGGCGGTCTCGGCCTCTCCCGTGGTGAGGAACTTGCCGATCAGCTCGGCGATCTTGACGCTGACGGCCTGTTGCGCCTCCTCCGTCGAGGCGCCGAGGTGCGGCGTCAGGACAACGTTGTCGAGTTCGAGGAGCGGCGAGCCCACGGGCGGCTCCTTGACGAACACGTCGAGCGCGGCCCCGGCCAGACGGCCCGACGTCAAGCCCTCCACGAGCGCCGCCTCCTCGATCAGGGCTCCGCGGGCGCAATTGATGATCCGCGCTCCAGGCTTCATCGCCGCGATGCGGTTGCGGTCGATCAGGTGGCGAGTTTTTTCCGTCAAGGGGCAGTGCAGCGTGATGTAGTCCGATCGGGCGATCAGCTCCTCGAGCGCGCACCCTTCGGCACCGAACTGCTGCAGGATCTCGTTGGTCACGAACGGATCGTAGGCCAGCACCTTCATCTTCAGCGCCGCGCAGCGTTCCGACACCAGCCGGCCGATGGTGCCGAAGCCGATGATGCCGATGACCTTGCCGGCAAGCTCGGTGCCGACGAAGCGCTGCGGCTGCCATTCGCCGCTGCGCACGGAGCGGTCGGCGCGCGGCAGGTGACGGCTGAGCGACATCAGGTGCGCGAGCGTCAACTCGGCCGTCGTCGTGGCGTTCGCATCCGGCGTGTTGAAGACGACGATGCCGCGCTCGGTCGCCGCCGGCACGTCGATGTTGTCGACGCCGATGCCGGCGCGCCCGACCGCCTTCAGCGTATCGGCCGCCGCGATGACCGGCTTCGTCACCCGCGACTTGGAGCGCACGATCAGCGCATCGTAGCCGCCCACCTTGGCGACGAGCCCGGCCTCGTCGAGTCCCGTCGCCACGTCGACCCTGAACCTTGGATCCTCCGCCAGCAGCTTGCGACCGTCCTCGTGGACGGGATCGGCGATGAGGATCTTCATGATGCCTGGCATGTGATGCGTCTTCCCCGTTGCCGTGAGTTTCGCTCTGTCGCGGGCTCTGCAACCTATTCCCGATGCCGGGACCGGAGCCGCACGAGAGTCGTGAGCTGGATGTTAGTAGGGTTGACGCGGAGGGGGAACCTCGACACATTTACAAAGGCACGACGTTTTTCGGCATGTGGAAGAGTCCGGTCAGGCAGCAAGCGCTGCTGATCCGGCGCCGGAGGAGCAACCGCCCCGGAAACTCTCAGGCAAACACACCGCCTGCCGATCGGACTCTGGAAAGCGGCCGATGTTTTGCGAATCCGGCCCACCGAAGGATGCAAGGCGAGATTTTTCGCGTTCGTCGGAGATCTCGCTCAATCTCTCAGGTCCCGGGACAGAGGGGGCTCCGGATTGCGCGCGATGGCGCGTTGGAGCTGCGAGCCTTACGTCATGTCCGACACCGCATCCGTATTAGCAGAGCCATTGAAGCGCACGCCGCTCGTTGATCAGCATGTCGCGCTCGGGGCGCGGATGGTGGCGTTCGCAGGCTATGCCATGCCGGTCCAGTACCCCGGCGGCATTCTTGAAGAGCACGCCTGGACGCGCACCCACGCGGGTCTTTTCGACATCAGCCATATGGGCGAAGCGCATCTCGTCGCGGAGGACGGCCGTCACGAGACCGTCGCCGCGGCGCTCGAGCAGCTCGCGCCGTGCGACGCGCTCGGCATCGCGCCGGGGCGGCAGCGGTATACGCAGCTCTTGAACGACGCCGGCGGCATGATCGACGACCTGATGGTCGCCCGCGCCGATGGCGAGGAGAGCTCCGGCCGGCTGGTCCTGATCCTCAACGCCGCGCGCAAGGATGTCGATTGCCGGCACATCGCCGCCCGGCTGCGGCCCGGCGTGCATCTTGAGCTCAAGACGGATCGCGCGCTGCTGGCGCTGCAAGGCCCCAAGGCCGCGGACGTCATGGCGCGCGTGGCGCCGCAAGCCGTTGTGCTCTCCTTCATGGAGGTCAGGCGCGTGAGCGTCGCGGATGTGCCCTGCCTTGTCAGCCGCTCCGGTTATACCGGGGAGGACGGCTTCGAGATCTCCATGGCCGCCGCGGACGCGCTGCCGCTGTGGCGGACGCTTCTCCAATCGCCGGAGGTCAAGCCGTGCGGCCTCGGCGCCCGCGACTCGCTGCGGCTCGAGGCCGGACTGTGCCTCTACGGACATGAGCTGGACGAGACGACGTCGCCGGTCGAGGCCGGGCTTGCGTGGTCGATCCCGCGCCGCCGCCGCGACGAGGGCGGGTTCCCCGGCTTCGACCGCATCCGCCATGAGCTCGTGCACGGACCCTCGCGCGTGCGCGTCGCCCTGCGTCTCGACGGCCGGGTGCCCGCGCGCCAGGGCGCGGAGATCCAATCCGCCAGCGGCGAGCCGATCGGCGTCGTCACGTCCGGCGGGTTCTCGCCGACGCTCAAGGTGCCGATTGCGATGGGCTATGTCTCGCCCGGGCATGCGGCTGTGGACAGCGAGGTCCGGTTGATCGTGCGCGCCAGCCCGCAGCCGGCGCGGGTCGTCAAGCTGCCCTTCGTGGCGCATGCCTATCGGCGGGCGACCTGATGGACACGACAAACAAAGAGCGAGGAGAGCGGTCATGATGAAGTTCACGCGCGAGCACGACTGGCTGCGGGTCGAAGGCGACACGGCAACCGTCGGCATCACGGAGTTCGCGGCGTCCGAGCTCGGAGACCTTGTCTACGTCGAGCTGCCGAAGGTCGGAGCCAGGCTGAAATCGGGCGGCGCCGCGGTCGTCGTCGAATCCGTCAAGACCGCCTACGATATCCTGTCTCCGGTCGGCGGCGAGGTCGTCGAGATCAATCAGGCCGCCGCGGACGATCCCGCGTCCGTCACCGCCGATCCGATGGGCGCCGGCTGGCTCTACAGGATCAAGCTGGCGAATGCCGCCGAGCTCGACGGCTTCCTGGACGAGGCCCAATACAAGACGCTCAATGCGTGAGTTGCAAAGAATGGCCGACAAATACGATCCCTACGACTTCGCCAATCGCCGCCACATCGGTCCGTCGGCGAAGGAGATCGCCGCAATGCTCGAGGCCGTCGGCGCGGCCGACCTGCAGGCCCTGATCGACGAGACCGTGCCGCCCTCGATCCGCCAGACGGAGCGCATCGACTTCGGCAAGTCCCTCTCCGAGCGTCGGGCCCTCGACAAGTTGCGCGAGACGGCGAACAGGAACAAGCTTCTGACCTCGCTCATCGGCCAGGGCTACCACGGCACGACCATGCCGCCGGCGATCCAGCGCAACATCTTCGAGAACCCCGCCTGGTACACGTCCTACTCGCCATACCAGCCGGAGATCAGCCAGGGCCGCCTCGAGGCCCTGATGAACTTCCAGACGCTCGTCGCCGATCTGACGGCGCTCGACATCGCCAACGCGTCTCTGCTCGACGAGGCGACCGCCGCCGCCGAGGCGATGAGCATGACGCAGCGGATCACGAAGTCGGAGAAGACCGTCTTCTTTGCCGACAAGGACTGCCTGCCGCAGACGATCGCCGTATTGCGCACGCGGGCCGCGCCGCACGGCTGGACGATCCGCGTCGGCGATCCCTTCCGGGACCTCAACGCAGGCGAGGTCTTCGGCGCACTCTTCCAATATCCGGGCGTGTGCGGGGCGTGCTTCGACTTTACCGCGGTCATCGAGCGGCTGCACGAGGCGGGCGCGCTCGCCGCCGTCGCCGCCGATCCGCTGGCGCTGACGCTGCTGAAGCCCCCGGGCGAAATGGGCGCCGACATCGCGGTCGGATCGATGCAGCGCTATGGCGTGCCGATGGGCTACGGCGGTCCTCATGCCGGCTATATCGCGACGCGCGACGCTTATAAGCGCAGCCTGCCGGGGCGCCTCGTCGGTCTGTCGGTCGATGCGCGGGGCAATCGCGCCTACCGTCTCGCGCTGCAGACGCGCGAGCAGCACATCCGGCGCGAGAAGGCGACATCGAACATCTGCACGGCGCAGGTCCTGCTCGCCGTCATCGCGTCCATGTATGCGGTCTATCACGGGCCGGCCGGGCTCAAGGCCATCGCGCTCAGGGTCCACCGCGACGCCTGCCGCCTTGCGGACGGGCTGCGGAGCCTCGGTTTCGTCGTCGAGCCGGAGACCTTCTTCGACACGATCACCGTGCGCGTCGGTCCCTACCAGGGCCTCATCATGAAGAACGCCGTCGACAACGGCGTCAACCTGCGCAAGGTGGCGAGCGACCGCATCGGCATCACGGTCGACGAGCGCACGCGGCCCGATACGCTCGAAGCGGTGTGGCGGGCGTTCGGCGCCTTCGATCTGCGCTACAGCGACGACTATCCGCCCTCGCATCTGCCGCCCGCGCTGTTGCGGACCTCGGAGTTCCTGACCCACCCGATCTTCCACATGAACCGGGCGGAAAGCGAGATGACGCGCTACATGCGCCGCCTCGCCGACCGCGATCTCGCCCTCGACCGGTCGATGATCCCGCTCGGCTCGTGCACCATGAAGCTCAACGCGACGGCGGAGATGTTGCCGATCTCCTGGCCCGAGTTCAGCGAGATCCATCCCTTCGTTCCGGCCGACCAGGCGCAGGGCTACAAGGAGCTGATCGACGATCTTTCCAGCAAGCTGTGTGTCATCACCGGCTACGACGCGATCTCGATGCAACCCAATTCCGGCGCGCAGGGCGAGTACGCCGGCCTCCTGGCGATCCGCGCCTACCATCGCAGCCGCGGGGAGGTCGAGCGCACGGTCTGCCTCATTCCAGCTTCGGCGCACGGGACGAACCCGGCCTCGGCCCAGATGGCCGGCATGACCGTCGAGGTCGTGCGCACGGATGCGAACGGCAACATCGACGTCGCCGACTTCCGTGCCAAGGCCGAGGCGCATGCGCACGATCTGGCAGCCTGCATGATCACCTATCCCTCGACCCACGGCGTGTTCGAGGAGGCCGTGCGCGAGATCTGCGACATCACGCATGCCTGCGGCGGGCAGGTCTACCTCGATGGCGCCAATCTCAACGCGCTCGTCGGGCTGGCGCGTCCCGGCGACATCGGCGCGGACGTCAGCCATCTCAATCTGCACAAGACGTTCTGCATTCCCCACGGCGGCGGCGGGCCCGGCATGGGGCCGATCGGCGTCAAGGCGCACCTCATTCCGTTCCTGCCCGGACATCCGGAAACGGGCGGCGGCGAGATCACCGTGTCGGCGGCGCCCTACGGATCGCCGTCGATCCTGCCGATCTCGTGGAGCTACATCCTCATGATGGGCGGGCGGGGGCTGACCCAGGCAACGCGCGTCGCCATTCTGAGCGCCAACTACATCGCCCGGCGTCTGGAGCCGGCCTATCCCATTCTCTACAAGGGGGCGCACGGGCGCGTGGCGCACGAGTGCATCATCGACATCCGGCCGCTCACGCACGCGACGGGGATCACCGTCGAGGATGTCGCCAAGCGGCTCATGGACAGCGGCTTCCACGCGCCGACCATGAGCTGGCCCGTCGCCGGGACGCTGATGATCGAGCCGACGGAATCGGAGACCAAGGCCGAGCTCGACCGCTTCTGCGACGCGATGCTGTCGATCCGCGAGGAGGTGCGCGCCATCGAGGAAGGGCGCAGCGACCCGAAGAACAATCCGCTGAGGAACGCGCCTCACACGGTCGAGGATCTCGTCGGAGCCTGGGATCGCCCCTATACGCGCGAGCAGGCGTGCTTCCCGCCGGGGGCCTTGCGCATCGACAAATACTGGCCGCCCGTGAACCGCGTCGACAACACCTACGGCGACCGCCACCTCGTGTGCACCTGCCCGCCGATCGAAAGCTATCTCAAGGCCAAGCCGTGAAGCGATGCGCGTATGCCGCATCAAGCCTCAGACGCGCCGCGGCCGGAGGAACCACCGCCGTCATCCGGTCTTGTCTTCTCATGGCCCGATGGCTTTCTATCGTCGCAGCGCGATCTGCGGGCCCGAACACGGAGTGACCGATCATGGAAAACGACCGATTCAACATGGCGCTGCGTCGGTTTCTGAAAGAGGTCGGCGTCACGTCGCAGCAGGAGATCGAGCGCGTCGTGCGCGAGCAGGGGCTTGGCGGCAAGGGCACGCTCAAGGTGCGCATGGTTCTGACCGCCGATGGGACCGATCTCCGTCACGTCGTCGAGAGCGACCTCGACCTCGGGTGAGCGGGCACACACCGATTGTCCGCTCTGCCGGCGCAGCTCATTCCGCGGCGCGTGCGCGGGTCGCCAGAACCTGCTCCTTCTTTCGCAGCTCCTTTTCCCGCGCGCCGACGTAATCGCGCGTCAGCGGCATAGCGTCCTGACGCCGGGCGAGTTGGATCTGGAAGACCATGAGGCCGCAGTAACGGAAGCCGCACTCCGAGGCGGCCAGATAGAATTCCCACTTGCGGCAGAACCGCTCGCCGAAAAGGTCCAAGGCCTCGGCACGGTGTGACAGAAAGCGCTCGCGCCAGGCCCGCAGCGTTGCCGCGTAATGCAGGCGCAGGATCTCGACGTCGGTCACGATCAGACCCGATTTCTCGATCGACGGGAGCACCTCCGACAGCGCCGGGAAATAGCCGCCGGGGAAGATGTGCTTCTCGATCCAGGGGTTCGTCGCGCCGGGTCCGTCCATACGCCCGATGGAGTGCAGGAGCATGACGCCGTCGTCGGTCAGCAGCTCGGCGGCCTTGCCAAAGAACTGCTCGAAGTACGTGACGCCGACGTGCTCGAACATGCCGACGGATACGATGCGTTCGAACTTGCCCGTGACCGTGCGGTAGTCGCAGAGCTTGAACGTCACATGGCGGTCCGGCGGCAGGGCGTCGGCCCGCCGCCTGGCGATGTCGAGCTGCTCCTCGGACAGCGTGATACCCGTCACTGCGGCCCCGACAAGCTCGGCAAGGTAGAGATCGAGCCCGCCCCATCCGCAACCGATGTCGAGGACGCGATCCTGCGGCTTCACCAGAAGCTTGGCCGCGATGTGCCGCTTCTTGGCGAGCTGGGCCTCGTCGAGGCCCATGTCGGGCGTCTCGAAATACGCGCACGAATACTGCCGGTCGCCGTCAAGAAAGAGGTCGAACAGGCGGCCGTCGAGATTGTAATGGCGGTCCACGTTCTTGCCTGCCCGGCGCAGTGTATTGTGCTGCGAGAGCGGACGGATGGCGGTGCGCAGCGCGGTGAGCGCGCGGGCAAAGCCGGTCGGCTCGTCGCGTTCGAGATTGGACGCCACGAGATCAAGGAGATCGTAGATCGTCCCCCTGCTCAGAATGATGCGGCCGTCGGTGTAGAGCTCGCCGAGCGCGAGCGCGGGGTTGACGACGAGGGCCCACTCCGCCCACCGATCGGCGAAACGGATGGCGCAGCGTGGCGCCTCTCCGCTCCCGACGGCGAACCGCGACCCGTCAGCCGTTTCCACGTCGAGCCGGCCGCAACGAACGATCCGCTTCAGAAAGGCATACAGCGCGCGAGACATGTCACACTCCGCCGAGGTTTTGGGACGGTGCTGCATCCGTCGACAGACCCTGTCCCTGCAACAGATCCTGTCCTGCGCAGCCCGTCGTGAGGCGCCCGGCTTGAACAGCCTTCTCACGTCGGCTTTGACGACATCTATTTGGGATCGGCTCTGAGATCCGCCGACCGGTCGACCCGGGAGAGCCAGCGCTCGAATGTCAGTTCCAGGATCTCGATGACAGAGGCCAGCGCTCCGGGCCGGCGACTGCCGTCGGGCCCAGGCCCCATCCGGAACTTGCGAAGCTTCGTCTCGGCACTCAACTGCCGCTCCAGGCCCCGCGACGAGCCCTGCTTGCGCAGGTCGTCGACAGCCTGCTGCAAATGCCGGGCAAATTCCTCGGCGCGCTTGTCGAGCGGATGCTTGGTCTCAACCGTATGCTCAAGGCCATCCATCGTGAAGACACCTCCTGAAGTAGGCTCTCCACCCCGTCTTGCTGGCGAACTGTACCGCTAATTCAGATGGTTCGCCATTTTGGAATGACAAGGAGGCACGCCGCGCCGGCCGACATCGAACCGGTGCGCTCCGACAAGTCACCTAGCTATCCGCTCATTGAAGATGCTCGGTCGAAGGACTATAATAAATCTTGGTATTGAGAGCGGCCTGCATTTGCTCGTTCTCATCCGACCTCGGACGGCAACGCGCCTGCCGGGGTCGATAGGTCGGTGTCAATATTGCCAGTGGTCAATATTCTCCGACGCGAACCGGTGAATGTCGCATGTCCGCTCGTTTTCGGTGACCGCCGGAAGGCAGTCCCAGGAGGGGTGTGCGATGGGTCTGGCATTGTCGGTTCAGCAGCATCTCGACCGGAAGGCGATCCCCTATCAGGTGCGGCTGCACAGACGCGCGGTCCGGGCCTCGGACATCGCCAGCGCAAGCAACATTTCCGAGGACAATCTCGCGAAGGGCGTTCTTCTGAAGGGCAGGGATGGCTACCTCCTCGCCATTCTGCCCGCATCCTGCCAGGTTCAGATCGAGGCCGTCAGCGACTGGCTGAAGCAGCCGATGTGCCTGGCGACGGAAGATGAGGTCTCGCTCATTTTCGAGGATTGCGAGGCCGGCTGTGCTCCGCCTGTTGCGGATGCGTACGGGCTGCCGGCCGTGCTCGACGACCGCCTCGAGGGCTTCGACGACGTCTACTTCGAGGGCGGGGACCACTGCACGCTGGTCCGGCTGCGAGGACGCGATTTCCATAACCTGATGGTGGGCGTGCCGCAGGCCCACATCGGCGTCCGGGCCCATTGATCCGGCAGCCAAGATAGAGGCCGCGATCGCCGGCACGCTCATCGAAGCACGGGCATGGCGCGTACTGCGGGTCGCCTGCCGGACGACGGCGCTTCAGGACCCATGCGCCCTTCTGCCGGCAGAGGCGGAAGACCCATTGAAATCGGTCGATGCCTAGAGGTTTGTGACATGACCGTGATTGCTCTTACCCGGGAGTCGGGTACGCAAGGCGATGAGATTGCCGCGGCCGTCGGCAAGCGGCTGGGCTTCGATATCGTCCACCACCAGTTGATCGAGCACGATATTGCCGACCGCACCGGCCTGTCGGAAAGCGACGTCCACCACCAGATCGAGGACGGCCCGACGGTCCTGGAGCGTCTTCTGTTCGACCGGCGCGGCTTCCTCAAGCACGCCGCGCTCGAGATCCTCGAGCAGGCGGCCCGGGGCAACATCGTGCTGCGCGGCTGGGGCGCGCCGAGCGTATTGAGCTTCGTGCCGCACGTGCTGTGCGTGCGCATCTGCGCTCCGATGTCGTTCCGGGAAGCCGTCCTGATTGAGCGGCGCGGATCGGGGACGCCCTCGGCGGCGCGCCGTGAGCTGGAGCGTAGCGATGCGGCCCATAACGGCGCCATGCAGACCCTGTTCGGCAGCCGTTGGGATGATCCGCTCCACTACGCCCTCGTCCTGAATACGGCCCGCGTGCCGGTGGACGATTGCGTCGAGGTGATTGTCCGGCTCGCGACCAGCGGTGCCTTCCAGGAGACGCCCTACTCCCGCGATGTGCTGATGGACCGGCTCATCCTCCACCGTGTGCAGGTGGCGCTCGAGCAGGAGTTCGGCGCCAAATCGATCCGGAACGGCATTGAGCCGCATGTCGTCGGGCGCAAGGTTCTTCTGACCGGCGGCAGCACGGACGAGGACGTGATCGCCGAGGCCGTGCGCGTCGTGCAGAGGGT
Organism: uncultured Hyphomicrobium sp.; assembly: GCA_964589785.1. Lineage (GTDB taxonomy): Bacteria > Pseudomonadota > Alphaproteobacteria > Rhizobiales > Hyphomicrobiaceae > JAGVSR01. Next base: position 89,924 of record CAZPUQ010000009.1, read on the forward strand.
GGAGGGCGTGAGGGGCGTGGAGAGCAAGGTCGCCTATGTGGCCTTCCAGCCGCCCCTGCAGTGAGCCGGGCTCGGCGATCGGGCAGGTGTTCGTCAGATCGGGCCTACCGGCCCGATCCCTATGGGAGTTGATACCATGAGAGTGAAGGATGTGATGCACAAGGGCGTGGAATGGGTGGATCCGAGCACGCCGATCAGCGAGATCGCGAAGCTGATGCAGAAGCAGGACATCGGCTCGGTGCCGATCGGCGAGAACGATCGCCTGGTCGGCATGGTGACGGACCGCGACATCGTCTGCCGGGGACTCGCCGCTGACGGCTTCGACGCGAAAAAAGCCACCGCGCGCGACGTGATGACATCGACGATCCACTGCTGCCGCGACGAGGACGATCTCACGAAGGCCGTCCAGCACATGGAGGATCTGAAGGTCCGCCGGCTGCCGGTGATCAACAAGAGCAAGCGTCTCGTCGGGATTCTGAGCCTCGGCGATCTCGGCCAGTCGGCCCCGCGCGATCTCGTGGCAGAATGCGTGCGGAGCGTGTCGGCGCATCACCAGTGAGCCGTGCGGTCGTCGTACTGGCCGCTTGAGGCGCTGAGCCCTTCTGCCCGGCCCGGGCGGGCTCGGCGCCGTTTGCTCTATGGTCATAGAGGCCGCGACTTGCGACCGCCGGAGGGCTAATCTCGGGAATCGTGCTGCCCGCACCGGGCACGCCACAAGCCGGTCGGCGGCCACGCGTCCTGCGCGGCCGCACGCCGAGTCCCGAGATGACCGATACCCGCCACCGCGTCTGTGAGCTCAGCCTGTTCCGCCATCTCGACGATGCGGCGAAGGCCGGGCTCGCCGCGCGTTTCGAGAAGCTTGGCATCGAGCGGGGCCGCGCCCTCGTCGAGGAGGGCGAGGCCTCCGGGGCGATGTATGTCGTGCTGTCGGGCCGCTTCTCCGTCACACGCCGCGACCGCGAGCATCCGATCGGGGAGATCGGGGCGGGCGAGCCGATCGGCGAGATCGGGTTCCTGACCGGATCGGCCCGCACGGCGACCGTCACGGCGCTGCGCGACAGTATCGTCCTGAAGCTCGATCGCGAGCACCTCGACGCCCTGGCGGAGAGCGATCCCCGTGTCTGGCGGGCGATCTGCGGCGATCTCGCCGGGCGGCTCGCCACCACGACACTGGCGCCGCCGCGGCCACGCCGCTCCGCGCCGCGCACGGTCGTGCTCATACCCGCGGGCGGCTCGACGCTCGATGGCAACCTCGTGTCGAGCCTGGCTGCGGCTCTGGCCGAGCGGGGGCCGACGCTCGTGGTCGACCGTTCCCGGCCTGACATCGCTGCGTTGAGCGAGGAGGCGCTCGCCGATACGGCGATGACCGAGCGCCTCAACGCGCTGGAGCAGGGCTACGCCTACGTGTTGATGATCGCCGACGGGACGCTGACGGCGTGGAACCGGAAGATCGTCCATCACGCCGACCTCATGCTCGCCGCCGGAGACTTTGCGGCCGATCCGGCTCTGAACGAGACGGAACTGTTTGCCGCCCGCTTTCTCGCCCCCTCCGCTCGCCGGCTGATCCTGGCGCACGACACGCGGCGGACGCTATCGGGTACGCGCCGGTGGCTCACAGGGCGCGAGGTGGCGATGCATCACCACGTCGCCCGCGACGACCCGGAGGATTTCGCGCGCGTCGCCCGGTTCATCGGCGGCGCCGCCCGCGGCCTCGTGCTTGCCGGCGGCGGTGCGCTCTGCGTCACGCATGTGGGCATCTACCGCGCGCTTCTCGAATCCGGCTTCGATTTCGACATCATGGGCGGCACGTCGGGTGGCAGTGCGATGGCGGCGGCCTTTGCGCTGCGCTCGCCGCCCGAGGAGATCGCCGAGGGCGTGCAGGAGATGTTCGTCCGCAAGCGCGCCATGCGGCGCTACACGGTGCCGCGCTATTCGCTGCTCGATCATACCCACTTCGACCAGGCGCTGAAGGCGCTCTACGGCGAGCGGGACATCGAGGACCTGTGGCTGCCGTTCTACGCGGTGTCGACCAATCTCTCGCGGTACGGTCCCCACGTGCATCGCAGCGGGCCGCTGTGGCGGACGGTCCGCGCGTCGGCCTCCATTCCCGTCATGCTTCCGCCGGTTTACACTGACGATGGCGAGATGCTCGTCGACGGCAGCCTCGTGGACAACGTGCCGGTCGCGGCGATGCACGAGATCAAGGCCGGCCCGAATGTCGTGGTCGCCTTCGACGGCGGGCAGCTCGAGCGCTTCGACGTCGCCTATGACGCGCTGCCGTCGCGGGCCGAGCTCGTGCGCCTTGCCATGACGCCCTGGACCCGCAAGGAGTGGCCGCGCGCGCCGGGGCTCGCCACGGTGCTCATGCGCAGCCTCATGGCCAATCGCCATGCCTTCCGCGAGCGCCTCAGGCCGGATGATCTCCTGCTCGTGCCGCCGATTCCGGCCGGCGTCAGCTTCCTCGACTGGCACCGCCAGGACGAGTTGCTGGATACGGGCTATCGCTGGGCCCGCGCGCGGCTCAGCGAGGAGCCGGCGGCCGGGCGATGAGCCGAGGCCAGGCGGCCAGGCAGAAAAGAAAGCGGCCGCCGCTCGCACGGAGCAGCGGCCGCTCGCACTCTTGCCTGCCAGTGGGTGAGGTCAGACCACGCCCTGGGCCATCATCGCGTCCGCCACCTTCACGAATCCGGCGACGTTGGCGCCATCGACGTAGTTGACGGTTCCGTCGGGCCGCTGGCCGTACTCGACGCACATGTCGTGGATGCCGCGCATGATCTCGGAAAGGCGCCGGTCGATCTCCTCGCGTGGCCAGGCGAGGCGCATGGCGTTCTGGCTCATCTCGAGGCCGGACGTCGCCACGCCGCCCGCATTGCTGGCCTTGCCGGGGGCGAACAGGACGCCCGAACGGTGAAAGACGCGGACGGCCCCGGCGGTCGAGGGCATGTTGGCGCCCTCCGCGACGCACTTGACGCCGTTGCGGACGAGGATTTCCGCATCCGCCACGTCGAGCTCGTTCTGCGTCGCACAGGGCAGCGCGATGTCGACGGGAATGGTCCAGGGCGTGCGGCCGGCCTCGAACGCCACCTTGACCTTTTCGGCATACTGGGAGATGCGCCCGTAGTTGCCGTTCTTCACGTCCATCAGAATGGCAAGCTTGTCGCGCGTGAAGCCGTCCTCGTCCACCACGGTGCCGGACGAGTCCGAGGCGGCGACCACCTTGGCCCCAAGGTCGAGGCATTTCTCGATCGCGTACTGGGCGACGTTGCCAGATCCCGAGACGGCGACGCGGGCGCCTTCGAAGGAGCGGCCCGCGCGCTTCAGCATCTCCTCGGCGAAGTAGACGGTGCCATAGCCCGTCGCCTCCGGCCGGAGCTGCGAGCCGCCGAAGCTCATGCCCTTGCCGGTGAACACGCAGTCGGCGCGGTTCGACAGCTTTTTCATCATGCCGACCATGTAGCCGACCTCGCGGCCGCCGACGCCGATGTCGCCGGCAGGCACATCGGTATCAGGGCCGATGTGGCGGAAGAGCTCGGTAACGAAGGACTGGCAGAAGCGCATGACCTCGTTCGGGCTGCGGCCCTTGGGATCGAAATTGCTGCCGCCCTTGCCGCCACCCATGGGCAGCGTGGTCAGCGCGTTCTTGAAGGTCTGCTCGAAGGCCAAAAACTTGAGGATCGAGAGGTTGACGCTGGGGTGGAAGCGCAAGCCGCCCTTGTAGGGTCCGATGGCGGAGCTGTGCTGGATGCGGTAGCCGCGATTGACGTGCACCTGGCCCTTGTCGTCGACCCAGGGCACGCGAAAGATGACGACGCGCTCCGGCTCGACGATCCGATGGATCAGGCCGTCCTCGCTGTAGCGCGGATGGCGCTCGATGAACGGCCAGATGCTCTCCATCACCTCCGAGACCGCCTGCAGGAACTCCGGCTGGCCCGGGTTGTGATCGGCGACGCTCTCGAGGCAGTTCTCCACGCTTGTGAATCGCATGCACATGTCCCACTGCAAGGTTCGATGCTTTTTGTTGGTTGACTTGAAGCAGGACAAGGCACGGCCCCGATGAGCCCCCCGATGTCGGCACCAATTCACCTACGTAGAGTCTGCTACATGCGTGTCAGGCGGTCTTCAACAGCCCAACAGAATGGCAAAATGCCGCAAAATTGATCTGGCTGCCTGATGGGGAGATGGGCAACAGCCTCCTTTTTGCGCCATCCTGCCCGGCTGCAGTTCCGCTGCTGCGGTGCAGCATGAGCACCTGGTTGACCGCCAGGTTCAATAGGGCCGGCGCAGAAACCGCATCGCGGCCGTCACGCCGCCTTCGTTGTGCGGAACGCCAGCAATCTCCAGGCCCATCTCGACGGCCGCCAGCGCGCCGAGGATGGTCACCTCGTTGGTGTGTCCCATGTGGCCGATCCGGAAAGCCTTCCCGGCCATCGGTCCGAGGCCCATGGCGAGCGACACGTCGAAATGCTCGAGTACGAGCCGGCGGAACCGGTCCGCGTCATGGCCCTCGGGCATCGCTACGGCCGTCACGCCCGGCGAGTGGTCTCGCGGCTGCCGGCACCAGAGCTCGAGGCCCCACGCCTCGACGGCCCGCCGCACGGCCTCGGCGTACCGCTCGTGGCGCGCAAAGACGTGTTCGAGGCCCTCGGCATTGAGCATGGCCAGGCTCTCGGCCAGGCCGAAGAGCAGTCCCGTCGCGGGCGTGTAGGGGAAGAAGCCGTCGGCGTTCATGGACAGCATCTTGTCCCAGGCCCAGTACGACCGGGGCAGGCCGGTCGTGCGGCTCGCGGCAATGGCCCGTTCGCTCAACGCCGTGAAGGCGAGGCCCGGCGGCAGCATCAATCCTTTCTGCGAGCCGCTGACGGAGACGTCGACGCCCCATTCGTCGTGACGGTAGTCCATGGTGCCGAGGCCCGAGACCGTATCGACCATGAGGAGTGCCGGATGCTGGGCGGCATCGATCGCCGCGCGGACATTTTCGATCCACGAGCGGGCCCCGGTGGAGGTCTCGTTGTGGACGACGCAGACGGCCTTGATCCGGCGCTCGCGATCGCTTCTGAGGTGCTGCTCGATCGCCTCGGCATCCGCTCCGCCGCGCCAGTCGGTGGCGATCGTCTCGGGAACGAGGCCGAGGTCGCGCGCCATGGTCGCCCAGTTGCGCGCGAAGTGACCCGTCTCGACCGTCAGCAGGCGATCCCCTGATGCAAGTGTATTGACGAGCGCGGCCTCCCAGGCGCCCGTGCCCGAGGAGGCGAAGACGAGAACCGGGTTCTTTGTCTTGAAGACCCAGCGGATGTGCGCGAGCACGCGATGCGCGAGCGCCTGGAACTCCGGCCCGCGATGATCGATCACCTGCCGGTGCATGGCCGCCAGAATGCGGTCCGGGATGGGCGTGGGACCGGGCAACTGCAATGAGTGCCGGCCGGTACGGTGCTGCGGCGTAGACATCGACTGTCCTGTTGAAGCGTTATGGACCGGCCTTGACGCGATGAGGGTTGCGGCCGGTCGGTATCAGGCTGCGCGCGGACCCTCGTCGGGACCGTCATCGGGACCGCTGTCCGTGCTTTCAACGGACAAGATGCGCAGGATATGCGGGCGGCCGTCATGGCCTTGCCAGCGCATCGACTGGCCGGGGGACAGCCCGATAAGGGCAGCGCCGATCGGCGTGAGAATGGACAGCCGGCCCTTGTCGATGTCGGCGTCGCCCGGAAACACGAGCTTGGCGCGCCGCGTCTCTGAGCCGTCGATCTCGAACTCCACGGTCGAGTTCATGCGCACGGTGCTGCGCGGCAGCTTGCGGTCGGGGACGACCTCGGCGCGCTGCAGCTCCGCCAGCAGCGCGTGCGCAACCACGTTCGACGGGTCTTTTTGATTGACCCGTGTCGCGAGATTGCTGAGGCAGAGTTCGTCCGTCTCAGTTACGAGGATACGGGGCAGGCTGAGAGGGAGCGTATGCAACGACATGGCTGGGCCTTCGTGGATTGAGTGTGCATGCCTCCAGCCGAATTGGCTGCGTCGCGCCTCGCGGCGCGACGACAGGAGACAGACGCAGGCGTGAAACTGGATCCAAGTTCACCCGTCGTCCCGGAGCTTCCAGGACGCAGAGGGGGCGCGAAAAATTTCAGAAAGATCCCCCGACCGGGGCAGGCGCAATGCGGCCGAGCCGGGGGCTATTGGCCCGCGACGTCAGAGTTCCCCTGAGGGAGCTTCAAATGAAATGCCGCCTTTGCAAACATGCCGAAATCATGAGCAAGGCATGCAACAATGTCAATGGGGTCGGCCGAAGCGTCGCGCCGATGTGCTGTTCCCGCTCGTTTCGCGCGCATCGCGGCCCCTTTCGCGGCGCATGCGCCGTCGGTGCGTGGTGGCTTGCGGGCCTGCGTCACGAGCAGCTAGCCTTCGCGCGACAGCGTTGCGAGGAGGTGATGTCGTGGCCAGCCGCTTTGACCGTTACTGCGGGGACGGCTCCCACCCGCAGAGCTACTACGCCGCGAGCGCCAATCCCGCACCGACGCGCGCCCGCCTGACGGAGTCGATCGAGGCCGACATCTGCATCGTCGGCGCCGGCTATACCGGTCTCTCCGCAGCGCTCCATCTCGCGGAGGCGGGGCGCAAGGTGATCGTCGTCGAAGGGGCCCGTGTCGGCTGGGGCGCTTCCGGCCGCAACGGCGGACAGATCGTCAACGGGCTCAACGCCAGCCTCGGCACCATCGAGCGCCGCTACGGCGCGACGGTTGCAGCGTTCGTGGGCGGCCTCGTGCAGGAGGGCGGCAAGATCATCCGCTCCTTCGTCAGCAAGTATTCCATCTCGTGCGATCTCAAGGACGGAAACCTGTACGCAGCTTATACGGCCAAGCAGATGCGGGAGCTCGAAGCCAAGCAGAAGCTGTGGCGAACCTATGGGATGGACGATCACGAGCTCATCGATCGCGAGGGCATCCGCCGCCACGTGGGGTCGGACGTCTATTGCGGCGGCATGATCGATCGCACCGGCGGCCACATGCATCCGCTGAACCTCGTCCTCGGCGAGGCTGCCGCGCTCGAAAGCCTCGGCGGCGTCATCTATGAGAATTCCTGCGTCATCTCCGTCGGGCAGGACCGAGGCAGGCCGGTCGTCCTGACCGAGTCGGGCGAGGTTCGCTGCCGGACGCTGATCCTGTGCGGCAATGCCTATCTCGGCGAGGTCGTGCCGGAACTCGTCTCGCGCGTCATGCCGGTCTCCAGCCAGATGATGGCGACCGAGCCGCTGGGGGAGGTGCGGGCGCGCGAGCTCTTGCCGACCGACCTGTGCGTGGAAGACGTCCGCTACATCCTCGACTATTTCCGCCTCTCCGCCGACAAGCGGCTGATCTTTGGAGGCGGCGCGGTCTATGGCGGCACCGACCCGGCCGACATCGAGGCCAAGCTGCGCCCCAACCTAGAGAAGGTCTACCCTCAGCTCAGAGGCGTGAAGATCGACTATGCCTGGAGCGGCAACTTCGCGCTCTCGTTCTCCCGCGTGCCGCAGATGGGACGCTTGCGCGACAACGTCTATTTCGCCCACGGCTACAGCGGGCACGGGGTCACCGGCTCGCATCTCTTCGGCCGCATTCTCAGCGAGGCGGTGCAGGGCGATGTCGGCCGTTTCGACGTTTTCGCGAGCCTGCCCTGGATCCCGTTCCCCGGCGGACGGCGGTTCCGCGCCCAGTATTCGGCGCTGGGCTCCTGGTACTATTCCCTGCGCGATCGCCTCGGCATCTGAGACCGGCAGCGCCGCGGTCAGCACGGTCATGTCACCTCCGCATCGGCCGGCGGGTTCGGCGACAGCTCCGCGGCCTTGCCCTTGCGGCCGTTCTCGGCGTCGGCATCGGGAAGCGGCGGCTTCCTCGCCGTGATGTTCGGCCACTGATCGGCGTACTTGCGATTGATCTCGAGCCATTCGGGCGTCGCCTGCGGCTCGGAGTCGGAGAAGATCGCTTCGGCCGGACATTCCGGAACGCACACGCCGCAGTCGATGCACTCGTCGGGGTGGATGACGAGCATGTTCTCGCCTTCGTAGAAGCAGTCCACCGGACACACTTCCACGCAGTCCGTATACTTGCACTTGATACAGTTCTCGGTGACGACATATGTCATCGGTCTTGTTTCCTGTCAGAGCTTCCGGCGGCAGGCGGCCGGCCGTTGCCTTCTCGTCACTCCAGATGCTCGATCGAGAAGATGTGCTGCGTGTTCGTGAGCGGCGCATGGCATGCGCGGCAGGCATTCAGGTCCTTGTCGAGACGCTTGCCATCCGGACTGAATATGGCGAAGTCCCAGTCTCCGTTGCGCAGGCCGTCCGGGAAGCCGGCGCCCCAGCCCTCGCCCTTCTGCATCACGGCCACCGCTGCCAGCTTGGCACGGATGCGCTGTCCGAGCGCGCTCTTGATAACCTTGCCGTCCTTGTCCTTCTTGGCAGCGTAGATCTCGCCGACGAGAATTGCCCCGTTCGGCAGCTCTTTCCCGGCGCGCGCGGCTTCAAGCGCCGCGTCGTTGGCGAACAGCCGGATGATCTGGTCGTCGTTCTGGACCCGGTCGAGGCTCAGATAGTTGGTGAAGGCCGTTTTGTAGTCAGCCGGAAACGGAATCCTCTCCTCGCCCGCACGAGCGAGGGTGGCCACTGTGAGCCCGAGGATGGCGAGAAGCATCGTCTTGTGCATGGTCTTCTCCGTTGGCTGTCGAGTGGGCTGGGACCGGTCCGGCGGCAAACAAATCGCCGCGATGCAGCGCGATGCCGAGCTGCAACGAGCGGGCGATCCGCTCGGCGCACTCGATGAAGAGCGCCGCCGCATCGGGCGGGCAGACGGCAGCCGCCGTCTGGCGGAAGAGCGCGAGCCAGTGAAGAAAGTGCGCCTCCGTGATGTCGGGCAGGGCGGCATGGGCCGGAATGGGCTTGCCCTTGTAGCGCCCCGTCATCATCGTGACCGATGACCAGAAATCGCGCATCCTCAGGAGGTGCTGGTCCCAGTCGGCGATGACGGCTTCGAAGATCGGGCCGAGGATCGCGTCGGCACGAACGCGGGCGTAGAACGTGACGACGAGGCGTTCGATCATCGCGTCCGTGATGCCGATGGCGGCACCGGGGGCCCTCGGGTCGGGCGCCGGCGCGGGTTTCTCAAAGCTCATGCTCTTGCCTGCGGCAGTCGAGGCTTGCGCGCGACCGGCGGGTCACGGGGGCGCTGGTCTCTAAAGATGAACAACGAATATATCTTTTATGGCAGGCTGTCGAGATTATAGTGCATGACCAATTCATCATTAAACCGTGAAGGCGGCCGATGCAGCTCACCATGTTCACGGACTTCGCGCTGCGCGCGTTGATGTTCACGCATGCGGCGGGGGATCGCCTCGTGACGATCGACGAGATCGCCGCGGCGTACAACATCTCGCGCGCCCACCTGACGAAGGTCGTCAACGCGTTGACGCGTGCCGGCTACCTGGAGGCGGTCCGCGGCCGATCGGGAGGGTTGCGGCTCGGCATGCCCGCCGAGAAAATCAATCTCGGCGCCGTCGTCAGAACGACCGAGCCGGACTTCGCGCTCGTCGAATGCTTCGCGACCGGCAACCGGTGTGTCATCACAAACTGCTGCCGGCTGCAGGGCGTCCTGGAGGAGGCGCTCGGCTCCTTCCTGGCCGTCCTCGACCGGCACACGCTCGCGAGCCTCGCCCCCAAGCCGCGCGAGTTCCGCAAGATCATGGAGGCCGCGCCGCCACGCCGGCCGGCGAGGATCGTGTCCTAGGGCATTCTGGATTTCAGCTTCAGGCTTTCCCCGTCGACGACGAACCGGCCGAATCCGTGATGGTGGATCGTCCTCGGCTTCCTCTGCCGCGAATCGCGCCATGCGGCCCGCACCTCGAGGACGAACAGGCCGAAGGTCCGCACGAGCCGTCGATCGATGACCACGCATTCGAGGTTCGCGAAGCACTCCGCGATGAGCGGCGGGCTTACGGTTGAAGCGGGCAAGGGGCTGAGACCCAGCGTCGCGAGCTTGTCCGTGCTGCGGCCGGAGCAGTTGCCGACGGCTACCACCGTTTTTGCCATGTCCACGGCGGGAATGGCGATGACGCATTCGCCCGTCGCCTCGAGCGCCTGATAGCTGTGATTGGCGGGACTGACGACGCAGGCGATCATCGGCGGCTCGAAGTCGACCATCATGTGCCAGGACATGGTCATGACGTTCGCCTGGCCCTTGCGGGCCGTCGTCAGCAGTACGACGGGACCCGGCTCGATGAGCTGATAGACTTTTGCGAGCGGCATCTGCTTGTGCATGGCAAAGCTCCGTTTCACGAGCGCACCCTTTTCAAGTCGAGGGGCCGGGCGCGGCGAAGCTGACCGCAAGCGGGCCCCGAATCCTGGCTCCGCAGCCCGATTTTTCTTGCCGCGGCCCGGCCGTCGTGACCTCGTAAGGGGCTGCTGACGCCAGGAGGAGTGCTCATGTCCATACCCGATGTTGTCGCGCATGGCGTGCAACAGCTCCAGGAATGGCTGAAGTCGCTTCGCGATAACGGCGACCTCGCGCATACGGACGAGGCGTTGGCGGTGCTGCGCGCCGTGCTCCATCAGCTCCGGGATCGGCTGACGCTCGAGGAGGCCGTCGACCTCGGCCAGCAGTTGCCGACGATCGTCCGCGGATTCTATTTCGAGGGCTGGAGGCCGCGTCACCTTCCCGAGAAGCTGCATACCCGCGAGGCGTTCGTGGACGCGGTGGCCCAGAGGCTCCTCCCGCGCCGGCTCGACGCCGACCGGGCCGTCCGCGACGTCTTCGCGCTGCTGGCCCATTTCTGTGACCCCGGCGAGATCGCCGACGTCATCGCGCAACTGCCGTCGGAGCTCAAGGAGCTGTGGCCCGAAACGGCGCGCACCTACCGGGAACGCACACGCTGACCGGCCCTTAGGGCACGAAATCGAACGCCGCAACGACCGCCGCGTGCTGCGATCCGGGCGGGCGGTCGACCTTGGCGTAGGCGACGGCCTCGTCGCCGAGCGCCTCGTTGTGGATCTCGAGCGACCGGAAATGGGCGTAGAGGCCGCGGCTCGCCAGGATGTGGTCGAGCATCAGAGGGCGGCCGTGATGGCGCACGCTCCACCTGAGATCCGTAGGCACGGTGCGGTCGAGCACGACGAGACTCAAGGGCGCCAGCGCGCCGTTGCCCGTGTCCTCCTCGGCGGCTGCCACGATCTTCAATGGCGTCTCGTGGTCCTCGGCGTTGAAGTCGCCGGCGACCGCGATGAGGGCATGCGCGTCCGCCGCAAGAAGCCGGTCGATCAGACGGCGGGCTTCGAGGGCCTGGGCGGCGCGCCGGACCGAGGCCGTGAAGTAGCCTTCCGCCCAGCCCGAGACGCTCTTCCATACAAACGGCGCGAGCTTCTGGCCGGCGATCGGCGCGGCGATGGGCGCGCGCAGATGCAGATTGACGACCATCACCGGGCGGTCGCCGCCGGCATCGATGGCGGTGAGCAGCAGCGGCCGGTCGAAGCGCAGGAGGTCGGCGCCTGCGTCCGCGGGTGCGGCCGTCTGCGCGGCGTAGGTGAGGGGCGGCACTAATTCGTGCCGGATGCTTTCGATGGTGGCAAAAGGCCAGCGCGACAGCGTGACGAGGTTATGGACATCCGCCGGGCCTCGGCCGGAGGGCGCCGTGCCGACCGCCCGGTAATAGGTCTCGTAGGGGGTTCCACTCAACAGACGGTCGAGGGCCAGCAATCGCCGCCCGCTTTGTCCGGGCAGATGCTGGGCGTTCACCTCCTGCAGGCAGAGGATGTCGGCGCGGATGCGCTGCAGGGCGGGACGAAGGATCTGCGCGCGCACGTCGAGCGGCAGATTGGCCTTCGGCGGCAGGTCGAGGCTTTCCAGATTGAATGTGGCAATCCGCATGGGCTGTCAGGTGGTCCGCCGGCGCGGCCGTGAGACCCTGGCGCGGGCGATCGGGATGGGGCGGGCGTCGCTGATCGGACGGAGCCGCAGTCTTAAGGACGCAGCCTAGAATGTGAAGCGGCGTCCGACCGCGAGCGCCGCGCTGACCGGAACGGCGAGCCCGTCCGCCAGCCGCTTCCAGACCGCGCGCGGCCGATCCGTCCGCGCCCCGTTGTTGCCGGGAAGGCCCACCGTCCGCGCCTGGCCCGTGGGCGTCAGCACGACCCGGACCTTGCCGGACCGCGCCGCCGCGATCTCCTCGCCCTCGCCGATCAGCCGCCAAGTCTCGCCGTCCGTCGGCGGCACGATGTCCACGGGCTCCCGGAGCGCGGCACTGAGATCGCTGAAGCCGGTTCGCAACTGCTCGATCCAGTCGTCGAAGCCGTCGGTTAGCCGCGCCTCATCGTAGCGCACGGCGAGCATCAGGCGGGCCTTCGTGCCCCCGGTCGTGCCTTGGCCCGCGCGAACGCGGTCTCCGAACAGCGTGACGTCGAGAAGGGCAGGGCGCTCGTCGGCCCACCGCGCGAGGAGCCGAACGATCGGCAGGACGTTCGCACCCATTCGTGCGATGTCGCTCGTTGCGATCGGCGCCTGATCCGGCCTCATGATGCTCCCCCCGTGCCGAAGCCCGGCCAACGTATTAGAAGCGCGCCGGCTTGTCCGCACTCCAGCGGCCACGCCAGAATATTTTCCACAGCCGCGACCGCCGCTTCACGTTGCTGCCATCC
>CAZPUQ010000010.1:0-96726 GCA_964589785.1 uncultured Hyphomicrobium sp.
GCCTTCTGCACGTCACCGACATGGCCTGGCGCCGCGTCAACCACCCCTCCGAGATTCTCAACGTCGGCGACACGGTGAAGGTGCAGATCATCCGCATCAACCCGGAGACGCAGCGCATCTCGCTCGGCATGAAGCAGCTTCAGTCCGATCCGTGGTCGGCGATCGAGGCGAAGTACCCGGTCGGCGCCAGGCTCAAGGGCACGGTCACGAACATTGCCGACTACGGCGCCTTCGTGGAGCTGGAGCCGGGCGTCGAAGGTCTGATCCACGTCTCGGAGATGAGCTGGACGAAGAAGAACGTCCACCCCGGCAAGATCGTCTCGACGAGCCAGCAGGTCGACGTCCAGGTGCTCGAGGTCGATCCCACCAAGCGCCGCATCTCGCTCGGCCTCAAGCAGACCCAGGACAACCCGTGGGATGCCTTCCTCGCCGCACATCCCAAGGGGTCGGTGGTCGAGGGCCCGATCCGCAACATCACGGAGTTCGGACTCTTCGTCGGCCTCGACAACGGCATCGACGGCATGGTGCACCTGTCGGACCTCGACTGGTCCAAGCCCGGCGACGAGCTCATCAAGGAGTACAAGAAGGGCGACACCGTGAAGGCCATGGTGCTCGACGTCGACAGCTCGAAGGAGCGGATCTCGCTCGGCATCAAGCAGCTTCACGGCGATCCGGCCGACACGCTCTCGCGCTACAAGAAGGGCGATACGGTCACCTGCGAGGTCGTGGCGGTGCAGGACAACGGCATCGAGGTCAAGATCGCCGACAGCGACATCACCACCTTCGTCAAGCGCTCCGACCTCTCGCGCGACCGCTCCGAGCAGCGTCCGGAGCGCTTCACGGTCGGCCAGAAGGTCGACGCCGCCGTCATGTCCTCCGACAAGGCCGCGCGCCGCATCTCGGTGTCGATCAAGGCGCTCGAGATCGCGGAGGAGAAGCAGGCCGTCGCCCAGTACGGCTCGTCGGACTCGGGCGCTTCGCTCGGCGACATCTTCAAGGCCGCCATCAAGAAGCGCAATGCCGACACGGACGAGGACGAGAGCGAGTAATCGCCTCCTCGTCGCAGTCCGCACGGACCTTTAAGGCTTGTGCCGGATCGGAACAAACGAAGCGCGGCGCCATTCTGGTGCCGCGCTTTTTTGCTTCGTGCGGCGGCTTGGAGGGGCCGTGGGACGGCTTGTCGGCCGCCTGCCTACGCTTTTTTAGCGTCTTGAAATCATAACGTTGTTGGGTCGACGGCATCGCCGCGGCCGCCTGATGCGATGGAGGTGCAACGCGATGTCGCTTGAAACCGAGATTGTCCTCGACCGGCGCCAGCTCCGCCGGCGCCTCAGCCTGTGGCGCGGACTTGCGATCACCGGCCTCGTCCTCGCCATTGGCGGCTACATCCTCTCCGCCGACCAGACGAGCGGCCTTTTCGCCCAGAAGCACATCGCGCGCGTGGCCATCGAGGGCACGATCGTCGACGATCGCGCGCAGCTCGAGATGCTGGCCAAGCTGCGCGAGGCGCGCAACGTGGCGGGCGTCATCCTCTACGTCAACAGCCCCGGCGGGACCACGACCGGCGGCGAGGCACTGCACGACGAGATCCGCCGGCTCGCCGAGAAGAAACCCGTCGTCGCCCAGTTCGGCACGGTTGCCGCCTCGGCGGGCTACATCGTGGGGCTCGCCGCCGACCACATCATCGCGCGCGGCAACACGATCACCGGCTCGGTCGGCGTGCTGATCCAGTGGCCTGAGGTCAGCGAGCTCATGGGCAAGGTCGGTGTGAAGATGAACGAGGTGAAGAGCGGCGAGCTCAAGGCGTCGCCCTCGCCGTTCGCGCCGGCCGACGAGCCCTCCCTCCAGGTCGTCCGTGAGATGATCAACGACAGCTTCCGCTGGTTCGGCTCGCTCGTCGAATCCCGGCGCGGCATCAAGCTCGCGGACGTTCCGGGCCTCGCCCAGGGCCGGATCTTCTCCGGACGGGAGGCTCTCAACCATAAAATGATCGATGCCATCGGCGGCGAGACGGAGGCCAAAGCCTGGCTGGTCGACAAGCGCGGGGTCGCCAAGGACCTCAAGGTGATCGACTGGAAGCCGGCGGCGACCAGTAGCTGGTGGATGTCGGCCTCGCTGTTCGGGGCCTTGGGCGGCCTCTTGGGGGCGCAGGGTCAGCAGGTCGCCGATTTCCTCGCCCGGACGCGGGCCTTCGGCACGGTTGGCCTTGACGGCTTGGTCTCGGTTTGGCACCCTTCTGAAAACTGAGGAAAAACAAACCGTTCGGGGGAGCCCGTGATCAAGTCGGAACTGATCCAGAAGATCGCGAATGCAAACCCGCACCTGTACCACCGCGATGTGGAGCGGATCGTCAACGTCATCTTCGACGAGATCGTGGATGCACTTGCGCGCGGCGACCGCGTGGAATTACGTGGGTTCGGTGCCTTCACGGTGAAGCACCGTGCCGCGCGCCAGGGCCGCAATCCGCGCACCGGCGCCCCGGTACCGGTGGAGGAGAAGTTCGTACCCTTCTTCAAGACCGGCAAGGAGCTCAGGGATCGGCTGAACGACAGCGGCGGCGCTGCGGGCTGACGCTCGGGCCGCAAGTTCGAAGCAGTCCGCGGACGCGGGCGGAGCCCAGCATGCTGAAGCGCATCCTCACACTTCTGATCGCGTTTCCCGCGGCGGCCCTGCTCGTCACGCTCGCGGTCGCCAACCGCCACGACGTCACGCTCGTGCTCGACCCCTTCAATCCGCAGGCGCCGGTGCTCTCGCTGTCGCTGCCCTTCTACGTCTATCTCTTCGGCGCGATGATCGTCGGCGTCCTCCTGGGCGGAATGGCCACGTGGCTCGGCCAGGCGCGCTACCGCCGGCGGGTCCGCATCGAAGCGTCCGAGTCGCGGCGATGGCGCATGGAGGCAGACAGGCTCGCGCGCGAGCGCGACGCCGAGGTGATGCGGCGCGGGCGCGAGCTTCCCGCTCCCGCCGACCGGACCGCCGCCTGACTCCCGCTGGCCGATTGGCGCGTCCCGCGACTTGCGCTCCCTTGGCTTGGTGCGGCCCCGTTCTTCTGGACCTCGAAGGCCATGACCACGCGCGTCAAAATCTGCGGCATCCGCGACGAAGCCGCGCTCGAGGCGGCACGCGACGCGGGCGCCGACTACATCGGGCTCGTCTTCTTTCCCAAAAGCCCGCGCCACCTCGATGTCGCGCGGGCGCGGGACTTGCGCCGGCGCGTGCCGCGCGACGGCCGCTGCCAGGTCGTGGCGCTCGTCGTCGATGCAACGGATGAAAGCCTTGCCGAGATCGTGCGCGAGGTCGATCCCGACCTTCTGCAGCTTCATGGCCATGAGACGCCCGCGCGCGTCGCGGAGATCCGCGCGCGCTTCGGCCGGCCGCTCGTGAAAGCGGTTCCCGTCGCCAGCGCGGCGGACGCGGAGGCGGGAACGGCCTATCTCGCTCCGGACCGGCTTGCCGATATCGTGCTGTTCGACGCCAAGACCGATCCGAACGCTGCGCTGCCCGGAGGCAACGGCCTTACGTTCGACTGGCACATTCTGGAGCCGATTGTCGGCCGCGTTCCGTTCGCGTTGGCCGGCGGGCTCACGCCCGACAACGTGGCCGAGGCGATCCGGCGAACGGGTGCTGCGATCGTCGACGTCTCCTCGGGTGTCGAGAGCGCGCCGGGCCGCAAGGACCCTGGGCTCATCCGCCGCTTTCTTCAGAGCGCGAAGGGGGCTAAGCAGGGGGCCTGAGACGCGCGCGCCGTGCACGGCTTGGAGAGATACGCGAGAGATCGAGATGGCAACGACGACGGGCAAGGGCGAGGACGTGAAGCTCAACAGCTACCGGACGGGCCCGGACGAGAAGGGCTTCTTCGGCATGTTCGGCGGCCGCTTCGTCGCCGAGACGCTGATGCCGCTGATCCTCGATCTGGAGCGGGCCTACGCCGCGGCCAAGGCCGACCCATCGTTCAAGGCCGAGCTCGATCACCTCAACACGCACTACGCCGGCCGGCCGAGCCCGCTCTATCTGGCCGAGCGCATGACGGCCGAGCTCGGCGGCGCGAAGATCTACTTCAAGCGCGACGAGCTCAACCACACGGGCTCGCATAAGATCAACAACTGCCTCGGCCAGATCCTGCTCGCGCGCCGCATGGGCAAGGGTCGCATCATCGCCGAGACGGGCGCCGGACAGCACGGCGTCGCGGTCGCGACCGTGTGCGCCAAGTACGGCCTGCCGTGCGAGATCTACATGGGCGCCACCGACGTCGAGCGCCAGGCGCCGAACGTGGCGCGCATGAAGCTGCTCGGCGCCAAGCTCAATCCGGTCACGGCGGGAGCGGGTACGCTGAAGGACGCCATGAACGAGGCCTTGCGCGACTGGGTCACGAATGTCGCCGATACCTACTATCTCATCGGCACGGCGGCCGGCCCGCATCCCTACCCGGCCATGGTCCGCGACTTCCAGTCGGTCATCGGCAACGAGGTGCGCGAGCAGATGATCGCGCTCGAGGGTCGCAATCCCGATACGCTCGTCGCCTGCATCGGCGGCGGCTCGAACGCCATCGGCCTCTTCCATCCCTTCCTCGACGACACGAACACCGCGATCTTTGGCGTCGAGGCGGCCGGCTACGGCCTCGACGTGCCGAACGGCCACGCCGCCTCCATGAACGGCGGCTCGCCCGGCGTGCTGCACGGCAACCGCACCTATCTCCTGCAGGACGGCGACGGCCAGATCCTCGAGGGCCATTCGATCTCGGCCGGCCTTGATTATCCCGGTGTCGGCCCTGAGCATGCGTGGCTGAAGGATACGGGCCGCGTCACGTACGTTGCGGTCACCGACAAGGAAGCGCTGGAGGCCTTGCAGTTCTGCACGCGCATGGAGGGCATCATCCCCGCGCTCGAGCCGAGCCACGCGCTCGCGCACGTGATGAAGCTCGCGCCCACGCTGCCGAAGGACAACCTGCTCGTGATGAACCTTTGCGGCCGCGGCGACAAGGACCTGTTCACGGTCGCCAAGGCGCTGGGCCTGAAGATTTGAGCCCGTTCGGAGCCACTATGAAGACCGAGACACGCATCGAGAAGCGGTTCGCCAAGCTGAAAGCGGAGGGCCGCGCCGGCCTCGTGACGTTCGTCACGGCGGGCGATCCCGACCTCGAGACGTCGCGCGCGATCCTCACCGGCCTGTCGGCTGCGGGCGCCGACGTCATCGAGCTCGGCATGCCCTTCTCCGATCCCATGGCCGACGGCCCGCCGATCCAGGCATCCGGCCAGCGCGCGCTGAAGGCCGGGCAGAACATGAAGAAGACGCTCGCCCTCGTGCGCGACTTCCGCGCCAAGGATGCCGACACCCCGATCGTGCTGATGGGCTATTACAATCCGATCTACGTCTACGGCAACGAGCGGTTCCTCGACGATGCGGTCGCCGCCGGCGTCGATGGCCTGATCGTCGTCGATGTGCCGCCCGAGGCCGACGACGAGCTCTGCGTGCCCGCGCTCGCGCGGGGCCTGAACTTCATCCGGCTCGCCACGCCGACCACGGACGACAAGCGCCTGCCCGCCGTGCTCGCGAACACGTCGGGCTTCGTCTACTACGTCTCGATCACCGGCATCACGGGCGCGGCGGCGCCGGTGGCGAGGGACGTCGGCCGCCATGTCGCGCGCATCAAGACCGCAACCGACCTGCCCGTCGCGATCGGCTTCGGCGTCAAAACTCCCCAGCAGGCCAAGGAGTTGGCCCGTCACGGCGATGGGGTCGTGGTGGGCTCGGCGCTCGTCACGCGGATTGCCGAGAGCCTGGACCAAGACGGAAAAGCCACTGGCGGCACCGTATCCGGGGTTCTACAACTCGTCGAAAGTCTGAGCGGGGCCTTGAAGGCGTGCTGAGCCGGGGCAATGTCTCCGCGAGACGGTGCCGGAACGGTGTGGGCGCCCGGCGGACCGGCGGCAACCCTAACCAACGCCGCAAAGTGCCCACAGAATGTGACGCCCGGGCCCTGAGAGAACGGCGTGGGGCGTGCTATGAAACGCCCGATCGATCAACGTCTCGGCACCGGTGAGGAGCGAGAACAGCGTGAACTGGATCAACAACGTCGTCCGGCCGAAGATCCGCAGCTTCCTGACGACGAAGCGCGAAGTGCCCGACAACCTCTGGGTCAAGTGCCCGGAGAGCGGCCAGATGGTCTTCTACAAGGATCTCGAGACGAACCAGTTCGTCGTCCCGGGGTCGGGCTATCACATGCGCATGGGCGCCAAGGCGCGGCTCGTTGCGCTCTTCGACGGCGGCGCGTTCGAGACCGTGCCGGTTCCCGGCGTCCCGCAGGATCCGCTGAAGTTCCGTGACGGCCGCCGCTATACCGATCGCATCAAGGACGCCAAGACCAAGACCAGCCTCGACGACGCCGTTCTCGTCGCCGAGGGCAAGCTCGACGGACAGGACGTCGTCGCCGCCGCGCAGGATTTCGACTTCATGGGCGGCTCGCTCGGCATGGCGGCCGGCGAGGCCGTCATCACCGGCCTTACGCGCGCGCTCGAGAAGCAGACTCCCTTCATCCTCTTTGCGGCGTCGGGCGGCGCGCGCATGCAGGAAGGCATTCTCTCGCTCATGCAGATGCCGCGCACGACGATCGCCGTGCAGCGCCTGCGCGAGGCGGGCCTGCCCTACGTCGTCGTCCTCACCGACCCGACGACGGGCGGCGTCACCGCGTCCTACGCCATGCTGGGCGACATCCACATCGCCGAGCCCGGCGCGCTCATCTGCTTTGCCGGTCCGCGCGTGATCCAGCAGACGATCCGCGAGCAGCTTCCCGACGGGTTCCAGCGCTCCGAGTATCTGCTCGAGCACGGCA
Organism: uncultured Hyphomicrobium sp.; assembly: GCA_964589785.1. Lineage (GTDB taxonomy): Bacteria > Pseudomonadota > Alphaproteobacteria > Rhizobiales > Hyphomicrobiaceae > JAGVSR01. The sequence continues at coordinate 6,830 of CAZPUQ010000010.1, forward strand.
TGATCGACATGGTCGTTCACCGCCACAAGATGCGCGAGACGCTGTCGCGCGTGTGCCGCGTGCTCATGAATGGCGGCGGCAAGGCGCGGCGCGCCCACGGCCGCGGCCTCATGAACGGGAGGCTGATCGAGAGCGCCGCGCGCGAGAGCGGCGGCGTCCTCGTCGATGCGCAGCCCATCGAGACCGAGCACGCGCCGCCGTCGAAGACGGACGCCGGCAGAAGCGCCCCGCGCACGGCCGACGGGACAAAGACCGCAAAGCCGCCGGCGAAAGACGCGCCCCCGACAGCCTGACGGAGGGGCCTGCCGCGGCGTCCTCCACGGACGATGCGCCGGCAGGCCAGCAATGGATGGTGCAGGCGTGCGGTCCGGAGGATCGGCGCCGCTCGTACGACGCCCGCAAGTCATCGGCCCTGTCCGGAGCGGGCCGCCAGCGAAGAGTGCGCCATGCAGTCGAGCGACAAGCTCCTGGCCGACCTGAAGCTTCTCCATCCGAAGCTCATCGACCTGTCGCTCGGCCGGATCGAGCGCTTGCTTGCCAAGCTCGGCAACCCGCACGAGCGGCTGCCGCCCGTGATCCACATCGCGGGCACGAACGGGAAGGGCTCCACCACCGCCTTCCTGAAGGCGATGCTGGCGGCGTCCGGCTTGCGCGTTCACGTCTACACCTCGCCGCACCTCGTCCGCTTTCACGAGCGCATCGAGCTTGCGAGCACGGACGGCGTCTCGCGTCAGATCGGCGAGGATCAGCTCGTCGACGTGCTGACGCGCACGCAGGCCGTGAACGACGGCGACGACATCACGCAGTTCGAGATCACGACGGCGGCGGCCTTCCTCGCCTACGCGGAGACGCCGGCCGATGTGCTCCTCCTCGAAACGGGTCTCGGCGGGCGGCTTGATGCGACCAATGTCGTGAGCCGTCCGGCATTGACGGTCATCACGCCGGTCTCGATGGATCACGCCGAGAAGCTCGGTGCCGGCCTCGGCCGGATCGCCGCCGAGAAGGCCGGCATCCTGAAGCGCGGCGTGACCTGCGTCGTGTCGCAGCAGGACGCGGAAGGGCTCGACGTCATCCGCGAGACGGCGGCGCGCACTGGCGCGCGGCTCATCGTATGGGGCGAGGACTTCGAGGCGTTCGAGCAGAACGGCCGCCTCGTCGTCCAGACCGAGACCCACGTTCTCGACCTGCCCCTGCCGGCGCTCGTCGGCCGGCATCAGATCGTCAATGCCGGCACCGCCGTTGCCGCCGCGCTCGAGCTCGATGATCTCATCCACAGCGAGCTCGCGATCGAGCGCGGTGTCGTCATGGCGCGCTGGCCGGCACGGATGCAGCGGCTCGACAGCGGCCCGCTCCCCGATCTTCTCAACCGGTCCTCGGAGCTATGGCTCGACGGCGGGCACAATCCGTCCGCCGGCATCGCGCTCGCGCAGACGCTTGCCGACCTGGAGGAGCGAGCGCCCAAGCCCCTTTATCTCGTCTGCGGCATGATGGGCCTCAAGGATGCGGCGGGTTTCCTGTCGCCCTTCCGCGGCCTCGTGCGCCATGTCGTGACCGTGCCGATTCCCGGAGCGCATGAGGCGCCGTTCACGCCCGAGGCGCTGGCCGACGTCGCCCATCGCGTCGATCTCTCCGCCGAGGCCGCGGCCGACATCGAGAGCGCGCTGAAACGGATCGAGGCGCTCGACGAGACGCCGAAGCGGGTTCTCGTTTGCGGCTCGCTCTACCTTGCAGGTCATGTGCTCGCGCGCCAGGAAGGCGTGGAAGTCCAGGGCAACTGAGCCGACGAAAAAGAAGCGTACGGCGCACCGCTTCACACCGTCACCCCCGCGACGGCGGGGGTCTGCGCAAGCCTCCGATAATACGCCGTTGAAATGGCTTGCGCGGATCGCGGCCTGCGCCGCGATGACGGCAGGGGTGGAGCGGAACGCGCAATTCCGTTGGGCCAGGTGACATTGGCATTCTCAAAAAAAGGACCGCGCCGGTCGTCCCGCGCGGTCCTCGCTTTTTGTCCGGCCGCGGCCGGTAAGATGATGGCGCTACGCGATGATGGCGTCGTTGATGAAGTCCTCGAGACGCTTCTTCTGGACCATCGCCCCCGACTTGCGCGCCTTGATCTCGCCGCCGTGGAACACGATGAGCGTCGGCATCGCCTGGATCTCGTACTTGGTGGTGATGGCCGGGCTCTTGTCGACGTCGACCTTCACGACCTTCACCTTGCCCTTCATCTCGGCGGCAACCGCATCGAGCGCCGGGGCCATCGCCTTGCACGGGCCGCACCACTCGGCAAAGAAGTCGACGACGACGGGCTCGGTGGATTTCAGCACGACCTCGTCGAAGGTGCTGTCGGAAACGACGGGAGTCTCATGGCCCATGGCGATCTCACAGTTGCTGCCGGCGCGCCTTCGGCCGCCGGCTCCGGTCGGACGCAAGACTTAAGAACGGCCGTTGTCGGCGTCAAGGCTGCCCCGATCGAGCCGCCACAGTTGCTGTGCGTGAACGTCGAGAATTTGGGCTGGAATTTCCATCAGTTGCGGCCCTTCGGTCCATAGCAGCGCGGCGCGGACGGGCCGGTTGCCGTAAATGTCCTGCAAGGCGAGCCTGTAGGCGGCAAGCTGGTAAAGATAGGCCGGTGCCACGCTCGCGACGGACGCGGGCGCCGACCGGTTGGTCTTGTAGTCGACGATGAGGACGGCCTCCGCGGTCACGGCGAGGCGGTCGATCTGCCCGGTGAGCTTCAGCGACGGGCCCCGCCCCGACGGATGGGGAATCTCGGCGACGATGGGGACCTCGGCGCGGCTGTCGCGTCCAAAGAGAGGACCGAATGTCGGGTCGTCGAGAACGCCAAGCGCCTCGTCCGCGATGCTCCGGCAGGTCCGGTCTGGAAGCTCGGGCGCGCGCCGGTCGAGGAAAAGAGCGGCGGCCGCGCGGCGGGCCTCGGGCGCGATGGCGGGCAGATGCTCGAGCAGCGCATGCGTGAGCGTGCCGCGCAGGAAGCGGTCGCCGCCGAGCCCACCGTCGCCGCGGCCGGCATGTCTCGCCCGGGCGGGCGGGGAGACGGCGGGCTCGCGCAGAGGATCGCGGACGGGCTCGCTCGGAAGCGGCTCGCCCGCATCGTCCGTCTCATAGGGCGCGAGCCGCGACGGCGCGAGCGGAATTGTCACCGTCTTCTCGCGCGGGGCCGCCGTCTCCGCCCACGCGGGCCGGCTCTCAGGTGCGACCTCTTCCGGAGCCGTGCGGCTGCTGGCGTCTGGCGTCGTCGCCTGCGGCGTCTCCGAGCGGTAGAGAACCGCGTCCTCGCCCGGTGCGTCGGGCGCCACGCCGAGCGCGCCGCACACGGTGTCGAACCAGCATCCGTTCGCACGCCCCTTCTTGCCTTCGAAGCCGGCGATGATGAGCCGGTCGCGCGGCCGCGTCATTGCGACGTAGAGCAGGCGATTGCGCTCGTCGGCCTCGCGCTGCTCGCAGGCCGCGCGCGCCGCCTGCACCGGCCCCAGCATGCCGGTGCCCTTCACCGGCCACAAGAACGGCGCCTTCGCCTCCACACTCCGCTTCAACGCGTCGAGGACGAGCGGGCGGCCGCCGCTGTTGGCGTTGGCGCCCGTGGCGCAGGTATCCGGCAGGAACACGATCGGCGCCTCGAGGCCTTTCGCGCCGTGCACCGTCAGGACGCGCACCTCGTTGCGCGCATGCTCGGTGTCGCGCTTGATGTCGCGGCTCTCGTGCGTCAGCGCATGCAGGAAGCCGGTCAGCGAGGCGGGCGCCGCGTCGTCGTACCTCAGCGCGACGTTGAGGAACTCGTCCACGGGGTCCGCCGCGTCCGGTCCGAGGCGGCCGATCAAGCGGGCTCGCACGCCGTCGCGGTCGAGAACGCTCGCCCAGAACTCGAAGGGCGGGCTGAAGTCGGCAGCCTTGCGCCAGCGCTTCAGGGTCTCGGCCGCCTCGGCGTAGCGCGCACCAGCGCCGGCGTGGTCGAGGAGCGACGCCCACAGGGTCCCTTTGCGGCCGTGCGCAAGCTTCAGGAGATCATCGTCGTTGAGATCGAAGATCGGACTCTTCAGCGTCTCGGCCAGCGCCAGGTCGTCCTCGGGCAAAGTCAGGAACTGGCCGAGCGAGATCAGGTCCTGCACGGCAATGTGCTCGGTCAGAGCCAGGCGGTCGGCCCCCGCGACCGGCACGCGCGCGGCCTTCAGCGCGGCGACCATCGGTCCTGCAAACGGCCGGCGCTTGCGCACGAGAATGAGGATGTCGCCCGCCCGCACCGTGCGTCCCTCGGAGCGCAACGTCTCGCCGTTGTCGAGCCAGCCCCTGATCGTGAGGGCGATGCGGTTGGCGAGCCGCAGCGCGGGCGCGGTGGTGGCGGTCTCCTCGAGCGGCGACCAGGGGTCGGCGGCGTCGGCATCGACGTGCTTTTCGGGTCGCCAGATCTCGACGGAGCCGGCCTGCCCGATGCGCTTCGCGATGTGGCGGATGCCGCCGGGTCCTGCCGGCACGCCCGATGTCCGCCGGCTGTCGGCAAAGACGGTGTCGACGGCCTCCAGCACCGGCTCGGTGGTGCGGAATGAGACGTCGAGCTCGACGCGGTGGAACGGGGCGCCGGCGTCCTTCGCGAGCTTCTGGAACCGGGCGCCCATGATCGCGAACATTTCCGGTGCCGCGTCCTGGAACGAGTAGATCGACTGCTTCTCGTCGCCGACCGCGAAGATCGTGCGCGGGGTTTCGCGCGCGCCGCTGCCGGCGAAGAACTCCTCGGCCAGCGTGGCGACGACCTGCCACTGCGACGGACTCGTGTCCTGGCTCTCGTCCACCAGCAGGTGATCGAGGCCGTTGTCGAGCTTGAAGAGCACCCACTCCGCCGAGCCCCGCGTAGCAAGCAGGTTCTTCGTGCGCGTGATGAGGTCGTCGAAGTCGAGCGCCGCGCGCCGCGCCTTGGCCTGCTCGTAGCTCTGCAGCACCGCGTCGGCGAGACGGTAGAGCGCCAACGTCGCCTCGATGAGTTCCGCCCCTTTGAGCTCCTGCCACAGCGGCACGAACCGGTCGCGGGCGCTCGACAGCATCGTTTCGGTCTCGGGGTAGGCCGCCGCAGTCGTCTTCGTCGCGAAGGACGTGCGCGGCGCGCCTTTGCTGTCGAAGAACAGGCGGCCAAGGAGCTGGCTCCGCGGCTGCCGCCCCACCGTCGCCGCGATCTCGCGCAGAGCGGCCGCGCGCTTCTGATCGTTCGGGCTGCCTCTTGCAAAGAGGCCGGCGAGCTGCAGGCACTCCGCCTCAGGCAGCAGGCCGGCGATCTCCGAGCGAAGGGTGTCGCTGCTGAGCCCGATGCGTACGGCGAAGTGCTGCCGCAGCATCGACTCGGCCCTCCGCAGGCCGTCCGTCGCGCCATCCGTCGCGCGGGGCAGTCGCAGGGCGTCCTCGATCCATGCCCGGCTGGCCAGCGCCTGCGCCAGGATCTCGTCGAAGCGGTCGTCGGCCGCGTGCGCCACGGCGTAGGCAAGCGCTTTTCCCAGCGGCGATGCCGGCTCAGCGCACGCGTGCGCCAGCACCTCGTCGATCGCCTCGCGCATCAGCTCGCGCGCCGTCACGTCGTCGAGGATGGTGAATCCCGGCGTCACGCCCGCTTCGAGCGGGAAGCGCTGCAGCAGCCGCTCGGCGAAGGCGTGGATCGTCTGCACCTTGAAGCCGCCGGGCGTTTCGATCGCCGCGGTGAAGAGCGTGCGGGCATGCGCCGCCTCCTCGGCCGTCGCCGGGCGCGACAGGAGCTTGGCGAGGTCGGCCCGCAGCGCTTCGTCCGGCAGCGTCACCCAACCGGCCAGATCCTTGAAGACGCGCGTCGACATCTCGGCCGCCGCCGCCTTGGTGTAGGTGAGGCAGAGGATCCGCTGCGGCGCGACGCCGGAGAGCAGAAGCCGCAGCACGCGCATCTTCAGGACGTGCGTCTTGCCCGTGCCGGCGTTGGCGCTCACCCAGACGGAAGCGGCGGGATCGGAGGCCGTGGCCTGCACCTCAGCGGTGCGCGCGAGCTCGGCTGCGATGTCGGGCGGACGCCGCGTCATGGCTCGCCCTCCTCGCCGCCGTTCGCGCCCTCGAGCGACGACCATTCCGCCACGCGCGCCAGATGCGCGTAGTCGTCAAAGTCGTAAGCGTAGCCCTGGCGGCGCACGGGCCGGTAGGGCGTGTCGGGCCGGTCGAAGCGGGCGATGTGGCGCGTGAGGCCGTCAAGCGTCTCCGCCGCCAGCGCGGCGATATCGGGCACCTTGATGTCGATCTGCTCGCCGGCCGGCTCGCCGCCCGAGGCGCGGATGTAGCGCAGCGTCGCAACGGCTCCGCCGGGAGCATGTGCAAAGCCGGCGCCGCGTGCAATGGCGGCTTCGAGCGGCAACTGCGGGGCGTGGCCCGCAGTCACCCTCTTCGCACTTGGCGGCAGGCCCGTCTTGTAGTCCGTGATGACGAGGCCCGCCGCCCCGACATCGATGCGGTCCGCGCGCGCGGTCAGCGTGAAGGGCCCGCCGGGCGCGTCGAGCACGATCTGGCCTGCCGTCTCGGCCACGACCTTCTCGATGCCGGCGCGGCGGGCGGGCTCGGTCTCGGCGAACCAGTCCGCAAAGCGCAGGAAGCGCGGCACCCAGAAGGCGGCGATGCGCGGATGCGTGCGGTACTGGTCGAGAATCTCCCGCGCGATCCCGGCAAGCGCGCGGCCGGCGTCGGCGGGCAGGCTGCCGGGGTACGTCCTGGCGAAGATCGCGAGCGCCTCGTGGATGATGCTGCCGCGCAGGGCCGCATCGGGTGCCGCTCCGAGGGACGCGAGCGGCTCAAGCCCCAAAATTTCGCGGGCGAAGATCGCATACGGGTTGGCGATGAAGCTTTCGACGCGCGAGACGGAGAGCTTGCGCGGGCGCATAGCGACGGGCGGGCACGGCTCGGGGCACGGCGCCGGCTTGCGGGGAACGATCGCATCGCGCTGCCGCGCCCAGGCGAGCCAGGGCAGGTCCGGCGCCAGCTCGCCCTGCGCGCCGGCCCCCTCGAGCAGCGCCTTGAGGCGTAACAGCCAGCGAGAGGCCACAGTCGGCACGCCGTCCACCTTTTCCGCGCGCGTCAGGATCACCTCACGCGCGCCGAGCAGCGAGACGAAGTCGTGGGCCGCCTGGCCGATCTTGGTCTCCGGCGACGGCAGCCCCAGTTGGCTGCGCATGGGCCGGTTCAGCCACGGACCGGGATCGGCGGATTCGGGCCACGTGCCGTCGTTGAGCGCGCCCAGGATCGTCACGTCCGTCTGCTGGAGGCGCGCCTCGAAGGGGCCCCAGATGAAGAGCCGTGGATGCACCGGCACGCGCGGCCGCACGTTGAGCTTCGCAATCAGGTTGCGGTAGAGATCGGGATAGTCCGAGGCGGGAACGCGCAGCTCGGGCAGCTCCTCGTCGAGGAGCTCGTTGAAGAACCGTTGCGCCGTCTCGCCGGCCTCGCCTTGCCAGAGCGCGGAGGCCGTCTCGGCGTCCTCGCCCTCCTGGCCCGGCACGCGCGCCAGATGCTCGGCCACCGCCACATGCGCGCGGGCGAGATCGGCGAGCGTCGGCGTCGCCGCCGCGCTCGTGATCGCCGTCAGGGGCGCGAACGCCTCTTTCAGCGCGGCCACGAGATCGCGCGCGGCCGTCCAGTCGTCGTCCCAAAGCCGGCGCACCGCACGGTGCCGCCGCTCGCCCGCATCCGTCTGGTAATGCGCCTGCTCGAGGGCGGCCGCGACGCCCTCGAGGCCCTGGCCGAAGAACGGCGTGCGGAAGGCCGCGATCTCGAGTGCGCGCGCCGCCCGGCGGATCGAGAACGGGTCGCGGCCAAGCCGTGTGAGGGGATGCTTCAGCAGCCCCATCAGGGCCGCGGGCTCATAGCCGTGAGCGTGCGCGGCGACGACAAGCTCGAACAGGGCGCCGGGCACGGTCTTGGCGAAGGGGCGGCCGGCGGAATCGTCCACCCGGATGCCCCAGCTTTCGAGACGGATCGCGACGCGCCGCGCCAGCAGGCGGTCGGGCGAGACGAGGGCGGCCGTCCGTCCGGGCGTCTCGGCGGCATGGCGCAGAATGAGCGCGATGGCTTCCGCCTCGTCCTGCGCCGTCGGCGCCTCGATGAGGCTCAGGCCGTCGAGGGCGTCCTTGCGCACGCGTTCCGACTGCAGCGTCGCGACATATCCGTGCCAGCGTCCCGTCGTCCGCGCCGGCCGCAGCGCTTGCGAGATCAGCGTTTCGCGCGCCGCCTGTCGCGCGTCGGCCGTCGTGCGCGGCAGCACCGCGACGTCGGTGCGCGTCAGGCCGAGCCCGGCCAGGAGCTGAGCGAGCCCGTGTTGAGGATGCTCGGCGTGGCCAGGGTCCGACGTCGTCGGCCGGATCGCCTGCCAGCTCTCCTCGTCGAGGCTGAGGTCCAGGGCTGGCAGAACGAGCGCGCCGTTGGCAAGATCGGCGACCGCCCGCATCAGCTCGACGGTGGCGGGCACCGATCCCGTCACGCCGGCGACGATCACCGGACCCTGAGGCGGAGCGTGCCGCAGGCGCTGGGCCTCGGCGCGGATGACGGCGTTGCGCCGCGCCGCGGGCGAGAGCAGCCCGTGGCTTGCCAGATGGGCCGGCCAATGCGCGGTGACGATCTCGAGGAATTGCAGCGTCTTCTGCCAATGCTCGGAGTAGTGGTCGGGTACCAGATGCTTGAGGCCGTCGAGACTGATGTCCTCCGTCTCCACCATGTCCATCAGCCGGGCAAGCTCGGCGGCGAGCGTGGCGGCCTGCGCGGGCGTTCCGGCGCCCGCGGTGACGACCGGCGCGAGGTCGTCCGCCGCTGCGCCACGCATGGCCTCGGACCAGCCCATCACGAGCCGGGTCAGCACCAGACGGCGATGCATCTCGCTGATGGCGGGCCCGATGGCGGTGCCGGCTCCGCCGCGCGCAGCCTCCGCGATGAGCGACAGATCCTCGTCGCCCTCCGCGATCGGCACGATCGTCGGCAGCAGCATCGCGCGCCCGCCACCTGCGGCAAGGAACGCCTCCTGCAACGCGCGCGTGGCGCGCCGCGTCGGCAGATAGAGCGTCACGGCGGTGAGATCGACGGGGCTCGGCTTCGGCCCGCCGGGCGCGGGAAGGTCGCCGGCGAGGAGGGCCGTGGCGAGCGCACGCAGGAACGGCTGGCCGGCCGGCACCGTATAGATGCGCCGAGGCTTGCCGGCTGCTTCAACGGGCATGTTCGAACTTCAGGCGCTGTTCGGCGTCCGCTAGGGCGTCCGGCGTCCCGATATGCATCCAGATGCCGTCGAGCCGCACGCCGTAGAGGCGCCGCTCCGCGATGGCGCGGTCCCACAGCGCATTCAGCGAGAAGGCCCCCGGCGGCGCGTTGCGGAAGAGCCTGGGGTGCGCGATGGAAACGCCCGTGAACACGAAGGGCGCCTCGCGCCGTTCGGGGCGCCGCGTCAGGAGGCCGTTGGGCTCCATGTTGAAATCGCCGTGGCCGGCATAGCCGAGGCTCGTCGCGGCGAGCGCGAGCAGCATCAGGCTGTCCATGCGCTCCGGCTCCCACGCCGCGATGAGCCGCGCGATGGCCCCCCCGATGCCCTCGATCCAGACCGTATCGGAGTTGTGGATCAGGAACGGCCGGTCGCCGAGCAGCGGCAGGGCGTGGACGACGCCTCCGCCGGTGTCGAGCAGCCGGCCGCGCTCGTCGGAGATGAGGATCTCCGGGTGCTTCCGGCTCTTGAGATGCGCTTCGAGCTGGTCGGCACGATGATGCACGTTGACGACGACGCGCGTGATGCCGGCGGCCTCCAGCCGGTCGAGCGCATGGTCGATCAGCGCCCGCCCACCGAGTCGCACGAGCGGCTTCGGCACCAGGTCGGTCAGCGGGCGCATGCGCGTCCCGAGGCCGGCGCCGAGGATCATCGCGGTGTCGATCACGAGCAGCTCCGGATCAGGCGCGAGGCTCAAGCTTAAGGCGACGGTGCGCATGCCCGCATCGCAGGAGGGAAGTGGGCTCCGTACCAAGCGGCGAGTGCGCCGAGGTCCGGATGCGCCAGATCCCGTTCCAGATAGCGCCATATGCGCGGAATGTGGCGCAGATAGTGGGGCTTGCCGTCGCGTTTCCACAGGCGGGCGAAGATGCCGAGGATCTTGGTGTTGCGCTGGGCGCCGAGTGCCGCATAGGCAAACCGGAACGCGGCGGGATCGAAGCTGTCGTTTCGTGCCGCGGCCGCCTGCGTGTACCGGTCATAGAGCCGGTCCTCGATGTCGGGTGCCACGTCGAGCCGCGCGTCCTGCAAGAGCGAGACGAGGTCGAAGGCGGGGTGACCGATCAAGGCGTCCTGGAAGTCGAGGAGGCCGACCTGGTTCGGCGCGGGGCCGTCGCGCTCGGGCAAGAAGATCAGATTGGGCGAGTGGTAGTCGCGCAGCGCGAGCGTGCGGCTCGGGTCGGCGGCCAGGCGGTCGAGCGCCGGCGCCCACGCGGCCTCGAGCTCCGCGCGCACGGATTGGGGCATCGGTCCACCTTTGACGAGCGGCCAGTACCAGTCGGCCAGGAGCGAAATCTCGATCTCGTAGGCGCCGCGGTCGTAGTCGCGGATCGGTGCGGCACGGCCCTCGCCCCTGTTCCAGGCGCGCACGCGGGCTTCGTCGAGCTGGCCGATGGCGACCAGCGTGTCGGTGGCCGCCTGCCACATGGGCTCGAGCGGCGCGCCCGTCGCCACCTCGCTGGCGAAGACGCGGTCCCCGAGGTCGCAGATGAGCATCAGGCCCCGCTCGTGGTCGGCCGCGTGGATCTCGGGCACCACCAGCCCCTCCGAGGCGAGCAGCCGGGCCACGGATTCGAACGCGGCCGTACCCTCGGCGAGGTGGGCGATGCGGCTGTAGGGCAGGCCGTTGCGGATCGGCGGGCCGTCCGGCTGCGGCGGCCAGTCCATCAGGATCAGGGCCACGCCGTCCCGGTGGAGGCGGGCATAGGCGCGCGCCGAGGCGTCGCCCTGGAGATACGAGATGCGCGTGCCGATAGGGACCCGGTGCTCCGTCAAGAATTCGGCGATGTCCTTCAGGCGCGCGAGCCGGGCCTGCCAGGAGCCGTGCGCCTCGATCCTCACGTCGCGGCGGTCGGCGTCCGTTGCGCACTCGCCCAGCAGGATGTCGAGCCGGTCGGGTCCGGCGAGCGACGGCGCGCGGTCCGGCCATTCGATGATCACCGCGCCGCGCTCTGCGAGATCCTCGATGCCGAGCTCCAGCGCCTCGCTCGCGTCCGTCAGACGATAGACGTCGACGTGCGCGAGCGCCACGCGCGGGGCTTCGTAAGTCTGCACGAGGGCAAACGTCGGGCTCGGCACCTCTGCCTCGGGATCGCCGAGGACGGCGCGCACGAGCGCGCGCGCAAAGGTTGTCTTGCCGGCGCCGAGCTCGCCGTGCAGGGCCAGCGTGTCGCCCGGCCGGATCTTGAGCGCGATGAGCTCGGCGAGGCCCCGAACGGCGGCTTCGTCGGCCTCAGGAAGCATCCAGGTGGTAGGCATGGGGAAGGGCGCGCGGATCCTCGAGGCTCGGCGTCGGCCCCGCGGGCCGCTCGGGCAACCGTACCGTGACGCGCGTGCCAATTCCAGGCTTGCTGTCGAGCGTGACGCGGCCCTTATGCAGCTCCACGAGGCTCTTGACCAGCGACAGCCCGAGCCCCGTGCCCCGGTGCTCCGAGCCCTGGCTGCGGCTCTCGAAGCGTTCGAAGACCCGATGCTGCTGCTCGAAGGGGATGCCGACGCCGTTGTCCTCGACGGCGAAGATGATCTCACCCTCGTCGCGCCAGCACTCGAGCTTCACGACGCCGCCGGGCCTGGAGAAACCGATGGCGTTCGACATGAGATTGTAGAGGATCTGGCGCACGCGCGCCTCGTCCGCGACGAACGCGGCAAGATCGCTCTCGACCGCCACGTCGATCGTCAGCTCGGCGCCGACCGCGCGCTCGCGCAGCGCCAGGATCGTCGCATCGATCAGGTCGCGCGGGCTCACCTCGGCGAGGCGAAGCTCCAGCGCGCCCGCGTCGATGGTGGCGAGGTCGAGGATGCCGTCGATGATCGCAAGCAGCGAGGTCGACGAGTCCGAGATGTGGCCCAGATACTCGCGCTGCTTCTGCGACAGAGCGCCGAGGTGCGGGCTCGCGAGCAGCTCGCTGAAGCCGATGATGTTGGTGAGCGGCGTGCGCAGCTCGTAGGAGACATGCCCGATGAACTGGTTTTTCAGCCGGTCGGCGGCGACGAGGGCCTCGTTGCGCTCCCTGAGCGTCCGCTCGTAGGCCTTGGCGTCCGTCACGTCGGAGAAGGTGATGAGCATGGCCCCATCGGGCAGCGGCGTGGCCGCATAGTCGATGACGCTGCCGTCCGGCCGCAGCATCTGCCCTTCGAGCTGGCTGCGCGCGGTGGTGAAGGACGTCACCGCCTTCACGATGCGCTCCCACGTGTGGCCGTCGTCGAAGAGGACGCGGGCGTTGGACACGAACTCGTCGATGTGCGGCGTGCTGGCGAGCTGGCGCTGCGACATGCGCCAGATCCGGGCGAACGCGATGTTGAACAGCTTGAGCCGCCCGTCGGTCCCGAACACGGCGACGCCTTCCTTGAGGCTGTTCAGCGTCTCGCCCTGCACGCGCGTCAGCGCCACGTAGCGGCGCTCGAGCGAGAGGCTTTCCGTCCTGTCGTCGTAGAAATAGGTGACGCCGCCGTCGGGGCGCCGCTCGCCGACGACATGCACGACGCGCCCGTCCTTCAGGTGCCACCAGTCCTCGACGCCGCCGGGGTCGCTGTAGCAGGCGAGCAGGCGCGACTTCCACTCCCGGTAGTTGGCGACGTCCGGCAGGCGGCCGTCGTCGCGCAGCCGGTCGAGGATGGTGCCGTCCTGCGGGCCCGACTTCAGCCACGCCTCATCCAGCGCCCACAGCTTGCGATAGGCCTCGTTGTGGAAGGTCAGGCGGCGCTCGGCGCTGAAGATCGCAACCGCAGTGGCGACGCGGTCGAGCGTGCGGTCGTAGGCGGCGATCTGCCGGTCGAGCGCGTTCTGGGCGGTCTCCAGCGCCGCGACGTCGATCGCCACGCCGGCACTCGCCTCCGCCAGCGGCATGGTGATGACATGGTGCGGCTTCTGATCGCCGCCGACGATGAGGCCGAGCTTGTCGTCGAACGCCTTGCCGGACTTGTGCGCCCGGTCGATGGCGCGCCGCTGGCGCGATTCCAGAAGCTCGATCTGCGAGCCGATCACCTCCGCCTCGCTGTCGGCTTCGACCGCCTTGACGTACGCCTTGTTGACCCAGGCGAGGCGGCCCGAGCCGTCGCGCAGCCACGCGGGGCTCGGCAGCGCGTTGAGCAGCGCCCGGCTCGAGCGCACGTCGCGCGCGATCTTCTTCTGGTGATCGAGGATGAGGCCGAGATCGCGCTTGTAGCCGGCGACGTCGCGCAGGCGCAGGATGGCGCGGCTGCCCGCGGCGCGCCCGTCGGCCTCGATGTGCCCGCCGGCCGCCGTGCGCAGGATCATGTTGAAGGCGCGGCCTTCCGCGAACAGCGCGTCCAGCGCGCCCTTGAGGTCGGCGGCCGACTTCTGCTCAAGCCACAGGCCGAAGCGCAGCAGCTCCTGCTGGCTCGACGGCAGGCCCGCGATGCCGGTCAGCGACTGCGTGACGATCTCCAGCCCGCGCCCCTGCTCCCAGTGGATGAGGATCTGCGGCTCGGCCTTGATGAGCGCTTCGGACGAGGCGAGCCGGCGGCGCAGCTCCCCGATCTCGCTCGAGCGCTGGGCGGCCGACCGGCGCGAGGCCGCGAGTGCCGCGATCATCGCGGCGACGGCGGCGCAGATCGCGGCGGCCGCGAGCGCCATCAGGATCAGCGCGGTGAGGCCCATGGACGCCGAAATGGTCGAGCGGTCGCCTGAGACGCTGATCGTCAGCACCAGGACGCAGGCGATGCTCGCGACCAGGAGCATGGCGAGTTCCAGGCGCGAGTTTCCGATCTTGGCGCGCGAAGCGAGAGGGCGCATGGGTTCCCGGGGCCGCCGGCCGACGGACGAAATGTTGAAGGAAACGAGCCGGATCAGGCTCCAACGCCACGCGGTTGTTCAGGGAAGGGGCAAGCCGCGGCCGAAGCGGCACGAGGGCCCGCGAATCGCTCGTTTGATTATGCGGGCCTTCGCCCGCACTGACCAGTGCCGCGGTCCCACATCAGGCCAACGGGAAACGGCGCCGCCCGATGGGAGCAGCGCCGTTGCAGGCCGATTCCTTGCGCCGGCTTGACGGCGCAACCGGGGCGCTGAACTCCGTTCCCCGTCCTCGTCTCAGTAGCGGTAATGCTCGGGCTTGTAGGGGCCCTCCTGCGGCACGCCGATGTAGTCCGCCTGCTCCTTCGACATCCTGGTCAGCCGCACGCCGAGCTTGGCCAGATGCAGGGCCGCGACCTTCTCGTCGAGCACCTTGGGCAGCGTGTAGACCTTCTTCTCGTACTTGCCCTGCTGGCTCCACAGCTCGATCTGCGCCAGCGTCTGGTTGGAGAACGAAGACGACATCACGAACGAGGGATGGCCCATGGCGTTGCCGAGGTTGACCAGCCGGCCCTCCGACAGGAGGATGATGCGGTTGCCGCCCGGGAACTCGATCTCGTCGACCTGCGGCTTGATGTTGGTCCACTTGAAGTTCTTGAGGCCCGCGACCTGGATCTCGTTGTCGAAGTGGCCGATGTTGCAGACGATGGCCCGGTCCTTCATGCGGCGCATGTGGTCGATCGTGATGATGTCGCGGTTGCCGGTCGCGGTGACGTAGATGTCGGCGCGCGGCAGGGCGTCCTCCAGCGTCGCGACCTCATAGCCTTCCATGGCGGCCTGAAGGGCGCAGATCGGATCGATCTCCGAGACGATGACGCGGGCGCCGGCCTGGCGCAGCGAGGCGGCCGAGCCCTTGCCCACGTCGCCGAAGCCCGCCACGAAGGCGACCTTGCCGGCCATCATCACGTCCGTGCCGCGGCGCAGCGCGTCGACGAGCGATTCCCGGCAGCCGTAGAGGTTGTCGAACTTCGACTTCGTCACCGAGTCGTTGACGTTGATGGCGGGGAATAGGAGCTTGCCGGCCTCGGCGAGCTTGTAGAGGCGGTGCACGCCGGTCGTCGTCTCCTCCGAGACGCCCTTGATGTTCTTCGCCACCTCCGCGAACCAGCCCTTCGGCTTCTCCTTCAGGAGGCGCTTCAGGAGGGCGAAGAAGATCTCCTCCTCCTCCGAGCCCGGCTGGTCGAGGAAGGCCGTATCGCCCTGCTCGGCGCGCAGACCGTGATGCACGAGCATGGTCGCATCGCCGCCATCGTCGAGGATCATGTTCGGCGTGCCGCCGCCGTGCCAGTCGAAGAGACGGGCGGTGTAGTCCCAGTATTCGGTCAGCGTCTCGCCCTTGTAGGCGAACACGGGGATGCCGGCCGCGGCGATGGCGGCCGCGGCGTGGTCCTGCGTGGAGAAGATGTTGCAGGAGACCCAGCGGACATCGGCCCCGAGCGCCTTCAGCGTCTCGATGAGGACCGCGGTCTGGATGGTCATGTGCAGCGAGCCCGCGATGCGCGCGCCCTTGAGCGGCTGCGCCTTGCCGTACTCCTCGCGGATCGCCATCAGGCCCGGCATCTCGGTCTCGGCGAGCTCGATCTCCTTGCGGCCGAACGCGGCGAGGCTGAGGTCCTTGACGATGTAGTCCTTGGCGGCGGTCATGCACGGCTCCTGGAGCGGGTTTGGAACAGGCGCGCGGCAACGGCGGCCGGAAAGTCCGGGCACGGGCCAGGCGGGAAACGACGACTGCCTATAGCCTGCGGGCCATGGGGTCGCAATGACATATAAACAAGTCCTTATGTCTCACGCATCCGAGCCGCCGGCCGGTGCGCGGGTTTGATCCGGATCAGTACTGAACCTGACTCAGATCAAATCCATCTTACCAGTTGAAACTTCGAACTAATCCACGGTCGTCCCCGTACGGAATTTTTACTCCCAGTGATTATTTTCATCTCTGCCAAGCCGAAGCAGGAAGGAGGGCGGCTGGCCGGCAGGGCGAGGGCAATGGGCGGCGATCTCCGGAACGAGTGGCTTGATGGGGCCCTGAGCGCAGTCCTTGCGCGGGCGGCGCGGCGCACGGCAGCGCATCGTTTCGGGCCCGCCGTAGGCGGCGAGCTTTCCATTCCCTTCGCGCTCTTCGGTCTCCTGCTGGCGCTCGCGGCCGGAGCCGCCATCGACATGGCTCGCTGGCTGCACGCGCGCACCGACACCATGCTCGCTGTCGATGCCGCGGTCGTAGCGGGGGGCAAGTCGCTGCAGCTCGGCGCACCCGATCCGGAGGCCGCTGCTGTCGCCATGCGCCACTATCTGCGCAACAGCGAGGGCCGTCTGCGCGTCGAGAGCGACAGCATCGCCTTCGCCGTCGCCGAGGGCGGCTCCGCGCTCACGGCGTACGGCACCGCCTACATCGCCACGCCGTTCATGGCGATCGTCGGCATCGACCGGCTGCCCCTGATGGCGCGCACGGGCGGCGAGTTCGCCACCGCCCGCCTCGCCAGCGGTACCAATGCCCGCGCCAGCATCGAGATCGCGCTGATGCTCGACGTCTCGAGCGCCATGCGCGGCGACAGGATCAACGCCATCAAGGATGCCGCGCGGGACCTTGCCGACATCGTGGTCTGGCAGGACCAGAGCCGCTACACGGCGCGCCTGGCGCTCGTTCCCTATGCCTCGGACATCCGGCTCGATCTCGATCTCTACCTCGCCGTGCGCGACCCTTCCATGCCCGGCCCCATCAACGGCGAGCCGTATCCTTGCCTGGATGCCGACCCGGCGGCCTCGTGCACCGATCTCTATTACCGGCGCGGCTGCCTCGTGGAGCGGACGGGCAGCGACCGGTTCACCGATGCGGGTCCGGGCCCCGGTCGCTACCTGATGCCGCTCTTCACGACGGCGGCCGCCAACTGCCGCACGCCCGTGGCCTCCGCCGTCCTGCCGCTCACGGCCGATCGCGCCGTGATCTCGGAGCGCATCGCTGGCCTGGCACCGGGTGGAGCGCGCGCGGCGCAGCTTGGGACGGCGTGGTCCTGGTATTTGCTATCTCCCGACTGGCAATCCGTGCTGCCGCCGGACAGTGCACCGACGCCCTACGACGTGCCCA
Source organism: uncultured Hyphomicrobium sp. (assembly GCA_964589785.1). GTDB lineage: Bacteria > Pseudomonadota > Alphaproteobacteria > Rhizobiales > Hyphomicrobiaceae > JAGVSR01. The sequence goes on from CAZPUQ010000010.1 coordinate 23,972, forward strand.
AGACCCGCAAGATCGCCGTCCTTCTCATTGGCGGCGGCTCGGACGTGACCTACTCGCAGCATGGGATGCCGGCGTGGCTCACGGGGGCTCCGTCTCCGGTCGCGGCCGTCAACGGCCCGGCCGACGATCAGGCCCTGGCGCTGTGTGCGGGTATGAAGCGGGCCGGCATCGAGATCTTCACGGTCGGCTTCGGAATCGCCGGCGCCGAGGAGGCCGGAGGGTTCGTCGCCGCATGCGCCTCCGATCGGGCGCATGCCCGCAGGGCTCGCACGCCGGCGCAGCTCCGCTCGACCTTCCGCGACATTGCCATGCACATCGTAACGCTCGACATCGCGTACTAAGCCGCCCCTCACCCTAGCCCTCTCTCCGTCAGGACGGGGAGAGGGGAGCGAGCCGACGGAGCTGGCGGTCAGCCTTCCTCGGCCAGCTCCTCGCCGAAGCCCATCTCGACGAGGGCCACGAGCGCTTCCAGCGCCTCCGGTCCGTCGGGCCCGTCGCAGCGGATGTGAAGCTGCGAGCCCGGCCCCGCGGCCAGCATCATGAGCCCCATGATCGAGGAGCCGCCGACCGACTGTCCGTCGCGTGTCACCGTCACGGTGGCGTTGAAGGTCTCGGCGCACTTGACGAACTTCGCCGAAGCCCGCGCGTGCAGCCCCTTGCGGTTGACGACGGTGACGATCGCCTCGGGCCGCCTGCTGTGCGTGATCTCGGGCATCTGGGGCGCGCTCAACCTTCGCCGGAGAGTTCCTGGCTTGCGACCTTGATGTATTTGCGGCCGGCGTCGCGCGCGCGGGTCACGGCCTCGGTCATCGGAAGCTCGCGCCGCAGCGAGGCCAGCTTCACGAGGATCGGCAGATTGATCCCGGCGATGACCTCGACGGGGGCCTCGTCCATCACCGAGATGGCGAGGTTGGAGGGCGTGCCGCCGAACATGTCGGTGAGGACGATGACGCCATCGCCGTCGTCGGCGCGCTGGACGGCCTGGAGAATCTCGGCACGGCGCTGGGCCATGTCGTCCTCGGGGCCGATCGCCACGGTTTCGAGCTGGCTCTGGGGGCCGACGATATGCTCGAGGGCGGCGCGAAACTCCATCGCGAGGCCGCCATGCGTGACGATGACAAGTCCGATCATCTGGTCTTCCTCGACCCGCGCGACCGTTACGGCGAAAGAGAGCCTCAGGACCCAACGCGGCGCGCAGACTTACATCGGTTCGCTGCCGGGCAAAAGCCCCCTGCGCGATCGCGCCTAGGGACCGAGGCGATTGCCCGCGGCCCCTGCAGCGTTAACCCTCTCCCTCCCGCCAGGGCTCGGTAGAGAGGGCCAGGGCGAGCTTCAGAGGCGCTGAGTCCTCGAAGGCGCAGAGCCGCAACAGCGGCAGCGAGACGCCGAGCAGCGCCTCGAATGGCCAGGGATCGGGGAAGCGCTCCACGGCCTCCGGCGGTACGAGGTCCACGATGAGGGCGAGGCGGGCCGACGCACAGTAGGGCACCGTCCGGATGCCGAGGCCGCGGACCTCCAGCAGTCCCGCGAGCTGCGGCGGCGGAGCGACGAAAAGGTCGGCGCCCGCGCGCGCGACGTGGACCTGATCGTCGGCGACGAGGGCGAGCGGTGGGCCGGCCGGGCCGCACGCGCACAGCGACATGGCCCGAAGCGCGAGGTCAGACTTGCCGGCTCCGGCGGGACCGCGCAGCAGCGCAGCCCGGCCGTCGCGGGCCACCGCCGTCCCGTGCACGATCGCCTCAGTAGCGGCGGTGGGTGGCACCCGAGCCTCCCCGCGAGGTCGTAACGAGCCGCGGCAGGCGGACGACGAAGCGTGCGCCGGCGGGACGCGCGTCCGCGGCCCCGCCCGGCGCCCGGCGGTTCTCGGCCCAGATCTCTCCGCCGTGGGCATGGATGATCTCGCGCGAGATCGACAGGCCGAGGCCCGAGTTCTTGCCGCGCAAGGCCTCCGACTGCGGCCGGTCGGTATAGAAGCGGTCGAACACGATCGCGAGCCGGTCCTCGGGGATGCCGGGTCCTTCGTCGTCGACCGTGATCTCGACCATCTGCGGGGTCTGGCGGACGGTGATGACGACGACGCCGTCGGGCGGCGAGAAGGAGACGGCATTGTCGACGAGGTTCGTGACGACCTGCCCGAGGCGTCCCTCGTGGCCCGTGACCTTCAAGGTCTGCGGATCGACGCTCGGATCGAGAGCGACGCGCACGCTGCGGCCGTCCTCCGAGAGGATGTCGCGGAAGATCTTCGCCACGCTGTCGATCACCTCGATCACGCTCGTCGGCTCCATCGGCTGGCGCGCGAGCTCGGCGTCGAGGCGCGAGGCGTTCGAGACGTCCGTGATGAGGCGGTTGAGGCGCCTGAGCTCGTTCTGAATCTGGCGCACGAGCTCGTCGCGCTGCTCGGCCGACTTGGCATAGATGAGGCTTTCCGCCGTCGAGCGGGCCGCCGTCAGCGGGTTCTTCAGTTCATGCGCCACGTCGGCGGCGAAGCTCTCGCTCGATTCGATGCGCCTGTAGAGCGCCGCCGTCATGGCGCGGAAGGCGCGCGCGAGCTGGCCGACCTCGTCGTTGCGCTCGGCGAAATCGGGCAGGTGCTGGCGCGCGTTGATGTTGCGGCTCACCTCCTCGGCCGAGTCCGAGAGCCGGCGGATCGGCTCCGCGACTGTGCGGGCCAGGAGCAGGGACGAGATCAGCGTCGCGGCGAGCGCGATGATGGCGAGCATGGCGATGCGCGAGCGTTCCTCGCTCAGCGTCTTCTCGATGTCGCCCGGGCGCGTGGAAAGCAGGAGGGCGCCGAGCACGGTGTTCGCGCGCCGGATCGGCACCGCCATGGAGACGATCTGCTCGCCGTTGCCGTCGAGCAGCAGCAGCGGCGTGGACGTGCCTTCGAGCGCGGCGCGCACCTCCGGGTAGGCCGTCCCCTTGCCGTTGCCGATCTCCTTGTAGACGGGTAGGTGCTGGTCGATCAGAAGCGACGTCAGCCGCGTCCAGAAGTTCTTCGGCTTACCGGCGACCGGCTCGGTCGGCCCCCGCGTCAACTGGCCCTTGGTGAGGAGCGTCGCGGTATCGACGATGAGCGTGCCGTCGCGGCCGTAGATGCGGGCGCGGTTCTTGGTGTGCTGGATGAGCCGGCGCAGGATGGGCGTGGCGCGTTCCGGGCGGATGGAAAGCTGCAGCGAGGAGAAGCCGTCGTCGCGGTAGGGTACGCGCGTCTTGTCGGGGCGGTTCGCGTGGTCGAGGTTGATCTCGATGTTGCCCTGCTCGATGCGCGCGTCGCTGGCGATCGCCGCCGCGATGAGCTCGCCCTGGGTGCGCAGCGATTCCTTCTTCGCCTCCACGAGCCAGGTCTGGTAGTGGCTGAGATAATAGATGCCGCCGATCATCACCAGGAGGCCGACGAGGTTGGCCAGGATGATGCGCCGGGTAAGGCTCGCCGAGGCGGATCGGAACGGCCGCACGCGCCGGACGCGACGGACGGCACGCAGTCCCCGCCGCCACGCGGCGCGCAGGCTTTCCGTCGGACCGCTGACGGCCGGGATCCGCTCCGTCTCGAGCGCCACCTCGCCTCTCTTCGCCTCCCTGCCAGGGCCTGCCGACGCGTGCCGTCAGCAAGCCGGGCCGCCTCGACGCTCATCAAGACGGCCCCGGCGCCGATCGATCCTCCCGCGGCCCGTCAGGCTTCCTTGAACCGATAGCCGACACCGTAGAGCGTCTCGATCACGTCGAAGTCGTCGTCGACCTGCTTGAACTTCTTGCGCAGCCGCTTGATGTGGCTGTCGATCGTGCGGTCGTCAACATAAACCTGGTCGTCGTAAGCCGCGTCCATCAAGGCGTCGCGCGTCTTCACGACGCCGGGACGCTGGGCCAGCGCCTGAAGGATCAGGAACTCCGTCACCGTCAGCGTCACCGGGCGGTTGTCCCAGTGGCAGGTATGGCGCTCCGGATCGAGCTTCAGCTTGCCGCGCTCCAGCGTGCGGGAGACTTCCGGCTGCGGCTGCGACCCGTCCTTCGGCGCGAACCGGCGCAGGATGGCGCGCACGCGCTCGATGATGAGGCGCTGCGAGAAAGGCTTGGTGATGTAGTCGTCGGCCCCCATCTTGAGGCCGAAGAGCTGGTCGATCTCCTCGTCCTTGGAGGTCAAAAAGATGACCGGCATGTCGGATTGCTGGCGTACGCGGCGCAAGAGCTCCATGCCGTCCATGCGCGGCATCTTGATGTCGAAGATGCCGAGGTCGGCGGGGTCCTCGGTCAGGGCCTCGAGTGCGGCGGCGCCGTCATTGTAGGTGCGCACCTTGTAGCCTTCGGCCTCGAGCGCCATGCCGAGAGAGGTCAGGATGTTGCGCTCGTCGTCGACCAACGCGATCGTGGTCTTTTCCTTCATGGTCCTCATGTCCTCGCAGCGCCGGTTCAGCGTCACGGCGCAATATGGCCTCAACTGGGATCAATTGTGGCAGGCGTCGTTGTCGGCTATTTGGGCTGAACCGTAGCTGAACGCACGCGGAAGGGCAAAGCAGGGAGCCAGCGAAAGCAGGGACAAAATGACGGATCTCACAGGAAAATCAGGTCACAGCGCATCTCCGGCGGGTGCTGTCAAAGTTCTCCTGAGGCAGGCATTGAAGGCCGCTTTGGCGACTCTCGAGCCCCAGAGCGGCGCCCCGTATGCGTCGCTCGTCACGCTCGCAACGGCGGCCGACGGGGCGCCGCTGATGCTCCTGTCGCGTCTGGCAGTCCACACCCAGAACCTGCTCAAGGACCCGCGTGCCAGCCTTCTCGTTGACGGCACGAGCGCCGCCGGCGATCCGCTCGCGGGCGGCCGCGTCAGCCTGGGCGGCCGTATCGCCGTCACCGCCGACGCACACGACCGGCGCCGCTTTCTCGCCCGCCATCCCGAGGCGGCCATGTACGCGGACTTTCCCGATTTCGCCTTCTACCGGTTCGAGATCGAGCGCGCGCACTATGTCGGCGGCTTCGGCCGCATCGTCGATCTGTCCGCCCGCGACATCCTGACCGACGTTGCCGATGCGGCAGCACTCATCGCCGCGGAGGACGACATCGTCAGCCACATGAACGAGGATCACGCCGATGCCCTGGAGCTCTATGCGGCGCGCGCGGGCGCTGGCGAGGCGGGCAAGGGGACATGGAAAATGATCGGCCTCGATCCGGAGGGCGTCGACCTTGCCGGTCCCGGCGGTCCGCTGCGGGTCGCGTTTGCAGCCCCCGTCGCGACGCCCGGGGAGGCGCGCCGGGCGCTCGTCGCGCTCGTGACCGAGGCGCGCACCGCACTCGGCCACTTAAATTAGGATTATTCCACAGCAAATGCTGGATTGGCCTATACTTTCGAACGGGTTGAGTCCAGAAGACTCGAGGCCTAACGAGGCCATCGCGTTGACGGGCCCCTGCCGCGGCCGGCACATCCGGCGCGGCGGTGCCTCATCCGCCCGGGAAGGCGGCGTCAAGCGTCCGGCACGAGAACGACCGGACGCAGACCATTCCCAGGGAGCAGCGTTCGTTGCGTGTCGCCGCCCGCGCCCATGTCGGACGCGCGGCTGAAGCTCATTTCAGAAGCGAGCCCGGTCCTTCATGTCGTCCGAGATCTTCCCCCTCAACGCCTGCCGCAAGCTGTCGATCAACAATACGACGCCTGAGCTCGTCGAAACGGCCGTACGCCGCAACGAGGGCCGTCTCGCCCTCTCCGGCGCCTTCGTCGTGGAGACCGGCCAGCACACCGGCCGCAGCGTAAACGACAAGTTCATCGTCCGCGACGCCGACACCGAGTCCGCAATCTGGTGGGACAACAACAAGGCGATGACGGAGGAGCAGTTCGACCGCCTGCTGCACGACTTCCGCTCCTTCGCCAAGCTCAAGGAGCTGTTCGTCCAGGACCTCTACGCGGGCGCCGATCCCTCCCACCGCCTGCCGACCCGCGTCTTCTGCGAGTACGCCTGGCACGCCCTTTTCATCCGCCATCTGCTGCGCCGGCCGGGGGCGGGCGAGCTTCAAAACTTCGAGCCGGGCCTTACGATCGTGGCGCTGCCCTCCTTCCGCGCCGCCCCCGACTATCACGGCACGCGCAGCGAGACCGTGATCGCGCTGAACCTCACGCGCCGCATCGTGCTGATCGGCGGCACGTCGTACGCCGGCGAGATCAAGAAGAGCGTGTTCACCTATCTCAACTACCGCCTGCCGCAGAAGAACGTGATGCCGATGCACTGCTCGGCCAACGTCGGACAGAACGGCGACAGCGCCATCTTCTTCGGCCTCTCCGGCACCGGCAAGACGACGCTCTCCGCCGATCCCAACCGCACGCTTCTGGGCGACGACGAGCACGGCTGGTCGGAGAACGGCATCTTCAACTTCGAGGGCGGCTGCTACGCCAAGACGATCCGCCTGTCGAAAGCGGCCGAGCCCGAGATCTATGCGGCTGCGAGCCGCTTCGGAACCGTGCTCGAGAACGTCGCCGTCGATCCCGCCACCGGCACCACCGACTTCGACGACGGCCGCCTGACGGAGAACACGCGCGCGGCCTATCCACTCGACTACATCGCCAACGCGAGCGACACGGGCGTGGCCGGGCACCCCAAGAACATCGTCATGCTGACGGCGGATGCCTTCGGCGTCCTGCCGCCCATCGCCAAGCTCACGCCGGCGCAGGCGGTCTATCACTTCCTGTCCGGCTACACGGCCAAGGTCGCGGGCACCGAGAAGGGCATGGGCGCCGAGCCGCAGGCGACGTTCTCGACCTGCTTCGGCGCGCCGTTCATGCCGCGCCACCCGGCCGTCTACGGCACGCTCCTGCGCCGCCTCGTCGCCGAGCACGGCGTCGACTGCTGGCTCGTCAACACGGGCTGGACCGGCGGCAAGTACGGCACCGGCAGCCGCATGCCGATCAAGGTCACGCGCGCCTTGCTCGACGCGGCGCTGTCGGGTGCCTTGAAGGGGGCGTCGATGCGGACCGATCCTCTGTTCGGCTTCCAGGTTCCGCTCGCGCTTCAGGGTGTCGATCCGAAGCTGCTGACGCCGCGCGAGACCTGGACCGATCCCAAGGCCTACGACGCCACCGCCGCGGCCCTCGTGGAGATGTTCGAGAAGAACTTTTCCAAGTACGAGACGCTCGTCGATGCGGAGGTGCGCAACGCCCGTCCCGGCCTTCGCCGCGACGCGGCGGCCTGACCCGCGCAGCGCAGGACAAAAAGCCGCCTCCGCCGGCCCAACCGTGCGCTGCGAGCCGAACGACGCCGCACGGCCGCCCCATGCGCCGCTTTCCCGCTCCCTTCCTCCCCAGGGCCGCGGCGCGGCTCTTGTCGAGGCGACGATGCCGCTGCGTTGCTCTTTTCTTTTGTAGCTGAAACGCCGTAAGTTCGCCCGTCCGGGCGGCACAGGCCACGCCGGCGCTGCCACGGACAGCGAGGTGGTGCCACGCGAGGATGTTATGCTCGGCTGGCTGACGCGCCTGTTCAAACGCCCGCCCGGCGAGGCCGCAGGTCCCCGCCGTCCGCAATTCGCCGTCCGCGTCACCCATGACCCCGACCGGATCATCCTGACCCGGGTCGGCGCCGGCGAGGAGTGGCTGGCCTGGGGCGAGATCGTGTCCGTGGGGCTCGTGTCGGGCGACGCGATCACCGATCCGACGGATCTCTACTGGCTGGTGCAGGGCCGCGACCGGCGCCGTACGTTGCTCGTGCCCATGGGCGCGCCGGGCGAGCACGAGCTCGTCCACGCCATGCAGGCGCGCCTGCACGGGTTCGACAACATGGCGGTGGTGGAGGCGATGAGCGCCACCGGCGCCGTCGGCTTCAAGGTGTGGGATGTCGAGTGGGGCCGCGCCGCCGGCGATGCCTGAGGCTTGAGCTCGCCTGACCTTCGCTCGCGTACCCTTGCAATTAGCCGGGCAATCGGGAATGTGCGCGCTCGGCGGAGCGCGCGGCTGAGCGCGGCCCGTTCAGCGGAGATACGAATGACCGATGCGTCGGCGGCTCCGGCCAGACGCCGTTTCCTCGTCCTGGAAAACCCGATGGCCGGCATCGCGCGCCGGACGCTGACGGATAGCGTCGTGCACGAGCTCCAGGCGCGGGGCTGCGCGGTGATGCGGCTCGCCGCCGGCAGCGATCCCGCAGGGGTCGACTGGGATGCTGCGGCGCGCGGCCACGACGCGGTGATCGCCGCCGGGGGCGACGGCACCGTGCGCGCGCTCGCCGGGCATCTCAGCGGACGCGGCCTCCCGATCGGCCTCATTCCGCGCGGCACCGGCAATGTGCTGTCCGCCGAGATCGGCCTCCCGCGCACGGCGGGCGCGATTGCGGATGTCCTCATTGGCGGCCCCGTCGTGCGGCTCAAGGGTGCGCGCGCCAACGGCCGGCCGTTCTTCCTCATGGCCGGTGTCGGGTTCGACGGCGAGACCGTGCACCGTCTCGATCTGGCCTTGAAGCGGCGGGTGGGCCGGTGGGCCTACATCGCGCCAGTGCTCGCCGCGCTGGCGCAGCCTGAGCCGCGGCTCGAGGTCCGCATCGATGGCGGCGCTCCGCGTGAGGCAGGCTGGGTGCTGATCGCCAACGCGCAACGCTATGGCGGGCGGTTCCGCCTGTCGCGCCGTGCCGGGCTCGCGCACGACGGGCTGATCGTGTTTCTTTTTTCTGGCGGAGGACGCGCGCGGCGGGTGGCCGATCTTATGGCGCTCGCCACGGGCACCCTCGACCGCATGCCGGGCGTTGCGGTGGAGCAGGCAGCGCGCGTGTCGGTCGCTTCACCCGATCCCGCGGCCGCGCAGATCGACGGCGACGACTTCGGCACCGTGCCGCTCGATATCGAATGGGGCGAGCCGGAGCTCGCCCTCATCGTGCCCGAAGCCTATGCGGCAACCCTCGCTGCCGGCGCTCAGCCAGAGGCGTGAGCGCGGCGGGCCGGGCCCATCAGGCGCCGGCGTCCGCGAACGTGACGAGCTTGCGGCTGTCCTCGTCCCACAGCTTGAGCTTCGCGCACTTGAAGCTCTCCCACAGCGTGATCCTGTTCATCGTCTGCAGCTCCGGGCTGCCGTTCAGGCATGCCTGCAGGCGATAGTTGGGGATCATGCTGTTGAGGTGGTGGATGTGGTGCAGGCCGATCGAGCCGGTGAACCAGTTCAGCACCGGATGCAGCGCATAGTAGGAGCTGCCGAACAGGGCTGCGACCTGGAACGTCCAGTCGGTGCTCGACTCCCAGACCGTATCCTCGAACTGGTGCTGGATGAAGAACAGCCAACCGCCGGCGGCGGCCGCAATGTGCACGAGCGGCCAGACGACGAAGAAGAGGTTCGAGTAGCCGGTGAAGGCGCCGATCACGCCATAGAAGACGGTGAGCGCGAGATTGAGGCCCATCACGCTCTTCCAGGTGTCGCGGGCCGGGTAGGGATGGAACCAGGGGAACCGCTGGAGAATGATGAAATAGAACGGCACGCCGAGGCCGAACAGGAAGATCGGATTGCGGTAGAGGCGGTAGCGCTGCTTGCCGAGCGGCGACAGCGCGCGCCACTCCCTCACCGTCAGCGTGTCGATGTCGCCGACGCCGCGCTTCTCCAGGTGGCCGGAGGTGGCGTGATGCTGAGCATGCTCGCGCCGCCAGAGTCCGTACGGCGTGACCGTGATGAGGCTCATGGCGCGGCCGGTCCACGTGTTGGCCGCGTTCGTCGTCATGAACGAGCCGTGGCCGCAGTCGTGCTGGATGATGAAGAAGCGCACCACGAGCAGCCCGCCGGGGATGGCAAGCAGAAGCGTCGCCCAGTAGTGCGTCTCGACCGTCAGGAACATCGCCGCCACGATGGCCGCGAACGGCACGATCGTGGTGAGGAGCTGCAGCGCCGCGCGGCGGTTGTCGGCACCGCGGAACTTCGCGCAGTGCTGCGCGAGCCTCATGGCCAACGCCTTGAGGGCGGCGCGGTCTGCGACGGGATCGATGGCGGATGGCTCGGGAATGCGGTGGCGGGGCGCAGCCTGCGCGACGGCGGTGGCTTGAAGCATTCTAATCCGGTTCTGAGTTCACGTTGACGTTGTGTCGAGGTTCGCCGATGGCAACGCGCCTAGCATATTCGCTTGTCGCCTGCGAGGCTCATTCGGCTGCCGATGGTCGCTCGCGCACGAAATCCCACAGGCTGTGAGATCGCTGCCGCAGGTTTGGCGGCGTATTGCGGTTCGACGACGGCAAAGCGCGTGATCTCGATCAATTGCGGATGGCGCAAGGGCCGCACGCAACCGCGCGCAAGCGGCATGAATATGACAAGGGCCGCGCATGGCGGCCCTTGTTTGCCTTTCGTCAAGTGCTGGGGCCGCACATGGCGACCCTTGTTTGTCTCTCGTCAAGTGCTGGCTGCGCGTGGCGGCCCTTGTTTGTCTTGCGTCAAGTGCTGAGCGGTTGCTCAGTGCTGGCCCCAGATCTCCACAACCGCGGGCGTCCCCTCGAAGAGGTTCTTCAGCCCCTTGGCGAGATCGAAGCGCGAGCGATATTTCGCCTGGATCTCCTTGATGGCCGACCGTCCGGACTTGAACTCGAGCGGACCGTACGGATTGCCCGGATCGATGCGCTCGCGCATCGAGAACACCTCGTCGGGACCGGTGAAGAACACCACGCGCACCTCGCGCAGCGTGATCGCACGGTCCTTCGCCACGACGCGCAGCTTGGAGAAGCCGCCCTCGTTCTTGCCGACCGTGATCGTATCGTTGTCGAAGCCGGTGAAGCCTGCGGTCTGTCCGCCGAGCAGCACCCAGCCCGCATTGTACCTCTTGCCTTCGCCGCCCGGCCCGAGCCAGCCGTCCGCGTACTGGCCCGTCACCTCGATGCGCGCCTGGCCCTTGAAGTTCGGCTTGGAGCGGTAGCTCATCTGGATCTCGCGGATGAACTTGCCGCCGTCGATCTCCATCCACGACGTGCGCATGTTGGAGCGGATGTCGGCATCCACCGCGAGGTCCTGCGTGGTGCCGTCCATGTACAGCACCTTCAGCGAGTTGAGATGCACGTCGTTGCCGAGAACGCGCAGGCGGATGCGGTCGAACTTGCCGACCTCGCCGCCGACCTTGATCACGTCGCGGTCGATGCCGAAGCCCACGTTCTGGTAGCCGAACATCACGTCGTTGCCGTCGACCACGGGACCTTTCGTGTTGACCGGCGTCGTCGTGGCCGGTGCGTTTTCCGCCGACAGGTCACCCGTCGCCGGCCCTTTGGGCCGTTCCATCCGGCGCCCGTCCCGCGTCTGCAGGCCGAGCACCTGCAGCGAGCCCCGGCCGTTGGTCGCCTTCCAGGTCACGTTCACCTTGTCGATGAACCGGTCGGCGGAGCCCGGCGCGATCTCGCGGCTGCGCTCCCCTTTCTTCATGTCGATCTGGCGATCCTCGTTATGCACCGATCCGTCGCTGTAGACGATCTGCACGCGCTCGAGATCGATCGTGCTGCTTCCCTTGTTCTTGACGCGGATACCGCGGAACGCCCCCGGCGCCTGGCTGACATCGATGCTCGCGCTGCCCGCGCCGCTGATGTCGATGCTCTCCGTCGCGATCCCCACGAGTTCCTGGGCCTGCGCAATGCCGACCGTACCGGCCGCCGCAAGGGCGAGCCCGGCCAGAATGAGCCTGCGAAACATGAAACACTCCCCTAGGTTTTGCTGGAAGCCCCCGGCTTCACAGAGGCCTTTATCTGAAACCCCCGCGACGCGGAAGGCAAGCGAACCTCCGATGCGCCGTACGCTGCGCGAAACTGTGATGCCGGATCGCAACAGAACGCCGCCGCAGATTGCAGGGCTTCTAACTTTTCCTGGCGCGCTGCCGCCTTAACCACGTCGCGCGCCGTGCCACAATTGCCGCCGAAGTCCGGTGCGCGGGCCGGCTGCAACGTGCATCGAGAATTTGCGATGCAGATTTTAGGGGATTAGCGTGGCGCACCGGCCAGGGTCGCGCGCCGGCGGACGACGCATGGCTCTCTCACCGACAGAGTCCAGACCGGACCGGCACGCGATCGAAGCGGCGATGGCCGATCTCGCGCGCGCCTTCGGTGCGCGCTGCGCGACAGCTGAGGCCGTATGCGAGCAGCACGCGAGCACGCTCACGGGGCTCGCCAGCGAGCCGCCCGATGCCGTCGTCTGGCCGCAGACGATCGCCGAGGTGCAGGCGGTCGTCGCGATCGCGCGGCGCTGGCGCGTGCCGCTCGTGCCCTTCGGCGCCGGCACCTCGCTCGAGGGCCAGGTGAATGCGCCGCGGGGTGGCATCTCGGTCGACTTCTCGCGCATGAACCGCGTCCTGCGCATCGGCGCCGACGACCTCGACGTCAGCGTCGAGCCGGGCGTCACGCTCGAGGGCTTGAACGAGGCGCTGCGTCACACGGGGCTCTTCTTCCCTGTCGATCCCGGCGCGGGCAGCGCGACGCTGGGCGGCATGGCCTCCACGCGCGCCTCCGGCACGACGACGGTGCGCTACGGCGCCATGCGCGAGAACGTGCTGGCGATGAAGGTCGTGCTCGCGGACGGCTCGCTCATCGCGACGGGGTCGCGGGCCCGCAAGTCGGCGGCGGGATACGATCTGACGCGGCTCCTCATCGGCGCGGAGGGGACGCTCGGGCTCATCGTCGAGCTGACGCTGCGCCTGCAGCCGCGCCCCGAGACGGTGCTGGCGGGCGTGGCAGGATTTCCCTCGGTCGAGGCCGCCGCCCGGGCGACCTGCGTAGCCGTGCAATCGGGCTTGTCGCTGATGCGCATCGAGCTCCTCGACGCGGCGATGATCCGCATCGTCAACGCCCAGTCGGGAACCGCGCTGCCCAACGAGGGCCCGGCGCTGTTCGTGGAGGTCGCGGGCACGCCGGCGCAGGCGGCCGAGCATCTGGCGCTGTTCTCCGCCATCGTGGAGGGCGAGGACGGCCACTGGCTCGGGCAGGCGGCGACCGGAGACGAGCGCCGCCGCATCTGGAAGGCGCGCCACGATGCGTTCTGGTCCGTGCGCGCGGCCCATCCCGGCCGGACGTTTCTCGTCACCGACGTATGCGTGCCCGTCTCGCGGCTGGCGCAGTGCTTGGCGGAGACGACGGCCGACATCGCGGCGAGCGGCTTCATTGCGCCCATCGTCGGCCATGTCGGAGACGGCAACTTTCACTCCATCGTCGTGTTCGACGGCGACGACGCGGCGGTGCGCACGGCGGTCACGGCCTACCTCGACCGCCTCGCCGCCCGCGCGATCGCCATGGAGGGGACCTGCACCGGCGAGCACGGCATCGGCCAGGGCAAGGCGACGTATCTGGCCGCCGAGGTTGGTCCGGCGCTCGACGTCATGCGCCGGATCAAGGCCGCGCTCGATCCCGACGGCCTCCTCAATCCGGGCAAGTTCGCTGGCTAGCGGTGGCCCGGATCGGGGATGCCGACGGGACCGCGCCGACGCACCGGTCGCCTGTTCAAAAAATTGTTTGCGAGCCATCTGAGCGCGGCGTGTCGCCGGTTAACGCACTCTTGCGGACGTGCCCTGTTTTCGAGCGGATTTTTGGCTTCGGCCGGGGGCGGGCGAGGGTCCTGACGTCATGTGCGCGGGTGGCGTCAACAAAGTGTTGCCGTCCGCCTCGCGGCGCGACGTTCAAAAAATCGAAATTGCGTACAAATGCGCGCGTCCATTGCACGAGATCGCAATGAGTTCCGTGGCAAGCTCCGCATACATCAACGTCAAATCGTGTGGGAGCGATCGGTGGCGAACATCCTGGGTACTGCGGGCAACGACGTTATGGTCGGCACGACGGAAGCCGACCGAATGGAGGGCGGCGAGGGCAACGACCGCATCAATGGGGGCGCCGGCGACGACGAGATCTACGGCGGCGTTGGCAACGATACGCTGACGGGTGATGCCGGCAACGACCGCCTCTTCGGCGAGGACGGCAACGACGGCTTCTACGGCGGCGGCGGCAACGATTATATCGACGGCGGCAACGGCGACGACGTCCTTTTCGGCGACGGCGGCAATGACGTCTTGATCGGCGGCGCCGGCAACGACCGCCTCAACGGCGGCACGGGCGACGATACCTTCATCTACCGCGCCGGGGATGGCAACGACGTCATCGTCGGCGGCCAGGGCAACGACACGCTCGAGCTCGTCCTCACCGGCGCCGACGTGACCGACGCGCTGCGGAGTGACCTTGCCGCCTACCAGGTCTGGGCCGCCGGCCAGCTCAGCGCTGCGGGCTCGCAGGCCAATCTCGTCGCGCAGACGACGGGCGAAACCTTCACCTTCGCCTCCCTCGGGCTCAGCATCTCGGCGCTGGAAGGCGTGACGGTCTCGGTGGACGGACAGACGGTTGCCATTGCCGACCTGCTCAATGCCGCCCCGGTCGCGGCCGCGAACGCCTCCTTCGCCATTGCGGAGGACAGCGTGCTCGAGGCAGCCATTGTCGCGAGCGACGCGGACGGCGACGTGCTGACCTATGTGATGGAGAGCGGCCCGTCGCACGGCTCGCTGAGCCTCGACAGCGCGACCGGCCACTTCATATACACGCCGGCGGGCAACTTCAGCGGCGCCGACAGCTTCAGCGTGCGTGTCACCGATCCCGACGGCGCCAGCGTGGTACAGACGGTCAACGTCGGCGTGGCCGCGGTCGCCGATGCGGCGATCCTCACGGCGGACGACGTTACGGTGTCGCTCAAGCGTCCGACGATCACGGGCACGAGCGGCAACGATGTCCTGCGCGGCGACCAGACGGTAGCCAGCGCCACGGTCTCGCTGGCGATTGCCGCCGCGCTTCAGGATTTGGACGGATCGGAGACCTTGAGCGTTCGCATCGACGGCGTGCCCGCCCGTGCCACCCTGTCGGCCGGCGTCCGCAATGCCGACGGTTCCTGGACGCTCTCGGCGGCGAACCTCGCGGGGCTCATGCTCACGACCCCGACGTCACAGCCGGTCACGCTCAAGGTGACGGCGACGGCCACCGAGCAGTCGGGCGAGACCGTGTCCGTCACGGATACGGTCGAGGTCAGGTTCGACCACGGCGCCCCCAACGATACGTTCATCGCCTCCACGGGCAACGATACGTATGACGGCCGCACCGGCTTCGACACGGTCGACTATTCCGCCATCAAGACAGCCGTCAAAGTTGATCTGTCGGACTCCTCGGCCACGGGCCCGGGCAAACAGACCCTCATCAGCATCGAGCGGGTCATCGGCACGGCCTTCAACGATCGGATCATCGGCAGCTCGGGCGACGACGTTCTGGAAGCCGGGGCCGGCGATGACCGCATCGAAGGCGGCGCGGGCAACGATGTGCTGGTCGACGGCGCCGGCAACGACCGCTACGACGGCGGGACCGGCAACGACGTGATGATCGACGCCGCAGGCGACGACCGTTACGACGGCGGCGCGGGCGACGATGTCATGATCGACGGCGCGGGTAACGACCGCTACGAGGGCGGCGCAGGCGATGACGTCATGTTCGACGGCGCAGGCGACGACCGCTACGACGGCGGCGCGGGTATCGACACCCTCGACTATTCGAGGGCGACACAGGGCGTTGTCGTCGATGCCGACAGCGAGACCGTCTCCGGCATGGGCAAGGATCGCTACAGTTCGATTGAGAAGATCATCGGGTCGAAGTTCGCCGACCGGTTCCAGGGCAGCAACGGCGATGACGTCTTCGACGGCGGCGCCGGCAATGACTGGTTCCGCGGCTTCAAGGGCGCGGATGTCTTCACGGGCGGCGAAGGTCGCGACACCTTCGTATGGCACGAGGAGGACGTTTCCCGTAGCCGCAAGTCGGAAGGCGTCGACAGGATCACCGACTTCAGCGCCGGCGACGTCCTCGATCTGAGCGACATCGCCAACGGCTCGTCGCGCGCCGTGATGGTCACCGATACGAAGGCCGGCTCGGTGGTTTCGGTCAAGATGGGCAGCACGTTCTACGACGTGGCCCTGCTCGAGAACGTGCATGGCGTCACGACGGGCTCTCTGCTCGCCGATGGCAGCCTCATCGTCTGAGGTGAGGTGAAGCGCATAATGCGGGACGCGCGGGCGTTAACGGTTCGTTAGCGCCCGCGTTCCGTTCGCGCGCCCGGCAGGCGGTAGGCAAATCGTTCAGAACTAGGGCTTAACCTGAACGCGCCGCACGATCCACGTCCGGCGCGCCTCAAGCGTCGCGTGCCGCGGTCGGGCGCTGCGGCAAGCCACGAGGGCCAAGAGGACATGAGCGAGATCCCGGTCAGGACAGTCGTGAACGGGATCGGCGCGGCCGCGGCGGCGATCGTCGTCGGCTGGGCCGTCCTGTCCATGCTCGAGAGCGATCAGGCGACCGTCTGCGAAGGCCGCTACGCGTTGGCGACGCGCTTCTCGCTGGCGGACGAGACCGGCGGCGCCCTATCGAGCAGCGGCTTGCAGGCCCACGTCGGCGCCGGCGAATGGGGCGTGATCGAGAACAGCGCCATCGTCGAGGGCAGTTCCGGAGCGCCCGCCCGGCATGTGCTGGAGGTGGCGATCGAGAAAGGCACGGGCAGCGGCCACCAGGATAACCTGAGCCGTGGCGGTATCGGCTTCGCATGGATGCCGTTCGACATGCAGGAGGCCGCCCCGGACCGGGCCTGTCTCAGCTATCGGATTCGACTGCCGGAGGACTTCGACTTCGGCACGGCGGGGACGCTGCCCGGCCTCTTCCTCGGCAGCGATTTCGACCCGCGCGGGGAGCCCCAGGCCGGCTTGGGCGCGGCCGCGCGGCCCGGCTGGCACAAAGGCGGGGCGATTGGCGTTCGCCTCCAGTATGCGGGCAACGGCGCATGGCAAAATCCCCTGGCCGTTCCGACCAAATCTGCCTGGCCGAGAGGCAGATGGACTGCGATCGATCAGGAAATCATTCTCAACGAGATCGGCAAGAAAAACGGCGTGGTTCGTCTATGGATCGATGGCGAGCTCGTCGGCGAGAACACGAAGCTCGGCCTGCGCGGCGACCCGGCCCTGGCGATGGCGGGCGTTCTGGCGGACGTCCATTACGGCGCCATTGGCAGTGCCGCAGCAGCTCCCCAGGATGCCAAAATTCAGATATCGCCTTTTGTCATACGATGGAAATAATGGAGCGGACCGCCGGCTATCCCGCCGACGAGTCGGCTCGGATTGGGAGGGGTGCGCGGGTGGGTTTAACGCGGCGCCATTTCGGCTGTCTGGTTGCGGCGCTCTATTTCGCCGGCGGCCTGCTGCTGCTAGCCGATTTTATCCGCGAGCCCGCCGAGGCAGGTGCCCATCTGCCGCTGGCTTGGCATGTGTTTCCCGCCTCTCTCGTCGCGACGCTTGCTGCGGCGACAGCGGGCTTTTCCGCGCCGCTCGACCCGGTTTGGTACGTAACGCCGGACATTGTGGCGGCCAGCTACGTGGCGGCACTTACAATTTGCACATGGGTGATCTTCCGGGTCGTCGCCGGCCCGCTGCGGACGCGGCCGGAGGTAACGGAAAGCAGCGGCGTGGAAGATATTGAACGCTGATCCCGGCGGTCCATTCGTCGAGCGCTCCATTGATTTTCTTTTAGGCACAGTTCCGAGCGCCGCTTTCAGTTTACTCACCATTCACGAAAATCAAAAAAACTCTCCGCGCATCTTGCGAAATGCGTTCGAAAGGTGTTTTCTGTTTTCACGCGTGGCGCCGTCCCCCCATCCCCCAAGGTGCCATGTTGTCGAGCCCGCGGTCTCCCCCCGACCGCGGGCTTTTCATGTCCGGCAACCGTCCGCGCTAAGCGGCGAGGAGTGCTGCGGCGTCAGCTTTCGTCGCGAGGACGGAAGCCCGCGGCCTCGGCCTCCTCGACCGAACAGAACCAGCGTTCGCTGCGCGTTTCGCGAACGATCGTGCGCGCATAGTCGGCGGCGGTCGGCATGAGATAGATCCTGCGGCCGGATTGGATGCGGCCCTTGATCGGACAGCCGCCAGGCGCTGCCGCCGCGGCGTCGTTCCACACGCGCGCCTGCCATGCCTCGGGACGTTCGGCCTCGCCGGCCCACAGCCCCGCCTTGGCCGCCCGCGCGTCGGCTTCCTCCGCCGCGTACCGAGCCCACAGCGTGCCGTCGGCGAAGGCGTGACCGCCGCGCACGAGATCGGCGGCGAGGTCCTTGCCGTCGACGCTGCACGTGGCGATCCGCGCACCGTCGTCCTCGCCCGATGGCGTGCAGACCACCTGACGCCGGCCACGCACGAGTTTCTCGAGCGCCTGCTTCGCCGACCGGCCGCAGGCGAACGTCGTCCCGTCCTCGTGGCGGCAGGTTTGCGCCGCAGCGAGCAGGGTGATGTCGGCGAGCCGCACCCGTACGCCGTCGATCGTGAGAAGCCCGGGCGCAGCGATGCGAGCCGTGCCCGTGAGCGTGTCGGCGGGATCGGTGGGCCGGGGCGTTGTCTCCTGTGCGTGCTCGCCAGCAAGCCAGCCGCCGACGACCGGCAAGGCGAGCCAAAGCCCGCCTCCGGCGAGGAGAAGCACGGCAGCCACGGCAAGTCCGGAAACCGGCGTCGGTCCAGCGGTACCGTTTGCGGTTGCGTCGGCCTCCAAGTCAGCGTGCGCGGTGTCCCGCGTCCGCGCCGGGATCGATGTCGTCCCGTCGGGGAACAAACGCGGCCACGACCACAGCAACGCCCCTGTCGCCGCGACCGCCGCGAGGAGGGCTGCGTCGAAATCGAAGCCGAACCGGCTGGCCCGCACCGCGAGCGCGGTGCCTCCGATCAGGGCGGCGGCCGCGAGGACGTTGCGCGCCAGCGGTCTCGTTAACCGGGCGTTGAGCGGGGCCGATGCCGTAGCGATCCGTTGCCGGACCGCTGCTCCGCTCCGGGCTAGCAGGCTGAGGCCGTGCTCGGCGCCCTCGGCGGCGCTGCCGGCGGCCGATCGCGCCAGCCTGACCGCGGCCTGCCCCGCCGCTTCGGCTCCGGCCGCTCCGGCGGCCAGTCCCTTGCGGCCGGCTTCCTTGAGGTTGTCCGCCGCGGCCTCGCGCGCGGCCTGGAGCTTGTCGCGGCGCTGCCGGCGGCGCAGGAGCACCGTCGTGCGGACGTACTCCTGCCATTCAAAACCTTCGTTGCGCCGCCACCAGAGCAATGCTCGTCTCCCGTTCCGGTCCTGGCCGGCATCATTTGGCGGGACTTCGGGCCGGAACGTGGCGGACAACGCTGCGTTCGCGGCCGAATTTCCTGCGCGGCTTCGATGATCGCCCGTCTCGGCGCCATCGTATAGCCATCGTGGAACGGCGTGAGCCCCGCGCGCGGCCGGGCACGGGGAGCCGGCCGGGATAGACTGTGGAGAACCGCATGATGACCGCGAGCCGCTGTGCCCTATCCGCCGCCCTGGTGGGCCTCGTCCTTGCCATGCCGGGTACCGTCCGCGCCGACTTCGGCCCGCCGGTGAAGAAGAAGATCGATTGCTCCAAGCCGGAGAATAAGAACAAGCCCGCCTGCAGGCCGAAGCACGAGGCCGCGTCGGACGACGAGATCTACAATGCCGGCTATTGGCTCGCCCGCGAGGGCAAGTTCGCCGAGGCGCTCGCCGTCTTCCGCATGGCGGCGAACCCGGATGATCCGCGCATTCTGACCGGCGTCGGCTTTGCCACCCGCAAGCTTGGCGACGTCGATGCGGCGGTCCCGTACTATGCGCGCGCGCTTGCCAAGGACCCGGACCTCGTCCTCACCCGCGCCTATCTCGGCGAAGCCTATCTCACGAAGGGCGATCTCGCGGCTGCGGAAGGCCAGCTCGGGGAGATCGCGCGCCGGTGCGGCACGGCGTGCGAGGCTTACGCGCACCTGTCCGCGGCCATCGCCGCCCACAAGGCGGCGACGGGCTGAGGTTCCGATCCAGCTTCTGCGCGGCCGCGCCGTTGCGGCAAACCACCCCTTGGCGCGGCCTGCCGGCTGAGGCACATTCGGCTCGGGAAAATGGACCCGGGGCCGATGTGGCGTCCGGGGACGAGGGAGAAAAGCCTGATGATATCGTCGCTGCCGGTCCGGCGCCTTGTGGCTGCCGCGCTCGCCCTGTCTTTCGCCTCGCTGTTGTTTGCCATGCCCGCCTCTGCGGCGGACCAGGCGGTCTCCAAGGACGTCGGTCCCGCCCAGGCCGCCTGCGACGGCCATGCCAAGGGCTCGGCTGGCTGGCAGGCCTGCATCGGCGCCGCCCGCGCGGAGACGTCGGACGACGAACTCTTCTACGCGGGCTACTGGCTCGCCAAGACCGGCCGCTACGCCGAGGCGCTCGCCTACCTGAACCTCGCCCGCACGAAGGACGAGAGAGTGCTCACCTATATCGGCTTTGCCACCCGCAAGCAGGGCGACGTCGCCAACGCCATGCCGTTCTACGAGGCGGCGTTGGCGAAGAACCCGGACTTCGTCGTGGCCCGCGCCTACCTCGGCGAAGCGTATCTGACGCGCAACGAGCCCGCCCGCGCCAAGGCCGAGCTGGCCGAGATCGCGGCCCGCTGCGGCATGAGCTGCCCGGCCTACACCGAGCTCGACCGCCACATCGCCGCCTACGAGAGCGCCAAGGGCTGACCTGCCGCGCTCGCGGACGCCGACAGGGGGTGCTCGCAGCATGACCACCTCCGCGGCCGGCGCCGGCAGAGAGACCATCGGGCCGATGCTCACCATCGGCCTCCTCTTCTTCATCTTCGGCTTCGTGACGTGGCTCAACGGGCCGCTCATTACGTTCGTGAAGCTCGCCTTCGACCTCGACGACGTGAACGCCTTCCTGGTGCCGATGGCGTTCTACCTCTCCTACTTCTTTCTCGCGCTGCCCGCGTCCGCCGTCCTGCGCGCGAGCGGCATGAAACGGGGCATGGCGCTGGGCCTCCTCGTGATGGCGGCCGGCGCCGCATTATCCCGGCGCGCTCACCGGGCTCTTCGTCATCGGCACGGGTCTAGCGCTGCTGCAGACGGCGGCCAACCCGTACGTCAGCATCCTGGGGCCGATCGGCAGCGCGGCGCGGCGCATTGCGTTCATGGGCATCTGTAACAAGCTCGCCGGGCTGCTGGCGCCCCTCGTGTTCGGTGCGCTCGTTCTGCACGGGCTCGACGATTTCGCGGGCCGCGTGAAAGCGGCAGCGACGCCGGAGGCGCGCGAGGCGCTGCTCTCCGCCTTCGCGGGTCAGGTTTACGGGCCCTACCTGGCGATGGCGTTCCTGCTCGCGCTGCTCGCCGTCTTCATCCTGTGGTCGGCCCTGCCCGACATCGAGCCGGAGCATGCCAATGCGCACAGCGAGCCCGAAGCGGGCGACACGAGCCTCTTTGCCTTTCCGCACCTGTGGCTCGGCATCGTCGGGATCTTCGCCTACGTCGGCGTGGAGGTGATGGCGGCCGACGCCATCGGCGTCTACGGGGAAGGCTTCGGCCTGCCTCTCGATGCCACGCGGCTCTTCACGTCGTACACGCTCTTTGCGATGCTGGTCGGCTATCTCGCGGGGCTTGTCCTGATCCCGCGCCACATCTCCCAGGAGCGCTATCTCGCCGTCTCCGCGGCCCTTGGAATCCTGCTCTGTCTTGGCGCCTATGCGACGCGCGGGCCGCTCTCGGTCGGCTTCATCGCCGCGCTCGGGTTTGCCAATGCGATGATGTGGCCGGCCATCTTCCCCCTCGCCATCCGTGGCCTCGGCCGGCACACGGAGACGGGATCGGCGCTGCTCATCATGGCGGTCGCGGGCGGTGCGATCCTGCCGTGGCTGTTCGCGCTCCTGAAGCGGCACGTCGATTTCCAGCTCGCCTACGTGGCGCTTGCGGTGCCGGCCTATCTCTTTCTGCTCTATTTCGGTGTGCGCGGTCACCGCAGTCCGGCGGCATCGGACGTGCGCCCGGCAGGGAGTTGGGATAAAAGCCGCCCATGAGCTGGGGCAAGGGCGACGAGACAGGGCCGAAGCGCGGCTACCATCACGGCAACCTGCGGGAAGCCCTGATCAAGGCCGCGCTCGACCTCATCTCGAACAAGGGGCCGGCCGGGTTCACGTTTGCGGAAGCGGCGCGCGCGGCCGGAGTGTCACCCGCCGCCCCCTATCGTCATTTCCGCGACCGCGATGCCTTGATCGCCGACGTAGCGCGGCAAGGCTTTGTGGCATTCGCGGCCGCGCTCGATGCCGCGTGGGGGGCGGGCAGACCCGACCCGCGCACGGCGTTCGAGCGCGTCGGGCGCGCCTATCTACAGTTCGCGCGCACGGAGCCCGCCTACTACGCGGCGATGTTCGAGAGCGGGCTCGCCGGCGCCGACTACCCCGAGATGGCGCTGGAGGGCGATCGGGCGCTCGCCATCCTCCGCTCCGCCTGCGAGGCGCTTCTCGACACCATGCCGAAGGAGAGGCGTCCGCCGGCGATGATGGTGGCGCTGCACGTCTGGTCGATGGCGCATGGTATCGCCTCGCTGTTTGCCCGCGGTGACCGCGCGCGCCGGCCCATTCCCATGTCGCCGGAGGATCTGCTCGAGGCCGCGACCCTCATCTATCTCGATGGGCTCGGCGTGCCGGCGCGCAGCACGCCGCGATAGGGTCGCGCGCCTAGATCAGGATGCCCGAAATTCGTCGACCGGCCTCTTGACGCCTGGCCGGAGCGGGTCCACATATGTGAATGTAATGAACATTCACATAGATTTGGCCGGCAAGGGAGTGAGGGTGCGATGAACGAGATGGTCATGAAACTCGACGAATGGGGACGGCCTGCGTGGCTGACCCTGATGGTCGTCAGTTTCATCCTGTTCTGGCCCGTTGGGCTCGCGGTTCTGGCTTTTCTTCTCTGGAGTGGACGCATGGGATGCGGATGGAGCGGTAGGAACGGCAACTGGTCGGCCCGCATGGCCGACAGGATGGATCGCAAGGCGAAGGCCTGGGGCGGCGAGTTCCGCGGCTTCGGCGGTCCTTCGAGCGGCAATCGCGCCTTCGACGAGTATCGCGAGGCGACGCTGAGGCGGCTGGAGGAGGAGCAGCGCGAGTTCCGCGAGTTCCTCGACAACCTGCGTCACGCCAAGGACCGCGCCGAGTTCGACCAGTTCATGGCCGAGCGCAAGACCCGCACGGCGACGGACGGCGACAACGGCGGCAGCCCGCAGGCGGCCTGAGCTTCTTGCGAGGCTGCGGGCTGAACAACGTGAATGGAGGACCTGCGCGGAACCGCGCAGGTCCTTTTTTGTGTGCGCCGTCGCCTTGCACGGTCGCGAATAGTTTGCACGTCGCATGACCTCTCGCCGCCCCACTTTTCCCGTCGCCGAAAACGGCTATGGTCCGGCCAGCATGACCCACGACGCCAAGACCACATCACAACGCGAGCATCCCGACCATCGCCACATCGCGGGCGGTCTCGATATCATCGGCGATGTGCATGGCTGCGCGGCCGAGCTGCAGGCGCTTTTGCACAAGCTCGGCTACGAGGCCCGCCTGTTCGGCTCCGGCGAGGGTCGCCGCGCCCATGTCCGCACGCCGCCGGGCCGCCGCGCCGTGTTCGTCGGCGACCTCGTCGACCGCGGTCCCGCCGCGCCCGACGTCCTGCGGCTCGTGCTGGCGCTGGCGGCCGAGGGCCAGTCGCTCTGCGTGCCGGGCAACCACGACGTGAAGTTCGTGCGCTGGCTGCAGGGCCGCCAGGTGAAGCTGACCCACGGCCTCGACCGCACGGCGCACCAGTTCGAGAGTGAGGGCGCGGCGTTCCGCGCGCACGTGCGGACGTATCTCGAACGGCTGCCGATCCACCTCTGGCTCGACGGTGGCGCGCTGGCGGTGGCGCACGCGGGCATCCAGGACGACATGCTGGGGCGCGACACGGACAAGATCCGCTCGTTCTGCCTCTATGGCGAGACGTCGGGGGAGCAGGACGAGCTGGGCCTGCCCGTCCGCTATCACTGGGCGGCGGAGTACCGGGGCCGCACCGCGGTCGTCTACGGCCACACGCCGGTGCCCGATGCCGACTGGATCAACAGCACGCTGTGCATCGATACGGGATGCTGCTTCGGCGGCAAGCTGACGGCGCTGCGCTGGCCGGACCGCGAGATCGTGTCGGTGCCCGCAGGCGCCGCCTATGCGCAATCACGCCGGCCGTTCGGGCATCCACCCCTGCGGCCAGGTGCTGCGCCGTTGGCGGGATCGTGACAACTGCCGGCGTCGCGCGATCTACTTCGCGTGCGGTGTCTCGGGCGCCGCGGCTGCGAGGCCGAGTTCGGTCTCGAGGCGCCCGATCTCGCCTTTCAGCTCGGCGATATCGCGGCCGCGGTGCACGATGCCGAACTGGAGATCGGCAATCTCCTTGCTGAGCGTCCCGAGCTCGAGACTGTCGGAGATGGTCAGCTTCTTGCGCGAGAGCTGGTGGACCTTCTGCCAGTCGCGCTGTGTCTCCTGCTCCATCTGCTTCACGCGCTGCCGCAACTGCGTCAGCGCGGCCTGCGAGGCGACGGTCGCCGACCGCGACTTCGCCTCGATCTCCTGCTCGAGCTCCTTGACGCGGCCCTGCAACGCCTGCGCCTCGCCGGGCTTGGCGTTCGGATCGAAATAGAACTCGCCGGTCAGCGAGGAGTGATCCCACGGCACCTGCTGTCCGTCGGTCGCCGCGATGACGTCCTTGCGCACGTCGATCATGACGGAGGTGAGGTTGCGGTCCGGCTCGGACATGCGTTTGACGAGGGCTTCGGTGAAGGGCGAGTTCTCGCCCTTGCCGTCGAGCGCCACGTTGCCCGGCTGCGTGGAATAGGCGATGAACGTTCCGACGCCGGCGTCGATCTGGGCCAGGCCCTTGCCCACGCTCGCCGAGCGCGTGCCCATCGTTCGCGCGAGGCTGCGCGACAAGGGATTGTCGCGGCAGGCATCGAGGAAGACGACGTTGGTCTTGTCCTCGCGCCCGAGCTCCATCTGCTTCAAGACGAAATCGACGCGGACGGCCTCGAATTCCAAATCGCGCTCTTTCGCGAGCTTGGCGTCGACGGGCACGAGATAGTTCTGCCCCGCCACCTGCAGGCCATGACCGGCGTAGAAGAACACCGCCGCATCCGCGCCCTCGAGCAGCGAGGAGAAGTCGCGCAGCACGACGTCGGTCTCCGCCTTCGTCCGGTCGAGCCCGACGAGGACCTCGAACCCGAGCGCACGCAGCCTGTCCGCGACGTCGCGCGCGTCGTTGGCGGGGTTCGGCAGAGGCGGCGCGTGCGTGTAGGCGGAATTGCCGATGATGAGCGCGACGCGCTTTCCCGCAGCGGCCGGTCCGGCGAGCGCCGCGGCCAGAACCAAGGCAACGCAAAGTCGAAGGAACGCGAGCATGACACCCCCCAGATGGCCGATCGTGGGGGCGAGCCAAGACCAAGATTGCGACGAAAAGGGGGAGGTCGTCGTTTCGTCAGATCTCGTAGATGAGGGCGCCGCCGGTCAGCCCCGCCCCGGCCGCGCACAACAGGAGCTTGTCGCCGGCCTTGAGTTCGGCGGCCGCGGCATTGAGGGAGAGCGTGAGCGGGATCGTCGCCGCCGAGCTGTTGCCGTATTCGGCCACGCTCGACAACATATGCTCGTCCCCGATGTGAAGCTTCTTCTGCACGGCGCCGATGATGCGCGCGTTGGCCTGATGCGGCACGCAGTAGCGGATGTCGCCGATAGTGAGGCCCGCCTCGGCAAGCGCCCTCCCGGCGGTGGTGGCCATCATCTCGACCGCCTTGGCGAAGACCGCGCGCCCGTCGCGGATCTGCATCAGTGTCTCGGCGGGGTCGCGGACGGCGCAGAACGGCCGGCGGCTGCCGCCCGCCGGAATCTGGATCAGGTCGTAGCTTGCGCCGTCGGTGGCGAGGGTGAGGCCGCGGATGCCGCTCGTCCGGCGTGCGTCGGGAGCGACGAGAACCGCACCGGCGGCATCGGCGAACAGGATGACGCTCGCCCGTTCGTCCGGGTTCGTGCGCCGGGAGAGGATGTTCGCGGCGATGACGAGGACCGCCTTGCCGTGGATGCGCGCGAAGCCGTCCGCATAGGCAAGCGCGTGCAGGAAGCCGCTGCACGCGCCGGCCATATCGATGCCGCCCGCTCCGTCGAGGCCGAGACGGTGGGCGACGAGTGGTGCGCTGGGCGGCAGCAAATGATCGGGCGTCGAGGTCGCGAGGATGATGAGGCCGACGCGCCCGCGGTCGAATCCGGCCTGCGACAGCGCCATCTCGCCCGCCGCGACCGCCATGTCGGACAAGGCCTCGTCGGGGGCCGCGTAGCGGCGCTCGCGGATGCCCGTGCGGCGCAGGATCCAGCCATCCTCCAGCCCGAGCCGCGCCTCGAGCTCGGCATTCCCGACGCGGCGTGCGGGGGCGTAATGGCCGGCGGCGAGGATCGTGGAACCCATGTCGGTCCTTTGGATGGCGCGGATGGACGGCTGCCGGTCAGAGAGCGGCGCTGGCGGCCTTCAGGATCGCCGTATAGACGCGGTCGAGATCGGCGCTGGTCGTGCAGTACGGGGGCATCACGTAGATCGTATTGCCGAGCGGCCGAAGCAGGAGTCCCGCTGCGAGGAGATGTTCGTAGAGCCTCGGGCCGATGCCCGCAAGATAGCCTGCGTCCGGAACGGCGATGTCGGCGGCAGCAATCGTGCCGATCCGGCGCACGTTGGTAAACCGGTCGTCGTCGCGGAGCTTGTCGAGGTAGGCCGCCTGGCGTTCGGCGAGCGTCGCGATGCGGTCGGCGACGGGCTCCGTCAGCCAGACGTCGAGGTTCGCCGCGGCCGCCGCGCACGCGATCGGGTTCGCCGTGTAGCTGGAGGAGTGGAAGAAGGTCTTGCTGCGATCGGTCGAATAGTGGGCGTCGAAGATTGGCCGCGTCGCAAGTGTCGCCGCCAGGCCGATGGCGCCGCCCGTGAGGCCCTTGGCGACACAGAGGATGTCGGGCGTGATGCCGGCCCGCTCGCAGGCGAACACCGTGCCGGTGCGGCCGAACCCCGTCATGACCTCGTCGGCAATGAAGAGGGCGCCATGGCGCCGGGCAATGGCGTGGAGGCGGGCGAGAACGTGCGGCGGGTAGATCAGCATGCCGCCCGCGCCGAGGATCAGCGGCTCCAGGATCAGGGCGGCTGCGGGCGTCTCGGCCATGACGGCTTCCAGCGCGGCATATGTCATGTCCTCGCGACCGCTCGCGGGGAACGGCAGTCGGGCGACGTCGAACAGCAGCGGCTCGTAGGGCGCATTGAAGAGGCTGCGCGCGCCGGCCGACATCGTGCCGATCGTATCGCCGTGATAGGCGTGATCGAACGCGACGATGCGCGTGCGCGGGTCCCCGATGTGGCGCCAGTAGCCGAGCGCCATCTTGATGCCGACCTCGACGGCCGTCGAGCCGCTGTCGGAATAGAACACGTGCGCGAGCTCGTCATTGCCGAAGCTCAGCGCGGCGAGCCGCAAGAGCTTCTCGGCCGCGTCTTCCGCCGGTGCATGCGTGAAGCCTGCGAAGATGACCTGGTCGAGCCGGTCGGCCTGGCGTCGGATCGCATCCATGATCGGCGGGTGGCGGTGGCCATGCGTGATGACCCACCACGACGAGATGCCGTCGAATATGCGTCGCCCGTCCTCTGCCGTCAGGTAGGCCCCGTCCGCAGACGCGATGCGGACCGGCGGCGGTGCCACGGCGTGCTGCGTGAAGGGGTGCCAGATGGCCGACTGGCTCAAGCGAAATCCTCCAGCCGGAAGTGAGCGGCGAACGCGTCGCGCAGCGAATGGGCATTGAGGACCGGCAGGTGCGGCAGCCGCCCGAGGATGCGGACCTCGCCCATCTCGGCAATCGTGCGCATGTTGTCGGAGTTCTCCTCGCCGACGAAGGTGATGCCCAGCAGCGGCACCTCGCGCATGCGCAGCGCGGCGATGGAGAGCAGCGAGTGGTTGATCGTGCCGATCGTCGTGCGCGCGACGAGGATCACCGGAAGATCCCATTTCGCATAGAGATCGAGCTGCAGGAACTCGCGCGTGAGCGGCACCATCAGGCCGCCCGCTCCTTCGATGACGAGCGGGCCGTCGACGGACGGCAGCGTGAGCGTCGCGGGCGCGATGACGACGCCGTCGAGTTCTGCGGCCCGATGCGGCGACAGCGGTGCGTTGAGACGGTAGCCCTCGGGCAGGAGGCGGTCGGGCGCAAGACCCGAAAGACGCGCGACGGTCTCCGTGTCGCCCTCGGGAACGATGCCGCTCTGCACCGGCTTCCAGTAGTAGGCCCTGAGCGCGCCGGCGAGGGCGGCGGAGAACACCGTCTTGCCGACGTTGGTATCCGTTCCGCTGACGACAAAGCGCCGTGTCATGGGGCGATCCTCTCCAATTCCCTGGCGATGGCCGCGGCCAGCGAGGTCGTGGCCTCGGCACTCGCGTTCAACGTGAGGGAGACGCGCAGCCGCGCCGTCCCCTCGGGAACCGTCGGCGGGCGCACGGCCCGCACGTCGAAGCCTTGCTGCTGCAGGGCCTCGGCGATGGCAACGGCGCGGGCATCCGACCTGACGATCACGGGCTCGATCTGCGTGCCCGTCGGAGTGAGCCCGCATTGATCGTGCATCGCCTGTCCGAAGTGTGCGATGCGCTGCATCAGCGCCGCGCGCCGGTCGCCCGCGTCGGCGGCAAGCTTCAAGGCCGCACGGACGCCCGCAGCCATCAGCGGCGAGGGCGCCGTGGCATAGATGAAGGGCCGCGCGCGGTTGACGAGGAAATCGCGCAGGGTGCGCGGGGCGAGCACCAGGGCGCCCATGACGCCGAGCGCCTTGCCGCACGTGTGGAGGGAGATGACATGCGGCTGGCCTTCGAGCGCATGGCCGAGCCCGCGTCCCTCAGGACCGAACACGCCCGTCGCGTGGGCCTCGTCGATGACGAGGACGGCATCGAGCTCCCGAGCGAGGCGGTCGAGCTCGGCGAGCGGCGCGGTGTCGCCCTCCATCGAATAGAGGCTTTCGACTGCGATCCAGACCCGACCCGTGCCGCCGCGGCCGCGCCACGCGCGGACGGCGTCGGCGACAGCCGTCACGTCGTTGTGGGCCGCCGCGACGTGCTCCGCCCGGCTCATACGCATGCCGTCGTGCACGCTGGCGTGGATCAGCTCGTCGTGGACGATGAGGTCCCCGCGCTGCGGCAGCGTGGCGAAGATCGCCGTGTTGGCCGCGAAGCCGCCGCCCATGTAGAGCGCCGTCTCGGCTCCAAAGAAGGCGGCCGCCTCGTCTTCCAGCGCCTCGTGCTCGGGGTCGTTGCCGCGCAGGAGCCGCGACCCGCCGGCGCCGACAGGAACGCCGCGCCGGCACGCCTCCGCGATCGCCACGGCGAGCTCCGGCGAGGCGCCAAGTCCCAGGTAGTCGTTGGACGAGAAATCGATGCCGCGGCGCGGCGCGAGCGCGCGCAGCCGCCCGCGCGCCGCGAGCGCCTTCAGTGCGCGCTCGTGGCCGTCGTGCATGCCGGTCGCTCTGGGCTTGAAGCCTCCGGGGCGTCGCATTGCATGGGTTTCAGCCCGAGCTTGGCAAAGAGCACGGCGTCCTTGTCCTCGCCCGGGTTGCCGGCGGTCAGCAGCACATCGCCGCAGAAGATCGAGTTGGCGCCGGCAAAAAAGCACATCGCCTGCATCTCGTCGCTCATCTCCGCGCGGCCCGCGGAGAGGCGCACGAGCGAGCGCGGCATCAGGATGCGCGCGGTGGCGATGACGCGCACGAAGGCGATGGAATCGATCTTCTCGGTGTTCTCGAGCGGCGTGCCGGGAATGGCGATCAGCATGTTGATCGGGACGCTCTCGGGATGCTCGTCGAGGTTGGCGAGCGTCACCAGCATGTCGACGCGGTCGGCCTTCTCCTCGCCCATTCCCATGATGCCGCCGGAGCAGACCTTCATGCCCGCCTCGCGCACCCGCGCGAGCGTGTTGAGGCGGTCGGCGTAGGTCCGCGTCTTGATGACGTTGGGATAGAAGCGCTCGGAGGTATCGACGTTGTGATTGTAGTAGTCGAGGCCGGCGTCGCGCAGCCGCACGACCTGGTCGTCGGTCAGCATGCCGAGCGTCATGCACGTCTCCATGCCCATCGCCTTGACGCCCCCGATCATGGCGACGATCGTGTCCATGTCGCGCTCCTTCGGCTCGCGCCAGGCCGCGCCCATGCAGTAGCGCGTGGCGCCGCCGGCCTTGGCCTTGCGGGCCTCGGCGAGCACGCGCTCGACCGCCATGAGCTTGGAGGCCTTGAGGCCGGAGGCATGGTGGGCCGACTGGCTGCAGTAGCCGCAGTCCTCGGCGCAGCCGCCGGTCTTGATCGACAGCAGCCGGCTCATCTGGACGCGATTGGCGTCGAAGTTGCGGCGGTGCACGCTGTGCGCCCGAAACAGGAGATCCATCAAGGGCATATCGTGGATCGCCAGCGCCTCCTCGCGGGTCCAGTCGTGCCGGATGGCGGCATCGTCGCGGGGGAACGCCGTCTCGGGCTTGGCGTGGACGTTCATGGGCGCGGGGTCTCCAGGTGGCGGGCCTCGCGGGGAGGCGGCCCTGCCGCTGTTTGTACCCGCGCCGCGCCCCTGCACAAGACCCCATCCCCATGCAGACACAACTTGGCGGACGCCGCGCGTACCGAGTCTTCGGTCGATGTACAGCGTACCGTGTCTCCGCGGTCGCCAATAAACATCGAGCGGCTCTGCATGCCCGGGTCTCGCCCGACCATGACGGGGTAAGGGTGGCGGCTTTCCGTTGGCCGAGGATGACGGCAGGGTACGGCGGCCTCACCACACTCACCGTTACCCCCGCGAAGGCGGGGGCCTGCGCAAGCGTCTGATCGGACGACGCTGAAGTGACTTGCGCGGATCGCGGCCTGCGCCGCGATGACGTCAGGGGTGGGGGCGGCGGCTTTCTCCCGTCACGTCATGGCCGGGTTCAACCCGGCCATCCAGGGCTGCTTGCGTCTCACCCGAGCCTTCGCGTGCGGCCGCCGGCGTCAGTTGTGCTCTTCGGGCAGTGTCGGGAGCGGGAACACCGTGATGCCTTCCGCGTCGAGCTCGGCGACCTCGCCGGCGGTGGCCTCGCCGTAGATGCCGCGCTCCGGCCTCTCCTCGTAGTGGATCCGGCGCGCCTCCTCGGCGAAGCGCCCGCCCACGTACTCGGCGCTCTTCGCCACCTCCGCACGCACCCTGCGCACGATCTCCGCCATCGCGGGCGGCACGTAGGCGTGGGGTGCTGGGGCTTGAGGGCTTGCCGCGGCGGGGATACCCGTGTCCGCGGCGCGGCGAGCCACGCCGGTCCGGACCGCCGGCGCCATCACGGCCTTCGTCACGTCCGTCGCGCCGCACGACGGGCAGGCCACCTGATTGAGCGCGCTCTGGCACTCGAAGGCGTCGCTGCTCTTGAACCAGCCTTCGAACTCGTGGGCCGCTCCGCAGACGAGGCGATACTTGATCATGATACACCCCGGTTCTCGACCGTGAAGGGACGGTCGTGTCCCAAGGAGGGTACGCGGCTTCGCGCATCCTCGATGGCCTGCAAGTCTATGTCGGCGGAGATGAAGCCAGGCTGAACGCCGCCTTCGGCGAGGATCTGGCCCCAGGGCGAGATGATGAGACTGTGGCCGTAGGTGTCGCGCCCGTGCTCATGGCGGCCGCCCTGCGCGGCAGCCAGCACGTAGCACTGGCATTCGATGGCCCGGGCGCGGAGCAGCGTGTGCCAGTGGGCCTCGCCCGTGAGCTTGGTGAAGGCGGCGGGGACGGCGAGAAACTTTGCGCCCGATTTCGCCAGCGCCCGGTAGAGCTGAGGAAACCGCAGGTCGTAGCAGATGGAGAGACCGAGCCCGCCCCACGGCAAGTCCGCGATCACCGCGCGCTCGCCGGGCTGGTAGTTCTTGCTCTCGCGGTAGCTCTCGCCGCCGGGCAGATCCACGTCGAACATGTGGATCTTGTCGTAGCGGGCGATGATGTCGCCGGCCGGCGAGAGGACATAGGCACGGTTCGCGATCTTGTCGGGTGAGACCTTCACGGCCATGGAGCCGATGTGCAGCCAGATCTTGAGCTCGGCGGCGAGGCGCCGGAAACGCTCCAGGGCCGGATTTCCCTCCTCGGGTCCGGTCGCGGCAAAGAGCTTCCCGCTTTCGAGCTCCATGAGCGTGGTGACTTCGGGGGTCTGCACGTATTGGGCGCCGTCGCGGGCCGCCGCGCGGACGAGGACCTCCGCCTCGGCGACATTCTTGTCGACGGTCCGTCCCGAGCAGAGCTGAACGAGGGCCGTGCGAAAGGACCGGCCGGGGGATGCGTCTGACATGGGTGCCTGTTGCTCTTGTTCCTTGCAAGCCGCTCGGGGCCGGTACACGCCGCGCAATCAGGCGGCGGCGAGCAGACCGTCGAGCATGCCGTTGCGGTCCAGCGTGTGGAGATCGTCGCAGCCGCCGACGTAGGTCTCGCCGATCCAGATCTGCGGCACCGTGGAACGGCCGCCGGCCTTGGCGGCCATCGCCGCGCGCAGGTCCGACTTGCCCGTGACATCGATCTCGTCGAACGTCGCTCCCTTGGTCTTGAGGAGCTCCTTCGCGAGATGGCAGTAGGGGCAGAAGGAAGCGGTGTAGATGACGACTTTCTGCATCGTGCGCGCAGTCCTCCCGGCCTTCCCTTGATGCACGTCATATTAGGTCGCGGGACTGGGACGATTCCAGGTCGGGGATGCCGCAGCGGGCGACTTTTCCAGCCCGGATCACATCCTGCCATCATCCCGGGTCTGATCCTCGGGGCCGCCGGCGCCCGTCGCGAGCGCCAGGGCCAGCACGTCGACTGCCTCCGCGCCCGCCCGGCGCAGGGCCCGCGTCGCCGCCGCAACCGTGGCGCCGGTCGTGACGACATCGTCGATGAGTACGATCCGCCGGCCGTCGATCCGGTCCCGCCGCGCCTCGCGCACCGCAAAGGCGCCGCGCACGTTGGCTTCCCGCTCCGCGCGCGTAAGTCCCACTTGCGAGGCCGTCGCGCGCACCCTCACCAGAGAGAGGGCATCGACGCAGACGCCCGAGCGCCGGCCGACCTCGTCGGCCAATCGCGCCGCCTGGTTGAACCGCCGGCGCAGCAGCCGCGTCCGGCTCAAGGGAACGGGAACGATGAGATCGGCCGTCGCGATGAGATCGCGCCCCGCCTCCGTCAGCCAGCGGCCGAGGAGACGGACGAGGTCGTCGCGGTCGTGGAATTTCAGGTCGTGGATCAGACGGCGCATCAGCCCGGAATAGTGCGCGACGACGCGCGTGCGATCGAACACGGGCGGATCGGCGAGAGCGGCCGTCGAGATCGAGACCTCGCCAGTCGCGAATGGCAGCGGCATGCCGAGCCGGTCGCAAAGGGGAGGCCGGATGAAGTCGATGCGGCCCCAGCAGGCGGCGCACAGCGTGTCGTGCGCGCTCATAGGCTTCTTGCAGGCAAGGCACACGGGCGGCAGGAGGAGGTCGCCGAACCCGGCCCAGGCCTTGCGCAGGCGTGCGCGCAGGCGATGCCGTCCCGTCGCACTCGCGGGCGCTTCGGCAGTTTTGAGGTCCCGGCCGGCCATGCCCTATGCTAGTCGGAACAGGCGGGCGAGGCGAGAGCCGGAAAGGAGGACGCGGACGGCATGGGCGAGGTGCAGCGGATCTTCGACCGCAGTCTGTGGCGGCAGAGGCGCGACCGCGCGGCGGGCGGCCTCGACAATCATGACTTCCTGCTGGACCGGTTCTGCGAGGATGTGGAGGAACGTCTGTCGCTCATCCGGCGGACGTTCTCGTCGGCCCTGGTGGTCGGCGCCCACGGCGGCACCATGGGACGTCGTCTCGCGCGGCGCGGCATCGCCGCGATCGTCGAGACGGAGACGAGCGCGAGGCTGCTCGACGGTTGTGCCGGCCTGCCCGTCGTCGCCGACGAGGAGGCCCTGCCGTTCGCGGACGAGAGCTTCGATCTCATCATCGCGCCCCTGACGCTCCAGTTCGTCAACGATCTGCCCGGCGCCCTCCTTCAGATTCGCCGCGCGCTGAAGCCCGACGGGCTCTTCATCGGTGGCCTGTTCGGCGGCGCCACGCTGCGCGAGCTGCGCACGGCCTGGCTCGAGGCGGAAGCGGAGATCGTCGGCGGCGCCTCGCCCCGCGTCGCGCCGTTCGCGGATGTGCGCGATCTCGGCCACCTTCTGCAGCGGGCCGGGTTCGCGCTGCCGGTCGCCGACAGCGAGGTGCTGCGCGTGCGCTACGCAACGCCGCTGTCGCTGATGCGCGAGCTGCGCGCCATGGGCGCGGGCAACGTGCTCGCCGACCGCCGCCGCGTCCCGGTGACCCGCTCGCTTCTGATGCGAGCCGCCGAGATCTACGCCGAGCGGTTCTCCGACGCGGACGGGCGCATTGCGGCTACCTTCGAGCTCATGGTCATGACCGGATGGGCTCCGCATGAGAGCCAGCAGAAGCCGTTGCGGCCGGGCTCGGCCGAGGTTCGCCTTGCCGATGCCCTGGCATCCGGCGGACGGCGCCGACTGGAACGCGATCCGCGCTGAGAGGGCTGGCGCGGCGCGGCCAATCGGATAGGTTCGGCCGGCACGGAGCCGCCCACTCGAATGCGGGCGAACGGAGAGCACCAGTGACGATGACAGATGGCCGGCCCGCCGGCGAGACACGGACGGACCGCATCCTGGCCGATCCGGCGTTCCACGCGGCGGTGGCGCGGCGCGCCCGCTTCGGCTGGTCGCTCGCGGCCGTCATGTGCCTCGTCTATTTCGGTTTCATCGCGCTCGTCGCCTTCGCGCCGGCCGCGCTCGGCGCGCCGTTCGACGGCGCCACCCTGTCGCTCGGGATCGTGCTCGGCCTCGTCGTCATCGTTGCGGCCTTCCTCCTGACGGCCGTCTATGTCGCCCGTGCCAACGGCACCTTCGACCGCGAGACCCGCGCCATCGTGGAGCGCAGCCTGTGACCGTGATCCTTCGCGCCGCCGGCGTTGCGGCCGTTGCATGGGGCGTTGCCGGCGCGGCTCCGGCCTTCGCCGCGGGCGCCATCGAGGGAGGCGCCAAGCCGCCGCTCAACTGGCCGGCGATCGCCATGTTCACGGTGTTTGTGGTGGCGACGCTCGCCATCACCAAGTGGGCGGCCTCCCGCGCCCGCTCCGCCTCCGACTTCTATGCTGCGGGCGGCGGCATCACCGGCTTCCAGAACGGCCTTGCGATCGCGGGCGACTACATGTCGGCGGCGTCGTTTCTGGGAATTTCCGCGCTCGTCTTCGCGTCGGGCTTCGACGGGCTCATCTATTCGGTGGGCTTCCTCGTCGGCTGGCCGATCGTCATGTTCCTCATCGCCGAGCAACTGCGCAATCTCGGCAAATACACCTTCGCGGACGTGGCCGCCTATCGTCTTGCGGCGCGGCCGCTGCGCGTCGTCTCGGCGATCGGGTCGCTGTCGGTCGTGGCCTTCTATCTGATCGCGCAGATGGTCGGGGCCGGCAAGCTGATCGAGCTTCTCTTCGGCCTCGACTATCTTTACGCGGTCATCATCGTCGGCGTGCTCATGATCACCTATGTTGCCTTCGGCGGCATGATCGCGACGACCTGGGTGCAGATCATCAAGGCCTGTCTCCTGCTCGGCGGCGCCTCGTTCATGGCCCTCATGGTGCTGGCGCACTTCGCCTTCTCGCCGGAGGCGATGTTCCGGACCGCGACCGAGGTGCATCCGGGCGGCGTCTCGATCATGGCGCCGGGCAAGCTCGTCGCCGATCCCGTGTCCGCGCTGTCGCTCGGCGTGGCGCTGATGTTCGGGACGGCGGGGCTGCCCCACATCCTCATGCGCTTCTTCACGGTTCCCGACGCGCGCACCGCGCGCAAGTCGGTCCTCTACGCCACGGGCTTCATCGGCTACTTCTACATCCTCACCTTCATCATCGGCTTCGGCGCCATCACGCTTCTGATGAACGACCCCTCGCACTACGTGGTCGCCGCGGACGGCACCTACGACAAGATCAAGGGCCTGCGCGGCGAGACGAATATGGCCGCCGTGCATCTGGCCTCGGCCGTTGGCGGCTCGCTGTTCCTCGGCTTCATCTCCGCCGTCGCGTTCGCCACCATTCTGGCCGTCGTGGCCGGTCTGACGCTCGCCGGGGCGTCCGCGGTCAGCCACGATCTCTATGTCAACGTCTTCGCGCGCGGCCATGTCTCCGAGCACACCGAGGTGCGGCTGTCGAAGATCGCCGCCGTCGTCATCGGCCTCATCGCCATCATGCTGGGCTACGTCTTCGAGCGCCAGAACGTGGCGTTCATGGTCGGGCTCGCCTTCGCGGTCGCGGCCTCGTGCAATTTCCCGGTTCTGCTCATGAGCCTGCACTGGCAAGGCACCACCACGCGCGGCGCGGTGGCGGGCGGCCTCGTCGGCCTCGTGCTGGCGGTCTCGATGGTGATCCTGAGCCCGGCGGTCTGGGTGAAGACCTTCGGCTTCGAGCAGGCTATCTTCCCCTACGACAACCCGGCGCTGTTCTCCGTCTCGGCGGCCTTCCTGACGATCTGGCTCGTCTCGCGCCTCGATCTGAGCCCGGCGGCGGCCGCCGAGCGCGCGGCCTACCCGGCCCAGCTCGTCCGTTCGGAAACGGGCATCGGGGCGGCCGGCGCCCGTACGCATTGAGGTGACGACGGTGAGCGAAGCCCGAGCCGCGCAGCGTCCCTTCAACGCCGTCATGCTGGCGGTGGGCGACGGGCACTGGCTCTATGTCGAGGAATGCGGCCGGCGCGGGGGCCTCCCCGCTCTCTTCCTGCACGGCGGTCCGGGCAGCGGAGCGCAGCACGCCCACCGGGACCTGTTCGCGCCCGACCGCTTCCACGCCATCCTCTTCGACCAGCGCGGAGCCGGCCGCAGCCATCCCTATCTCTCGCGCGCCGCCAACACGACGCCCCATCAGATTGCCGACATCGAGCGCATCCGGGAGTTTTTCGGCATCGAGCGCTGGCTGGTGGTGGGCGGCTCCTGGGGTTCCACGCTGGCCATCGCCTATGCCGAGGCCCATCCCGACCGCGTCGCGGGCCTCGTCCTGCGCGCCGTATTCCTGGGCACGGACGCGGAGGTGGACTGGGCCTTCCTCGAGGGTCCGAAGCGGTTCAGGCCGGAGCTCTACCGGGCCTTCGTCGAGCAGCTGCCGGAGGTCGAGCGCGCCGATCCCTTGTCCGGCTATCTCGCCCGCCTCAATCACCCCGATCCGGCAGTGCACGGTCCGGCGGCACAGGTCTGGAACGCCTACGAGCGCACGCTGTCGGAGCTCGTGCCAGCGGCCCCGGCCCTGTCCGAGGAGTTGGATCACCCCTCGCGGGAAGGCGCACGCCTGCCGCCCACCCCGCTCATGGAAGCGCATTACATCGCTCACCGCTTCTTCCTGAGGCCGTATCAGCTCCTCGACGAGGCGTGGCGGCTGGCGGGCATCCCGGGCGTGATCGTGCAGGGCCGCTACGACTTGCTCTGTCCACCGTCGGCGGCGGAAGCCTTGTCTCGCGCGTGGGGCCCATCGTGCCGGCTGCGCCTGATCGAGCTGGCAGGCCACGCGATGACCGAACCCGGCGTGTTCGACGCCTTGCGCGAGGGCGTGGATGCGGTCGCCAGAACCGCTTTCGGACGGTGAGGGCCGTCAGTCGCGCTTGGCCAGCGGGTGGTAGTCGAACACGATCCGCTTTAGCCGTTCCTCCAGGACGTGGGTGTAGATCTCCGTCGTCGAGATGTCGGCGTGGCCGAGGAGTTGCTGCACCGTCCTGAGGTCGGCGCCGCGGTCGAGCAGATGGCTTGCGAACGCGTGCCGCAGCACATGCGGCGAGACCCGCTCCGGATCGAGATCAGCCGCGAGCGCGCACGCCTTGAGGTCCTGGGCGAACCGCTGGCGGGTGATGTGGCCGGCCGCGCCGCGCGAGGGAAAGAGCCACTTCGTCGCGAGCATCGGCGAGAGGCCGCCCTCCGGATCGGACCCGAGCGCCAGATAGCGGTCGAGCGCGGCGCGCGCCGCGGCGTTGAGGGGCACCAGCCGCTCGCGCCCGCCCTTTCCCCGTATCGTAAAGACGCGCGGATCGCCCGCAAGGACCGAGCGCGGCAGCGCAACCAGCTCCGACACGCGCATGCCCGTCGCGTAGAGGATCTCGACGAGCGCGTGGAAGCGGGCGGCGCGGACCAGCTCGCGACCCTTCAGCCCCGCGGTGGCGGCACGCGCCGTGTCCAGCAGCCTGTCCACTTCGGCGACGGAGAGTGTCTTGGGGAGCGGGCGCGCCATCCTGGGAGCCTTGGCGCCCGCGGCCGGGTCGTCGGCGATGAGGCCTTCCGCCTCCAGGAACTTGTAGAACTGGCGGACGGCCGAGAGGCGGCGGGCTCGCGATGCCGGGGAGAGCCCGTCGCGACCGAGCTGCTGCATATAGGCGGCGAGGTCGGCGCGCGTGGCCGACCGGCACGAGACGCCCCGTGCGGCGAGGAAGGCTGAAAGGGCGTCGAGATCGCGCCGGTAGGCGTCAAGCGTGTTCTCGGCCGCACCGCGCTCGGAGGCGAGCATCTCCAGGTAGGCGCCGATGTGGGTCGCGTCGGAAGCGCTCATGGCCGGGCCACCGCTAGAGGCCCGCCGCGCGCGGCCAGCCGAGGAACAGGGCCTCGAGCGCGAGCTTGCGGGCATCCGTCTCCAGATTGGCGCGGCGCAGAGCGCGGATGCTGTCGCCGAGCGCGATGATGTGGGCGCCGTCGGCGCCGTTGGGCCCGAGCGCCTGCATGGCGAGCAGCACCGTGCGTCCGAACTCCTTCTTCTTTGCCGCATCGGCGAGCGCGGAGAGCACGCCCGTCTCCGGCAGGAAGCCGGCGGTCGGCTGCGGCGTCCGGCTGGCAAGGTCCCACAGCGGGATGGGAACCTGGATCTCCAACGCATCGAGCACGGTGGCGAGACGGTGCAGTTGGTCCGGCGTGAAGCGGCCGCGCGCGCCCATCTCCTCGAGCGCGGCGAGATGGCGCGACCGGCTGTCCGTCGCGGCCGGATCGGTGACGTCGGCGAGCGCGAGCCAGTGGACGAATCCGCCGGCCGCGCCCCCCGGACCATCGAGCGTTTCAGCGAACCCGGCCCACGACCGGGCGCCGGCAAAGTCTCCGGAAGCGAGCGACGTCTCGATCGCCGTCTCCGCGAACCAGCCGATCTCGGGCACGCGGCCGATGGCGGAGGCGGCCGGCGCGATCATCTGCAAGGCCGGCCAGTAGAGGCCGCTGCGGCGCGCTTCATCGAGAAACGAGCGAATGAGGCGCGCCTTCTTGAGGGGTGTGCGCTCGTCCACCGCCGACTGGAACAGGGCTGCGCGCCGCACGGCATCGGCGACCGGCCCCTCGCCGCCCGTCTCCCCGCCGGGAAACGTCCGATAGGCGTCCGCCAGACCGTCGGGCGTGATCGCGTTGACGCGCGCGGCCCCTTCTGCCGCGACAAGGCGCAGCGCGGGCTCGGCCGCCCTCTCCCGGGCCACGAGCGCCAGCACGCCGGGACCAGCGGACTCGACGAATGAGGCCATGTCACCGCTGTCGATGGCCCCGCCGAGCTCGAGGATGCGCCAGTCGATCGGCCCGATCTTCTGGTCTTTCCGGATCGAGGGCTTGGCGCCGGAGGCAATCGCCTCGATGGCATCGAGCCCCGCCGTGCCCTCGACCCCTTCCTCGCGCGCGATCGTTGCCTGCAGCAGGGCCGCTTCCGGTTTGCCGGCAGCCGCCGCGCAATAGGCGCCAACGAGGATCGATGGCCCTTTCAGCGCCGCAGGCATCGTGCGTTGTGCGGCACTCAGGGCTTGAGCGTTGCGGCAGCCGCCCTCGCGATCCCCGCGCGCGATGGCGATGCGTGCCGCGACGACGGCGAGTGCGGGGTCGGCCGCAGCCGCGCTCTCCCTGCCGAGCAGCGCAGCGGCTTCATCGGTGAGGCCGGCGCGCTCCAGGGCGTCGAGACGCACGGCCGTAAAACGCGGATCGTTCGCGCCCCCTGCCGAAGCGGGGACGTCGGAGGTCATGAGGCGGCGGAAGAGCGCGTGCAGCGCTGGCGAGCGGGGCGGGATTTCGATCGCTGCAACAAGCTTCTCGATCTCTGCGACGCCGAGGCCGTGCCAGAGCTCGTACGGCAGGCCCGTGCCGTCGGTCGCCATGACGGGAGCGAGGTCGTCACGCATCACCGTGCGCGAGCGCGCGTCGAGCGCGGGCGGAGGCTGGGCTGCGGGCGTCTGCGATGCGTCCGGTGGCCACGCTGCGGCCGGCGATGGGGCGCGTGCGGCGGTTGCCGGTGACGGATCGGGGGCGGACGGCGGGGCAG
This sequence comes from uncultured Hyphomicrobium sp., assembly GCA_964589785.1. GTDB lineage: Bacteria > Pseudomonadota > Alphaproteobacteria > Rhizobiales > Hyphomicrobiaceae > JAGVSR01. The sequence goes on from CAZPUQ010000010.1 coordinate 64,082, forward strand.
GGAGGGGAGCCGCTTCGATCGGCGGCAGGGTCTCCCGTTCGATCGTACCGACCGCGAGCCCCGGTCCGGGAGACGTTGGGTCGGGCGCGGGCTGGTCGTCCGCCTGCGGCGGCTGTGCCGGTGTCTTCCTCACGGCGGGCCGCGATGTCTCCGGCTCGTCGAACGGGCCCGGAATGCCGCCCGCTTGCGCTTTGCTCGCCAGGATCGCGGCAGCCAGGGCGACGGCGGTGAGCGAGCGGGCGGGAAAGCGCATGGGCGCGGCGGCTCACTCTTTTCGAATCTTGACGCCGGGAACGACTTTGACTTCTTCCTGTTGCACGGGCTCGAACCGGGTGGCCAGCACCCACATTCCGGCGGTCACGAGGCCCGCCAGGGCTCCGAAGATGAACAGGAAACGGAAAAGGCTCGGCATTCTCTGTCGTCCGTTCCTTCAGGGTTCTGGCCGTCCAAGTTGGCGCCAATGTGTCTCTGCGTGCGCGCGGCCCCGACGGTAACCAGAGGCCGCCCGGGACGACAAGCCGGGTTCCCCACCGAGGTGCCGTTTGAAATCCGGCCGCCGTTGGGCAATACACGGGGATGGCGAAGCCGGGCCGGCACGGCGGATCGCCGCAAACTCTTGCATGATTCGCGCGCGGCAGGCGGCAGACCGGAATGGACGAGCCCAAGAGCCCGAACAGCATGGAGGCGCTGGTTTCCCGACTGGGCGACCGGTCGATCGTGCTCGTCGGTCTCATGGGCTGCGGAAAGTCGTCCGTCGGGCGCCGGCTCGCCGCCCGCCTCGGACTGGCCTTCGTCGACGCCGACGAGGAGATCGAGCGGGTCGCGGCAAAATCGATCGTGGAGATCTTCGCCGATCACGGCGAGGCCTACTTCCGCGACGGCGAGCGGCGCGTGATCGCACGGCTGCTCGGCAGCGGCCCGCAAGTTCTGGCGACCGGCGGCGGCGCGTTCCTCAATCCCGACACGCGGGCCAAGATCCGCGAGCGCGGCGTCTCGATCTGGCTGCGCGCGGAGCTTCCCGTGCTGATGCGGCGCGTCGCCAAGCGCGAGACGCGGCCGCTTCTCAAGACCGCCGATCCGGAAGCGACCATGCGCGACCTGATCGCCCGGCGCTATCCGGTCTATGCCGAAGCCGACATTACGCTCGAAAGCCGCGACGTGCCGCACGATGTGATCGTCAACGAGGCGATCGCGGCGCTCAAGGCGAAGCTGGCGCTGGCGCCGGCGGCCCCGGCCTGATATCCGGCTGAGAAAAGAAACGGGACACGACGCTCATGCCGACCCTCGTCCATTCGCTGACCGCCCTTTCGCGCGTCGAGAAGACCGTGCCGGTCTCGCTCGGTCCGCGCAGCTACGACGTGCTGATCGGCCCCGGGCTGCTGCAGGAAGCCGGCCGGCTCATCGCAACCAGGGTCGGCAAGGGCCGGTGCGGCGTCGTCACCGACGAGAACGTGGCGCGGCATCATCTGGCGACGCTCGAGGCGGCGTTGAAATCGGAGAACCGCCATGCCGGCTCGATCGTGCTTCCGGCGGGCGAGGCGACGAAGAGCTTCGCGCGGCTGACGGAGCTCAGCGAGGGCCTCATCGAGATGGGGCTGGAGCGCGGCGATCTCGTCGTCGCATTCGGCGGCGGCGTCATCGGCGACCTTGCCGGCTTTGCGGCCGGCATCCTGCGCCGCGGCGTGCGCTTCGTGCAGATTCCGACCTCGCTGCTGGCCCAGGTCGACAGCTCCGTCGGTGGCAAGACCGGCATCAACACGCCTCAGGGCAAGAACCTGATCGGCGTGTTTCACCAGCCGAGCCTCGTCATCGCCGACACCGACGTGCTGGCCACGTTGCCGCCGCGCGAGATGCGCGCCGGGTATGCGGAGGTCGCCAAATACGGCCTTCTCGGCGATGCGCCGTTCTTCTCCTGGCTTGAGGCGCAGTGGAAAGGCGTGTTCGGCAACTCGGGACCCGATCTCACGCGGGCGATCGAAACGAGCGTGAAGGCGAAGGCCGACATCGTCGCCCGCGACGAGCTCGAAACCGGCGACCGGGCGCTTCTCAACCTCGGCCACACGTTCGGCCATGCGCTCGAGGCGTGGACGGGCTTCGGAGACCGCCTTCTGCACGGAGAAGGGGTTGCCATCGGCATGGCGCAGGCGTTCCGCTTCTCCGAGGCGCTGGGTCTCTGCCCGCCGGGCACGGCCGCGCGCGTCTCCGCGCACCTGGCGGCGACGGGTCTGCCGACGCGCTTGCAGGACATTCCGGGCGGGCGCGCGGATGCCGATACACTGTTGCATCTCATGCGGCAGGACAAAAAGGTCCGCGACGGCAAGCTGACGTTCATCCTGGCGCGCGACATCGGGCAGGCGTTCGTGGCGCGGGACGTCGATCCCGCGCAGGTGCGCGCGTTTCTCGAGCGCGAGATCGCCGGCTAGCTTGCGCTGCCTCGGCGCCGATTGGATTCGGCACCCCCAATCATCCTATAATGCCGGCCCGGCCGCACGAGGCCGTCCGGCAATGGATTTCCCATGACCTTCGAGATTTTTCTGACCCTGGCCGCGATCGCGTTCCTGATCGCGCTGTCCGCCTTCTTCAACGGATCGGAGACGGCGCTCACCGCGTCGTCCCGCGCCCGCATGCATGCGCTGGAGCAGGAAGGCAATGTGCGCGCGGCGCTGGTCACGCGGCTGCTGGGATCGCCCGAGAAGCTGATCGGCGCCATCCTGCTCGGCAACACGCTTGTGGACGTTCTGGCCGCCGCCCTGGCGTCGGGGCTCGCCGTGCAACTGGCGGGCGAGGTCGGCGTCCTCTACGCGACCGTCATCATGACCGTCCTGATCGTCATCTTCGGCGCGGTGCTGCCCAAGACCTACGCCCTGGCCTTCTCCGATCGCATGGCGCTGCTCGTGGCCCCGATCATGCGGGTGATCGTGATCGCGCTGGCCCCGTTCACGAAGGCGATCGAGTTCGTGGTGCGCCAGTTCCTGCGGCTCACTCCGACGACGAAGGACGACGCGGCCAACATCCTCGCCGCGCACGAGGAGATCCGCGGCACCATCGATCTCCAGGCGAAGGAGGGCACGGTTCCCCGGCACGATGCGGAGATGCTGGGCGGCGTGCTCGATCTGCGCGACCTGCAGGTGGCCGACATCATGATCCATCGCACCAAGATGGAGACGCTCGATGCCGACAGCGATCCGCAGGAGGTCATCGACGAGATCCTGAAGTCGCAATATACGCGCATGCCGCTCTGGAAGGACGAGCCGGAGAACATCGTCGCGGTGCTGCATACGAAGGACCTGCTCATCGCGCTCGGCAATGTCGGCTGGGACGTCTCCAAGCTCGATATCATGAGCTTTGCGCAGGCCCCCTGGTTCGTGCCCGACACGACGAGCCTCAAGACGCAGCTCAACCAGTTCCTGAAGAAGAAGGCGCAGATGGCGCTCGTCGTCGACGAGTACGGCGAGGTCCAGGGCCTCATCACCCTGGAGGACATCCTGGAGGAGATCGTCGGCCAGATCGCCGACGAGCACGACACGCACGAGATGGGCATCCGCCTGCAGGCGGATGGGACGGTGAACGTGGACGGCACGGTGGCGATCCGCGACCTCAACCGTCACATGGACTGGAGCCTGCCTGAGGACGAGGCGACGACGCTCGCAGGTCTTGTCATCCACGAGGCCCAGACGATCCCCGAGCCGGGCCAGGTCTTCACGTTCTACGGCTACCGGTTCGAGATCCTGCGCAAGACGCGCAACAAGATCGCCGCCCTGCGCATCACGCGGCTGGCGCCCGAGGTCGAGGACCCAAGCGGCTGACGCGCAGCTTTTGGGGTTGGACGGGCCTGGACGTGGCGCCGTACGACGGGCGTCAATGCACCACGCGGCGCTTCGGCGGACGCGAGGGCACGGCCGCCTTGTCCGGCGTGCCGCGTTCCTCGAACAGCTCCACCAGCTTGTCCGTCATGGCGCCGGCCAGCTCGCTTGCATCCGTGATGGTCACCGCGCGGCGATAGTAGCGCGTCACGTCGTGGCCGATGCCGATGGCGATCAGCTCCACGGGCGAGCGCGTCTCGATCTCGTGGATCACCTGTCGCAAATGGTGCTCCAGATAGCTGCCCGTGTTCACCGACAGCGTGGAATCGTCGACGGGGGCACCGTCCGAGATCATCATGAGGATGCGGCGCTGCTCGGGCCGCGCCATCAGGCGCTGATGCGCCCACGCCAGCGCCTCGCCGTCGATGTTCTCCTTCAACAGGCCCTCGCGCATCATCAGCGCGAGCGAGCGCTTGGCGCGGCGCCAGGGGGCGTCGGCGGTCTTGTAGATGATGTGGCGCAGGTCGTTGAGCCGTCCGGGGTTCTGCGGCTTGCCGGCGGCCAGCCATTTCTCGCGTGCCTCGCCGCCCTTCCAGGCCTTGGTGGTGAAGCCCAGGATCTCCACCTTCACGCCGCAGCGCTCCAGCGTGCGCGCCAGGATATCGGCGCAGCAGGCCGCCACCATGATCGGCCGGCCTCGCATCGAGCCCGAATTGTCGATCAGCAGCGTCACGACGGTGTCGCGGAAGTCCGTGTCGCGCTCGCGCATGAAGGAGAGCGCGTGCATGGGGTCGATGATGATGCGGGTCAGCCGTGCGCTGTCGAGCGCGCCTTCCTCGAGGTCGAAATCCCAGGCCCGGTTCTGCTTGGCAAGGAGGCGGCGCTGCAGCCGGTTGGCGAGCCGCGAGACGGTGGAGGCCAGGACGCGCAGCTCCTTGTCGAGGAACGTGCGCAGGCGATCGAGCTCCTCCGGCGTCGAGAGCTTGTCGGCTTCCACGACTTCGTCGTTGTCGCTGGAGAAGACCCGGTAGCCGAAGCTCTCCGGCGCATCGAGCACGGAGAGGTTCGGCCGCCACGGCTCGGCGGTCTCGCTTTCGGCCTCGCCGTCGGAGTCGATCTCGATGTCCTGCATCTCGCCGGCATCGGCGGCTTCGGCCGTCTCTCCGCTCTCCCCTTCGCTGTCGCGGTCCTCGCCGGCGTCTTCCTGCCCCTCGCTGCCTTCCTCCTCGGCCTCGGTGTCCTCCTCGCCGCCCTCGGGTTTCTGCTCGTGCTCGTCCTCGCTGTCCTCGCGCTCGCCCTCGTTGGGCTGCTCGGCCATCTCGAGGCTGCGCAACAGATCGCGGACGAGACGGCCGAACGCCTCCTGGTCGGCGGACTTGGCGACGAGCTGCCGCAAGGTCTTGCCGCAGCGCTGTTCGAGGAGCGGACGCCAGACGTCGGCCAGCGCTCTTGCCGTGGCGGGCGGGGCCTGGCCGGTCAGCCGCTCGCGCACGATGAGCGCGAGGGCCTCGTCGAGCGGAGCCTCCTCGCGCGACTGCACGTTGGCGTATCGGCCATGCGCGAAATAATCCTCGCACTTGGCGGCGAGGTTGCCGGCCATGCCGTCCATGCGATTGGCGCCGATGGCTTCCACGCGCGCCTGCTCCACGGCTTCGAAGACGGCGCGCGCCTCGCCCGAGGCGGGCGCGAGCTTGCGGTGCACCTTCTCGTCGTGGCAGGCGAGTGTCAGCGCGAGACTGTCGGCCCAGCCGCGCATGACCGCGATCTCGCGCGGCGAGGGCACGCGCGCCGGCTCCGGCAGGTGCACGTGGCGGCCTTCAAGGGCGGGCCTGCCGGGCGCGAACTCGACGCTGACCTTCTCGTCGCCCGCCACCGCGCGCACGGTGAGCCCCACGACCCGCTTCAGCGGCTCGGATGGCGCTTCCCTGCGTTTCACCGATGAAGGCATCCCGCCTCGCCGATCAGGAGAGCGCCACGTTGGCGGCGCTTTCGGGCAGCTCCTCGCCGAAGGCGCGCTGGTAGAACTCCGCCACCAGCGGCCGCTCGAGCTCATCGCACTTGTTGAGGAACGTGACGCGGAAGGCGAAGCCGACATCCCCGAAGATGTCGGCATTCTCCGCCCAGGTGATGACCGTGCGCGGGCTCATGACGGTGGAGAGGTCGCCGTTGATGAAGGCCGAGCGCGTCAGGTCCGCGACGCGCACCATGGCGCCCACCTGCTTCCTCTTGGCATCCGACTTCGCGAACGACTTTACCTTGGCCAGCACGATGCGCACCTCGTCGTCGTGCGGCAGGTAGTTGAGCGTCGTCACGATCGACCAGCGGTCCATCTGGCCCTGGTTGATCTGCTGCGTGCCGTGATAGAGGCCCGAGGTGTCGCCGAGGCCGATGGTGTTCGTCGTGGCGAAGAGACGGAACGCCGGATGCGGCTTGATGACCTTCGACTGGTCGAGCAGCGTCAGCTTGCCCGAGACCTCCAGCACGCGCTGGATGACGAACATGACGTCGGGACGGCCGGCGTCGTACTCGTCGAAGACGAGCGCGGTGTTGGAACGCAGGCAGTAGGGCAGGATGCCCTCGCGGAACTCGGTGACCTGCTTGCCGTCCTTAAGGACGATCGCGTCCTTGCCGACGAGGTCGATGCGGCTCACGTGGCTGTCGAGGTTGACGCGGATGCACGGCCAGTTGAGTCGCGCGGCGACCTGCTCGATGTGGGTCGACTTGCCCGTCCCGTGGTAGCCTTGCACCATGACGCGACGGTTGTGCTTGAAGCCGGCCAGGATCGCGAGCGTCACGTCGCGGTTGAAGAGATAGTCGGCGTCGAGGTCGGGCACGTGCTCGTCCGCCTTCGAGTAGGCCGGCACCTCCATGTCCGTCTCGATGCCGAAGACCTGGCGCACCGACAGCTTGAGGTCGGGCAAGCCGGGCGTTTCGTGTGTGGCAGGAGACGGCGCGCGCATGAAGGGTCCTTCGCAAGATGGTGTCGCGGCGGCGCGGGGCGACGGCGCAAACCGCGAGAGGCGCTAGAGGCAATCGACCCCGGTCGGGATCGGAGTGAGGGCGGCGCCCCCGCGGGGCCTGCCGCCGTCAGACAAGACCAGCCTGTTTCAGGTAATTATAGGCTTGAATGATCTCGCGCAACTTCTCCTCCGAGCGGGTGTCGCCGCCGTTGGCGTCGGGATGGTGAAGCTTCACCAGCTCCTTGAATCGGGCCTTGATCTCGTCCTTGCCGACACCCTGCCGCAGACCGAGAGTCGTCAGGGCTTTCCTCTCGAGCGGCTTCAACTGGCGCCGGCTCTCGATGGGAGCGGAGCGCGACTGGCGGGCCCGCCAGGCAAAGAACGCGGCCGGATCGTTGGGGGCAGGACCGTCCGCGGTCTCGCTCGCGGGGGCCGCACCCGAGCGCCCCTCGCGCAGGCCGGGCGCCCACGAGTTCGCCCCCATCTTCCAGGTCGGGCGATGCCCCGTCAGGGCATCCTTCTGGAAATCGGCGACCTCGCGATCGGACATGCCGTCGAAATAATTGTACTTCGCATTGTACTCGCGCACGTGATCGATGCAGAAGCGGAAATACTCGCCGTCTCGCCCGCGTCCTTTCGGCGCACGATGGGTCGCCGTCTGCCCGCATCCCTTCCACTGGCAGACCGGCTCGCCGGCGCGCGTCTCCTCCTCGCGGGCCCGCTTGGCGCCGACGCGGATGGAATCGAAATATTTCGAGTGAAGCTTCATGGTCGCGAATATGATTAAGCCGCTTGGCCGAAACAAGCCGAGCACTCTACCACAGCGCCAGCCGCGGCGTCGCGGCCGATGATGCGCCGAGTCGAGGCGGCGAGAAAATGTTCAACGTGCAATCCGAGAGGCGAGAACGGCAAGATGTCGATGGAAGCGAGAATCCGTGAGAAGCTCAGGATCGGGCTGAAGCCGGTCCGGCTCGATGTCGTCAACGAGAGTGAGAAGCACGCCGGCCATCGCTCGTCCCCGGGCACGGGGCAGAGCCACTTCCGCGTGCTCGTCGTGTCGGAGAAGTTCGCCGGCCAGTCCCGCGTGGCGCGCCATCGCATGGTCAACGCGCTCATTGCCGACGAACTGGCGGGCGGCGTGCATGCGCTCGCGCTGACGACCTACGCGCCGGGCGAGGCGGACTGATCCATTGCCGGTCCCGCGCGGCCGCAGCCCGGCGGATAAGGCTTCCACGCCGTACGAAGCCCGTCCTTTCGATTTTCGGCTTGAGGATTTTTTCCTTGTTGTGCGAGACGGTTGCCCGGACTCCGTTGCGACGGTCCAGGCACCGCCCCAACGCGTCACGGATCTTCCCGCTGCCTCGGTGCTGCCCGGATGTCCGAATTGAATGACGCCGCCGGCCGTGTGCAAATACTATGAGCCGTCCCGTTCCCTCCGTTCGAGTGCGCTGCGTTTCACGCCATGTCCGACCGCCACCTTTCCAGCGACGACGCCGACGTCCTCATCGCCCGCGTCCGCGAGGAGATCGCCCGGCGCCGCATCTCGCGCCAGCGGCTCGCCGACGACGCGCGCATCAGCGTCTCGACCCTCGAAAAGGTCCTGTCGGGCCGGCGGACGTTCACGCTCGCCACGCTCGTCCGTCTCGAAGAGGCGCTCGGCATGCCGCTCAGGCCCGCGCACTTGAACGGCGCCAGGCGATCCGCGGGCCCGCCGGACATCGCAGCCGATGAGCTCGGCAGTTACGCCCGCGTGCAAGTCGCCTGGCTCGAAGGCAGCTATCTGACGCTGATCCCGTCGTTCGGTGAGCGCTCGGCCGTAGCGGCCTACCGCACGGACCTGAGCTGGGACGACCGCGAGGCCTGCCTCGCCTTCCGCGAGTCGGAGCGCATCGATGGCGCCTTCGCGCAGCATGGCCGCGTCGCGATGCCGGGCCAGACCGGCCACATCTATCTCGTCACCAATCGCCACGGCCAGCAGCGTCTCGCCATCCTGTCGCGACCGGCGAGCACGGGCGCGATGCACGGCATCCTGACGACTCTCCACGCGGGGCGCGGCGCGCAACTGACGCCGGTCGCCGCGCCGATCGTGCTGCTGCCGCTTGCGAAAGGCGCGGACCGCCCCATGTTCGGCCGCATCGCGCAGGGTCACGGCGACTTCGCGCGCTACCGGACGCTGCTGCGGCGGACCCTGGAGGAATCCTTTGCCGTGCTGATGGCCGTCTGACGTCAGCACGGCCTTAACGTTTTGGTGCGAAGCAGAATGGCACGATCGGAAACAGTCCGTTAAATCCAGCCCGGCCGGCCCCAACAACAGGCGGGTCGTCGGAGCCAATCCGCGTGTCAGCAAAGCGTGGAGCGAGCGCAGCATAGAGTGAGCAGAGTCATGTCTCCGAGCCTTACCGGCTTTCTCAAGGTGCCCGCGGCGCGTCTTGCATCCCTGGCCGCGCTCGTCGGCTTTTCGTTTGCGAGCGGCGGGCTCGCCCTCGGCGCCGTCAAGCCGGGTCTCTCCGGCCTCAAGGCATCTCCGATCGACGTCGAGGCGCGTCCCATTTCCGCCTTCCACAGGGGTAGCTCCGACCGCACGGTGTTCGGCAAGCTCGAGTGGCGCGGCGGACTGGAGCTTTCGGCAAACGCCCCGACCTTCGGCGGCTATTCGGAGCTCCTTCTCAGCCCCGACGGTCGGCACCTCCTCGCCGTGTCCGACGGCGGCACGTGGCTCAAGGCCCGGATCGGCTACGAGGGCACGCGCCCGCGCGCACTCGAGGATGCGGTCCTCGGTCCCGTGATGGGCCGCGATGGAGAGCCTCTGAAGCGGACGCGCGACCGCGACGCGGAGGGTCTGGCGCTGGCGGGCGGGTCGCTCGATGCGGGCGAGGTGCTGGTCTCGTTCGAGCACAACCATCGCATCGTGCGCTATCCCGTGTCGAAGAAGGGCCTTGGCCTGCCGCGCGAAACCCTGGCTCCGCCGCCGGGCTTCAACCGCGCCGCGCGCGACGGGCTCGAGGCGCTGACCGTCTTCAGCGGCGGACCCAACAAGGGCAAGCTCATCGCGTTCGGCGAGAACGCCAAGAGGTCCAACGGCCGGCTGGCGGGCTGGATCTGGTCGGGCGGCGCGGCCCGGCCGCTCGAGGTCGTCTCCCGCGGCGGCTTCTCGATCACCGCGGCGTCCTCGCTCAAGGACGGCACGCTTCTTTTGCTGGAGCGGCGGTTCACGTTCCTCGAAGGCGTCCGCATGCGCCTGCGCCGGATTGCGGCCGATGCCGTGAAGCCGGGCGCCGTGCTCGACGGCGAGATCCTGCTGGAGGCGGATCTCGGCTATGAGATCGACAACATGGAAGGCCTGGCCGTGCACACCGGGCCCGGCGGCGAGACCGTGCTAACCATCCTGTCCGACGACAATTTCAATCCCTTGATCCAGCGCACGCTGCTGCTGCAGTTCGCTCTTCTCGACGCGCCGAACTCCTGACGCGCGCCGCGTTCGCCCTTTAAGCATGAAAAAGCGCGGAGCCGGCCGCTCCGCACTTGTCAATATTCGCAGCGAAAGATCCGATCAGGCGGCCGCAGCGGCCTTCGACTTCACGATCTCGCGCTTCAGCTTCTGAAGCTGCGGCGAGAGATCATCGTCGCCGGCCTTGAGCAGGAAGGCGTCGAGACCGCCCCGGTGCTCCACCGTCCGCAGCGCATGGGCGCTGACGCGGACCTTCACGGCGCGGTCGAGAGTCTCGCTGATGAGCGTGACGTGAACGAGGTTGGGACGGAAGGTCCGCTTGGTCTTGTTCTCGGCGTGGCTCCGGAGCTGGCCGCTCATCGGTAGCTTGCCCGTCAATTCGCAACGCCGCGTCATGGGTCGCATCTCCTGGTGATCGCGCCGAAGCCCCGTCGGGAGGTCGCGCGGGCCCGCCAACGGGCTCGTGATCCTGAAAAAAGCGCGGCCCCGCCGGTATCGTCCCGGCGGGGCGGTCGCGGTTCTATACTGAGAGGGCCCTGGAGCGTCAAGCCTCGCCGGGGGTCAGGACGGCGGTACGTGCGGCGACGCCGGCCGCGGCGCCTGGAGGCCCGCGTGCCAAAGCCACGCACCGGGAAGGGAAGTCTTTACGTTTTTGCCTCACGGTGGAGGCCGGACGAGGTCCGTCGACCGGTGTTCAGGAACAGAGGTGCGGCGCGTGTGCCGCGCCGTCGTATCGAGAGTGGTGTCAGTCATGTCGCGTAACGTTGTGCGTCGCCGGTGCGGGCGGATCGTCGGGCTTGCCCTCCTGGCGGTCCTGGGCTCCGAGATCGCCCTTCCGGGGGCCGAGCGCGCGCTCGCCGGGGCGCCCAGGGCGGCCGACGCGATTGAGATCGGCGGCCAATACACCATATACTTCAACGGCTTCAATATCGGGGACGTGCGCATCGCGCAGCGCATCGCGGGCCAGGCCTATTCGGCAAGCTCGGATGTGGAGATCTCGGCCCTCCTCGGCGCCATCCACTGGAAGGGCACCACCCGCACCTCGGGCAGTCTTGCGGGCGATGCGGTGCGGCCGTCGGACTACGATTTCGAGTTCGCCGGCACCGGCAAGTCGGGGACCGTGCGCATGGGCTTCAGCCAGGGCGCCGTGACGCGGCTTGCCGCTCTGCCCGCCACCCCCGACCCGGCCGATCTCGTGCCGCTCGCCCCCCAGCACCTCAAATCGGTGATCGACCCGCTGAGCGCGCTCGTGGCGCTGAGCCGGCCGGGACAGCCGGCGCCGTGCGGCCGCAAGCTCGCGATCTTCGACGGCAAGCAGCGCTTTGACGTGGCGCTCGTGCCGCTGCGCCGCGTGCGGGTTCCCGCCGGCCGTGAGGGCCTGGAGGTCGACGGCGTCGTCTGCCGCGTGAAGTACACGCCCGTCGCCGGCTATCGGGCCAATGCCGAGACCCGCAATCTGGCCGAGAACGATGGGATCGAGGTCACGTTCCGTCCGGTGACGGAAGCGCGCCTCTGGGTGCCGTACCGGGTTGAGCTTCCGATCATCGCCGGCAGCATCGCGGTCGAGGCGACCCGTTACGACATCTCAGCGCCGGGGCTGGCCGAGATCGCCCTCGTCGACTAGGAGCCGCGGCTCCGAACGAGCGGCAGCGCGCGAACGCGTCCAAAAGGCGGGCCTGAGGTCCGCCTTTTTTGGGGCCGGGCGGGACGGTTGCTCCATCCTGCCGCCTCCTGCGAGCCGGTTGTCGTCAGGTCCCTTTGCCGGCCCGCAAGAAAGCCTTGATCTAACCCCCGCGCGATGCAATGCCAGGGTCGCCCCGGTCGGGGCGACACGCAGAGGGCCAGATGGGCAGCGACCTCGAATCCCGGATCCGCCACGTCACCGCGGTGCTGGGACCCACCAATACCGGCAAGACGCATCTCGCCATCGAACGCATGCTCGGCCACGAGAGCGGCATGATCGGACTGCCGCTGCGGCTGCTCGCGCGCGAGGTCTACGACAAGATTGCCGCCCGCGTCGGAGCGGAGAAAGTCGCGCTCGTCACGGGCGAGGAGAAGATCAAGCCGGATCGCGCGCGCTATTGGGTGGCGACCGTCGAAGCCATGCCGCGCGAGATCGATGTCGACTTCCTCGCCATCGACGAGGTGCAGCTCGCCAGCGATCCCGAGCGCGGCCATGTCTTCACCGATCGCCTGCTGCATGCCCGCGGCCGCTCCGAGACGCTGCTGCTCGGCGCGCAGACCATGAGCGGCGCGATCAACGACCTCATCCCCGGCGCCAACTTCATCTCGCGGCCGCGCCTCTCCAAGCTGTCGTATGCGGGCGAGAAGAAGATCACGCGCCTGCCGCAGCGCTCCGCAGTCGTGGCCTTCTCGGCCAACGAGGTCTACGCCATCGCCGAGCTGATCCGCCGCCAGCGCGGCGGCACCGCGGTGGTGCTCGGCGCGCTCTCGCCGCGCACGCGCAACGCCCAGGTGGCCCTCTATCAGTCGGGAGACGTGGACTTCCTCGTCGCCACCGACGCCATCGGCATGGGGCTCAATCTCGACGTCGATCACGTCGCGTTCTCCTCCGTCCGCAAGTTCGACGGGCAGAACTTCCGCAACCTCACGCCGTCGGAGCTCGCCCAGATCGCGGGCCGCGCGGGCCGCCACATGAACGACGGCACGTTCGGCGTGACCGGGGCCTGCGAGCCCTTCGATCCCGACATCATTGAGCGCATCGAGACGCATTCGTTCGATCCCGTGCGCGTGCTCCAGTGGCGCAATCGCGAGCTCGACTTCGGCTCGCTCGGCCGGCTGCGCGACAGCCTCAAGGCGCTGCCGAACGAGCAGCGGCTGACGCGGGCGCGCATGGCCGACGACATGATCGCGCTCGAGACCGTATCCGACGACGAGGACGTCGTGCGGCTCGCGACCTCGCCCGCGGCCGTGATGCGGCTGTGGGAGGTCTGCCAGATCCCCGACTATCGCAAGATCTCGAGCCAGAACCACGCCGAGCTCGTCGCCACGCTCTACAAGGACCTCATGGGGCCGACGGGCCGCATCGGCGAGGACTGGTTCGCGCGCCAGGTGGCGATGGCCGACCGCACCGACGGCGACATCGACACGCTGGCAACGCGGCTCGCCCACATCCGCACCTGGACCTTCGTGTCCAACCGGGCCGACTGGCTGAAAGACCCGGCGCACTGGCAGGAGCGCACGCGCGCCATCGAGGACGCACTATCGGATGCCCTGCACGAATGCCTGACGCAGCGCTTCGTCGATCGCCGGACCAGCGCGCTCATGAAGGGCATGCGCGACAAGGAGGAGCTGAGCGCGGAGATCGGCGAGGATGGCGCCGTCAACGTGGAGCAGCATTTCGTCGGCCGGCTGCGCGGCTTCCGCTTCACGCCCGATGCGCAGACCGAAGGCGTGCACGGCAAGGCGGCGCGCAGCGCGGCGGCGCAGGTGCTCTCCGGCGAGCTCGCGATGCGCGCCCGTCGCGTGGCCGCGGCCCAGCCCGATGCCTTCAAGATCGACCGCAAAGGACAGGTCCTGTGGCGCGGCGAGGAGATCGCCAGGCTCTCCCCGGGCGAGGACCCGCTGAAGCCGTCGGTCGAGCTTCTCGCCGACGAGTATCTGTCCGCACCCGACCGCGAGAAGGTCACGGCCCGGCTCGAAGCCTGGCTCAGCGAGGCGATCGCCGACAAGCTGAAGCCGCTCGTGGAGCTTTCCAAGGCCGAGGACGTCGCCGGCCTTGCGCGCGGCATTGCCTTCCGCCTGAAGGAGAACTTCGGTGTCCTGAAGCGCGAGGCGATCGCCGAGGAGCTGAAGAGCCTCGACCAGGCGGCGCGCGCCCAGCTCCGCAAGTACGGCGTGCGCTTCGGCGCCTTCAACATCCACTTCCCGCAGCTCCTGAAGCCGGGTCCGGCGGAGCTGACGCTGGCGCTCTGGTCGTTGAAGCACGCTGCCGGGGCGGGCCTCGATCCCGACCGGCTGCCCGAGCCGCCGCGCGCGGGGCTCACGTCCGCGCCCGCCGATCCCGCAGTGCCGGAGGCGTTCTATCGGGCCAGCGGCTATCATGTGTGCGGGCCGCGCGCGATCCGCTTCGACATGCTCGAGCGCCTGGCCGACATGATCCGGCCGCTGCTTGCGTGGCGTGCCACCCGCGACCCCAACGGCAAGCCGCCGGCAGGCTCGACCGGCGACGGCGGCTTCACGACGACGCCGGAGATGATGTCGATCCTCGGCTGCTCGCCCGACGAGCTCGGAAAGGTTCTGAAGGCGCTGGGCTTCAGGCTCGACCGGCGTCCGGTGAAGACCGCACCGGTAGCGCCCGCGCCGGCGGCTGCTGCAATGGCAGACGACGCCGGGCCGGCCGCTGAGGCAACTCCCGCCGCCGACATCGCGGCCGAGGCGCCGGCGGGCGAAACCGTTGCCGCGGGTGCCGACGCGCTTCCCGCTGAGGTGCCGGCTGAGGGGCGGGCGGCGTTTTTGGCCGAGGCCCCGGCAGCGGTCCAGTCGGAGGTTCAGACAGAGGTCCAGCCGGAGGTTCAGCCAGAGGTTCAGCCAGAGGTTCAGTACGAGGAGATCTGGCGGCCGCGCCGGCATCACGGCGAGAGACACCACGACCACGGCCGGCGCCACCGTCGCGACCGGGGGCGGGACGGCGCGCCCCGGACCGGGGCGGAGGCCGGCGCAAAGCCGGAGGCTGCCGCATCCGAGGCTGGTCCGGAGGCTCTCGTCGAGGGCGCTGCCGAGCGGCGTTCCGGCCGCCACGAGCGCGACGACGAGCGCCGCCGCAACCGTCAGCAGGAGGCGCGCGCGGGCCGTGATCGCCCGGGCAAACCCCAGCGTCCCGAGGGCCAGCGGGGCGAGGGGCGGCGCGACGAGCCCCGTCGCAGCGACCAGCGCGCCGGCGAGCGCCGCCGTAACGACGACCGCGGTCCGCCGCGCGCCATGTCCGCCAGTCCGCCGCGCAAGTCCGGCGCGGAGGCCGATTCCCCGTTCGCGTCGTTGCTGGCGCTGCGCTCCCAGCTCGAGCAGGCGCGTCGCGACAAAGGCTGACCATGGCGGGCAAGGCCGAGAGTGCTGGCGGGAAGGACGCCCCGGCGGCCGCTTCGCAGCGTCTCGACAAGTGGCTGTGGTGCGCGCGTCTTGCCAAGACACGCACCCAGGCCGCCGCCCTCGTCGCGGCGGGCAAGATCCGCGTCAACCGCGTCAAGACCGACAAGCCGGCGCACGCGGTCAAGATCGGCGACGTAATCACGGCGTCGCTGGGGCCGCGCGTGCGCGTCCTCGCCGTCAAGGCCGTCGGCGACCGGCGAGGTTCGGTGGAGGCCGCGCGTCTCCTGTTCGACGATCTGAGCCCGCCCGTCGCCCCGTCGGCTGCGGGCGCAGGTGCCGAGGGGGCTGCGAGCCTGCCGCAGCGCGATCCGGGAGCAGGGCGTCCCACCAAGCGCGACCGGCGCCTCATCGACCGTTTGAAGGACCAATTCTAGGCGTCCGCTGCACGCGGCAAGGTCGTGCTCCCCGTCGTACGCGGCTGCCTTTTTTCGCATTGTGCGCCTGTCGCGACGCCGCTAAGAGACCCCTTACCGCCGCGCGCGTTCGATCGAGCCGCGAACCTGGCGGAACGGGACGGAGCGCATGACCTACGTCGTCAATGACAAGTGCATCAAGTGCAAATACACTGATTGCGTGGAGGTGTGCCCGGTCGACTGCTTCTATGAAGGCGAGAACATGCTCGTCATTCATCCCGATGAGTGCATCGACTGTGGCGTATGCGAGCCCGAGTGTCCGGTCGACGCCATCAAGCCCGATACGGAGCCCGGTCTCGAGAAGTGGCTGGAGGTCAACCGGGAATATGCCGACAAGTGGCCGAACCTGACGGCCAAGAAGGCGTCCCTGCCGGATGCCGAGGAACACAAGGACGAGACCGGAAAGTTCGAGAAGTATTTCTCGCCCAACCCCGGGGAAGGGGACTGAGGCCCGCCGGCCCGCGATACGCCAGACCCGTCGGTCCCGACCAGCTCAATTGGCCGGCGTTCAGCCATGCCCGCGTTAAGCTGGCCTAAATGGACGCGGCACCGTACCCTTCATTTTCTGTGAAGATTGTGCTATGGTCCGCCTTAGATGATCTTCCGGCGGAACCTTGACAGAACAAAAGTGGGGCAAATGGCCACTTTGTTCCGCCCATTCACGTTAGACGCGCTGCGAGATTCGCGCTGGGGTTGCGGCGACGACCGTCTCGGCATTGTAGGGATAGGGGTGACGGCGCGTCCTGGACGCCCAAGACAACGGATTTGAACGGTTGGGGGTGCCTGGCCGTTAGGACCTGCCTGTGGCCCACAGGCAGGCGGCTCCGCGAGAGCCGGGGGTGGGGCGAGAAAGTTATGACTGGTCCGACGTAATTCATCGAGAGTGAGACGACGCGCATGGCTCAGAAAAAGAAGACTGCAGTGAAGGCCAAGGCCGCGAAGGCCGTCGCTCCGCCCAAGAAGTCGACCCAGGCGGTATCGGCCGCGCGCAAGGCCGCGGCTCCCGTCAAGCCCGCCGCATCCGTCAAGGACGTGAAGAAGGCTTCGGCGCCGGCGGCGAAGGCTGCTGCGACGGTGAAGCCCGCGGCGCCCGCCGTCAAGCCCGTCGCCGCCAAGCCAGCCGCCGTCAAGTCCGCTGCCGCGAAGGCGGCGCCGGCGGCTGCCGCCAAGGCTGCCGTGTCCGCGCCGGCGAAGCCTGCTGCCGCCTCGGCGGCGGCGAAGAAGCCGGTGACGCCGGTGCCGGCTCAGGCGCCGGTCGCTCCGGCCGCCGTGCGCATGCAGCCGTCCAAGGCCGCCGCAGCGTTCGCGGCCCATCGCGCCCAGGCGGCCCAGCCCGCCGCCAAGCCCGCAGCGCCCGCCCGCGCGGTTCCGGCCGCGCTCGCGAAGGCTGCGGCCGGCGCCCGGATCACCGCCCCGGCGCAGGCGGCCACCGTCCCGGCCTCGCCCAAGGCGATTGCCGAGAAGGCGGCGGCCGCGCGCCAGATCATGGCCGCCCAGAAGAAGCCCGTGAACCAGCGTCACGGCTTCAAGACCAACGAGTTCATCGTCTATCCCGCTCACGGCGTCGGCCGCATCACCGGCATCGAGGAGCAGGAGATCGCGGGCATGTCGCTCGAGCTGTTCGTCATCAACTTCGAGAAGGAGAAGCTGACGCTGCGCGTGCCGACCGGCAAGCTCGAGAGCGTCGGCATGCGCAAGCTCGCCGACGACGACATCGTCAAGAAGGCGATGGAGATCCTGAAGGGACGGGCCCGCATCAAGCGGACGATGTGGAGCCGCCGCGCGCAGGAGTACGTCGCCAAGATCAACTCCGGCGACCTCATCTCCATCGCCGAGGTCGTGCGCGACCTCTACCGCTCCGAGGCTCAGCCCGAGCAGTCCTACTCCGAGCGTCAGCTCTACGAGGACGCGCTCGACCGGATGGCCCGGGAGATCGCGGCGGTCGAGAAGCTCGACGACCGCGGCGCCGTGCAGCGCATCACGGACGTGCTGTCGAAGAGCGCCCGCGGCCGCCGTCTTGCCGAGGAAGGCGAGAGCGAGGAAGTGCAGGCCGCCTGAGGCCGGCCTTTCGGTACGGCAAGCAAATTCTAACAGGCGCCCGGTGCTGCGTGCATCGGGCGCTTCTGTTTGGCACCCCCCATTCACCGTCCGGCGGCGAGCCCCTCGGGAAGCTCCTCGATGGCGTCTGCCGTCGCCAGCGCGATGAACGGCCCGTTGCGCTTCTCCAGCCAGCCCCGCACGCGCACGTAGCGGCCCTCAAGCCGCTTCAGGCGGCGAAGAACGGCTTCGCGCTCAGGCGTCCGGCGCAGATCGACGGCCGCGGTGAAGTCCCACCGCCAGTCACGCCCGAAGTTCAGGAAGGCTTCGGACCGCGTTGCCCCCGTCGCCGCGACCCAGCCCTCGACGATCTGGAACGTGCCGATGAGGGCGTTGAGCGTGCGCGTCTCGCGGGCGTTGCGGACGGCGTAGGCCGGGTTGCCCCACATCCCGGCCCGTGTCGCGCGCGCGACGGCCTCGCGTTCGAGCAGCGGCAGAAGGCAGAGCGTCTCGCCCGGCAGCGGCGCGACGCGCGCGAGGCCGGCCTCGACCAGCGCCGCCTGCAGCCAAACCTGTCCGGAGCCGCCGTCGGCGTTCTGGGCAATGACATGGGCAACGCGCCGGCCATAGCGATCGCGGAACGCGCCGGTCGCCGCCACGCGCACGCGCCGCCCGGCCACCAGTTTCTCCGTCGCCGCGCGGGCGGTCGCTTCCAGAGGCCACGTCGCGGCCGCTGCCGGCACATCGCGCCGGCTCGGAGCCAGCACGCCCGCAAGGCGAACCTCGGTTGCGTCGCCGAGCAGCAGCGATGTGGCGGCCGGGATGGCCGCCACCGCGTGCGCGTCCCCGGCGGGGGGCGGGCAGGCCGCATCCGCGCTCGCACTTCCGGCCGTCGCCGGCAATGCCGCCAGCGCGCTCGCCATCAGGCCGAGCAGCCCCGCACAGGCGCCGTGGCGGCGTGCGCGCAGACCCGGCCCCGCCGGCAGCATTCCGACCTCTCAAGCTTTCTTCGGCCGCTCCCTTGTGCCACGGGTGCGCCGCTTGCACTACGGGGTCAGACGATGAAGTCGTTCTGCTGCAGATGCGCGCGCGCGATTCCCAGGAGCGTTATCGTCGAGCCGCTGTCGGGATCGGTGATGACCGTACTGAACCCCGCCTGCCGGGTATGGGCGAGCACATCCGCGAAGGAGCTGAAGCCCAGATCGGACACGTCGAGCACGTCGCCGTTGCGGCGCCAGCCGATCGAGAGCTGGAAGTCGGCGATCGTGTCGTGTCCGAAGCCGTCCCGGAAGACGAACACGTCCGCATCCGCGCCGCCGAGGATCGTGTCGTTCGACGCACTCGCGACGATGCGGTCGCGGCCGCCGCCGGCCAAGATCAGCTCCACGCCGCGCAGCGTCACACTCGAGAGATCGAGGACGTCGTCGCCCTCGCTCGCGCGGAGCACGTCGTAGCCGCCGGCGAGGTCGAGAGTCTCGATGGAGCGAAGGTCGGTGGAGCCGCGCGCCAGGACGAGAACGTCGCTTCCCGACGAGCCGCGGATAGTGTCGGCACCCTCGCCGCCGTCGAAGGTGTCGCGCTCCCGCCATCCGCTAACGAGGAACGTGTCGTTGCCCGCGCCGCCGCGCAGGATATCGCGGCCGCCGCCTCCGTCGATCGTGTCGTCGCCGGCCGACCCGATGATCGTGTCGTTGCCGCCGCGTCCCTCGATGCGCTCGATGCTGCTGACGGCCACGGCGGAGAGGTCGAGTACGTTCGACTTGTCGTCGAGGCGCAGGATGTCGAAGCCGGCGCCGCCGTCGATCGCCTCGATGCCGGTGAGACCCGTTCCGCGGCCGATGCCGATGACGTCGTCCCCGGCGCTGCCGCGGATCGTATCGAAGCCGGTGCCGCCGCTGTAGCTGTCGAAGCCGGCGTTGCCGCTGACGAGGAAGACGTCGTCGCCCGCCGCGCCGACAAGGACGTCGTTGCCTGCAAGCCCGGCGATGGTGTCGTTGCCCGCGCCGCCGGTGAGGTGATCCTTGCCGGCGGTCCCGACGAGGTTGAGGCCGGTCGGTCCGCCTGTCCCGGCGACCGAGAGCACGAACGTCGTGCTGGCGGACGCGACGCTGTCGGATGCGGTGAGCCGGATCGTCCACGTCGCCGCTGAACGTCGCCGGCGGCGTGCCGGCAAAGATGCGCGTGTCGGGATCGTAGGCAAGCCACGACGGCAGGGGCGCGCCGTCGCCGAGGTCGGCCGTGTAGACCATCGAGTGGCCGTCGGGGTCGGCGAAGAGGCCGATCGGGACCGTGAACGTCCAGGCCGATCCGGCGGCAACCGACTGGTTGGCGACAGGGCCGCCGGCAAGGACGGGCGCGGCATTGGCGATGAAGGTGAGATCGGCCGTTCCGGCCGCCGTGCCGCCGCGTCCGTCGGAGACGGTGTAGGTGAACAGCACGGTGCCGGTCTGGCCCGGCGCGACGGCGACGCGGACATCGCCCTCAGCCGTCACGGCGACCGTGGCGCCGGGGGTTGCGGTCTGAGCGGCGATGATGGCGAGCGCATCGCCGTCGAAGTCGCTGTCGTTGGCGAGGAGCTCGCTCTTGGGGATGACGACGTCGCCGGCGTGCGTGAAGAGGCCTTCGTCGGCGCGCGCGACCGGTGCATCGTTGAAGAGCTGGCCCGACGTGAGCGCGGCGGCGGTGACGAACGCGTTGTCCCAGAGCGTGCCGTCGGCGAGGCGCACGAGATCGATGGAGGCGCCGGAGAAAAACGCATCGAGGATGACGCGGCCGCCGTCGGAGAAGCGGAAGATGGCATCGTCCGCGTCGCCGCCGGAGATGAAGATGCCGATGTCGGAGTCGGAAGACCCCACGAGGCTCAGGGTGTCGATGCTGCCCGCATCGCCCCCGGCGCGGATCGTGTCGACGCCGTCGCCGAAGAGATAGACGAAGGTGTCGGATCCCGCGCCGCCGTCGAGGAGATCGTCGCCGCCGGAGCCGACGAGCACGTCGTCGCCCGCCCCGCCGAGGAGCACGTCGGCCCCGGACGTGCCCGTGATCCGGTTGGCGCCGGCGTTGCCCTCTCCCCGTCGCGCGCCGCCCGTGAGCGTCAGGTTCTCGACGTGCTCCGGCAGGATGAAGTCGATCGCGGCGGCCACGCTGTCGACGCCCGCGTGCGCGTCCTCGGCGATCGTGTCGCCCGCGTCGTCGACGAGATAGAGGTCGTTGCCGCGGCCGCCCGACATGGCATCCGATCCGGTGCCGCCGTCGAGCCGGTCGCGACCCGACGATCCGATCAGGGTGTCGTCGCCGGCGCGGCCGTCGAGGTCGGCGCCGCTCGCGTAGGGGGCGGCTGCGGCGGCTGCCATCCGGCCCGCGGCCGGCGTGGAGAGGCTTGCGACGATGACATCGTCGCCTTCGGTGCCGTCGAGCTGCGGTCGCTCGTCGCTCCGGCCTTCGTCGGGAAGATCGTAAGTGGGGGTCTCGGGCTCCGGGTCGAGGGCTGCGGCCAGCGCGCCGTTGCTCGTCAGCGCCTGGGCGGCCGCGTCCCAGTTCTCATAGAGGTCGGTGGTGCCGGGTCCGGCGAAATTCTCGTAGTCGAACGGGGTCCAGTCGCCGAGGTCGTAGAAGTCGATGCCGAGCATTCCGTCCTGGAAGTCGACGACGCGGATGACCGTCTCGGACGATGTCACGAGCGAGGCGTTCGTGTACTGGAACGACGTGCCCTCGGGCGTCTGGTAGGTGCGCTCGACCGCGACGCCTGCGAAGACGTGGATCAGGAGATCGCTGCCGTCGCGGTCGAAGAGGACCTGGCCCGCAATATCGAGGATGCCGTCCGTCGCGTCGGGAACAAAGATGCTGTCGTGCTGCGTCTGCCAGAGCAGGTAGAAGTAGCCCTGCCCGGCGAGCACGCTGCCGCCGTTCTGGGGCAGGTCGAGGAAGCTGGCCGCGCCGGGAACGGGCGACACGCCGCCGCGGATGGCGAACAGCTCCGAGCCCGCGAAGCCCTCCGTACCGGGCTTCAGGAAGTTGTACGGTACGAACAGCCGGTCGTCCGTCCCGGCGTCCGCGATGACGAACTCGACGGCGGCCCCGGACGCGGACAGTGCGGACAGCACGAACGTGTCGCTGCCCTCGCCGCCAACGGCCTGCGAGCGGCCGGCTCCCGAAACGAGGACGTCGTCGCCCGCCCCGCCCTCAAGCTCGATGTCGAACCCGTCCGGGCTCAGCCCCGTGAAGGCTTGCACGAGACGGCCGCTCAGGATGTCGTTGCCAAGTCCGCCTTCGACGCCGCTGATCGTGGCGCCGGCATAGATGCGGTCATCGCCCTTGGAGCCGATCAGCCATTCGAGTGAGGAGGCCCAGATGCCGCCGCGGTCGGCGAAGACGTTGCCGCCGTCGGCCTGGGAGCCGACGAGCACGATGTCGGGACGGTCCGACGGCGCCACGAGCAGGCCTAAATTCCGGCTGCTGAAGTCGAGCGTGTCGCCGCGGTCGCTCTCCGATTGCGTGTCGAGCTCGAACAGCAGGCGGTGCTCGATGAGATTCGCGCCGTCGCCGACGAGGACGGTGTCGCTCGTCGTGTTCCAGCGGATCTTCTCGATCGAGAACAGGCGGTCGGTCCCGCCCGCATGCGTGGCGGTGAAGTCGGGCACGAGATGGGGAACCGGTGCTTCGAGGCCTTCGATGGTGACGGTGCCGACGCCCGAATAGTCGACCGTGTCGATGCCGTCCTCGGCATAGTCGAGGTCCGGCTGGCCGCCGTGATAGACATGGTCGCCGCCCGTCCAGAGCAGCGTGTCGTCATCGCGCCCGCCGTAGAGCTTCTCCGCGCGACCCGGCTCCTCGCTGCCCTCGAGCGTATCGCTCCCCGAGCCGGCGAGGAGGGTGTTGAAGGACTGCGCCAGGGTGAGCGTATCGCCGCCCGTCGTGCCGAAGAGCGTACCGGTGCCCGTCGTGAAGGTCAGGAACGTCCCCGGCATATTCTCGGCGATGTCGACGCCGATGTAGTAGAGCAGGGACGCGATGACCGACGACGAGTTCGCGGTGGGCAGCGGGCTCGATTGGAAGTTGAACGCGAAGTAGGGAAAGAGATGGCTGTCGATGTCGCGCGCCACCGCGGCCATGAGCCCCCAGTCCTGAAACGGATCGATGGACGCAATGATCTTGGAGCCGCGCCAGGACGGATAGCGAATCGCGTCGAGCAGCTCTTCGGCCGTCTTGCCGCCGTTCGCCTGCGACAGCGTGGTGACGCCGTCGGCCCCGTCGACGCCCACGGTGCGCGTGCCGTCGGGATTGGTGTCGAGCGTGCCCTCCATCACCCACCAGCGGTCCTGGTAGTAGCCGTAGTCGAGCGGGTCCTGCTGGTAGACGAGCATGAGATGGTCGGCGCGCAGCCGGCCGAGGTTCATGGCGCTGATCGGCACGCGCTCGATCCGGATGTTGCTCATGGACGGTCTCCTTGTGGCCGGAAAGAGCCGACGCCCGCGACGATCGGATAGGACTACAACTTAACGTCGGACGTCTGATCAAAGGCCGGCCAACAATTCGGCCGTGCCGGTGCGCCGTCAATGCTCTGCCTACGAATCTTTTTAAGGTTCGGTTAATATGTGCGCCGCGACGATCCAGGGCCGGGGCGCCACGCAGACCCAAGGTGGTGTCTCAGGGACACAGATCGCGGCCTCCCGCGCGCCGGGCCCATCCAGGCGGTGACGAGGCCGGTCCCTTTGTGGTGTCCTGTCGGGAAGAAGGCTGAAAGCGGACCGTTTCCCGCTGGTGTGCGAACATCACGGGAGGCTCGGTCGCGTTCCGCATGCCTCGACGACCGGACGACCACGAGCAAGTTCTGGGGGAGACGACGATGCAGGAATTTTCTTTGAAGGCGCTGATTCTGGGTTTCATAGCCGGAGCGATAGCCACGCTCACCGTCCACGAGCTCATCAAGAGCCTGTTCTTCGATGCCGGCATCATCGAGATGCGGCCGTGGGATTTGACGCCCGTCGAGGGCGGATCGCTCACCAGCGCGCTGCCGAAAGTCGGCTATGCCACCCTTTGGGGCGGCTTGTGGGGCGCCCTGATGGGCGCCATCTTCGGACGCCATCCCGAAGGCTCCATGACCTGCCGCGGCGCGCTGTTCGGCATCGCCGGCCCGGCCCTGCTCGGCATGTTCCTGTTCGCGCCGCTGCTGGAGGGCACAGCCCCGTTCATGGGCGGCAACCTCAATGCCATCGGTGCGGTGCTCGCCATGCTGGCCGGCTGGGGCGCGGTCACGGCGTGGCTGCTCGGCCTCTTCAGCTACGGCCGTCTGCCGTGAGCTGAGCGCACGAACGCGCCTCAGAACGAACCCAGCACCTCGAGCAGCAGGGGGTGCACGATCTGCGGCGCTTCGATGTGCGGGGAATGGCCGAGCTCGGGCCAGAGCTCGAACCAGGCGCCGTGGCCGAGCCGCTGCGCGGCCTTGCGTGCCAGCTCGGGATAGCTGCCGAGGCGGGCAGCGAGATCGGGCGGCGCGCGGTCGCGTCCGATGGCGGTCGTGTCCTTGCCGCCGATCAGGAGGGCGACAGGCACCTTAAGGCGCTCGAGCTCGTGGATGACGGGATCGGAGAACACCATGCGCGATGTCTTCGCCTGCGCCCACGCGACGCTCTCGCCGCCCGGCCCTTGGTACATCGAGGCCAGCATGTCGACCCAGCGGTCGTAGTCCGGCTTCCACTGTCCGCCGTAGTAGACCTTCTGCTGGTAGGCGCGGATGCGCTCGGCCGTCGTCGCCCTCTCGGCGGCGAGCAACGCGTCGAGCGTCAGCTCCGGCACGCCTTCCGCCCGCCAGTCCTCGAGCCCGATGGGGTTGATGAGGACGAGACCGGCGATCGCCTCGGGGAAGCTCAGCGCGTAGCGCACGGCGAGCATGCCGCCCATGGAATGGCCGACGAGGATCGGCTTCTCGACGCCGAGCGAGCCGAGGAGCCCGTGCGTATTGGCGGCAAGCTCGTGCAGGCTGTAGGTGTAGCCGCGCGGCTTGTCCGATTTGCAGAAGCCGATCTGGTCGGGGGCGATGGCGCGGTAGCCGGCCGTGGTGACCGCCGCGATGACGCCCTCCCACGTGGCGGCGCAGAAGTTCTTGCCGTGCAGGAGGACGACGGCCCGCGCCTTCGGCGCGGAGGGGGCGACGTCCATGTACGCCATCCGGAGATCCATCTCCTGCACGCGGAAGGCATACGTCTTGACCGGGTGCGGGTAGGCGAAATCGGCGAGCATCGGATCGGCCGCCGCCGGCGCATGAGCGATGGCGACGAAAACGGAGAACAGAAGGGCTGGCAGCTTCACGTCATTCGCCTCGCGTCGGGGTTGGGCCGAGATGGAATCATACCGCGTGGGCCATCGTCCTGTCCCGGCTCGGTTCGGTTGGGCTCCTGCAACCGCCCCACGTCATGGCCGGGTTCAACCCGGCCATCCAGGGCTGCAGCCGCCAACCGTTGAGCATGGGCTCCTGGATTGCCGCATCACGGGCGGCCATGACGTTGGGAGAAATGCACCATGTATCGCGCTGACCCCGTTTCGATGCGGACTCAAATCGGCTGCCTATGGCGCGTCAGCGGGAGATCGGGTGCCGAGCGACGACCCTGGTTTGGTCGTGCCGCGATGCCAATAAAAAAATCGCATCGGCCTTGACTTCGGTCCAGTGGCGAAGCTGCGAGGGCTGGTATCTGTCGCCGTGCTGGAGTCCGCCACCGTCGGTGGACGGTCTTGGTCAGATGGGACTGAATATACCTTGGGTTCTCACCCGCGGTGATGCGGAGTTGCGTCGATATCGGCAACGGGCTCGTACGCAGCCATTTGGGAGCAGAGGCTTTGTCGTAGCTTATCGGTATTGTTTCGAGCCGATCGGGAGGGAAGGAAATGGCAACGAGGGATAACGGCGGCGACGCAGGACCGGAAGAGGCGCCAATTCGCGTTCCATTCATGCAGCAGGTTCTGGACAATCCATTCCTGCTTCTCTTCCTCGGAATCACGATTCCGACCGTGCTCTATATCGTCTGGGGCGTGATGGAGATCGCCTCGATCCCCGTCGCCAACTGATCCAGTCAGCCGGAGCGAGGTGCCGAAGTGTCCATAAGCCCCCCCACAAATCGTCTCTGGTGGAAGGAACCGATCCACGGCATCGAGCTGGGCTGGATCATCGTGGCCTTCCTCTGGGGCTTGTTCATGTTCTTCTTCATGATCGCCTGGCATTTCATCGGCGAGCAGAACCTGTCGAACGAGACCTACAAGATCATGCCTGAACGCTATCAGGCAAAAGTCGAAGCCTTTGCCAAAGAATTCCAGGCCACCGATGCGAGCGGTCAGCCCATACAGGAAGACGGCGTGCCTGTCGTTCGGCCGCCGGCCGGGGGCGACGCCTATATTCTTGCACGCTTGTGGGAATTCTGGCCGATCCTCGAATTGAAGAAGGGTGCGAGCTATCGCCTGCACCTGTCGTCTGCGGACTGGCAGCATGGCTTTTCTCTGCAGCCGACGAACATCAACATCTCGGTCCATCCCGGCTATGAGCATGTGATTACGCTCACTCCGACCGAGAGCGGCACATTCGGCATCATCTGCAATGAATTCTGCGGCATCGGCCATCACACAATGTCCGGCCGCATCCGCGTTGTGGACTGAGAGGGCAGACCCATGACCGCAATCGACCACGGCGCAACTCTGGCAGGTGCGGAGCAGACGACGTACCGGACATGCCGCTTCTCCGGCCTCAGAATCGAGGCTAATGCCGAAACGCTGATCAAGGTCAATGCGGTTGCGGCTGTGATTTTCCTCGCTCTTGGAGGCCTCATGGGCCTTCTCGTTGCTCTGACCCGGTGGCCGGCCGTCCAGCTTCTTCCCGCCGACTGGTTCTACCTCGTGCTGACCGGACACGGAGCCAATGTGCTCTTGTTCTGGATCATCTTCTTCGAGATCGCGGTGCTCTATTTCGCCTCGGCCGTCATCCTGGGCAGCCGCCTTGCCGCGCCGAAGACGGCCTGGTTCGGCTTTCTCCTGATGGTCGTGGGGGCGTTGCTGGCCAACTATGCGGTATTGCAAGGCAACTCGTCGGTGATGTTCACATCCTACCCGCCGATGATGGCCTCGCAGTGGTTCTACCTGTCGTTGATCATCTTCGCGGTCGGCGCGCTGATCGCCGTTTTCGTCTTTTTCGGCACGCTCATCGTCGCCAAGGCCGAGAACACCTACGACGGCTCCGTCCCGCTGGTGACATTCGGAGCGATCACCGCCGGCATCATCGCGGTCTTCACCTTGGCCTCCGGTGCGATCATCCTCATTCCCACCTGGCTTTGGTCGCTCGGGCTCGTCTCAAATATCGACACCCTGATGTACAAGGTCGTCTGGTGGGGGATGGGCCATTCGAGCCAACAGATCAACGTCTCGGCCCACGTTTCCATCTGGTACGCGATCGGGGCCATGGTCGTCGGGGCCAGGCCGCTGTCGGAGAAGGTCAGTCGCATGGCCTTCTTCATGTACATCCTGTTCCTGCAGCTCGCCTCGGCTCACCACATCCTCGCGGAGCCGGGCATGTCGTCGACCTGGAAGATCGTCAATACCTCCTACATGATGTACCTCGCCGTGATGGGCTCGATGATCCACGGGCTCACGGTGCCGGGAGCGATCGAGGCGGCTCAGCGGCGCAACGGCTTCACCCGCGGCGCGTTCGAGTGGCTGACCAAGGCGCCGTGGGGCAACCCGGCGTTCGCGGGCATGTTCCTGTCGCTCGTCATGTTCGGTTTCATCGGCGGCATCTCAGGCGTGATCCTCGGCACCGAGCAGTTGAACGTTCTGATGCACAACACGATCTATGTGCCCGGCCACTTCCACGGCACGGTCGTCGCGGGAACGACGCTCGCCTTCATGGCCATGACCTATCTCGTCGTGCCGCTGATCTTCCAGCGCGACATCCTCTGGCCCAAGCTCGCCACATGGCAGCCGTTCGTCTTCGGACTCGGTGCAGCGGGCATCTCGTTGTTCATGATGGGGGCGGGTACGCTGGGCGTGGCGCGGCGGCACTGGGACCTGTCGCTCACCGACGCCGGCCATGCCTTCGAGTATCCCGCCGCCGCCTACCTCATGATGGGTCTCAACGGCATCTCGGCGATCCTGGCCGCGGTCGGCGGTATCATGTTCATCCTCATCATCGTGGGCTCCATCGTTGCCGGGCCACGGCTTGACGTGGCAGGCGCGAAGCTCACGTTCCCGCTCCACGACAAGAGCCGTGAGGCGGTCTCCGAGTACGGCAGCCACGGCACCCTGAAGCTGCCGGGCACGTTGATCCTGGTGACGATCTTCTTTGGCTGCTTCGTCCTCTACTACTTCGTCAACTGGAAGTACCTCTCGGAACTCTGGCTGTTCCGTTGATGCCGCAAAGGGGTATTCGATGCATGCCGTGCTGACGACGACGGTCTCGGTCCTCAAGCTGCGGATCGGTGTCTTCATCGCCCTCGCTGCGCTCGTGGGCATCATGACCGGTGGCAGGGTCATGGGCTGGGCCGAAGCGGCTCTGTTCACTCTCGCGGTCTTTGGTGCCTCCGGCGCGGCGGGCGGCTTCAATCAGTACTTCGAGCGGGACACCGACCGGCTGATGGCGCGGACCTTCAACCGCCCCTTCGCCAGCGGCCGGCTGCAGCCGGGTGCGATCTGGCCGCTCACCTTTACGGCGCTGCTCGTCGCATCGCTCGTCATAGGCTGGGCGGCCGGCGGCACGTTGGCTGCGGCGCTCGTCTTCCTCGGAGCCTTCACCTATGGTTTCGTCTACACGCTGTGGCTCAAGAAGCGCACGGTCTGGAACGTGGTGATCGGCGGCGCGGCAGGGAGCTTTGCCTTGCTCGCTGGTGCAGCCGCCGCGGCGCCTCAGTTCGGACCGGTCTTCGGGCCTGTCCCGCTGCTTCTGGCCACGGTGCTCTTCCTGTGGACGCCCCCACACTTCTGGGCCTTGGCTGCCGTACGTTGCCAAGACTACCGAAGGGCGCACATCCCGATGCTGCCGGCTGTCACCGAGCCCGGCACCTGGGCCCCGATCATCTTCATGCACGTGCTGGCGCTCGTGGTGCTGTCACTCGCGCCGCTTTTCTATGGCATGGGGCCGATCTACGGGGTTTTTGCCGGGCTTGGAGGCGGATGGTTTTTGTGGACGAGTTGGCAGCTGGTAATGAGCCCCTCGAAACAGACCGCCATGGCGACATTCCGCGCCTCACTCGGTCAATTCAGCTTGCTGGCACTGGGGATCATCCTCGAACGGAGCTTGTGATGCGGGCTCTGGGGATCGCTCTTCTTGCCTGCGTCCTGGCTTTGCCCGCGCAGGCGAATGACGACCGTCTTCACGTCGAGACCGCCTACGAGAAAAGCCAGGCTGCGATTGGGCGGCAGAGTGCGGCGCACGTGCTGGTCGATCACCGCAATCGTCCGCTCGCGCTATCCGACCTGCGCGGCACGCCGCTCGTCGTTTCGCTCGTCTTCACGAGCTGCTCCACGATCTGCCCGATCACCACGGACCACCTGCGTGACCAGATCCTGCTCGCGCAGAGTGCGCTGGGTCCGGGGGCGTTCAACGTGCTGACCTTCGGCTTCGACGCCAGCGGAGACCGTCCCGCGAAGCTTGCGGGCTTTGCCGGGACCCATAGGCTCGTCGGAATAAAGGGCTGGCATATCGCCAGCGCAGACGCCGAGACGACCGAGGCCTTTCTGGACGAACTGGGCTTCTCCTTCCGCGCTATCACCGGCGGCTTCGACCACATAACGCAGACCACAATCCTCGATGGCCGTGGCCGCGTCCATGCCCAGATCCACGGCAGCAGCTTCCCTCTGCCGGTGCTTGTAGAGCCATTGAAGGAGCTCGTGTTCGGCTCCGCCACACGATCGCTCGCACCGGCGGATCTCTGGGACCGGCTCAACTTCCTGTGCACGGTCTACAATCCGCTGACGGGCGCCTACCGCTTCGACTACGGCATTTTCTTCGGCATTCTCTTTGGTGGGTTATCCCTCATCCTGACCGGCCTTATCATCGTGCGCCTCTGGCTCGAGCGGCGCCGCGCGCTGCGTGACGCATCACGCGTATGCGATGGTCTTCCATCATGACCGGGCCGCGGGCCGCGCTTCGACTTGGGTTTGACCGAGCGGAACGCGGCTTGGATCGTGTCTTCGGCGCGGACTGGAACCCTCTTGCGCAGCTCGGTCCTCTGGGGTGGTTCCTTTTCTGGATCGTCACAGTCACGGGTGTCTACCTCTTCGTCTTTTTCGACACCGGCGTGACGAAAAGCTACGCCTCCGTCGAATGGCTCACGCGAGACCACTGGTGGCACGCCGGCGTGGCGCGCAGCTTGCACCGCTACGCGTCGGATCTGATGGTGTTCGTCATGTTCACCCACCTGCTGCGCGAGTGGGCGATGGACCGCTATCGCGGCACGCGATGGTTCTCATGGGTCACCGGCGTGCCGGTGATCTGGTTCGTCTACCTTTCGGGCATCACCGGCTACTGGCTGGTATGGGACGCGCTGGCTCAGTACGTCGCGTTGACCTCGACCGAGCTCCTCGACAGCCTTGGCATCTTCGCGGAGCCCATCGCGCGGAATTTTCTCTCGCCGCAGATGCTCTCCAGCCGCTTCTTCACGCTGATGGTTTTCCTCCACATTGCTATCCCGCTCCTTCTGCTGCTGATGATGTGGATTCATATCCAGCGCATCACGGATGCGCGGACCAATCCGCCCCGCGGCCTTGCGGCGATCACGCTCGGCGCCCTGCTCGCGGGATCGTTGATGCTGCCGGCTACCTCCCAGGGACCCGCCGATCTTGCGACATTGCCGCAGAGCGTGGGCCTCGATTGGTTCTATCTCTCGCTCTATCCCGTGATCGAGACCGTGCCCGCCGGCGCGATCTGGGCTGGCGTGCTCGCCTTCACCGTGCTGCTGACGGGACTCCCCTGGCTGCCGCCGCGGCGGGAGGCACGGCCGGCCGCCGTTTTTCTCGAGCGGTGCAACGGCTGTGCCCGCTGCGTCGCCGACTGCCCCTACGCCGCGATCACGCTGGTGCCGCGAACCGATAGCCTGCCGTTCACGCACGAGGTCGAGGTGAATGCCTCACGCTGCGTCGCCTGCGGCATCTGCATGGGCGCTTGCCCCTCCTCCACGCCGTTCCGTCGCTCGGGGGATCTTGTCACGGGTATCGACCTGCCGGACCGGCCGCTCGCCGCGCTGCGCGCCGAGGTCATCGAGGCCGCCGCTCATCTTGGCGGGCGCGGCCGCGTGGTGACGCTGGCGTGCGCGCACGGCGCGGGCGCTGCGGCCGCGCCGGGTCGGGTCGTGTTGCCCTGCGTCGCGATGGCGCCGCCGTCGCTCGTCGATTACATCATCAGTCGGGGTCTGGCCGACGGCGTCGCTGTCGCGGGTTGCGCCGAGCGCGATTGCTACAACCGTTTCGGCGGGAAATGGACCCGTGAGCGCTTTGCACGCATACGTGATCCTTACCTGCGCGCCCGCGTCCCGCGTGAACGGGTCCTTGCCGCTTGGCTCGGCCCCAGCGAGGTCGGCCGGCTCCATGCCGAGCTTGCCGCCTTCTCTGGCCGGTTGGCGGCCATCCCCGGCTACGCAATCGTTCGTCCT
The DNA here is from genome assembly GCA_964589785.1 of uncultured Hyphomicrobium sp. Taxonomy (GTDB): domain Bacteria; phylum Pseudomonadota; class Alphaproteobacteria; order Rhizobiales; family Hyphomicrobiaceae; genus JAGVSR01. The sequence continues at coordinate 95,471 of CAZPUQ010000010.1, forward strand.
CTCGACGAGGACGAGGCCGTCGAGGCCGGGTCGGCGGCGCGGCGGAGAGTGGCCGAATGAGCGAGCCGATCGCCTTTCGCGCACGGGCGCACCATCTCGCCGCCGGGGGAGTTCTGTCTCTGGCCCTGGTGCTGGCGACGGCCACGTTCTCCGCCTGGCCGGCCTGGCAGAGCCTCGCGCCGGACAAAGCCGTCGTCCGACTGAGCTTTACGCACAGCGGGGCGCGTACATGCCGTGACCGCACGCCGGAGGAGCTCGCCGCGCTGCCCCGCAACATGCGCAGTGCACAGCTCTGCGAGCGCCGCAGGGCTCCGGTGCGCATCGAAATTGATGTCGATGGCAGTCCGGCGTTTGCGGCCGACCTTCCGCCGAGCGGGTTGGCAGGTAGCGGACCCTCGCGGGTTTACAAACGCATCGAGCTCCCCGCGGGACGGTATCGGCTCGCGGTCCGCATGCGCGACGATCCCGCCGTGGAGGGCTTCACCCAGAAGGCCGACTTCGATATCGTACTCCAACCTGCGCAAAGCCTCGCCGTCGATTTCGACCCCAACCGAGGCGGCTTCTTCCTCCATTGACACCAGGGAGCGCCCAGCATGGCCCCGATAGCATGGAAGCCGGAATACAGTGTCGGAGATCCGGCCGTGGATCACGAGCACCGCGAGCTGATCGACCTTGTGAACACCGCCGCCGGCGCGATCCTCGACGGCCGCTCGGATGTCGACGTGAATCAGTGCCTCGGCGACCTCTACTGCGCGATCTCCGCGCATTTCGCGCACGAGGAGAAGCAGATGAAGCGGGCCGGATACGACGAATATCCCCCGCACAAGGCTGATCACGAGCGGCTCCTCGACTCGCTGCGCGAGATCATGGACAGAACCGGCCAGCAGACTGCGCCGACTGACGACCGGATCACCGCGGTCCTTGAGGCTTGGTTCACCGACCACTTCAAGACCCACGACGCCCGTTTGCACCGCCGCCTCGGCCCCCACGATCATTGAACGCGCCTCGCTGCGCTCACGCGTTCGATGATGACGTTTTGCAGGTGGGCCAACCACCCCACGTCATGGCCGGGTTCAACCCGGCCATCCAGGGCTACAGTCGCCGACAGTCCAGCCTGGGCTCCTGGATGGCCGCCTCGAGGGCGGCCATGACGTTGGGAGCGAAGTTGTCCCCGCCGCTTATCGCGCACCCTAGACTGGCGGCACCTGCATCACTCGGGGGCGCCGTCCGGAGGCGTCTGGATCGCGCGACGCAGG
>CAZPUQ010000011.1:0-88330 GCA_964589785.1 uncultured Hyphomicrobium sp.
GAACCGGCAATCTTCGAGCGGTCCAGCTCCTGCTGGGGCATTCGAAGATCGAGAGTACGGTGCGCTATCTTGGCATTGAGGTCGACGACGCGATCGAGATCGCCGAGAAGATCGACATCTGACGCATTGCCCCCGTAAGCAGACGTGGTCGGCGACTAAATTAGCGTCGCCGATCATGGGCGCGCTGAAGTCAGCTTTGGGACGAAGCGCTCCCCCTTGCGGAGAACCGGTGCGACCCTCGGCGACTGGCTCGAGGTCGGCTAGTGTGTACGAGTGCCAGTTTGGCGCTCCGGCGTATATCGAGAGCCGACGTCCGCTTCCGGTTCGTCATTGGAAGTCGGCGGCTCGCCCGCTCAGCGGTGAAGAGCGGACGCGGCTGCGTTTCGTCTTCCATTCCTTCGCGCGCTTCGGCGGCAATACTGCTTCCTCTGCACAACAGTCATCCGATGCTCCTGCATGCGCTTAGGTCCGCTGCTGGGACCACGCGGAAGCACTAATCCATACACGTCAACTGACGCTCCGAATCGGCAGGATGAACATGCGAGGCGACGCCTGCCATAGAGAACCATGGCAGTGCACTGCGCTTCGCAGAATTGCGGCGATGCGGGCGAGTCTTTGACGCCAACGTGTGGGCGCTGAGCCGACTTCCGGGTGTAAACAGGATCGGGTACTGTCCTGGTTTGCCAATCTTCTCCCGACACGAGGATAGCGAGACATGAGGAGCTACGTCCTCGCCATCGATCAGGGCACTACGTCCTCGCGAGCCATCGTATTTCGTGCCGACATGACGATCGTGGCCATCGCTCAGGAGGAGTTGCCGCAGCATTATCCGGCACCAGGTTGGGTCGAGCACGACGCGGAGGACATCTGGCGCACCGTACTCTCAACAGCTCGATCCGCACTCGCCGAGGCCGGGCTCACGGCGCGCGAGATTGCAGGCATAGGCATCACCAACCAGCGCGAGACAATCTTGATATGGGAGCGCGCGACTGGCCGACCAATTCACCGCGCCATCGTCTGGCAGGATCGACGTACGGCCGACGTTTGCCAGAAATTGAAAGACGCTGGCCACGAGCCGCGCGTCTCCGCCGCTACCGGGCTCCTGGTCGATCCTTATTTCTCAGGCACCAAGATCGGTTGGCTCCTAGACCGCGTGCCTGGCGCGCGCGAGCAGGCCGAGCGGGGAGAACTGGCCTTTGGCACGATCGATAGCTTCCTGCTTTGGCGGTTTACCGGCGGTCGAGTGCATGCGAGCGACGCTACCAACGCCGCCCGAACGCTGTTGTTCAACATCCATCGCAACGAATGGGATGCGGAGCTTTGTGAGCTCCTAAATGTGCCCATGAGCCTTCTTCCAGAAGTACGCGACTGCGCCGCCGCCTTCGGACACACGGCGCCAGAGCACCTCGGTGGCGACATCCCGATTCTTGGCATGGCGGGTGATCAGCAGGCCGCGCTGATTGGCCAGGGCTGTTTCCAACCCGGTATGATGAAATCGACCTACGGCACGGGAGGCTTCGCCGTCCTCAACACCGGGCACAAGGCTATTGCCTCAAGGAACCGGCTCCTGACAACCATCGGCTACCGGCTCGACGGTGTAACGACGTACGCGCTTGAGGGTTCGATCTTCATAGCTGGCGCCGCTGTTCAGTGGCTACGCGATGAGTTGCACCTTTTGCAATCGGCGGCCGAGGCCGGGTCGATGGCCGCGCAGGCCGATCCCGAGCAGGACGTGATCCTCGTGCCAGCATTCGTCGGGTTGGGTGCTCCGTACTGGGACGCGGAAGCACGTGGCGCCATATTCGGGCTGACTCGCGGAACAGGGCCTAACGAGCTGGCGCGGGCGGCGCTCGAGGCCGTTTGCTTTCAGACTGCCGACCTTGTCGACGCCATGCACCGCGATTGGGAACCGACGGCGAAATGGTGATGCGTGTCGATGGCGGTATGGTCGCTTCAGATTGGACAATGCAGCGGCTGGCCGATTTGCTCGGTGCAGCAGTGGACCGGCCGACTGTGCTCGAGACAACAGCACTCGGCGCGGCCTATCTGGCGGGACTACAGGCTGGCCTCTATCCCGAGCCCGATCGGGTTGCACAAACCTGGGCGCTGGACCGCCGCTTCGCGCCAAGCATGGCGCTAGAAGAGCGACAGAGCCGGATCGCGATGTGGCGAGACGCGGTTTCTCGCACACTGAGCCGTGAACCTGCTTTGTAGCCTTGTTCCTGCTATGAATGCCAGTATCTTCACCGGGGTCATCGACCCCAGTGTTTTTAAGGTAGTCAGTTGCTCCAATCAGTGACTAACGACTCATCCCCGCGTTGGCTAGCCGCCGGCCGGTTCTGTGGGCGGCAACCAGCGTGCCGGAGCCGGCAAAGGCGTCGAGAATGATCCCCTTGCGCTTTGGGCAGTCGAGGATGGCGTCGGCGACCACCGCGACCGGCTTCACCGTCGGGTGCATCGCCAGATCGTCATCTCGGGTCGAGCTGAAGGTGTTCGCCCCGGCATAGTCCACACGTTGGTTCGGTAGCGGCCATGTTTGCCGAGTTCGACATTGTTGACGTGGGCTGCCGTCCCAGACTTGAAGACAAAGATCAGTTCGTGCTGCGACCGATAGAGGGACCCCATGCCGCCGTTGGTCCACCTCGCCCGCCGGAAGCCGGAACGCGCTGCCGCTCTTGCCCTCCTCAGGGCAGTTCCCATTTGCTGCTGTAACGGCCTCCGAAGAGCGTATCCGTCAATTGATCGTATTGATACGTGCCGCCGCCGGCGATGCCCTTGAACCTGCCCGTGCCGCCGATTGCCTTGTAGGGGTTTTCCTTGAGGTGCGAGCCCTCTTCCCAAGTCACGGTTATGGTGTCGCCCGCCTTGACAGTGGCGGTGCAGGTCCCGCTGGCTTTCCAGCTCCCCTCGGGCATGTACTCATACTGTCCCGCACACTCTTCCGTCGCCTTCGGAGCCGCGGAATCGTCCGGGACCTTGACGCAGCGGCCGGCATAGTCGACCAGCTTGTGTCCCTTTTCAGGTTCCTTCTCATCCCACTTGTCGTTCACGCAGACGATAACTCCGGCTTCCGCGATCGTCTCACCGGCGTTGGCTACGCTGCAACCGAGCGCGAGAATGCTCGCGGGGACGGCGGCGAGCAGCCGCCGCCCTAGATTGTTGATCATGTCACTGCCTCGCTGTTGGGTCGATTTCCTGCTTGGGGCGTGGGACCACTCGCTCCAGGTCGGACATTCGGTCCGTCGTGCCGGTAGGTCGCCCGCGGCCACCAAGCATTGCAGACCGTGACAGGACCGGCGCGCCGGTCCTAGTATGCAACGGTAGCAAACCTCATTGAGCAGGCAGACAACCTACTGTTTCCGCAGCTGTTTGGAGTTTAGCCGTGACGGCCGCATTGCCTGCTGATCGGAGCCAGCCCGACCCCGATGCCATTCGTGAGCAATTGGCGCGCATCCTGAGGAGCGGGCCGTTCCACCAGTCGCAGCGCCGGCAACGGTTCCTGCAATACTTGGTCAACGAGGCACTGGCCGGCCGCGGCGATCGGCTGAAGGGCTACGCGATCGCCGTGGAGGTTTTCGACCGCCCCTCGACGTTCGACCCTCTGGTCGATCCCGTCGTGCGCATCGAGGCGGCGCGGCTTAGGGACAAGCTTCGCGAGTATTACGACACTGAGGGGAGGGCGGATCCCGTTCGCATTGCGCTGCCCAAGGGCAGCTACACGCCGCACATCGAGATCCGGCAGGTGGCGGAAGAGGCGGCCCCCCGGCTGGACGCACCCGAGGCGGCGGCTCCCGTTCCCGCACCAGAGGGAGAGCGGAGGCTCGATGGTGAGTGCGAGCCTGTTGCGCGGCACTCCGCTCGAGCCACGCGTGGCTGGATGCGGCTCGGATTGCTGGCCGGCGCCGTGCTCTTGATCGCAGCGACAAGCTTCTGGGGAGGTCGGGGCTGGAACCTCCGCCCGCCTTTGCCTGACAAGCCGTCCATCGCAGTCTTGCCGTTCGACAACATCGGACACGATGCGAGATGGGAGCGGTTCGCGGACGGGATCACCGAGGACATCATTGCCGATCTGTCCCATTCCAAGGACCTCATCGTCATCGCCCGCAATTCCACCGAAGTCTACAAGGGCATGCCCGCAGACATCCGTCAGGTCGGACGCGACCTCAATGTGAAATACGTTCTAGAGGGCAGCATCCAGTCGATCGGCGAGCGGATCCGGGTGACGGCGCAGCTCGTCGAAGCAGCCTCCGGCAGCCACGTCTGGTCCGAGCGCTACGACCGGCACGCCGAGGACTTGTTCGCGGTACAGAACGAGGTCACACAACGGATTGCGGCGACGCTCATCGGCTATCAGGGAGCGGTCGCTGAGGCGGAACGCAGGCTCCTGAGGCGCAAGCCTCCCGCGAGCCTCACGGCCTACGACACCTACCTGTGGGGTATCGAGGCGAAGCACAGGGTGACGAAAGAAAGCCTGATCGAGGCGGAAACCCTGTTCCGCAGAGCGATCGAGATCGACCCGCAATTCGCACGAGCCTACTGTGGACTGGCGACCGTCCAATACTATTTGATCGATCTGGGCCTCGCACCCTCTGTCGGGGACGCCGTGCGAAAGATGACGGAGGCGGCCGAAAACGCGGTCAAGCTCGATCCCAACGACGGTCTCACTCACCAGGTTCTCGGCATGGCCTACGCGTATCAAGGTAAGCCGGAACAATCTCTCGCCGAGCTGAACAGGGCTGAAGCTCTTGCACCCTCTGACGCCGACTTGCTCCTCGTCATCGCCTGGTCTCTACCAGCGTTTGGAGAGTCGGCCCGAGCGGTGAGCCTGGCGGAGCGCGCTCTGAAGCTCAATCCGCGTTATCCCGACTGGTACAATCAGGGTCTCAGTCTCATTTATTTCTTTGGCGAGCACTACGACAAGTCGGTCAGATACAGATTGCTCGTGAAGCAGCCCCTTGCGCTCGACTACGTTTTCTTGGCCATGGCCTATGCGTACCAGGGCCGCACGGACGATGCAGCGGCCGCCGCCGCCGATGTCGCGAGGCTCGATCCCACCTGGAACGCGGAACGCTATCTCAGCGAGGCGGGCGGATACGCGGAAAAGGAGGCCGAGCTGTTGATCGATGGCGCGCGCAAGGCGGGGCTATCGGATTGCGTTCGCCTCGACAAGCTGAAAGAGCTGCCCAATCTCATCCGCGTCAGGTCCTGCGACCGGCAACGCGCCAGGATTTCGGGTTAGCCCCATCCTTCGAGTCGGAATACTTCCCCGGTGATGGCTCAGTCGCCCGCTCACACGCGGGCGCGGATTGAATCCAAGGCCGAAAAAGCTGATCGGACAGGAAGTCTATCGCCTGAGCCAGGCACGCCAGCCGACATAGGATGTAATGTCAATGGAGTCGGCGAGGGCATGCGGCCAGAGCGTAGAAGCCCTCGAATGCGTCGACGGCGGAGAGTTTGTCGGCGCCGAGGATGATTTGCCCCACGACATCGTGCAAGGCGTCCGGGTTTTGGGTGGCGAAAGCGCGGATCTCAGACAGCCGCTCGGCAACCCACGGCCCCTGATAGAGGAGACCCGCGACCTTCCGGAACGGCGCCAGGTCGATGTCGACGATCTCGGCGCCGCTTGCAGCGATGCGGTCTACGCTGGCGCGGTAGAGGCGCTCGGCTTCGCCGTCGCCGAAAAACTGCAGCTCGCCGGGCGGAACGCCGACGCGCAACCCCACGGGCGGATGCTCGACGGCGAAGGGGTGAGGTGCCCTGCGCGCGTAGGGATCGCCGGCATCGTACGCGGCGGCGCTGGCCATGACGCACGCGGCGTCGGCCACCATCAAGACCTTGATGACGTGACGGTCGCGGCGTTAGGCGCGGTCTCTATTGGAGAGACCGAGGAAGCTGCGGTCGTCATCTTCCTGTTACGCCGCCCATGTCGCCCGCGACGCCTATTTCTGGGCATGGCCGCTTTTGAACATCTACAACCGCCGTCTCGTCATGGGCGACGTCAAGGAGGCGGTCCGCGCCGGCCCGCTCGTCTTTGCGCCGCTCAACCGCAACGCCATGTTCACCGATTACGTCGACCCCGCCGAGCGCGCCGTCGCCTGCCCCAATCAGGACGTCGTCTACGGGCTCTCCTCGATCGCGCTCGACGTCTCGCCGGTGGTCGTCCAGGTGCCGGACTTCGGCGACCGCTTCTGGGTCTACCAGATCGTCGATTTGAGGTCCGACAGCTTCGTCCAGCTCGGCAAGATGTACGGGACGACCCCAGGGTTCTACCTCCTCGTCAGCCCGGATTGGCACGGCGACGTCCCCAAAGGGATTACCAAGGTCTTCCGCGCCACCACCAACACCGGCTTCTCGGCCCCGCGCGTCTTCCAGGACGATACCCCGGAGGACAAGAAGGCGATCCAGAGCGTGCTGCCTTTCGTGCTGTTCTATCCGCTCGCCGAGTTCGACGGCACGATAAAGAGCGTCGATTGGGCGAGCCTGCCGAAGGCGCCCGCTGCGGCTGGCGGAGCCGAGGAATCGAAATGGGTCTTCCCGGAGAAGCTCGTCGACCAGCTGCCGATCGTGCTCGCGGATGCCCCTCCGCTGCCGGGAGAAGAGGCCCGCTACGCACAAGTGCTTGCCGTGGTCGCCGCCGCGCAGAAGGATCCCAAGATCAAGGCGGCCATGACGGCGGCCGCACAGGAGGCCGACGAGCAGCTGGTGAAACCCCTGTTCCAGTTCCGCAACTACGGCCAGCAGCTTCCCTATAACTGGAGCACGATCTCGAACGAGGCTGCCTTCGGCACCGACTATTTCACGCGCACGGCGGTTGCGAAGTCGAACATCTTCGTCAACTCACCCAATGAGACGAAGTATTTCTACCAGGACCTCGACGAAGCCGGCGGGCGCCTCAACAGCGACAACCGCTACACGGTGACCTTCGCCAAGAACCAGACGCCCCCGGTGAATGGCTTCTGGTCGCTCTCGATCTACAACGAGCACCACTTCTTCGTCGCCAATCCGATCGACCGCTTTTCGGTCGGCACGAAGAACAGGACACTGAAGCCGAACGACGACGGCTCGCTCACGATCTTCGTCCAGTCCGAAGAGCCTTCCGATCCGCTGCAGCGGGCCAACTGGCTGCCGGCACCGAAGGGCCAGTTCTCTCTCTACGTCCGCGCCTACTGGCCAAAGCCAGCCGTCATGAACGGCTCATGGACGCCGCCGGCGGTAAAGAAAGTGGAGTGAGGCCGGACGCGGAGACGGGGAGGACTGCTTCTGGCCCGTCGCCGACGTCGTGGCATCGGCGGGTTGGTCTCAACTACGGAAGTCGAGCGACGCCCCCAACAGAGGTCGGTGGCAATGCGAGCGAAGTTGGCACCGTGGCTTGGAGCAGTCGTCGACGACGCATCGCCCAACAGCTCACCCGACCAAGCCAGGCGCTGGCAGCCGACCCTGTTGAGACGAACAGACATCTTTTGAGACGCTTTCACATTGATCCTGGATCGTGAACACATGAAGAATCGACATGGCGCTGTCAGCCCATTTATTGATGACTGTCGGCTCGACGGCGCGCCTGCCTAAGTAACGGTCGCCTTCAGGACCACGGCCGCCTTGTCACTTGTCGGCGCGGCCCAACCTGCCGGCCGAAAAGCATCGAAGCGGCAGGACTCCGAGAGGTAACGAGAGGTTGAGTCGCACCAAATCGGCCGAGGTCGCTGAGCCAAGCTGCGAGACGATCATCAGTACGGAAATAAATAACCGCATCGAATCTGAGGATAGCTCCATGAGTAACGATGTAAACGACGACAGTGCCGGTCGCAGTATCCAACCCGACTGCAATCGCAGAAGTGTACTTTTGAGCGGCGGGTCGCTGCTCGCTCTTGCGGCGACCGCCGCGGGCACCCGGGTCGTCGAAGCCCAGACGACAGTCCCCGCGGCGACCGCGCCGGCATCCTCGGGCACCGGTAAGCCGAACATCCTGGTCATCTACGGCGACGACATCGGCATCACCAACATTAGCGCCTATTCGGACGGGCTCATGGGCTACGATACGCCCAACATTGACCGCATCGCGCGCGAGGGCTTGCGCTTTCTTCACTATTACGGCGAGCAGTCTTGTACAGCGGGGCGCTCGGCCTTCCTCACCGGACAGCACATCATCCGCACAGGTCTCTCCAAGGTCGGCTTCCCCGGCGCGCCGATGGGCATGAGCCAGCTCGACCCCTCGATCGGGGGTTTGCTCAAGAACCTCGGCTACGCCACGGGCCAGTTCGGCAAGAACCACGTCGGCGACCGCAATGACACGCTGCCCACCGTCAACGGCTTCGACGAGTTCTTCGGCAATCTCTACCACCTCAATGCCGAGGAGGAGCCGGAGCTGCCGGACTATCCGAAGGACCCAAATTACGTGAAGAAGTTCGGCCCGCGCGGCGTGCTCCGCTGCAAGGCGACCGATGTCGACGACCCGACCGTCGATCCGCGCTTCGGCAAGATCGGCAAGCAGACCATCGAGGACACCGGTCCGCTCGACAAGAAGCGCATGGAGACGGTCGACGACGAGACATCGTCAGCCGCCATCGACTTCATAAAGCGCCAGAACGCGGCGGGGAAGCCGTTCTTCTGCTGGTTCAACTCGACGCGCATGCACTTGCGCACGCATGTGCGCAAAGAGCACCGCGGCCGCTATCAGCACGGCGACAGCGAGTACATCGACGGCATGATCGAGCACGACAATCACGTCGGCAACCTGCTCAAGGCGCTCGACGACATGGGGCTCGCCGACAACACGATCGTGCTCTACACGACCGACAACGGGCCGCACATGAACACCTGGCCCGACGGCGCCATGACCTGGTTCCGCTCGGAGAAGAACACGAACTGGGAGGGCGCCTTCCGTGTGCCCTGCCTGGTGCGCTGGCCGGGACACGTCAAGCCCGGCACGGTGACGAACCAGCTCATGAGCCACAACGACTGGATCCCGACGTTCTGCTCGATCGCGGGCGAGCCCGACATCGTCGCCAAGCTCAAGGCCGGCTACACGGCGAACGGCATCAACTACAAGGTCCACCTCGACGGCTACGACCAGTCGAAGTTCCTGACCTCGGTGGAGGGCAGCGCCGCTAACAACAACGGCGCGAAAAGCGCGCGCGACAAGTTCTTCTATTCGGACGACGACGGGCTTCTCGTCGGCCTGCGCAAAGGCGACTTCAAGTACGTCTATTCCGAGCAGCGCAAGCAAGGCACCATGGGACTCTGGGGCGAGCCCTTCACGACGCTGCGCCTGCAAAAGATCTTCAACTTGATGCAGGATCCGTTCGAGCGGGCCGACATCACCTCGAACACCTACTGGGACTGGAACCTGAACGAGGTGGGTGCGGTCTACGGCACCATGGACGACGTGTTCCAGTTCGTGGCGACGTTCAAGGAGTTCCCGCCGCGCTCGTTCCCGCCGAGCTTCAATCCCGCGAACATCCTGGAGCAGACGCTCGACGACATCAAAACCAAACGGATGCTGAAGGAAAGCATCGATCCCGAACGCATCCGCGGAGCCATCGGCAGGATGATGGATGAGAAGCTGAAGCAGCCGGCGCCCTAGCCACGCAGAGGCGGACGCGACCCTTGGCGTCCGCCTCTTGCTTTTGATCACGGAGTTCTAGCGATGCGATCCTCTTTCCCGTTGTCACGCGCGCCCTCGGTTCTCGCCGCGCTGCTTTTTGTGCTCCTGCTCGGGACGAGAGCTGCCGTCGCGGAGCCCGACCCGCTCCCCTCCTGGAACGACGGCGCGGCGAAAGCCGCCATCGTCGCCTTCGTCGAGAAGGTCACCAAGGAAGGCGGACCCGACTTCGTGCCAGTGCCGGAACGCGTCGCCACCTTCGACAACGACGGCACGCTGTGGGCCGAGCAGCCGATCTACTTCCAGTTCGCCTTCGCCATCGACCGCGTCGCCGCGCTCGCGCCGGAGCATCCGGACTGGACGGAGAAGCAGCCGTTCAAGGGCATACTCGAGGGCGACCTCAAGGCGGCGCTGGCCACGGGCGAGAAGGGCATCCTCGAGCTCTTGGGCGCGACCCACACCGGCATCACGACGGAAAAGTTCGGCGAGATCGTCGACGGCTGGCTCGCGGGCGCGCAGCATCCCAAGACCAACCGGCCCTACACCGAGATGGTCTACCAGCCGATGCTCGAGCTGCTCGCCTACCTGCGCGCCAACGGCTTCAAGACCTTCATCGTCTCTGGCGGCGGGGTCGAGTTCATGCGCCGCTTCGCCGAGCGCGTCTACGGCATCCCGCCCGAGCAGGTGGTGGGCTCGTCGGGCGTCGTGAAGTTCGATGCAGGCGCCGACGGCAAGCCGGAGCTCATGAAGGAGCCGAAGGTCGAGTTCGTCGACGACGGCCCCGGCAAGCCGGTCGGCATCAACCGCTTCATCGGGCGCCGGCCGATCGCGGCGTTCGGCAACTCGGACGGCGACCTCCAGATGCTGCAGTGGACCTGCAGCGGGCCGGGTGCACGCTTCTGCCTCTACGTCCATCACACCGACGCCGAGCGCGAGTGGGCCTACGACCGCACCTCCCACATCGGCAAGCTCGACAAAGGCCTCGACGAGGCCGCCGCCCGCGGCTGGACCGTCGTCGACATGAAAGGCGATTGGAAGGTGATTTTTCCCTTTCAGAAGTGATGGTTCAATGGAGAGGTTGCGGAAAGCCGCAACCTTGCACATTTTGAGCCAAAGCGTAGTTTACCAGTGGCACGGAGAGGCTGCCGGCGAGCACCCGTGGACGACTGGTGAGAGAAGCATATGGCGGGTGAGCAGTGCGAGCGCGACAATGCGATCCCACAAATCCATATGTCGACGAAGGATGTCCCAACGCCGGAGCAATTCGATGCCTGGCGGGCGATGATGGCCCCTCCTGGAGAGTTCTCGCTGGCACCTGACGTATCCGCTGCCGATGGCTTTCTTGCACAGCGGTCCATCTTCGATCTTGGCTCGGTGGCCGTCACAACCGAGCAAAGCCCATCCGTTTTGTTCGACTTCGGTCCTGGTACGGTCCGCAAGAGTGGGCTTGATCACCTGTTCGTAGGCGTCATCCGATCTGGCGGTCAGCTCGTGGAGTGTGGCGACGGGGTAGCATCGACGGGCCCCGGAGGTCTCGTCGCGTTCTCTATGGATCAACCACGTCGCGGACGCTCGTACGGACTCGAGGGGGTCGGGGTATGCATACCGCGCGGGGTGCATCCGGAGCTGGCTGGAATCGCTGCTGTGCCACCATCGTTGAAAGAGAACGCCGGCATGGAGGGGTTGCTTCGGGATTTTCTGATCGTATTCGGCCATCATCTACCGACATTGAAACCGGCTGATCGAGACCGGGCGACAAAGGCCCTGATCTTGATGATCAGCACGTGTCTCGAGCCGTCACCGGATGGTCTGGCCGGTGCCCATAAGATTATTGGCAATGTGATCCTCGAACAGGCGCGCCGGCATATCAGAAGGAACTTGTCGTCCCCCACGCTTACCGTCGAGGAAGTCTGCCGCGTGGTCGGCGTTTCCCGAGCGCAGCTCTATCGCATTTTCGAGCCTGTCGGCGGCGTCGCGACGGAGATACGTCGGCAGCGATTGTTTGCATCACACGATGCTCTTTGTGACCGCTCCGATCGCAGGAAGGTCAATCAAATCGCCTATGATTTGGGCTTTTCCTCGGCGGACGAATTCAGCAGGGTGTTCCGCCGGGAATTCGGATACAGTCCAAAGGAAGCGAGAGGAAAGGGTAGGCTCGGCGCGACGTGGATCGATGCTCGAATAGCAACGTCGAGCTTCGAGAGCATGCTGAAAGAATTGGGTCGATCGTGACTTGCGACCAAAGGCAGAACTCTACACATCGGCGAGGCAGAAGAGGTAACCGAACGCGACGATCTCACATCTTGAATTTTTTCTCCGCATAGTCGACGATTTGCCTTCAGCACCGGCACGGCAAAGTCCGCTCTTTGATGCCGTGCTGCCGTCCCGGTCCCTCCAGCAGTGACCTCGACTACGGCGGCCCTGGATGTCTGCAAACTCGGCTTCGCGACGCTCACAAGGGGAGCTGGAACGTCATGATATTCGCTCCGGGTAGAATTCGCAGAACCGGCGTGCAGGCCGCTCGGCCTTGGTAACCGGTCAAACCTTTCCCTAACCGCGGCTCCGAACTCCCGCGTCGGCGACGGAAACTGGCCTGGACTTCTGCCGCGAAGGACGCATTGGTGGTCTGACTGGCGCCGGGTTTGGCCGGTGCCGATTTTTCAGGGCTCGCCTCGCAGTACGCGGGGCTTTGGGTGGTGGTCCCGCTGAAAGGGGCCATCGCGGAGCGCCAATGGCGGCGCCGCCTCGAACCCTAGGAGCCGTCCATGACGACGATTGAATCCCGTATCTCAACCCAAGCCAAAAGAGCTAAGCACACAACATCTGCCAAGGCCGACAAGGACAGCACCAAGTTGCCTTCGAGCCCAGCGGCGAACAAGGACGCGACTAGCGAAGAACGGCACACGAGGCGCGTCACGAAGCATGATCGTCTCCTAACGCTATTGAGGCGACGCGAAGGTGCCACTATTCCCGAAATGATGGAGGCCTCGGGTTGGCAGCAGCATAGCGTGCGTGGGTTCCTAGCCGGCACGGTGAAGAGGAACATGTGCCTCGCGCTCGTGTCCTCCAAGACCGAAGGCGACGTCCGGCGATACCGGATCGCGATGCGTCGAGGTCGCTGACATGGCTCAGCCAGTCCTCAGTATTGCTGCGGAGATCGCCCAGCTGGAAAGTCTCACAATCGATCGTCTGCACGAAGTGTGGCGGCGTCACCATCAGACGCCACCTCCCAAGCGGCTGAGCTGCGATGTCCTGCTGCGTGGGATCAGCTACAAGCTCCAGGAGAACGCGTTCGGCGGCTTGCCCAAGGCCGTTCTCCGCAAGCTGCAGAGTTCAGGCCCGAGTGAAACATCGTCGACCAACACGCGTCGGCAACGGCCATCCTTCAAGCCCGGAACACGTCTCATCCGCGATTGGCACGGGGTCACGCATACGGTCGTCATCCTGGCCGATGGTGTCGAATGGCGCGGCCAGCGCTATCGATCATTGTCGGTGGTCGCTCGTGAAATCACCGGCGCGCATTGGTCGGGACCGCGCTTCTTCGGTCTCAGGCCAGGTTCGTCCCATGGCTAGGGATGTGGGCGTCGATCACGCGCGGAAGGCGTTTGCCGATATGACGGGGACACTTGAGGACGCGGCGCTCGCGGCGTCCGACGGACAGGCCGCTACAGATCTCGAAGCGGCTCGTCGGACGTGCGACTGCCTGATCGCGGTGCTGGAAGCTTGTCTCAAACGACTACAGCAACTGCGGAGGCGGCTTGGATGAACCGCATCCACTGCGGCATCTACACCCGCAAGTCCTCCGACGAAGGGCTTGAAAGAGAGTTCAACTCTCTCGACGCCCAGCGGGAGGCTTGCGAGGCCTTCATCACGAGCCAGAAGCACGCCAGCTGGGTCGCCGTGCGTGATTTCTATGACGACGGGGGCCTCTCCGGCGGCACCATGGAGCGTCCTGCGCTGAAGCGGCTACTCGGCGACATCAAGTCCGGCAAAGTGCAAATCGTGGTCGTCTACAAGGTCGACCGGCTCACCCGTTCATTGGCGGACTTCGCCAAGATCGTCGACGTCTTCGATGCACATGGCGCTTCCTTCGTCTCCGTGACGCAGCAGTTCAACACCACGACGTCGATGGGCCGTCTCACGCTCAACATGCTGCTCTCCTTCGCCCAGTTTGAGCGTGAGATTGCCGGAGAGCGCATTCGCGACAAGATCGCGGCGTCGAAGGCGAAGGGGATGTGGATGGGCGGCAGCATTCCGCTCGGCTACGATCTTCGGGAGCGCAAGCTCATCGTCAACGAGCCAGAAGCCGACATCGTTCGGTTGATCTTTGGTCTTTATGCGGACCTCGCGTCCGTACCGCTGCTCTGCACCGAACTCAAACAGCGGGGTATAGTAGCCAAGATACGCATTGCTTCGAACGGCCGTCGCTCAGGGGGCAATCCATTTGCGCAAGGCGCACTCTACCAGATGCTGCAGAACAGGTTGTATCGGGGAGAGGTTGCACATCGCGGGCATGTGTATCCAGGGCAACAACAAGGTATCATCCCGGATGATCTCTGGCAGACTGTGCAGGCGAGACTGGCCGACAATCGGCACGAGAGGAAAATCGGCGCCTACGCCGAAAGCCCCAGCCTCCTCGCGGGCCTGATCTTTGACACGAGCGGCCGGCCCCTTACCCCAGCCCACACCAACAAGCAGGGCAAGCGATACCGCTACTACGTCTCCGCCGCTCTTCTGAAAGGGAAGGACATCAAGAGCGGCAGCGCGTTCCGGCTTCCGGCGGGCGAGGTAGAAGCGCTGGTCCTGGATCGGTTGCGATCGCTCCTCAACTCTCGCTCCGAGATTTCAGCGGCGCTGGAGCCTCATGATCTGTCAGCACAGGATCTCGAAGTCGCCCTGAAGCGTGCGTCCGAGCGGGCGGCGCAATGGCCTGGCATGGCGCCACGCGATCATGCAGAACTTGTGCGGGCGATCATCCAGCGCGTCACAATCGACACCACCGAGATCAACTTGGCGATCCGTGCAGACCGGCTCTTCGAGGTCCTGGGACTGCCAGCTGCGCGTGATCAGAATCACGCTCCACTCCTTCTGACTATCGCGGCTCAACTCAAGCGGTGTGGCCAGGGCAAACGGATCGTGATCCACAATGGCGCTCGGTCCGAGATCAATCCCGGTCTGGTCCGGCTCCTTCAAGACGCCTTCCGCGCACGTGAAATACTGCTCGCGGACACCGACGAAAGCTTGAACGCCATCGAGGCGCGGCTCGGCACGAGCAAAGGACACATGACGTCGCTGATGCGTCTGTCCTACCTCTCGCCCGAGATCATCCAGGACATTCTGACCGGCCGGCAGCCCTTGAACCTCGGGGCGAAGCGGCTCATCGGTCTCTCCAAAGACCTGCCCTATGACTGGCTGGCCCAGCGCGCATACCTCGGCTTCGATCACGTGTGAGAGCTCGGAACGAAACGCGACCGCCCACCCGAAAAGTCGCCAGGAGAGATAAACCGGCCAGCGCAGCCGCGGACGGCCCGCAATGGTGTCTCCGAGAGGGTCGCTGCGAAATCCGACGCGCGAAAGCCCCGGAAACATGGGGACTATTCGCGCCGCGCGGAGACGGTCTCCCCTCCACGGAAATCGCTACGAAGTCTGGCTGGGGCGGGAGGGTTCGAACCTCCGCATGGCGGAATCAAAATCCGCTGCCTTACCACTTGGCTACGCCCCAAAATCGCCGCTGCCGAGCGTGCGCGGCGCACCATACTGGCGCTCTGCCCCGCCAGCAACGCCTCCCCTCCGGACGGGTACATCTTGCCGCTGGAGAACGGCCCAGAACCGACTGAGGACAAAGACTTGCAGCCCGATGGCCGGCTGGCTATAAGACGCTCCCGCCCGTGATCTTGCCTCGCACGGCAAGCGCGGGGACGCTCGTCCGCCCGTTCCGGTCCGCCTGGGCCGAACCGCGGCGGCACCGGTCGGAGCGTAGCGCAGCCTGGTAGCGCACTTGCTTCGGGAGCAAGGGGTCGGAGGTTCGAATCCTCTCGCTCCGACCATTAAAGCCTTGCGGATGGCCTGGGTCGCCGCCGGACTGCCGGCGCCGAGCCCCTTCCGCCGGGAAATACCCAAGCAACCGAGACCTTACGTGCGCTGATGCGAAGCGTTGGTCGCCGCGGGCGGCCGTGCCAGATAGGGGCGAGGCCCAGTCCGAACCGCACAGAGCCCCCCGTTGGACCCGCTCGCCTTCAAGACCACGATGTCGTTCCGCTATGGCGATCCCGACCCGATGGGGCCGGGCATCATTCGTGTCGTCGCCCCGAACCCCGGCCCGTTCACCTTCAAGGGCACCAACACCTATCTCGTCGGCACGACGGCGCTCGCCGTCGTCGATCCCGGTCCCGACGACGAGGCCCACCGGGCGGCGATCCTGGCCGCGGCCGCGGGCCGTCCCATCACCCACATCCTGATCACGCACGCCCACCGCGACCACAGCGACGGCGCAGCTCCCCTCGCCCGGCTGACCGGCGCCCCGGTCATGGGCTTCGGCCGTGACGCGGACGCGACCCGGGCCGGGGCCGCGCATCAGCCCGCGGGCAAGGAGTTCGTCGACTACGAGTTCACCCCGGACGTGCGCCTCAGGCACGGCGACACCATTTCGGGTGCCGACTGGGCGATCGAGGCGCTGCACACGCCGGGCCATGCGCCGGACCATCTCTGCTTCGCCGTGAAGCGCACCCGGACGGTGTTCTCCGGAGACCACGTGATGGCCTGGAACACGACCGTGATCGCGCCGCCCGAAGGCCACATGGCCGGCTATATCGCGTCGCTGGAAAAGTGTCTCAAGCGGCGCGACCAGCTCTACCTGCCCGGACACGGCGGTCGGCTGGAGCGTCCGCTGCGCACGGTGAAAGCCTATCTGGTTCACCGGCAATGGCGCGAGCAGGCCGTCCTTACCGCCGTGCGCGACGGCTGTGCGACCATTCCCGAGATCGTCGCGCGCGTCTACAGCACCATCGACCGGCGCCTCGTCAAGGCGGCGGAGCTCTCCGTTCTGGCGCACGTCGAATATTTGGCTGAGCGCCGTCTCGTGACCTGCGACCGGCCCCTTTCTCTCGACCTGCGTCTTTCGCCGGCTTGACCGTCTTCTTGTTGCGCGTGTCGCTCTCGCCGGAGGCCGTCACCGTTGCCTCGAGCCGTGCCACGATCTCGCGCATGATCTCGCGCAGGCGCTGCGCGTTGGCGCCGAAGTCGGACCGGCCGTAGCGCGACGAGGAGCGCAGGTCGACGCGGGCGCGCTGGTCGTCGCCGTCGTCGAGCGGCGTGACGCGGACCGCCACGTCGTCGTAGAAGCCGAGGATCAGCGTCCGGTCAACGGCTTCGGCCACGCCGACTGGGTTCTCGTCGGTCGGCGGGTTTTCCGACACGACGCTCATCTGCAGTCGCTTCAGCGCTTCCACGACCAGGTCGAACGTCTCCGACGCCGGTCGCGGAACGTCCAGCGGCTTCAGATCGGGATAGGCGCTCTGCTGGAGGGCCGCGAACGGCGCGCCCGGATACGACGCGGGATTGGCATAGCCCGTGCGGTTGGCAGCGAGAACGCGGAACGGCGGCGGATCGCTCGTGTCCGTCGTGAGGTCGTTGAGGGTCGGATAGCCGCGGGCGACGACGAGCGTGAGCAGCGGCAGCGCGAGAAGGCCGAGGCCCAGCGTGACGCCGAAGAGGATGCGCGCGGCACCGGGCCGGCCGGTCTGCCACACGATCACGGCCGCCGCGAGCCCGAGCAGCACCGCCAGGGCGGCGAGCAGGAAGCCCAGGCCGGCGAGGTTCATGGCCACCGCCGTCGACAGGCCGAAGAACCGATGCAGGAGCGCGGTCGCCGACACCAGGGCGAGCGCGAACATCGCCAGCCGCGACGACCACCGGCTCGCCCCCTGCGGGACCTCGTTCACTGCGACGCTCATCCACCGCCTCATGCCTGGTCTCGCCGGAGCCACGCGAAGCGCGGCCGGCGCGCGGTGTCTTATACGGCAGAATCAGACCAAAAAGAGGGGCCGGGCGGCGGGATCGTCGCGCGGCCGAGTGCCGTGTCGGTTCGCGGAGGACAAGGCATGACGTCACGCGGCATGCGGCTGGCGGCCGGACTTCTAAGTCTCGCACTGCTGGCCCCTGGCGACGCGGTTTCGCAAGCGCCGGCCGAGCAGCCGACGACAGGCGAGGAGACGCTGGTCCTGCTCTCCGTCGATGCGGCCTCGCTCCCCGGCGTGAAAGCCCGCAAGCCCGAGGCGAGCCCGCCGCAATGGCGCACGAGCTTCGGCTCGGAACGCCGCTCCGAGGCGCCCCCCGCGAAGCCCGACACCGCGGTCGATGCAGATATCGTGATGCTCCAGGGCGTGACGGACTACAAAACGCTGCGGCGCTGGTTTCCGGCCGGACAGTGGCGCCTCGTCGTCTCGCGCCAGCTCGTTGCCTCCAGCGCGTCGACCGATCCGGCAGCCGCCGAGAGCACGCCACAGCCGCAGGTGCCGACAACGGCCGTCGCCGTAAGGCTCACGCGCGGACTGCGGCTGACGGGCGAGGAGCATCTTCTCGCGCTGTCCGACACGGGCGAAGGGTCCGACGCCGGGCTATCCCCCACAGGGACAGGTGCCGCAGGGACAGCCGTGCGTGTGCGGATCGGCGGCCGCGAGACCTGGGCCGTGTCGGTGCTGTTGCCCGCGACCTGCAGCGACGAGACGGCCACGCCCTGCCCGGCGCGCGCGGCGCTCGAGCGCTGGCACGCGGCCAAGGAGGCCGAGGGCGCCCGCCGCGCAACCGGCGGCCGCTTCGCGCCTGGGACCGGCGCAGGCGCGGGCTGCAACGCCTTCGGATTGCGTCTCGACCCGGCTCCGAAGCCGCCCAAAGCGCAGTACACGGCAGCAGCGCCGACGGCCGACCTCGGCTGCGCGGCGTCCGTGACGGTCACGAGATAGCATTTGATTGTAACAGTTTGGGCTGCTTTCCTGAGCCGCGATGACCGTCCTGGTCGCCTCCAGCGAGCCAGGTACGGCTTGCTATGCGTTGCTGTCCATCTCCACTTTTTCGAACGGTCGCCTTATGGCCTACCGCGTCAAGATCGGCGCCGAACTGAGCAAGGATGTCCGCCGGCTCCTCACGAGCCAGATCGGACGGGCCATCGCCCACCTGTCGGGCGAGGCGGAGGACGGCGGCAGCGCCGTGCATCAGACGCGCAAGGCCCTGAAGCGCTGCCGCTCGATCCTGCGTCTGGCGCGGCCGGGACTCAGCCGGAAAGTCTTCCTCGGGCACGACCACGGGTTCCGTGCGATCGGACGCATCCTCTCGCAGGAGCGCGATCGCGAGGTGATGGCCGAGACGCTGACGCGGCTCGCAGCGGTCGAGCGCACGCCGGCGCAGGCGGAGGCCCTGCGGCGTGCCGCGGGCGCTCTCGACGCGGCATTCAACGGCAGCGCCGACGACACGCGGGCGAGCAATGCGCGCCTCGCCATCGCGATGCTGCACGAGGCCGAGACATCCGTTCTGCAGCTCAACGTCCGGCCTGCGGAGATCGAAACGCTGGCGATGGGATTCGCCGCCACCTACCGCGATGCGCGCAAGGCCCTGAAGGTGGCGTACCGGTCCCGCAAGGACGAGGACGTGCACGCGTTCCGCAAGGCGGTGCAGCACCACTGGCGGCACCTCCAGCTCCTGGAGCCGGCCTGGCCGGAGCTGATGGCGGTGCGGGTCGCCGCCGCGCGTGAGTTGTCGCAGCTTCTGGGCGAGGACCACGACCTCAGCGTCCTGATCGAGCATGTCGCCGACGGCACTCTGCCCGGCCTCGACGCACCCGACGCCGCAACGGTCGTCGCCCTCGCACGCGCCGAGCAGGACCGCTTGCGGACCGAAGCGAGGCCGCTCGCGGGCCGTCTGCTGGCCCAAAGCCCCCGCGACATGGAACGGCTGATCGTCCAGCTCTGGCCGTCGGCCAAGCGGCTCGCCAGGCACCCCCGTCCCAGCTCCGGCGAGGCAATTGAACCGACGGACGAGGTCGTGGCCCTCCTCCCGGCCAAGGCAAGGCCGGCGGTCATGGCCCCGCCGGTCCTCAAGGCCGCGCCCACGGGCGGGCGATAAGGCGCACCCGCAACGGCTCGGACGTTGTCGCGGCCGATCGGATACGCTACGGCTCCCGTATCATCGGATCATCGTCGGCCCGTGCGCGCCGGCGCGTGCCGAAGTGAGCCCGTATCATCTGCCTGCCGGAGCCCATGCAGAAATCCAATCCGCCCCACGCCGACCCCGACAACAAGAGCCTGCCGGACGGACATCCGCCGGTCGCGACCGGCCGCGTCGGCGTGCTGCTCCTCAATCTCGGCACGCCGGATGCGACGAGCTACTGGCCCATGCGGCGCTACCTCAAGGAGTTCCTGTCCGACGAGCGCGTCATCGAGGAGCCGAAGTGGAAGTGGTGGCCGATCCTCAATCTCATCATCCTAACGCGCCGGCCCTCGGCCAAGGGCCGCGACTACGCTACCATCTGGAACAAGGAGCGCGATGAAGGCCCGCTGAAGACGATCACGCGGTCGCAGGCCACCGGGCTCGCCCGCAGGCTGTCGAACCACCCGACGGTCATCGTCGACTGGGCGATGCGTTATGCCAATCCCACGACGGAGAGCCGCATCCGCGAGCTGCAGAGGCAGGGCTGCGAGCGCATCCTGCTCGTACCGCTCTATCCCCAGTACGCGGCTGCAACCACCGCCACCGCCTGCGACCAGGCCTTCCGGGCGCTCATGAAGATGCGCTGGCAGCCGTACGTGCGCGTGGCGCCCGCCTACTATAACGATCCCGTCTACATCGACCGGCTCGCGCGCTCGATGCGGGCAAGCCTGGCGCGGCTCGACTTCGTGCCGGAGAAGATCATCGCCACGTTCCACGGCATGCCGCAGAAGTACTTCGAGAGCGGCGATCCCTACCATTGCCAATGCCAGGCGACGTCGCGGCTGCTGCGCCAAGCACTCGGCTGGCCCGAGGCGAACTGGCTGACGACGTTCCAGTCGCGCTTCGGCAACGATCCGTGGCTTCAGCCCTACACCGACATGACGGTGGAGCGGCTGGCCAAGGAAGGCGTCAAGAAGCTCGCGCTCGTGGCGCCCGGATTCTCGGCGGACTGCCTCGAGACGCTGGAGGAGCTCGACGGGGAGAACCGCCACATCTTCGAGAGCAACGGCGGCGAGAGGTTCGCCTACCTGCCCGCCCTCAACGACAGCGAGGAGGGCCTCGACGTGATCGAGGCCGTCGTGCGGCGCGAGCTGCAGGGCTGGCTCTGACGGCGCCGTGCGCTCACGGCCACAGCCAGGCCGGCGCGCCGAACTCTTCATCCCAGGTGTCCCACACCACGTCGCCGTAGCCGACCGAGTAGGTGATCACCCGCCAGCCCGCGCCGTCGCGCGCGAGCAGCACGGCCGCCTCGCCGCTGAACGTGCCAGCCTTGACGTCCTCGGCGTAGATCGAGCGCGTGTAGTCGACCGCCGTCCCGTCGGGCCGTGTCGGCGTGCCGGCGACGAAGGCCCAGTCCGGCGTCACGCGCAGCGTTTGGATCCTGAACACGACCGGCTGGCCGACGTCCTTCTCGACCGGGACCCGGGCCGCGTCGAGCACGAGCCGGCGCTCGTCGCTGCCCGGCCGGGGCGTCCAGAACCGGCCGTCGGCCAAGGCCGGCAGAGCGGACAGCACGAGGAGCAGGAGTGCCCGCACGTGGGGGAGACCCGGCATGATCATGGCACCTCTCGGGTTGCAGGGCGGAGAAGGCGCCCGGCTCCAGCCGAGCGACTATAGGATACGTTGAGCGTCCGACTTAAAAAGGACCATATAAAATCATCTGTTTACTTTGTTTTCGGCAATTGCCTCTAAGGCATTCGTAGGACGGTTCCGTTCGCCGCCAATCCGCACCGCCGCACCCGGAGGATCCCAGATGTACGATGGCTTCCAGCTTTTCGGCCTTCTCCTTATTGCGCTCGCCGTGTTCACGCTGTGGTCGACCGTGAAGGTCGTGCCGCAGGGCTATGCCTACACGGTGGAGAACTTCGGACGCTTCACGCGCACGCTGTCGCCGGGCCTGCATTTCCTGGTCCCCATCGTGGAGCGTGTCGGCAATCAGGTGAACATGAAGGAGCAGGTCATCGACATCCCGAGCCAGGACGTCATCACGCGCGACAACGCCATGGTCCGGGTCGACGGCGTCGCCTTCTTCCAGGTCCTCGATGCCGGCCGGTCCGCTTACGCCGTCGACAACCTGGAGCTCGCGATCATCAACCTCACCATGACCAACGTGCGCACCGTCATGGGCTCCATGGACCTCGACGAGCTTCTCTCCAACCGCGACACGATCAACGCCAAGCTGCTGAACGTCGTCGATGCGGCGACCGAGGCCTGGGGCGTAAAGGTGACGCGCATCGAGATCAAGGACATCGCGCCGCCGCGCGACCTCGTCGACAGCATGGCCCGGCAGATGAAGGCCGAGCGCGAGAAGCGCGCGCAGATCCTGGAATCGGAAGGTCTGCGTCAGGCCGCCATCCTGAAGGCCGAGGGCGAGAAGCAGGCCGTCGTGCTCGAAGCCGAGGGCCGCCGCGAGGCCGCGTTCAAGGATGCGGAAGCCCGCGAGCGTGCCGCCGAAGCCGAGGCCCGCGCCACACAGCTCGTCTCGGACGCCATCGCCAACGGCAACGTCCAGGCCATCAACTACTTCGTCGCCAACAACTATGTGAAGGCGCTGGAGTCACTTGCCTCGGCGCCGAACCAGAAGGTCATCATGATGCCGCTCGAGGCGTCGTCCGTCATCGGCTCCATCGCCGGCCTCGCCCAGCTCACCGGCGAAGCGTTCGGCGGCAGTGCGGCCGGTACGGCAAAGCCCGCACCCGCGACGCGCCCGCCCCGCTCGCCCTGAGCGCGCCCCGATCCCCGCGCGTCGCCCGACCCCGCCCCGCATCGCCATAGAAGGTCGCCATGGAAGATCTGATCGCGCTTTTCTCGAGCTTCGGATACTGGAGCTGGCTCATCGCGGCCCTCATCCTCTTTGCGCTCGAGACCGTCGTCCCGGGCGTTCACTTCCTCTGGTTCGGACTGGCCGCGTTCGTGGTCGGCGTTCTCGTGGCCATTGTCAGTGGAACGGGCGCCGCTGACGCCTTTCCGCTCACCTGGCAGCTTGTGGTCTTCGCGCTCCTGTCGGTCGCGACCGTCTTCGGCGTGAAGCGCCTGACGGGCCGCAGCCCGTCCGAGCATCACCCCGACATCAATGCGCCGGGCTCCCAGTTCATAGGCCGCACGGTCGTGGTCGAGGACGCCATCGTGAGCGGCCGGGGCAAGGTGCGCGCTGGAGATACGGTCTGGCTCGCCGAGGGCGAGGACGCCCCGCGCGGCGCGGTCGTCCTGGTGACGGGCGTCAACGGCACGGCCCTCGTCGTCACGAACGAGCGGGAAGACTAGGACTTGCCGCGTTCGGCGACGGGCTCACGCGACGCCGGCGCGCAACAGGTCGTGCACGTGGATGATGCCGACCGGCTTGCCCTTCTCGACCACGAACAAGGCCGTGATCCGCGAGGCATTGATGACCTCGAGCGCGGAGGAGGCGAGCGTCGTCGGCCCGACGGTCTTGGGCTTGCGCGTCATGATCTCTCCCGTGGTCGAGGTGAGAAGCCCCGCCCCCATGTGCCGGCGGAGGTCGCCGTCCGTCACGACGCCGACAAGGCGGCCCTTGCCGTCCACGATGCCGAGGCAGCCGAAGCTCTTCTCCGTCATGATGACGAGCGCTTCCGCCATCGGCAGCGTGTCCGGCGCGAGCGGCAGGCGGTCGTGCTTGTGCATCAGATCCGAGACGTGCTTGAGGCTCGCCCCGAGCGAGCCCCCCGGATGGAACATCTTGAAGTCCTGCGCCGTGAAGCCCCGGCTCTCCAGGAGCGCCACGGCCAGACAGTCCCCGATCGCCAACTGCATCGTCGTCGAGGTCGTCGGCGCGAGGCCATGCGGGCAGGCTTCCTTGGTCCGCGGCAGCTCCAGGACGATGTCGGAATGCTGGCCGAGCGCGGAGGCCGCATTGGATGTGATCGCGATCATGGGCACGGAGAAGCGCCGCGAATAGGTGATGATGTTCTTGAGCTCGACCGTCTCGCCCGACCACGACAGGGCGAGGATCACATCCTCCGCCGTGATCATGCCGAGGTCGCCGTGCGAGGCCTCGCTCGGGTGCACGAAGAAGGCCGGCGTGCCGGTCGAGGCGAAGGTCGCCGCGATCTTCTGGCCGACATGACCGCTCTTGCCGATGCCGGAGACGATGACACGGCCCTTGGCGCTCTTGATGAGCGAGACGGCCGCCGTGAACGGCGCGGCGAGTCCGTTGTCGAGAGCGGCGCGGAGCGCGGCGAGCCCGTCGGCTTCCAGATCCAGTGTGCGCGTGGCGGACGCGACCGCGGCTTCGTTCGAGGACTTCCCCCCCGGAATGCTCTTCAGTCTGCGCATGGTCCCTGCCGCCACGGTTCCCCCCCTTCGCTTGCAAGAACGACTTGAGTTCCGGCCCTTCCCGGCCCCCAGACGCGGGACTCAAAACGTGCTGGCGCCATGTCTAGCAGAGCCGCGCCCTGCAACCAAATGGCCTGCCGGCTCCTCCCCAGGCCGTGTCCTGGGTCCCGGGCCGCCGAGCTTGGTCCTTAAAGCCGCATTAACCCCCTCGACCTACAGTCTGCGGAGCAAGTGTGCGTCAAATCCGGATCGATCCGTATCCAAGGCGCCGCCGTGCCTCCCCTCGTTCGTCTCGACCCCAAGTCTCGCCGCCGGGCGCGCGCAGCCGCTTTGGCGCTCGCGGTGCTGTCGGCCACGCCAGTCGCAGCCGAGGGGCCGCGCTTGCGCGTCGGCGCGCCGATGGACGACGCCCTGGCCTCGGCCGACCTGCGGCCGGCCATTCCCGCCGACGATCCGACGGCCGACCCCGCCGAGGCGCTGCTCGACGAGACCTCGCGCCCCGCAGCGGGAGAACTCGTGTCGGTGGTCGACGGCGACCTCACGCTTTCGGAGGAGACGGACGCCCTCCGTGACGGCATCGTCGAGGTCGGCGAGCCCCGCGCGCCCGAAGACGGCACGGATCCCATCGCGATCGACGCGCGCTCCCGCGAGGAGGCCGAGCTCTTCGAGACCTCGTTCGACAACCCGCCGGCCGGCTTCGACCCGCTGCTCTTCCAGATCGAGGATATCGACCCGCTCCGGACCGACCGGAGGCCGCTGCGTCTCTTCACGCGCGAGCCCTATGATCCCGTCGGCGTGCGTATCGGCAGCTTCGTCTATTTCCCGGTCGCCGAAGTGAGAGGCTTTGCGACCTCCAACATCCTGCGCCAGACGCCGGCCGACGGCGACGTTGCCGCCGAGCTTTTCACCCACGCCCGCCTCGTGTCCAACTGGTCCGCCCATGCGCTCGAATTCAATGCGATGGGCCTGACGTCGTTCCACGACGACTATCCGAGTGAGAACGATGCCGCCTGGACGCTGGAAGCCCGCGGACGGCTCGATGTCTCGCGCCTGACGAACCTGCAAGGTCTGCTGGCGCACGACGTGCGCCAGGAAGGCCGCAGCGCGATCGATGCCAACCCGTTCGGCGACCGCGCGCAGGTGACGACCGACAGCGCCGACCTGACGCTGAACCATCGCTTCAACCGGCTGTCCGTGCAGCTCCGCGGCTCCTACGACGATATCGACTTCGGGCCGACGGACGATGCCGGAGCCGGCGGCAGCTCGAACGCCGACCGCGACACGCGAGTCGCCACCGAGGCGCTGCGTGCCACGTGGGAGTTCAAGCCGTCGTTCGGCGTCTTCGCGGAGGTCGAGACGAACCATCGCCGGTATGACGTCGCCGCGGTTTCGGATGGGTTCAGCCGCGACAGCGACGGCGAGCGCTATCGGGCCGGCATCGATTTCGGATCGACGGGACAGGTGCTGCGCGGCGAGATCAGCCTCGGCTATGGCGAGCAGGATCCGCACGAGTCCGGGCTCGGCACGGTCGAGGGCTTCCTCCTCGATGCGAACGCGGCCTGGCGTCTCAGCGAGCCCACAACGCTCCTCTTCCTGGCCTCGACGAACATCTACGACACGAACACGGCCGGTTCGGCGGGCGTCCTCTCCCATACCGTCGGCATCGAGGCGCGCCACGCCTTCCGCCGCTACCTCGTCGCAACCGCCGGCCTCTCCTACACCGAGCAGGACTACGACAACGTGCCGATCGAGGAGAGCGAGGTCCGCACATTGCTCGGCGTCGAATACTACGCCAGCCGCGCGTGGACGCTCTTCGGCCAATGGCAGCACGTCGTCTTCGACAGCAATCAGCCGGGGGGAAGCTGGACCGCCGACGACGTCCGCCTCGGGCTGCGCTGGCGGCAATAGCCCCGGAATGCGAAAGCGGCCGGGGACACGCGTCGCCCGGCCGCTGGTCTTCGTATCAAAACCGCCCCTCGATGCGGCGGCTACTTCGCAGCCTGGCGGCGCGCAACGTCGCTCGCCGAGACCTCGCCGGCTGCGACGAGGGCATTGACGCAGCGGCTGGAAAGCTTCAGGCCGTTGGCGCGCATGCACTGGCGCACGCCGGCGCTCTCGGGCGCATGCTGGCTGCAATAGGAGAAGTAGTCGCCGGCGCAGGCCAGCTTGACGCGGGGGCTGACGGCTCCGGCCTCCGAGTTCCCGCCGGCAAACGCGGCGAGGGCGAGGAAGGACGTCAGGAAAAGGCGCGTTGTGATGAGGCTCGTGAACGGTGCCATGGGTCCAAACTCCTGTGGGGCGGTTGAGGGAGGCGCTGCTCTATGAAGGCAGCATGCCCCGCCCGCTCCCGGACCGCTGTTCCGGAGGTAACGCGCTGATCTGACTTTGTTGCCGGCCGCGAGAGGAATTTTTCTGCAGCCGCGTGCGCGGCGGCGCCCAGAGATGCGGCAGAGGCGGCCCTGGCCGGGACCGCCTCCTTTCAACGCTCTGATTTTCCTTGTCTTTCAGCGATAGGTGATGGACTTGGCCGAGGGCCACACGACCCGATAGCCGAAATCGATGACCTCTTCCTCGTCCGGTTCGACCGTCAGCTCCCAGGCGAGCACGCCGCGCTTGTCGTCAAGGTCCGCTTTCGTCGGAACCGACCGGCCGATCGTCTCAACCTTGATGTCGGCGTTGTTGGAGACCGGCACCTGATCGAGCACGACCACACCCATGGCGCGCTCATGCATGTTCTTGACCGACAGCTTGTAAGTCCTGACGTCCGTGCGCGAGGTGGAGATGAGGCCCGTTTCGCCGCGCTTCTCCTCGACGAGCGCGTGCTTAACGCGGATCAGGTCGTCGACGCCGAAACCGAGCTCGTGCGGCTCGCCGGGCGACAGGATCGGCAGCTTGCCGATGCCGACGAACGTGCCGTCGCGGAACAGCGACACCGGTCCCGGCAGGAGCGGCGTGCCGGCCGGCAGCACCAGCTTGGCGTAGAGATACGCCTTGGCGTCCTCCTTCGGCACCGTCTTGACGCTGAGCGGCGGCTCCATCTTCTCGACGAGAAGCTGCACGCGCTTGGCTTCGCCCGTGTTGGCGACGCCCGCCCGTCCCGGAACGGCATAGACCGCCTGGAACGGGGCGGCGATCACCGTCGCCCCCTGCTGCGCGACGACGACGGGCGGCGCAGCCGCCTCGGCTGCGGCCGGCGCCTCCATCGCGGCCTCGGGCGCCGGCGCGGCCATGCGCTTCAACTGCCGGTCGCCGTCCGAGAAGCCGGCCATCGGCCGCGGCTCGGGCGGCATCTCGAAGTCGACGGTGACGGGATTGAGGTCCGGAACCTCTGCGCTGGCGTTGGGCCGCGTCGTGGACAGCGTAAGCGCGACGTTGTCCCATCCCTCGCCGCTGCGCTGGCGGATCTCGGCGCGGCGGATGAGCGAAAGCTCAGGTGATGTCGTCTTGTCGCCCGTCGACAGGCGCGCATCGTAGAGCGGCGACCAGGATGCGCCCGGGATCTGATAGCGCACGACGAGATCGGCATCGAGCGGCGCCAGCGCCTCGACGTGAACCTTCACCTCCGTGCGTTGCTGCTCGGCCGGCGACAGGCTCGCAAGCGTCTTCTCCAGATCCGCGATCTGGCGATCGAGCGCGCGCATCTTGACCTGCGCCTCGAGCGCATTGGTGTGCGCTTCCAGGCTGCCGGCCGCGATCGTCGCCAGAACCTGGTTCCAGTCCTCGGCCCGGTCGGCGCCCTGCGCCGGGGCCGGGCGCGTCGGGAGCTCGCTCAGGTTGCCGATCAGGTTCATCTGCGTTTCGGCCGCCTTCAGCCGCGCCTCCGCGCTGCTGCGCTGGTCGCGCAGCAGCTCGATCTCGTCCTCGATCCGGCGGCGCTCGCTCGCTGCGGCCGCCTGGTCGGTGCGTGGAACCATCAGGCGGCGGCTATCGACGGAGCCGATCTCGAGCTTGCCGGTCGCGAGGCCCTCGACGCGGATCGAGGTCTCGACGGCGTCGGCCGGAAGGTCGGACAGGACGACCGTATGCAGGCCCTTGTCGAGCTTCACCTTCGCGACGCGGCTGACCTCGGCCCCGGACGGGAAGACAGTGACGGCATCGACCCGCGACGACACGGGAACCTCGGCGGCGAACGCGGCCGACGAGACGGAGAGAAGAAGAGCGGCGGAGAGCACACAACGCATGGGAGTTCCTGATCGCGTGAGGGATGACCGGTTCCTTGGACGGCGACGCCTCCGATCGCCTTTGGGTTTGGGCAGGTGGGCCTGCAAGGCGACCGAATTATGGCCGCAGGCGCTCGGCCGCGACCGCGTGATAGGCCCAGTCGAGCCACGGCAGCAGCGCGGCGATATCGGCGGCCTCGACGGTCGAGCCGGTCCAGATCCTGAGCGAGGGCGGCGCGTTGCGATGGCCGGCCAGATCGAAGCCCGCGCCCTCCTCCTCGACCAGCCGCACCAGGTCCGTCACCAGCGCCCGCTGCTCCTTGTCGCCAAGCGCCGCCACCTTCTTGTCGCCCAGCCCGACCGTGACCGAGGTGAGCGAGCGCGTCCGCGGGTCGGCAACCGGGTCCACGGCCCAGTCCGAAGCCGCAAGCCAGTCGTGGACGATCCCCGCATTGCGCCGCGCGCGGGCCAGCGTCGCGTCGAGCCCGCCAATCGATTGGACCCACGCCACGGCACGCGCGCAATCGGCGATGCACAGCATCGAGGGGGTGTTGATCGTCTCGCCGGCAAACAACGCCTCGTCGAGGCGGCCGTCGCGCGCGAACCGGAAGAGCTTCGGAACCGGCCAAGGCGGCGTGTAGGACCGCGCCCGCTCGACGGCGCGCGGCGAGAGGATGAGGACGCCGTGCGCGGCCTCCCCGCCGAGGCATTTCTGGAAGGAGAACGTCGCGACATCGACGCGCGACCAGGTGATGTCCTGGGCGAGGACGGCGGAGGTCGCGTCGCACAGCGTCAGCCCCGTGCGGTCGGCGGCGATCCAGTCGAAATCGGGCACGCGCACCCCGGACGTGGTGCCGTTCGCGGTGAACACCACGTCACGTGAGAAGTCGACGGCGGCAAGATCGGGCAGGTGGCCGAACTCCGCTTCCAGGCGGCGCACGTCGGGGAGCCTCAGCTCGTCCGTCACATCGCGCACCCACAGGCGGCCGAAGACGTCCCATGCCAGGACATCGACGCCGCGCTGGCCGAGCAGCGACCACATCGCCATCTCGAAAGCCCCCGTGTCGGAACCCGGCACGAGGGCGAGCCGGTAGCCCTCGGGCAGGCGCAGCAGGCGCTTCAGGGCGGCGATGAGATCGGCGATGGCGGCGAGCCCCTCGGGCGAGCGGTGCGAGCGGCCGACCAGCGCATCGTCAAGCCACGCCGGCGTCCAGCCGGGCGGCTTGGCGCACGGGCCGCTCGAGAAATGCGGGCAGGACGGCTTCACTGTCGGCTTCAGCGGAGGGGTCATATCGGGAAGATCACTCTGCGCACGGGGCATCTGGGGGATGAGCGCGAACACTGGCCCGGCCGCCAGGCAGCGTCAACCGCTTGACGCCCAAAGTAGAACGAGGCGACCCCTGCGGGACCGCCTCGTCGGATGGCCGGCCTTGGAAGACGACGTCAGTTGAGGTTGAGACGGATGCCCGTGCGCAGCTGGTGCTGGCCGACGTCCTTGATCTCCAGCCGGCTCGTCCCCGCCAGCGTCAGGCTCTCGACGGCGAGTCCGCCGTCCTGCCAGAGGTAGCGGTAGCCGGTATCCCACAGGACGTCGTCCGACACCTGGATCGCGACGCCGGCCATCAGGGCCCCGGCCACGTCCCACGCCTTCTTGGTCGCAGTGCCTTCCGTGATGACCGACGAGCTCGGGCCGCCCGTGTTCGACGAGCAGTCGATGCGCGTCGGGTCGCTGGCGTTGGACAGCCCCGAGCAGTTCGCCACTTCGGACGACGTCCGCGTCAATTGCCGATACGTCACGCCGATGCCGGCGCCGACGTAAGGCGTGAACCGCGTGCTGTTGCGGAAGTCGTAGTAGAAGTTCAGCATGCCGATATCCTGCTCGAACTTCACCTTCTCCTGCCGCCTCACGTCATAGGTCACGACGTCCGGATCAGCGAGGCCGACGTCGAAGGTCAAAGTTTCGGTGAAATTTTCTCCGCCGCGATCGAGCTGACCGCGCGTATAGAGGTCGACGGCGAGCTCGGCGCGGATCGACGGCGTGATGTAGCGGCCGGCGCCGATGCTTCCGAATTCCAGAGGCTCCACGTTGTCGATGGACCGCGTGGTCATCGACGATCCGACCTCGTCCAGCGTGCCATCGGAAAGCCACGCCGCGCCCGTGTCGAAGCGCACGTAGTATTCCGGCTCGTAGATCGCGATCGGGATCGGAGCGGGGACCGGCACGGCGGCGCCCATATCCCTGACGCCGGTGTAGATCACGTCGCCGCCGGCGAGCGCGGGGCCGCCGGCCCCGCCGGCCATGGCGAGAGCGAGCATCAGGCCCGAGAGCTTGGCTTTCATCGTCTTCGATCCCCTCAACAGGGCCCGGGTTGCGACCGGTCGCCCATCGACTAGCCTTCACACGGCAGGAGCCTGCGAGAGCCGAGGGTTGCGGGGTTCCGTCGAGACATCCGGGGCCTGCAGCCGGGTAGAGGGGCTGCCGCCAGACGCATACAGGAACCAGAAGACGCCGTCTCGATTTGCCCCGGACACCATCGGCCCGACGGAGCGAGCCCTGCCCGGTCCCAGGCCGGCACAAGCCGGCCCGGAGGTACCTTTCGTCTCACGGGCGAAGCCTGAACCCCGCCCAATCCTTGTCACCGCCGAGCGATCAGCGGATGTCGTAGCGCAGCCCCACGCGGAACTCGTGCGCATGGATGCGTTCCACGCTCGGGTCCTCCGCGATCGGCGCCGTCGTCACGATCCGCCCCGTCTCGACCTCGCCGAGATAGAGAAACCGGTAGCCGACATCGAGATAGAGGCCGCGGCCGGTCTCGACCGTCATCGGCGCGTCCTTGCTGGAGCCGGCCATCACCGTCTCGCCGCCGGTGAGCCGCGTGGTGAAGCCGGCCATGAGCGCGCCCGCGACGTGCGTGTCGTCGCCTTCCTCGATGGTGCCCGTGCATCCGCACGAGCTCGTCGCCGTCCCCGTGCTGGTCCTGTTGCGCGTCACGCCGAGGCCCGCGCCCACATAGGGCGAGAAGCGGCCGCCGCGATCGAAATCGTAATAGAGGTTGAAGAGGACCACGTCGCTCGTGATGCCGAACGTGCGCGTGCCGTCGAGGTCCGCAGAGGTGTCGAGCAGCGTGCCGGAGGCGTCCGCCTCGAAGCGATGGTCGTAGGTGATGTCGCCGCGGATCGTCGGCGTGAAATAGCGGCCGATGCCTCCGCCGAGCGTCCAGGTATCGTCGATCGTCTCGCCGACGAGATCGTAGATGCCGGATTCGGTCATGACGGGATCGTCGTGGACGGCATAGCCGCCGTCGAGGCGCACGTACCAGGAGGGACCGACGGCAAGCGGCGCCTCGTAGACAGCATCCTTCATGCCGTTGCCATAGAGATCCGCGGCCGACCCAGCCGTCGTGGCCCCCGCGAGCAGAGCGCAGCCGAGAAGGAGTGCCTTACGCGAAATCATTATGCTTCAGTCCCTATTCGTACCGGCCTCGCGCCCGCCTGTTCGGCGGCCGGGCCGGCCCTTCATGACGGACTGTGACCGATAACACTTAAGGGAGACTTAACCGGCGCCCGGAAATGAAACACCGCCGTCGGAAACGACGGCGGTGTGCATGAGTAAAGAAGTCGTTAAGGCCGGGCGGCCTCTCACGCCGCGTGGTGGGCCGCCACCTGCACCGCATCGACGATATCGCCCACCACGGAGTGGACGAGATGCTCGTCGTCGCCTTCCGCCATGACGCGGATGACGGGTTCCGTTCCCGACGGCCGGATCACGATGCGTCCCTTGTCGCCGAGCTTCAACTGCGCGCCCTCGATCGCCTGGCGCACGCGCGTGTCCTCGAGCGGCTTGCCGTTGGCGTAGCGCACGTTCCTCAAGACCTGCGGCAGCGGCGTGAAGCGCGCGCAGACCTCGGAGACGGGCTTGCCGGTCGCCACCACGCAGGCGAGGATCTGCAGCGCGGAGACGAGGCCGTCGCCCGTGGTCGTAAAGTCGGACAGGACGATGTGGCCCGACTGCTCGCCGCCGACGTTGTAGCCGTGCTTGCGCATGTGCTCGACGACGTAGCGGTCGCCGACGGGCGTGCGCACGAGCCCGAGGCCGTGCGACTTCAGATAGCGTTCGAGACCCAGATTGCTCATGACGGTGGCGACGACACCGCCCGCCGAGAGCTTGCCGCGCCGGTGCCAGCTCTCCGCGATGACAGCCATGAGCTGGTCGCCGTCCACGATCTGGCCCTTCTCGTCGACGATGACGACCCGGTCCGCGTCGCCATCGAGCGCGATGCCGATGTCGGCGCGGAACTCCTTCACCTTCTGTACGAGCAGGTCGGGCGCCGTGGAGCCGCACTTGTCGTTGATGTTGCGGCCGTTCGGCTCGACGCCGATCTTGATGACCTCCGCGCCGAGCTCCCACAGCGCCTCGGGCGCCACCTTGTAGGCCGCGCCGTTGGCGCAATCCATGACGATCCTGAGGCCCGTGAGCTTCAGGTTCTTGGGCAGCGTGCGCTTGGCGAACTCGATGTAGCGCTCCTGCGCGCTCTCCACGCGCTGCGCCCGCCCGATGCGGTCGGCGGGGGCGAGCAGCAGCCGCGAATCGGATTCGATCAGCCGCTCGATCTCGCGCTCCATGTCATCGGACAGCTTGTAGCCGTCCGGATCGAAGAGCTTGATGCCGTTGTCCTCATACTTGTTGTGCGAGGCGGAGATCATGACGCCGATGTCGGCGCGCAGCGAGCGCGTGAGCATGGCGACAGCCGGTGTCGGCATGGGGCCTAAGAGAAACACGTCCACCCCGACGGAGGTGAAGCCCGACATCATCGCCGCCTCGAGCATGTAGCCCGACAGGCGCGTGTCCTTGCCGATCACGACGCGATGGCGATGGCTGCCGGTCTGGAACAGCTTGCCGGCGGCCATGCCGACCTTGAGCGCCACCTCGGACGTCATCGGATGCGTGTTGGCAAGGCCGCGAATGCCATCGGTGCCGAAATAGCGGCGTGTCATCGGTTGCAGGCTCCCTCGTCGTCATGATGGTCCGTCCGTCCGCGCCGGAGCACGGACGCCCTCGGGCGCAACTATACGGCGCCCGCCGGCCCGTTGTCCCCGCCCCGTTTGTCCCGGCCGATCCCTGTCGCCCCCTCGCTGGCGCGCTCAGAAGGCCCTGCCCGGGGATCATCGGCAAACCGTGAGCATTTCCTTCGACTTGAATTGCGGCGCTGTGTGGTCCGTGCCGGATTTGACGGCTGACCCGCGCAAAAGAATCAGATCATAGCAAGCCCCCGCTCGGCCGGCAGCGGCCGTGTCGCGAGAACGAGAGGGGGAACCCATGGCCCGTTTCCTGTCGGTCGCCAACCGCAAGGGCGGCGTCGGAAAATCGACCACAGCCGTCATGCTGGCGCACGCCTTCGCGGCGTGGGGCGGGCTTCGCGTGCTTGTCATGGACCTCGATTCCCAGTGCAACGCCTCGCTGATCCTGATGGGCGGCGAAGCCTGGTCGAAGGCGCGCCGCGACGGGCTGACCATCTCCGACTACTTCTTCGACCTCTTCGACGAGACGCATCCCGAGCCGCGCGACTTCCTCGTCCACAACGCCGGCGATGTGCGCCTCGCCTCGGGCAAGCCGCTGCCCCTCTCGGTGCTGCCCGGATCGCTGATGCTGGAGGACGTCCAGGGCGAGCTCTACGTCAGGGAGGCGCGCCAGTCGAAGGACCCGGAGGTCGTCGGGCAGCGCGTGCGCGGACGTCTCGAGCGGCTGCTGCGCCGCTTCGAGCCGAGCTACGATCTCGTCATCATCGATTGCCCGCCGGGCCTGTCGTTCGCGGCGCTCGCGGCCCTCAAGATCGCCGACCGCGTCATCGTGCCGTTTCGGCCCGACTACGTCTCGCAGCTCGCCGTCGACCGCATCGCCCTCCTGATCGAGGAGAAGCGGAACGAGGCCGACCTGGCGGAGATCCCCCTGTCCGAGCGCCGCTATGCCTGCCTCGCCAACAACGTGCGGCCGACGGGCAAGGACCGGCTGCTGATCGAGGAGATCGGCCTCCTGCATCCCATGATCGGGGCGCAGATCCCCCACTCCGACGCGATCGCCAACGCCTTCGACTGGGAGGCCCAGCGCCGGACGATCGAGGACAAGTACGGCGCGGGTGCAGAGCCGCTGCGCGTGCTCTACGATGAGATCGCGCAAGACCTCGCGCTCAGCCGCGCCGCCTGAAGCGGGAAAGGAGCACCATGGCCAAGGCGACCCGCTCGCTCTCGGGAGCAAGCCAGAAGAAATACTTCCGCGATCTCTTCGCGGCGACCGAGGGGGTGACGCCGGATGCGGCGGCAACGCTGGTCGCGGCCTGCACGGGCGAGATCGCCCAGGTTCGGGTGCGCCTGCCGATCCCCGACCGGGGCGGCAAGGGCAAGGCCGCGCGCGCGGCCAACAGAGGCGGCAAGCCGGCGGCGCGTCCCGACAGCGCGGCTTCGGCCGACGGCGAGGCAGCCGAGCGGGCAACAGCCTTCGATCCCTTCGCCTTCAGCGTCGTCGTGGCGGTGACGAAGGAGGGCCGCGCGGGCCTCGCCGGGAGGCTCGCGGCCATCGCTTCGGCCGATGACCTCAGGGCGCTCGCCAAGGCACAGCATGTCGCCCTGCCCGAGGGCGAGCGGACGCTCGACGAGCTTCGCGCCGCGATCGTCGACGGGGCGCTGCAGCGCGTCGCCAACCGCAAGGCGGCGGCGAGCTGAACCCAGGTCATGCGGCGCATGCATCCGCCGGGACCGCCACGCCGGCCGCCGCTCCACCCATAGGGTCGTGACTCAGGCGAGGCCCTTCTCCGTGCCCCGCATTGCCGCCTGCCAGACGCAGACCGCTTGCACCGTTTCGGCCACGTCGTGCACGCGCAGGATCTGCACCCCCTGCGCCACGGCCGACAGCGCCGCCGCGATGGAGCCCGGCACGCGTCTTGCCGGATCATCCACGTTGCACAACTGCCCGATGAGCTTCTTGCGCGAGGCGCCGAGCAGCACCGGAACGCCGAGCCCGTGATAGAGGCTCATGGCCTGCAGCACGGCGACATTGTGGTTGAGGTGCTTGCCGAACCCGATGCCGGGATCGACGACGATCTTCTCGCGCGCGATGCCGGCGTCCTCACAGGCCGCGACGCGCCCGGCCAGGAAGTCGAACACGTCGAGGACGACGTCACGGTATTGCGGGTTGTCGTTCATCGTCTTCGGATCGCCCTGCGCGTGCATGAGCATGACGGGGAGGCCCGTCTCGGCGGCGACGGCCAGTGCCTCGGGATCGTGCGTGAACGCGGAGACGTCGTTCAGGATGTCGGCGCCCGAAGCCGCGGCGCGGCGCATGACCTCGGCCTTGCGGGTATCGACGGAAATCCTTGCCGTTGTCCGCGCGCGAAGCCCCTCCAGCACCGGGATGACGCGCCGCAATTCCTCGTCCAGCGCCACCGCGTCCGATCCCGGCCGCGTGCTCTCGCCGCCGATGTCGAGGATGTCGGCGCCCTCCTCCGCGAGCTTCAGGCCATGGTCGATCGCGGCCCGCGTCGTGGCAAACCGGCCGCCGTCGGAGAAGCTGTCCGGCGTGACGTTGACGATGCCCATGATGCGCGGCCGGTCCATCGACAGGCCGGCATAATCGGCGCGCGCCTCGACGAGGTTGTCGAAGGTCTGCCACAGCTCCTCGCCGTTGAAGGGCGGGTGATACCAGTCCTCGTTAGCGAAGCCCGAGGCGCCCACGGCGGGGATGAGGCGCACGCGCGTGTCGGGCGCCGCCTCCGCGTCGATCAGCTCCAGGTCGGCAAAGCCGAGGTCGTCGCGCCCGCACAGTCGCTCCGGGGCCGGAGAGCGATCGCAGTCGAGGCGGCTGCGGTTGAAGGCGAGCGAGACGATGGGGCGGAGGTAGAAGCGGCGCGACACGGCCAGAAGTCCCCGTCAAAGCGAAACGGCCTCCGGAGCGGTCCGGAGGCCGTTCTTTGTCTCCTGCCGATGGGGCCGTGATCAAGCCCGGCGTGTCCCTCAGCCCTGCGGCTGGGGTGCCATGCCGCCGGCGTCCGGCTCCTCGCGAGGCTTCGACCGGCCGGCGGTCGGAACCGCGGAGGCTGCGGTGCCCTTCGACCCGTCGTTGTCGTCGCGGCGCACGACGCTCTCGCCGCGCACCAGGGCCTGGACCTCGTCGCCCGAAAGCGTCTCGTACTCGAGCAGTCCCTTGGCCACGCGGTGCAGCGCCTCGATGTTGCCATGCAGGATCTCACGCGCCTTCTGCTCGCCTGCCGTGATGAGACCGCGGATCTCCTGGTCGATGAGCTTGGCCGTATCGTCCGAGAGGTTTTTGGTCTGGGTCACGGAGTGCCCGAGGAAGACCTCCTGCTCGTTGCCGTTGTAGCGC
This sequence comes from uncultured Hyphomicrobium sp., assembly GCA_964589785.1. GTDB lineage: Bacteria > Pseudomonadota > Alphaproteobacteria > Rhizobiales > Hyphomicrobiaceae > JAGVSR01. The sequence goes on from CAZPUQ010000011.1 coordinate 36,626, forward strand.
ACGCGCCCGAGCTTGTCGGACATGCCCCATTCCATGATCATGGCGCGGGCGAGTTGCGTCGCCATCTGGATGTCGCCGGTGGCGCCGTTGGTGACGTTGTCGGGACCGCCGAGGATGATCTCGGCCTCGCGGCCGCCGAAGAGCACCGCGAGACGCGCCTCGCACCAGGCCCGCGTGCGGCTGTAGCGGTCGCCCTCCGGCAGGTTCATGGTGACGCCCAGCGCGCGGCCGCGCGGGATGATCGTCACCTTGTGGAGGGGATCATAGGGGACCGACAGCCCGACGATGGCGTGGCCCGCCTCGTGGTAGGCCGTGTTGCGCTTTTCCTCGTCGCTCATGACCATGGAGCGGCGCTCGGCGCCCATCATGACCTTGTCCTTGGCGTCCTCGAACTCCTGCTGCGTGACGAGCCGCTTGTTGCGGCGCGCGGCAAGCAGGGCCGCCTCGTTGACGAGGTTGGCGAGATCGGCGCCCGAGAAGCCGGGGCAGCCGCGCGCGATCGTCTTGGCGTCGACGTCAGGCGCCAGCGGCACCTTCTTCATGTGCACGCGCAGGATCTTCTCGCGGCCCTGGACATCCGGGTTGGGCACCACGATCTGGCGGTCGAAGCGGCCCGGACGCAGGAGCGCGGGATCGAGCACGTCGGGGCGGTTCGTCGCCGCGATGACGATGATGCCCTCGTTGGCCTCGAAGCCGTCCATCTCGACGAGGAGCTGGTTCAGGGTCTGCTCGCGCTCGTCGTTGCCGCCGCCGAGGCCGGCGCCGCGGTGACGTCCGACCGCGTCGATCTCGTCGATGAAGATGATGCAGGGCGCGTTCTTCTTCGCCTGCTCGAACATGTCGCGCACGCGCGAGGCGCCGACGCCGACGAACATCTCGACGAAATCGGAGCCGGAAATCGTAAAGAACGGCACGTTGGCCTCGCCCGCCACCGCACGCGCGATGAGCGTCTTGCCCGTGCCGGGCGGTCCGACGAGCAGCGCGCCGCGCGGAATGCGGCCGCCGAGGCGCTGGAACTTCTGCGGATCGCGCAGGAACTCGACGATCTCTTCGAGGTCGGACTTGGCCTCGTCCACGCCCGCGACGTCCTCGAACGTGACGCGGCCCTGACGCTCGGTGAGCAGCTTCGCGCGGCTCTTGCCGAAGCCCATGGCGCGGCCGGAGCCCGACTGCATCTGGCGCATGAAGAAGACCCACACGCCGATCAGAAGCAGCATCGGGAACCAGTTGAGGAGCACGCTCATCAGCGAGGGAACATCCTCGTCGGACGGACGGGCCTTGAACTTGACGCCCTTCTTCTCGAGCCGCTCGACCAGCATGCGGTCGTCGGGCGCATAGGTCGTGAACTGCTGGCCGCCCTCGCTGAGCGAGCCGTAGATGCGGTTGCCCGCGATCGTCACATCCGACACCTTGCCGCCGTCGACGAAGGAAATGAACTCCGAGTAGGTGATCTCGTTGCCACGCCGGTTCTGCGTCGGGCTGTTGAACAGATTGAAGAGCGCCGCGAGCAGCACGAGCACAGCCACCCAGATCGCAAGCTTCTGGAAATTGGGGTTCATCAGGGGTCCTATCGGGCCGCGGGACAGGGCCGCCGGCCGTTGGTCGAGGGTCTCAGCACCGATCCTGGCCCCCGTGCGTGGTTAAGATAGGAGGAGGGGCAGGATTTGCCAAGGCTCGCCAGCATGACCGCCAATCCTTCCCAACGCCTTAGTTTACCATCGAATGTGCGCGCTCCGGCCGCAGGAAAGCGCGATATGCTTACGATCGGGGACTTGTATTGTCGAAAAGGAAACGCGCCTCGACAGGTGCGGCGGCGGTGAGGTGCGGGCCGAGCGCGGCGAGCAGGGACGAGCGAAGGCCTCCGACTGCAACAAGCCGATCGCCGGCCCATACGGCCGGCAGTGTTGCAGCTGCACGGGAAGGGATGGACGGACGCGGCGAGGCTCGTCTGCGCAGCTCGGCATAAAGCGCCGGGTCGAGCGCGCGCACGGTCACGGCCAGCCCCGCCGGGCCGGGAGCGTGCGCGATCAGGAAGCGGTCGTCCCATCGCATCGTCTCGCCGGGCGCGAGCGCGAGCTGCGGCAGGACAGCCCGTCCGGCCTCGCGGAAGATGCGGATCTCGCGCGCCGTGGTCCGCACCGCGCAGCCGCCGAGCGTCGCGCGGACCGGCCCCGCGCCGGCAAGCGCCGTCGCGAGCCGCTCGACCTCGGCGAGCTCGGCGCGCGGCGCAGCACCCCCGAACATGGCGAGCAGCCGCGTCAGGAGCCGGACGCGGATGTCCTCCGGCGCCGCCGCATAAGCCGTCTCCGCGATGCCGGCGAACGCTCCGCCGTTAAGATCCACGGCGGTCGTGAGCAGCGCGTCGGTGGTGCGTTCGAGCGCTGCGACCGCCCGGCGCTGCCGTCCGGCCGCGAGCGCGAGCATCCGCGGCGTCAGCCCGAGCCCGTGCAGCGCGGGGGCGGCCGCGCGCAGGCGCGTCCGCTCGAAGCGGCGGTCCTCGTTGCTCGGATCGTCGAGCCAGGCGATGCCGTGCGTGTTGAGCCACGCGCGCAGGTCCGCGCGCGCGACATCGAGCAGCGGGCGCACGAGGCACACGGAGCCGCCGGGCTCGAGCGGGCGCACGGCCGCCATGCCGGCGAGGCCATCGGGTCCGCTGCCGCGCGCAAGCCGCATGAGAACCGTTTCGGCCTGATCATCGCTCGTGTGGGCGGTGACGACGGCGGCGGGCACAACGCCCGTCCTCCGGGCCGCTTCGCTCAGAAGCCGATAGCGCGCCTCCCGCGCGTGCTTCTGGACGGCGCGTCCCGGCTTCTCGCCGTTCCACGTCAGGATGCGATGGGCGAGCCCCAACTCGCGCGCCATGCCGCCGACGCGTGCCGCTTCCGCGGACGAGCCCGGCCGCAGTCCGTGATCGACGGTCGCGACTTCGACGACCGGCGAGCGTTCGGCCAGCGATGCGGTCCAGAGCGCAGCGAGGTGCATCAGGGCGACGCTGTCGGAGCCGCCCGATACGGCGAGCACGATGCTGCGGAACGGCGACAGCGGCGCAAACAACTGCGCGATGTCGGCAGGGGACAGTCGCCCGGGCTCTGTCATGCGCGCGCCCTCATCCGCAGCCAAGGCATCGGCGGCCGCGTCAGGGGCCATCCCGTCACGGGCAGCCAAGCCTCTGGCGCTCGCCGTCTGCCTTGCTCTTGATGTGCGCGGGGGCGCTCGGATATTTGCCCGGAAGCTGGCCGAGGACGCCACAGGCCTCGCCCTTCTTGCCCAGCGCCGCCAGCGCCATGCCGCGCTTCAGCATGCTGTCGGGCGCCTTCGGGCTGTTGCCGAAGCCCTGCATGACGAGATCGAAGGCTTCCGCCGCGTCGGCGTAGTTGCGCTGCACGTAGTGCGTCTCGCCGAGCCAGTAGAGCGCATTGGGGGTAAGCGAGTCGCGCGGATAGGACTTGAGGAAATCCGTGAAGCCGGCTTGCGCGGCACCATAGTCCTGCTGCAGCAGGTAGCCGTAGGCCTGCTCGTAGGCCTGCTTGGGATCGCCCGCCCCCCCCGGTTCGACGGCCGCGACGCCGCCGCCCCCGGGCTGAGCCACCGGCGGCGCGGGCGGGAACGCGCGCTCGCCGACCGGCGCCGATACGGGCGGAGATACGGGCGGCACGGCCGTGGCATCGTCCTGCGACAGCAGTCCGCCGATCGGATCGCCTTGGCCGGCATTGACGGTCGCCGAGCCGTACGGCGCCGGAGCCGGCAGGGCGGCCGTGCCGGCCGGACGTCCGGACTGCAACTGCTCGATCTGGGACGTCAGCGCCCGGACCTGCGTCTCCAAGCCCTCGATGCGGGCGTTGTCCGCGCTCGATAGCCCCGCCGGTGCGGTCACGCGCGGCGCCGGCCCGCCACCGCCGCCCGAGCGGGCAAACGATTCCAGAGTTCCGATGACGACCTGGAGATCGATGAGCTGCTCCTCGAGCTGCTCGACGCGACGGCGCAGATCGGCGTCACCGGCCCCGCCCGCCCCTTTCGTCTTGGCGGCCGGCGCCGGCGCGCCCGGCGCTGCGCCGGACGTTTGGGCTCCGGCGGCGGCGACATGAAGCGCCAGAGCGATGGGGAACACCACCGCCGCCAACCGCCACCCTGCACCCGATCTCATCGCTGACCGCACGTCATCGCTCTTTGCTTTGATGTTCCTGTTGCTTTGATCTCGTGGCGGCCCTGCCCTCGACCCGCCTGCCTGAACCCGAGCCCGCGTCCTGCTGCTTCCTTGGCTCCCGCGGACGCCCAAGTCAACTCGTGGACAAGTCAACTCGTGGACTCGTCATTGCCTCACCTCGCTGCGGTAGGCTCGGGTGCGGGCAGCTCGCTGACGCGCTGCACCGTCAGCACGGTCACGGCACGCCGGTTCTGCGCCGCGCACTCGGAGCTGGAGCAGAGCGCCACCGGCCGCCGGCGTCCCGCCGCCGAGATGGCCAGACGTTCCGGCTCGACACCTTCCTCCACCAGACGGCCGAAGACGATCTCGGCGCGCTCGACGGCGAGTTGCTCGAGCCCTCTGGCATCGACCGACGCATCGTCGGCGTGGCCCTCGATGACGGCGGAAAGGCTCGGATTGCGCTTCAGCCAGCGCGCCTGCGCGGCCAGCACGGCCCGCGCCCGCGAGCCGAGCTCCGAGCTGCGGGCGGCGAAGAAGACGCGGTCTCCGGCCTCGAGCATGAAGCTGTCCTCGAGGCGTCCGCCGACCGGACGCGGCAGCATCACGCGACGCGGCGCGGCGCGATCGGATGGGACGGCGACGACCGGCGTGGCAGCGGTCTCGGCCGGCGCTGCGACGGACGCGGTCTCGTTGTGCAGCTGGTACAGCTCGGCCAGGTGGCGACGCGCCTCGGCTGCGGCCGGGTTCTGCGGATCGCGCGCCACGAAAAGCTCAAACAAGCGCTGCGCCGGCTCGAATCGGCCGGCCTGCAGCTCGGTCATGGCGGCGGCATAGAGATCGTCGGGCGAGCGCGGATCGCTCTCCTGCGCGACGCGCGGCACGAGGCGATCGGGCAGCGTCTCGATGATCCCGAGGAGCGTTTCGCCGACCTCCAGCCCGTCGGCCTCCTGCGCCGCTACGGGACCGGCCGGACCTGACAGGATGAGCGCAAGGACGCAGGCGGCGAAGACGGCGGCGCGCCGCGCACGGCGCCCTGCCTCACGCGCAAAGTTGGCCCTCGACCTCATGCGTGCGACCCCGATCGACTGAAGCCCTCGCAGTGCCCGAGCATTGGGGCCAAACTTTGCCGCTTTGCGCGCATTGGCCGGCGCAAGACGGCGCCCGGCCATGAAATTCGCGTCATGTGGTGTGGCGGCACCAGAGAGGCCGTGGCGGGTCGTTCAGCCGGTCGAGGCCGGCAGACCGGATCAGGACGCGACGCGGCTGTTCAGCACCGTCTGCGCACGGCGATTCTGCGCCCAGCACGAGATGTCGTCGCACACCGCGACGGGCCGCTCCTTGCCGTAGGAGATGGTCCGCATGCGCGCGGCCGGGATGCCGTTGGCGGCGAGGAAGTTGCGCACGGCGGTGGCGCGGCGGGCACCCAGCGCGATGTTGTACTCGCGCGTACCGCGCTCGTCGGCGTGACCTTCGACGGTGATCGTGAACGCCGGGTACTGCTTGAGCCAGTGGGCCTGCTTAACGAGCGTCGTCTGCGCCTCCGGCGTGAGGTCGGAGCTGTCCGAGGAGAAGTAGACGATGTCGCCGGCGTTGATGGCGAAGTCGCGCGGCGTGCCGGGCACGACCGGCCCCTTGCCGTCCGGACCGAGAGCTGCGCTGTCCGGCCCGTTCTCCTTGTTGGCGCAGCCGGCGAGAGCGAGCGCGCACACGCCGATGCAGGCGGCGCGCGCCAGACCGCGGAACAGGGTTTGAAACGTCATCATCGACCTCGTTGCGCTCGTCCGGCCCCAACAACCGGCCCGCCGGAGCCAAAGGCTCCCGGTGCTTGCGGATTCGCCGCCAACACGGCCACATCGCGGCTCGTTGCCATGGAATTGTGGCCGCAAGACGGGCGGCTTCTGTAGCGGCCCGCTCTGACAAAAACAGGTGCTGGGAAAGCCTTAGCCCGGCACCGGATCGGTTCCCACCGGCAGCGCTGTCGCATCTTGGGATAACCGGTACGCCACTGGGGATAAGGGCGCTGAGGAAACAGAGTCGGAAAAACGATGGCCGATACGCATTCAGGTCCGCGCGAAGACCGCGGCCGGCAGACAGGCCCGGCAAAAAAGGCGGGCAGGGCCCACCGAGGCAAAAAAGAGAAAGACCGAACTGCATCCGCATGCGCGGTAGCAATCCGGTCTTAATCTCGCGATCGTCCGGTCCCGAAGGACCGGGTTAGACCCTTGGAAGACTCTTAGCGAGCTTCCGAAGCGACCGGCAGATCAGCGCCGAGCTTCATGGGGACAGCCTCCTCGCGGCGGCAAGCACCGAGAGCAACGGCCACGATCGCGGCAGCGAGAACGATAGCGCCCTTCATAGTCTTTCTCCTGTAGTGTCCCAGAACGTCCGGGAGGGATTTAGCGAGCCACTTCCGTGGCGGCCGGAACCTCGGCACCGAGCTTCATCGGTACCGCTTCTTCGCGACGGCAAGCGCCGACAGCAACAGCAACAATGGCAGCCGAGAGAACAATCAGCCCCTTGATACCCTGCATGACAATCTCCTGATGCGTTCGGCAACTAACCAATCATTGGGGTACCGGCATGGCCGGTTTCGATCAAGAACAGAGGCGGTGAACGGGCTGTTTTCCACCCCAGTAGATGCGAAAATGCCACGCCGTGTTTCACGCTCCTCAGGTCCGCGGACGCGCGCAGGCGCAACCGCATAAGCTTCGGAAAGTACGCGACAAACGCCCGGAGTCGTGAACCCCCGGTTCGGCAACGAAGATGCCGGTTTTTTCTTAAACTTCTCTTAAAGGCCGTCTCAGTTCAGGAGCGGCGACCACGCCGGGTCGGACGCGAAGGAGGGAGTGGGAACGACTCGCTCGTTGTAGCCGGTGATGTCGACCGAATAGATTCGCGCGCCCGCGTTCTGGCCCTGGCCCTCGCGGAAGAACATGAGTACCCGGCCATTGGGCGACCAGGTGGGTCCCTCGTTGTGGAATCCCTCCGTCAGGACGCGCTCACCGGAGCCGTCGGGCCGCATCACGCCGATCAGGAACCGGCCGGCGAGTTGCTTGGTGAACGCGATGTAGTCGCCCCGCGGCGACCAGACCGGGGTCGAGTAGCGCCCCTCGCCGTAGCTCAGCCGCCGCAGTCCCGACCCGTCGGCGTTGACGAGGTAGAGCTGCTGGGTGCCCTCCCGGTCGCTCTCGAAGACGATCTGGCGGCCATCGGGGGAGTAGGACGGCGCCGTGTCGATGGCCTCGGTGTCGGTGACGCGCCGGGTCTGCTTGGTTCTGAGATCGAGCTCGTAGAGCGAGCTCGCGCCTCCCGACTGCAGGCTCATGATCACGCGCTGGCCGTCGGGCGAGAAGCGTGGCGCAAACGTCATGCCCGGGAAGTCGCCGACGATCTCGCGTTGCATCGTCTCCAGATTGAGCAGGAACACGCGCGGCTGGTCGCGCGTGTAGGACATGAACGTGATCTCGTTGCGCGTCGGCGAGAAGCGCGGCGTCAGCACGATCTCCGAGCCCTTCGACAGGACCCGGACGTTGGCCCCGTCCTGGTCCATGATGGCGAGCCGCTTGATGCGCTTGTCCTTGGGGCCCGTCTCGTCGACGAACACGACGCGGCTGTCGAAATAGCCCTTCTCGCCGGTCAGGCGCTCGTAGATCTGGTCGGCGATGAGATGCCCGACACGGCGCCAGTTCTGCTCGGACGTCGCGAAGCGCTGGCCCGCGAGCTGCTTGCCGGTCGCCACGTCCCACAGCCGGAACTCGGACGACAGGCGACCGCTGGCATCGCGCGACACCTTGCCGACGGCGAGGGCGTCGGCGCCGATCTGGCGCCAGTCGACGAGTCGCGGCGGAGCGTTGATGTCGCGGACCGCCTCCAGGAACGAGGCGCGGTCGAGCGGCTTGAAGAGACCGGAGCTTTCGAGGTCGTTCGCGACGACGTTCGAGATCTCGACGGCGAGCGCGGGATTGTCCCCGACGAACTCGGGGATGGCGATCGGGATCGGTGACAGCGACCCCTCCGACTGCCGCCCCGTCAACTGCGCGGCGGCCGGAAGCGCGCTCGCAAGCAGAAGGAGAAGCCCGCTCAGAGCGGCGCGCCGCCACGGGCAGGCGGCCCGGCCAGCGGTCCGGGACGGGAAGCCGCGGGGGCGATGAAGCGTTCGAACGATCATGGAAAGCGTCATGTCCGGGATTGGGATCGGGCCATTGTCTCGAAGCAAGCGTTACAGGCTGATGTGGCGCGGGAATAGGGTCAAAGCACGGCGCATCCCCGGTCTTCTGCCCGGCCGCTCGGTCGCTAGAGCATGCTGCTCGGATCGAATTCCCAGATGATCTCCTTCCAGCCCGTGGCGTAGAGATCCGGAGGCAGATCGAACGGCTGGCAGCCTTTGACGGCCCGCATCGCCGATTCGGTGGCGAGCGCGGCGAGCGGCCCCGACGCCGGCTTCTCGACCAGCGGATCGTTCTCGAGCGTGCCGTCCGGCCGCATCTTCCAGCGCAGCGTCACGATCGGCGTCTCGGTGCCGCCGCCACCGCCTGGCAGCCGCCAGCAGCGGGCGAGCTGGCGCTGCAGCAGGCCGCGCAGGAGGTCCTGCTCGCGGATCGACAGGACCGTATCGGTGCCGGTCGAGGCGCCGGCCGTCGGGCCCGTGTAGTCGGTCGGGCGCGTCGGCTCGCTGGCGGCGGCGGGCGCGCCCTTCTTCGTCGGGTCCTTGTCGAGCAGCGCGGCGAGGCGGTCGGAGACGCTTTCCTTTTTCTTCTTCTCCGCCTCCTCTTTCTTGCGCTTGGCCTCGGCCGCCTTTTTCTTCGCTTCCTCGGCTTTCTTCTTCTGCTCCGCCTTCTTTTTTTCCTCGACCTTCTTTTCTTCCTCCGCCTTCTTCTTCGCCTCCTCGGCGGCCTTGCGTTCCTCCTCCTGCTTCTTCAGCTCCTCCGGCGTCGGACCCGGCGCGGGCTCGGGGGGCGGCGGCGCCTCGGCGAGCTTCTGAGCGATCGGATCGGACGGCGGCGGCTCGGATTTGACGGGCTCGGGGGGCGGCGCCGGCTTGGCTGGCTCGACCTTCGGCGGCTCGGGCGCGGGATCGGGCTTGGGGGGCTCGGTCTTAGGGGGCTCGGGCTCGGCGGGGGGCGGACCCACCACCGGCTTGGGCTTCTCGGCCTCGAGCTTCGACTGGACGTCGGTCGGCTTGTCGCTCGCCTTGGCTTCGAGCTCGGTCGCGGTCTCGCTGCCCTTCTTCAGGCGCAGGAACTCCGACGGCGTGATCATCGCGACCGCTATCGGCTCGGGCTCGGGACGGCTGAGCTCGGGCGTGCGCTGGATGGAGATGACGGCCCACGCCAGCAGGATCGCATGCATCAGCGCCGATATGGGGAGCCCGGCTCGCACCGCTGCTCTAGCCTCCGTCCTCGACCTCGGTGACGAGCGAGACCTTCTTGAATCCGCCTGAGCTGATGCGGCCCATGACCTTCATGACCGTGCCGTAGTCGATGCCCTTGTCGCCGCGCACGTAGATCTGCTCTTCGACGCCGTTCTTGGCGATGGCCTTGAGCTTGTCGGCGATCTCGGCAAGCGCGACCTTCGTCTCGCCGATGAACGTGTCGCCGTTGGCCGCGACCGAGATCGTGAGCGGCTCCTTGGAGCTCTCGAGCTGCTTGCCTTGCGACTGCGGCAGTTCGATGGGCACGCCGACGGTCAGCATCGGGGCAGCCACCATGAAGATGATGAGGAGCACGAGCATCACGTCCACCATCGGCGTGATGTTGATCTCGCTCATGGGAGCCTTGCGGCTGCGCCGGCGGCGACGTCCGCTTCCGCCGCCCGTGTTCATTTTGATGCTGGCGCCCATCGGCTCAGCTCCTGACGTCGATCTGGCGCGAGACGATGGCAGAGAACTCGTCCGCGAAGGCTTCCAGGCGATGGCTGATGGCGGCGCTGTCGGCGGAGAACTTGTTGTAGAACACGACCGCAGGAATGGCCGCGAGCAGGCCGAGAGCAGTGGCGAACAGCGCTTCGGCGATGCCGGGCGCCACGACCGCGAGGTTCGTGTTCTTCGAGATCGCGATCGCCTGGAAGCTCACCATGATGCCCCACACCGTGCCGAAGAGGCCGACGAAGGGCGCCGTCGAACCGACGGTGGCGAGGAAGAGCAGGCGGCGGTCGAGCCGCTCCATCTCGCGGCTGATGGTGACGTCCATGACCTTCTCGACGCGCATCTGGATGCCGCCGAGCGCACGGATGTTGCCTTCGACGGAGCGCTTCCATTCGCGCATCGCGGCGACGAACAGCGCCGCCATCGAGATCGTGGGCGTGCGCGACAGCGCATTGTAGAGCTCGTCGAGCGACTGGCCGGACCAGAACGTCTGCTCGAAGCGATCCGCCTCGATGCGTGCGCGCCGGAAGGCGAACAGCTTCTCGACGATGATCGCCCACGACCAGATGGAGGCGATGAAGAGGGCCGTCATCACCACCTGCACGGTGAGCGAGGCATGGATGAAAAGCTCGTAGAACGAGACGCCCGGCGTTGCGGCCGGGAGTGTCGCCTGCGCGACGTCCGCTGGGTTCATGGGTCTTCCGCCGTTCGAGAAATCCGTTGAGGGCCGTCAGAGACTGACTGCCGCGAGAGGACGTGCCGGCATGACGTGGCCAAACCAAGCTCAACCGGATGCCCGACCGGGACGCCTCACTAGGTGCCCGTCACGCGCACGGCGACCTGGCCCGTAACCCCCGATACCGCCAGCCCACCTTGTTGCCGCGCAATATGACAAAAGCGAGGCTTTCCCCGCCGCCGGGAAAAGCCGATTCGCCGTTGTGTATCATGGTTTTGAAATCGGGCGTCAGAGCCGCCCCGCCGCTATGCGGCCGCGGCCGCCAGAAGCTCGCGCCACTCCCCGCGGTTGCGGTCATAGACCACGACCTCGCCCGTCTCCATGTCGTAGAGCCAGCCGTGCAGCCCGACGCGGCCCTCCTCGACCCCCTTGCGCACGGCCTCGTAGGTCATGAGGTTGTCGAGCTGGAACTGGATGTGGGCGGCGATCGTCGCCATCAGACGGTTCTCCGGCTCGATGCCGGCGGCGCGGACGAGGTCGTGCGCGGGGCGCGTGTAATCGACCCAGCGGCCGAGATGGGCCTCCTGCCCGGGCGGGATCGGCTCGAGCAGCGCCTCGATGCCGCCGCAGCCGGTATGGCCGCACACGACGATGTCGTCGATGCCGAGGTGACCGAGCGCATACTCGATCGCCGCGCCGACCGAATCCTCGTCCGCCCCCGCAGGCGGCACGCAGTTGGCGATGTTGCGGATCTCGAACAGCTCGCCGGGATCGGCCGACGTGATCTGCGAGGGGACGACGCGGCTATCGCAGCACCCGATCCACAACAGCTTCGGCTTCTGCTTGGCGTACGCGAGGCGGGAATAGAAGGCCCGGTCGCGCTCGAAGCGCTGTCGGAACCGCTCGTAGCCTTGCATGGCATCCTTGATGTCGAGGTCGATGCCGTCGTCGTCGGTCCTGGTCGTCATGTTCGTCCCGGTACGCAAGGCTCACAGATGAGGCGCATTTTCAGGTGGGCGCGCGGTCTTGTCCAGCCGCCGGGGCCGTCCCGCCGCCAAATCCGCTCCGGATGGCGCTGGAGAGGCGCAGCGGCTTGCCCGAGACGGCAATGAGAACGACGGTCACCTCGGCCTCGAACACGGCCCGGCCGGCACCCTTCACTGTTTGCAGGAGCGTCACGCTCGCGCCGCCGAGCTCCTTCACCCGCGTCTCGACCTCGAGCACGTCGTCCATGCGCGTCGGCCGCAGGAAGTCGCAGACCATGCGGCGCACGACGAAGGCGGCTGGCTCATGGCTGTCGGACCCGTCGACGAGGCGGCGCGAATCCGTGCCCAAAAGGCGCAGGAAGTCGGTGCGGCCGCGCTCGCACCAGCGGATGTAGGAGGCGTGATAGGCGATGCCGCCGGCGTCCGTGTCCTCGAAGTAGACCCTGACCGGCAGCACGTGCCGGCGGCCCGCGTCATCGTCGACGAGGCGGCCGGACAGGTCGGGCCAGTCCGGGCTCGCGCCCGGATTGCAGTTCGGATCGGAATGGCCAGTCACGCGGCGGCTCCAAGCTCCACGACGACGATCTCCGGCGGCACGCCGAAGCGCACGGGCAGGATCGAGCAGCCAAGTCCGCCGGAGACGACGAGATGGCGGTCCTGCTCGATCACATGGCCGTACGCATAGCGGTTGCCGTAGGCCGAGGGAACAACCGGCGACCAGCCGAAGAGCCGCACCTGCCCGCCGTGAGTATGGCCCGAGAGCGTCAGCGCGACGCGCTCCGGCACGCGCGGGAAGATGTCGGGCTCGTGCGCGAGGAGGATCACCGGGGCGTCGTCCGTGACCCTGGCCAGCGTGCCGTCGAGATCGTCCAGACCCTGAAAGACCATGCGGCCGTTCTTGACGCCGGTCACCAAGGCGATCTGGTCGGCCAGGCCCGCGAGCCAGAACGGCCGGCCGTTCTTCACGAGGCGCACGGCGTCGTTCTCGTAGACCGGCACGCCGTGCCGTTCGAGCGCGATGCGGCCGCGCACCGGGCCCTTGCGCGCCGCCTGGGCGTTGCGGTCGTGCCACCAGTCGTGGTTGCCGAGCACCGCATGGACGCCGAGCGGCGCCTTGAAGCCCGCCAGGATCGACGCCCATTCCTCGGCGGCAATCCGCCGGAGCTGGAACCGGTGGCCAGCCTCGTAGTCGCCGAGCAGCAGGATGGCATCGGGCTCAAGGGCGTTGGTGACGGCAACGATCTCCTCCATGCGGGCGGGCGACATATAGGGCTCGCCGGCGTGGACGTCGGCGATGATGGCGAGCTTGAGGGCGAGGCCGTCCGGCCAGTTGCGCGGCGCAACGCGATAGGAGGTGACGTCGAGGCGGTAGAGCGGCTCGATGCCGAACGCGTAGCCGCCGAGCCCCGCTCCGGTGACGCCGAGCGTTCCGAGACCGCCGAAGAGCGCCCGCCGCGTAATCACGCCTCGTCCGCCCCGCTGCTGTCCTCGAACAGGTCCGGTACGGAGGAGCGTGCCGGCCCGGACAGGCCGAGATGGCGCCACGCTTTCAGCGTCACGACCCGGCCGCGGGGCGTGCGTCCGATGAAGCCCTGTTGCAGCAGGTAGGGCTCGACGATCTCCTCCAGCGCGTCGCGCGGCTCCGACAGGGCGGCAGCCAGCGTCTCAATCCCGACGGGCCCGCCCTCGTAGTTCTTGGCGATGCAGGTGAGATAGCGGTGGTCGAGCGCGTCGAGGCCCTCCCCGTCCACCTCGAGCGCGCGCAATGCGGTGTCCGCGATCCCTGCATCGATGACGGCGACGCCGGCCACGGCGGCGAAATCGCGCACGCGACGCAGGAGGCGGCCGGCGATGCGCGGCGTGCCCCGCGCGCGCCGGGCGATCTCGCGCGCACCGTCTACCCTGAGCGGCGCGCCGAGCACGCGGGCGCCGCGCACGACCACCTGCTCCAGCTCCTCGTCGGTATAGAAGTTGAGCCGCACGGGAATGCCGAAGCGGTCGCGCAAAGGCGTCGTCAGGAGCCCGGCTCGCGTCGTCGCCCCGACGAGCGTGAACTTGGCGAGGTCGATCTGAACCGACCGCGCGGCGGGCCCCTCGCCGATGATGAGGTCGAGCTTGAAGTCCTCCATCGCAGGATAAAGGATCTCCTCGACCGCCGGATTGAGGCGGTGGATCTCGTCGATGAAGAGCACGTCGCGGTCTTCGAGATTTGTCAGTAGCGCCGCCAGGTCGCCGGCCTTCGAGATCACCGGCCCGGAGGTCGCGCGGAAGCCGACGCCGAGCTCTTTCGCCATGATCTGGGCGAGCGTCGTCTTGCCGAGTCCCGGCGGCCCCGCAAACAGGACGTGGTCGAGCGCATCGCCGCGCGCCCTCGCCGCCTGGATGAACACCTTGAGGTTCGCCCGCGCCTGCTCCTGCCCGATGAACTCGTCGAGCGACTGCGGGCGGATGGACGCCTCGAAGACGTCGGTCTCGCGCTTGGCCGATGAGATCAGTCGGTCGGTCATGGTTTGTTCGTGGCGCTATTCGCCGGGCCCGTCAAGCGGACGGGCCCGATGAGCCCGCGGCGCGGGGCCAGCAGGGCACAGACGGCCGCGGCGATTGCGCCGGTGGCTCCGGCGACGGCCGCGAATGAAATGTAGCCGAGATTGGCACCCGTCTCGTCCCGGCCCACCGTGGCGTGCAGCAGCGCCACGGTTACGAGCGCGCCGAGCGCAATCGCCGCCGGAATGCGGAACGTCTGAAGATCGACCAGGAGATCGACGAGCGCGAGCGCCAGTCCCGTGAGCGCGGCCGGTAGATAGCCGATGAGATAGGCGAACGGAATGCCGGCGGGCATCAGCGCGACCACTCCGAGGAGACCGGTGACGATGCCCTCGGGGCCGGGCAGCGCGGAACCGGCGACCGGCGCCAGCACCGCGAAATAGCCAACCGCCGGCCCGACGAGCGTGAAGATCAGGACGGTCGGCAGGACGGATTTGAGAACCGCCCACACGCGCCTCGCGAAGAGGCGCCAACCGGGGATGGAAAGGGACGCTGGCATGGGGGTCCGGCGGAGGTTTCCTCCGGCCACTTATGCTCAAGGATCATGCCCGCCGTGTGGCAGGGGCTCTCAGCGCGGCGAGCGGGCGTAGGTGCGCGGGGTCGAAACGAAACGCACGCCGACAACGGAGCCGTTCCGCCAGACGATCACGCAATCGACCTCCAGGCGGTCGAGGCGCATGTTGAGCGTGAACGAGCCAGGAAGGCGGGCACGGCCGCCGAGCAGGTTCTCGGGCGAGGCGACGAGCTCGATGCGGGCACCCGTCGTCGAGACGTCGCGCACGAGGCAGGAGATGGGGACGTTGAGATCGGCGCTGACGATCTGGGCATTCGTGGCGACGGCCTTGCGCCGCGCAAAGCGGCGCTCGACGAAGGAGAGCGTCCTGGAGACGCCTGACGGCTCGACAGCGCCCCCGACAGGGGTGACGGGACGCAGGATCATGGCAACGCACTCCACGCGAACGGGCTCGGCAAAACCGTGGCCGACAGTCCATCCTCGTGCACGAGCGGTAAACGAAACACCTCAGAAGATTGCTTAATTTCCGCTAAGGTGAACCTAGTTTCCGCGCCGGCGCGCGAGCCACAGCACGATGGCCGCCGGCAGAAGCGCGATCGCCGCATAGGTGAGCCCGTGCCTCAGGCGCGCCGCGTTCAAAGCCTCGAGCGTGGCCGGATCGCCGGCGCTCACGTCGAGCGGGAGCACCGGTGCCGTCTGCCAGCCGAACCACGCGACGCCGGCGATCCAGGCGAGTGCCAGGAGCGTTGCAGTCCGTGCCGCCATAGGCGCCTCCTTCGATGATGTCTAGCGCGCCAGCTCTTTGAGACCGCGGCGGATGAGCTGCGCCGTGTCCGCGGACGTCCCCAGGTCCTTGACGGCGGCTGCCACCGCCGCCGAGGCCTGGATCGGATTATAGCCGAGATTGCTGAGCGCCGAGATCGCTTCCGCCGCGGCCTGGCCCTCCGCAGGGCCCGCGCCGGGCGCGGGTCCCTTCGTCCCCGCCGCCACCGCAAGGCCCGCCACCGACAGCGCCGGCGCCTTGTCCTTGAGCTCCGCGACGATGCGCTGCGCGAGCTTCTTGCCCACGCCCGGCGCCTGCTCGACGGCGGCCCAGTTCTGCAGCGCGATGGCACTCGACAGATCGTTCGGCGACAGCACGCCCAGCACGCCGAGCGCCACCTTCGAGCCGACGCCCTGCACCGTCTGCAGCGTGCGGAACCAGCTCCGCTCCACCTCGCTCGTGAAACCGTAGAGCCGGATCGCGTCCTCGCGCACGTGCGTGTCGATCGTCAGCGTGGCGACCTCGCCGATCTTCAGGTTGCGCAACGTGCGGGCGGAGAGCTGCACCTCGTAGCCGACCCCGTTCACATCGATGATGGCGTGGCTTTCGCCGATGGCGTCGACGCTGCCCCTGAGCTTGCCGATCATCGCGCGCCCTCCCTCGCGACACGGGCGGCGAGCGCGCGGACGGCGCGATGGCTCGCGTGGCAGATGGCGATGGCGAGCGCGTCCGCCTCGTCCGCGCTGTCAAAGCGCGCGCGCGGCAGCAGGAAGCCGATCATGGCCGCAATCTGCCGCTTCTCGGCGTGGCCGGCGCCGACGACCGTCTTCTTGATGAGGTTGGGCGGATATTCCGCGACGGGCAGGCCCTTCATCGCCGGCGCCAGCAGCGCCATGCCCCGCGCCTGGCCAAGCTTCAACGTCGAGCGCGGGTTGTCGTTGACGAAGGTCTCCTCGACCGCGGCCTCCATCGGCCGGTGCGCGGCGATGACGCCGACGAGACCCTGGTAGAGCTCGGCAAGGCGGTAGGCGAGCGCGTCCCCGCCGTCCGACGTAATGATGCCGGAGGCGATATAGGAGAGCCGGACGCCATCGCTTTCGATGATGCCCCAGCCTGTGCGTCTGAGCCCTGGGTCGAGCCCCAGGATGCGAATCGGCGTCCCCGTCATGGGGCGAACGCATAGCACGCCCGGCGATTCGGCGCTGTCGCGCTCAGGTCGCCGTGAGCCGCGCTGTCGCGCTCAGGCCGACGTGAGCCGCGCTGCCGCGCTCAGGCCGCCGTGAGCCGCTTCAGGACCTCGTCCGAGATCTCGAAGTTGGCAAAGACGCTCTGAACGTCGTCGTCGTCCTCGAGCGCCGCGATCATCTTCATGATCGACTGCGCGGCGTCCTCCTCCACGCTCGTCGTCAGCGTCGGACGCCAGACGGGCTTCACCCGCTCCGGCTCGCCGAGCTTCTGCTCGAGGGCGCCAGCGACCGATCCGAGGCTTTCAAACGGGCAGGTGATGAGGTGGCCGCTCTCGTCCGAGACGACATCGTCCGCGCCGGCCTCGATGGCCGCCTCCAGCACCGCATCGGCCGATCCGGCCGCGGCCCGATAGGCGATCTCGCCGACGTGGGCGAACATGTGGCTGACCGAGCCCGTCGAGCCCAGATTGCCGCCGTGCTTCGTGAACACCGAGCGCACGACGCCGCCGGTGCGGTTGCGGTTGTCGGTCAGCGCCTCGACGATCACGGCCACGCCGCCCGCAGCGTAGCCCTCGTAGCGGACGTTCTCGAAGTTCGCGAGGTCATTGCCCGCCGCCTTCTTGATCGCCCGCTCGATATTGTCCTTGGGCATGTTCTCCGCGCGCGCTTCCTGGATGGCGAGCCTGAGGCGCGAGTTCATGTCGGGATCGGGCGTGCCGGACTTGGCCGCGACCGTGATCTCGCGCGCGAGCTTGGCAAACAGCTTCGCCTTGATGGCGTCCTGTTTGCCCTTGCGGTGCATGATATTCTTGTATTGCGAGTGGCCGGCCATGTCGGGGTCCGTATCGGGCGATTCAATGCGCGGTCAGGGAAACGACGCGTTATTGAGCGAGGGGCTTTGGCGGGTCAAGTCGGTCGCTTCGCCCGAATGCTTGGCCTGTTGCTCGGCGTGTTGCCGGTCCCTCCGGACAATGCCGGGCGACCGGCGTTAACCATTTGTTAACCTTTTTTGCCCAAAAGTTAATGCCTGAAGGCGATTCCGCCTTCACCCGGGACTGCCGGAGCTGCCCAGCAGGCTGTCCCCCAGACGGGTCCGTTCGATCCGTGATCCCGATGAGGAGATCCGCTTCTCATCCCGATGCCCGACGCAAGACGTTCTCTCTCTGCCCCACCCCCAGCGGCTCGGCTGGCTCCACAGGAGCCCCGAGCCGCCCCTCTGTTGGCGGCGCGCAACGGAGCGCCGGCCGATCTCAGAGGTCCCACGGCAGCGGGGCGGACGGCTGCAGCACGCCACCGATCCGCACGCCGCGCGCCCACACGCCGAGCCCCGTCTTGTCGTCGATCTCGACTGCCAGCCCGCTGAGCGTGGCCGGGCCTGTCGCCGGTTCGAAGCGCTCGCGCGCAATCCGCGTCAGGAAGCGGTTCAGCGGCTCCTCGCCATCCATGCCGAGCACCGAGTTGTAGTCCCCCGTCATGCCGGCGTCCGACATGTAGGCCGTGCCGCCCGGCAGGACGCGCTCGTCCGACGTCGGCGCGTGCGTGTGCGTACCGACGACCACGCTCGCCCGGCCATCGACGAACAGACCCAGCGCCTGCTTCTCGCTCGTCGCCTCGGCGTGGAAGTCGATCAGCACCGCATCGGCACCCTGCTTCAGCGGACAGGCGGCAAGCTCGCCGTCGACAGCGCGGAACGGGCAATCGAGCTCGGTCATGAACACGCGCCCCATGGCATTGATGACGAGGACGTCGGCACCGTTCCTCAGCCGCACGAGCGCGGCGCCGCGGCCCGGCGTGCCCTTCGGGAAGTTGAGGGGCCTGACGAGGCGCGGCTGGCGATTGATGAAGACGAGCGCCTCCTTCTGATCGAAGGCATGATTGCCGAGCGTGACTGCGTCGGCGCCCGCGTCGACGAGGTCCTCCAGGATGCTCTCGGTGATGCCGAAGCCGCCGGCGGCGTTCTCGGCGTTGATGACGACGCAGTCGAGTTCCCAGCGCGCGCGCAGGCCCGGCAGATGCTCGGCGACCGCCCTCCGGCCGGCCCGCCCGACGATGTCGCCGATGAAAAGAAGACGCATTCAGGTCCCGCAGCGCAGTGGCCCCGACGGCGTCAGAACCCAATCCAGGCGTTCGTCATAGTCGGCGTGAGGCACCGCGTCGACCCTCTGCTCGTCCATCGCCAGTCCAATGGCCACGACGGGCTTGAGGCTCCTCAGACGCGCCAGCGTCCGGTCGTAGAACCCCCCGCCATAGCCCAGCCGATAGCCGTTCGCGTCGAAGGCCAGCAGCGGGCTCAGGAGGACGTCGGGCTCGACTTGAGGCGCTGAGGAGAGCGGCTCGCGAATGCCCCACATGACCTCCTCCAGCCGGTCGCCGGGCTGCCAGGCCCTGAACAGCAACGGCTGCCCCTTCGCCTCCATAACCGGCAAGCAGAGCCGGTAGCCCTCCCCGGCCAGGCGCAGCATGAGCGGAGCGGGATCGAGTTCCTCGCCGATGGGCAGAAAGCCCGAGACTGAGGCCGGCCGGGCGACGCCGGCGAACGCGATCCCGTGGGCGGCGATCCGGCTCGCCGCGCCCGCCCCGTGGCGGGCTGCGGCCTCGGCACGGATCTGCTTCATCGTGGCGCGGAGGCTCTTCTTTTCCGTCCTGATCTCGTCGGAAAGGCGCGCGCTCGGCAACGGTTCAGGTCCTCGAGATGCTCGTGTCGGTGTCGGCTCAAGGGAAGAAATCAAGTGCCGCGGTGGCCGTTGGAACGGTCGATCTCGCCGGGTCCCTACAAAAGTAAGGTGGGCGCCATGTGTCCGGAACCACGGCTCCGGACAGGGACAGCTCCCTGGCAGATCTTATAGGCCCTGGAGATTCATGTGTTCCTGACGAACCCCGCAGCGCCGCCACTGTAGGCCGGGCGCCCCGAGAAATCGAGCCCTGCGGCGGAGCTTATCCGCACGGGAGGGTGGGTGGGCCATGTGATGGCTCGCCACACCGTCGGCGCGCGACCTAATCATCCGCGGCTGTGCAGACGAGAGACCGCTTGGCCCCTAACTCACATCCGCTTCTCGAGCGCGGTGCCGAGCGAATCGATCAACCAGTCGATCCGGTTGACGACGTGCGCCCGCGACGCCTCGAGCGCAGCGATGCGCGCCTCGGCCTCCTCCAGGCTCGCCTTCAGCCGGTCGCGCTCGGCTTCCACCAGAGCAAGGCGCTGCGCGGCATCGCTCGCCGGCGCTTGAGACGCCGGCTTCGTCTTGCGCGAAACGGCGCGTTTGGCGCCCTCGCGCACGTCTCTGACACGTTGAACCATCGGCTAACCCATCGATGTCCACAGGGACGCGGCACACTGAGCCCTCGGCCGCCGTCCTTCCCAAATGCGGGCGTTGACCATAGGTCTTAAGCAAGGTGAGCGCAACAAACCAGGACGTTGTCTCAACCGCCTGCGTGAACGCGCAAAAGTTGCCTTTGGGCGACTTCCGATGACGCATTGACACGCGGGGGGCCGCTCCACTTAATGCCGCCGGATTCCAAAGCCCGCTACGGCGGACGGCGGCGCGCGGGCGCCTTGCAACGTCAATCCCCTGGTCCCGCCCACTCTTTTTCGCGGAGGACGACACAGATGGCAGTGAAGGTCGCGATCAACGGATTCGGACGCATCGGCCGCAACGTGCTGCGCGCCATCGTCGAGAGCGGTCGCAAGGACATCGAGGTCGTCGCCATCAACGACCTCGGCCCCGTCGAGACCAATGCGCACCTCCTGCGATTCGACAGCGTGCACGGCCGCTTCCCCGGCAAGGTCACGGTGGCGGGCGATACGCTCGACATCGGCACCGGGCCGATCAAGGTGACCGCGATCCGCAATCCGGCGGAGCTGCCGCATGCCGCGCTCGGCGTCGACATCGCCATGGAGTGCACGGGCCTGTTCACGGCAAAGGACAAGGCCGCGGCACATCTGGCGGCCGGCGCCAAGCGCGTCCTCGTCTCCGCCCCCGGCGACGGCACCGACCTCACCGTCGTCTACGGCGTCAACCACGACAAGCTGACGAAGGACCATCTCGTCGTCTCGAACGCGTCGTGCACGACGAATTGCCTCGCCCCGGTGGCCAAGGTGCTGCACGAACTCGTCGGCATCGACACCGGCTTCATGACGACGATCCACTCCTACACCGGCGACCAGCCGACGCTCGACACGATGCACAAGGATCTCTACCGCGCCCGCGCCGCCGCGCTGTCGATGATCCCGACCTCGACGGGCGCGGCGAAGGCCGTGGGCCTCGTGCTGCCCGAACTCAACGGTCGCCTCGACGGCACCGCCATCCGCGTGCCGACGCCGAACGTGTCGGTTGTCGACTTCAAGTTCATCGCGCGCAACGAGACGACCAAGGACGAGATCAACGACGCCATCATCAAGGCCGCCAACGGGGCGCTGCAGGGCATCCTCGGCGTCACGGACGAGCCCAACGTCTCGATGGACTTCAACCATGACAGCCGCTCCTCCATCTTCCACCTCGACCAGACGAAAGTGATGGACGGCAGATTCGTGCGCGTCCTCTCCTGGTACGACAACGAGTGGGGCTTCTCAAACCGCATGAGCGATACCGCGGTCGCCATGGCAAAGCTCATCTGACATCAACCAGGAAGGGCGTCCGAGACGGGCGCCCTTTCGCTTTTCGATCGACCTGCGACGACGAGCCGACGGAGGCCTCAATGACCGAGAGACTGGACGACATCGCCCGCGCCATGGTGGCACCCGGCAAGGGCATCCTCGCTGCCGACGAGAGCTCCGGCACGATCAAGAAGCGCTTCGACAAGATCGCCCTCGCCTCGACGGAGGACAGCCGCCGCGACTATCGCGAGATGCTGTTCCGCTCGACGGAGGCCATGAAGACCTACGTCTCGGGCGTGATCCTCTACGACGAGACCATCCGGCAGAAAGCCAAGGACGGCACGCCGCTCGTCGACATCATGAAGGCGGCGGGCGCGATCCCCGGCATCAAGGTCGACACGGGGGCCAAGGCGCTTGCCGGTCCGACGTCGAAGATCGAGACGGTCACCGAGGGCCTCGACGGTCTGCGCGAGCGGCTCGCCGAGTACCACAAGCTCGGCGCGCGCTTCGCCAAGTGGCGGGCCGTCATCACGATCGCCGATGGCCTGCCGACGTGGAACTGCGTCAAGGCCAACGCGCACGCGCTCGCCCGCTATGCCGCGCTCTGCCAGGAGGCGGGCATCGTGCCGATCGTGGAGCCGGAGGTGCTGATGGACGGCGAGCACAGCGCGCACGATATCGACGAATGCTACCGCGTCACGGAATGGACGCTGCGCACGGTGTTCCGCGAGCTCTACGACGCACGCGTCAGCCTCGAGGGCATGGTGCTGAAGCCAAACATGGTGATCGCCGGACAGAAGAGCCCGAGACAGGCGTCCGCCGCCGAGGTCGCCGAGAAGACGGTGAGCTGCCTCAAGGCGACCGTGCCGGCCGCGGTGCCCGGCATCGCATTCCTCTCCGGCGGCCAGAGCGACGAGGCCGCGACCGAGCACCTCTCGCTCATGAATGCGATGGGCGGCCTGCCGTGGGCATTGACCTTCTCCTACGGCCGGGCGTTGCAGGCGGCCGCGCTGAAAGCCTGGAACGGAAAGCCGGAGAATGTCGCCGCCGGCCAGCGGGCCTTTACCCACCGCGCCCGCATGAACAGCCTTGCGGCGCTTGGCAAATGGGACGCCAGACAGGAAAAGGCCGCCTGACCGGCTCCGCGTTCGAAGCGATGAGCGGCCGCTCCGGATCGCGAGCGGCAAGTGAGGACGGCGTCTGCGACGAGTCTTGCGCTGGATCCCGAACGCGTGAGCGCAGCGAGCGCGTTCGGGGATCCAGCGCGAGGGTTGTGCCGCAGGCGCGCGAAACCCGCTTTCAGTCGGACGCGTCGCCGACCGTCAGCCGCGCATCGAGCGCAGCCTCCAGGTCCGCGAGATCCTGCGGCACCGGCATCCCCAGCGCGCGGAACTCGTTGAGCTTCTCGCGCAGCAGGATCTCCAGTTCGCGCAGATCCGCCGGCTGCTCGTTCATGCGCGTGATGAGGGATGCGATCTCCGCCTCGATCTCCTCGAAGGCCATGGGACGTCTCCTCGGCTCGATGCCAGACTGCCCCGACCGTGACGGCGGCGGAGCGCTTCGACCTTGATCCCCGTCAAGGTTGCGCGCAAGAGGGTCGTGCAGGAGGGAGCCATGCGCACCCATCGTCCGAACCGTCACGCGATCGCTTCCGGTGTCCTTGCCATCGTCGCGCTCGCCTCCCCTGCGGCCGGCGGCGCCGACAGCGGCCCGTCCCAAAAGATCGAGTCGCACGAGATCGCAAAGGGCCGTGAGCTGGCGACGCGCCTGTGCGCGACCTGCCATCTCAATCCCGGACAAGGCGAAAAGTCGGGGCCGGAAGGGATTCCCGGTTTCTACGCCGTGGCGCGGCGGCCGCAGCAGACGGCGGAAGCCATCGTCTCGTGGCTGCAATCGGTGCCGCCGATGATGCCGAACCACCATCTGACGCAGGACGAGATGGTGACCCTGTCGCAATTCATCATGTCGCTGCGCGACGAGAAGGCGGAGTAGCCGCCCCCGCTCAGTTCGCGAGCAGGCCCGACATCGCCTCGGAGAAGGTCGACGGAATCGTGGCGGACTTGGCCTTCTTGGCGGTCTTCTTGGCGCCCGGCTTCTTCGGTTTAGGTTGGCTGAAGGCCGCCGGCTCGTCCTCGATCGAGGCCGTCTCGACGTCGTACGCCGGCTGCGGCTCGACGGAGGGAAGGGACCGGCCGCCAAGCGCCTGGGAGACACGGCTGTCGAGACCGTAGACGTCGCCGAACGTCGCCAGCCTGCCGTCGTCGTCGATCCACGCCGTCAGGTAGACCGTGTGAACCCAGATATGGTTGTCGAGCTCGATCGTCTCCGAGCTGCGCCGGGCGGATGACACACGCTCGGCGCCCCAGCCCTTGTCCTGCTGGAGCAGCACCTCGGCGAACCGCTGCGGATTGTTGACGCGGATGCAGCCGTGCGAGAACGGCCGCCGGGATTGGGCAAAGAGTTCGCGCTGGATCGTGTCGTGCATATAGACATCGTGCGGGTTCGGGAACATGAACTTCACGAAGCCGAGCGGGTTCTGGCCGCCGGGCGGCTGGATGAAGCTGTACTGGCGCAAGTCCGCCGACGACCAGTCGACGGAATTGGGATCGACGGGCCGGCCGTTGCGGTAGGGCGTGAACCCGTAGGCCCTGAGCACGGACGCGCCGCCGCCGCCGAAGAGCTGATCGAAGAAGCCGTTGCCGCCGGCCCTCTGCAGGCGCGGCTTGAGCTCCTTCGCCTTGATGCCTTCGGGCACGCCCCACGACGGATTGAACACGATCGTCTTCATCTCGGCGGAGAACGACGGCGTCGGCCAGGTGGACTGCCCGACGATGATCTTCTCCTTGAAGATCACCTTGCCGCCGGCATAGGTCCTCGTGACGTATTCGGGGATGTTGTTGATCACGTAGGACGCGCCGAGCTCCTCGGGCATCCACCGCCACCGCTCCATGTTGACGAGCAGCCGCTGCGTATCACGCGGGCTCGTCTCGTCCGGTTCGCCCGCACCCTCCCGGTTCAGCGCCGCACGTGTCCGGCGATTGAGCTGGCCGTTGGCTTTGAGCCCCTTCTCGGTCTGGAACGCCTTGATCGCGTCGGCGAGCCGCTCGTCATAGAGCGTCTCGCGGCCGGCAAACTCCGCCGGCTGCTTGAGGCGCCGTCTCAGCAGCGCGATGTCGGGATGCAGCGAGCCGGGCTTCACGGTGGCGCCGTCGGGCGGCAGCTTGACGAGGAGCGCCTCGTCGACGGGCGCGGGGGGCTCAACGGGCCCGAGCCGTTTCACGAGCTCCGCGCGAAGGCGCTGGAACTGCTCGTGCCTGGGGT
This sequence comes from uncultured Hyphomicrobium sp., assembly GCA_964589785.1. Classification (GTDB taxonomy): domain Bacteria; phylum Pseudomonadota; class Alphaproteobacteria; order Rhizobiales; family Hyphomicrobiaceae; genus JAGVSR01. Next base: position 61,218 of record CAZPUQ010000011.1, read on the forward strand.
GGAGGCCCGTGAGAGTGGCGGCCGGATCGCTCGCCGCGGCGAGCCCGCCAAGCACGGTCTTGGGATCGCGCACCGGCGGGGAAAGATCGAGAAGCTGGCTGATCGAGAGCGGACGCACGCGCCCGCCCCGGGCATGACGCGCATAGGTGAGGGCCGCGAGCGTGAGCTGCGCCTCGGCGTTCCCCAGCGCGTCCGGGGTCGTGAGCGCAGCGGCCGGATCGGGAAGCGGGAAGGCCGTCGCGTCGAGACCCCACTCCGCCGCCTTGCCGATCTCCGCGGCGAGGGCCTTGGCGCGGTCGTTGAGGCCCGCGGCGGCGGTCCAGAGCGGGTCCTTGCGCGCGCCGTAGAAGGCTGCGGCGGCCGCGACATCATCCTTGGCATAGGCGGTGGCAAACGCCTTGTCTGTCAGCCGGGCGTAGGCGGCCGTAACGGCGGGAGCCGCATCGGGAAGCGGCACGACGGGCGTGCTCGCCAGGGGGGCGGCGGCCGCGTCCGCTGGCGGGGCACCGGCGGGGTCGGACGGCGGCACCGGTGCAGCGGCCGTGGCGCTGTCCGCGGCGGCGTCGGCCGGCGCGGCCGGGACGGCCGCCGGACCGGCCATGCTCATGGCCATGCCGACCAGCGCAGCAGCGAGCGCGCGGGGTGAAACCACGGAGAAGGTCATTGCAGCTCGCTCCTGTTCGCCGAATCGGACGCGGACGGATTCACTTTTTCTCAGTCAGCATAAAGGTCCATTGGATTGATGGCGAATTGTAGTCGCACGGCATCCACGACGACGATCGAAGCCACAGCAGATCGCCGTCGGCGCGGGCCCGAGGGCGCCGGCGCGGGGCCTCGTTTCCGCCTCAATCTGCCCGGATAGCCCCGTCCGTCCAGCAAAATGAAGCCGTTGGCCTCGGGCGGGCGCGCGGGGGCGCACGCACACCAGGTCCGCGAGGAAAGGTCCGTCGAGCATGGCCCGCGAGGGGGTGGCGACCCAATTGTATCTGGTGCTGCCCGCGGCCGGCGAGGCCGCCGGGCTCGACGCGACCGTCGAGGCGGCCCTTGCCGCCGGCCCCGTCGCGACCGTGCTCATCGAGCCGGACCCTGGCGCGCCGCCGGCCCCGCCCGACCTCGCCAAGGCCGTCGCGGCCCTGCAGAAGCGCGGCATCGCCACGCTCCTCCTCGGCGATGCGGCGCTCGCCCGCGTCGTCAAGGCCGATGGTGTCCATCTTGCGCCGTCAAAGCTGCTGCCGGCCGCCTATCGCGAGGCGCGCGAGACGCTCGGCAGCCGCTTCATCGTCGGGGTTGACGTCGGCCGCTCCCGCCACGAGGCGATGGAGCTCGGCGAAGAGGGAGCCGATTACATCGGGTTCGGCATTCCGCCCCATGTCGAGGATCGGGATACCGCGCGCGCACGCCGCCTCGACCTCGTCCAGTGGTGGTCGGAGATCTTCGAGGTGCCGGGGGTGGCCTTCGACGTCGAGACGCCTCAGGAGGCCGCGCGCCTCGTTGCGGCCGGCGCGGATTTCGTCGCCGTGCGCCTGCCGCCCGGCCTCGCTCCGGACGCAGTCGGCCCATATCTCTCGCCGTACGTGGCGGCCCTGAGATCAGTCCCATGAACAGGATCGCACTTGCCGGGCTGCTGGCCGTGGGTTCCGCCGCGGGGGCGGCGGGCGTCCTCGTGGCCACGGGCCGGTTGCAGCTCCCGGAGGTTGCCGCCCGCGCGCCCGAAATACCCGGCGCACCGACCTCCCCGGCGCCGTCCCCCGCCGCGGTGGACGACGAGGCCTATCTCGCGTTCGATCAGGGCAAGTACCTGACGGCGCTGTCGCTGGCGGAGGCCCGCGCGGCGCGCGGCGACCCGCAGGCGCACACGCTCGTGGCCCGCATCTACGAGGGCGGTCTCGGCGTCGGCAAGGACGAGATCACCGCCGCGCGCTGGTATGCGCGGGCCGCCGAGCTCGGCGACGTCCCGGCGATGCTCGCCTTCGGCAATATGCTGGCCGAGGGCCGCGGCGTGGAGAAGGACCGCAAGGCCGCCGCCGCCATGTACGAGAATGCGGCCGCGACCGGCGACCCGCTGGCCAATTACAACCTCGGCCTCCTGTTCCTGAAGGGCGACGGCAAGCCCGAGAACCCGCACCGCGCGGCCAGACACATCCAGTACGCCGCCGAGAAGGGCATCGCGCAGGCGCAGTACGACCTCGCCGCGCTCTATCAGAAGGGCGAAGGCCTGCCCCACGACGCGCTGGAGGCGGCCCGGTGGATGTCGCGCGCGGCGAGCCAGGGGCTCCTCGCGGCACAGTACGAATACGCGGTGATGCTGCTGCGCGGCTTCGGCCTGAAACAGGACGAGGGCAAGGCAATCCCTCTCCTGACGACGGCGGCCGAGAAGGGCGTGCCCGGCGCCCAGAACCGCCTCGCCTACATCCATCTGGAGGGCGTGGGCGGCGTGCCGAAGAGCACGGCGGAAGCCGCCAAGTGGCGCTTCCTCGCCCGGTCCGGCGGCATTGCCGACGACAAGCTCGACCTCCTCATCGACGCCCTGCCCGACAGCGAGCGCAAGGCCGCCCAAAAGGCCGCGCAGGAATGGCAGGACAAACGGCTCACCATCCGGTAGGCAGTGATCCCTCCCGACGCAAGCTCGTGCCGGCATCCGTCGGGAGACTTCGTTGTCCTCCACGTCTTGCCGATCGGCCCCCAATGCCCGCCTCCGCCCTGATCAACGTCATGACCGCCGCAGCCCGCAAGGCGGCCCGCTCGCTCGTGCGCGATTTCGGCGAGGTCGAACAGCTCCAGGTCTCGATCAAGGGACCGGCGAACTTCGTCTCCGCCGCCGACCACAAAGCCGAGGACATCCTGTTCAAGGAGCTCAACAAGGCGCGGCCGCAGTACGGCTTCCTGATGGAGGAAGGCGGTGCCGTGGAGGGCGCCGACAAGACCCACCGCTGGATCATCGATCCGCTCGACGGCACCACGAACTTCCTGCACGGCATCCCGATGTTCGCGATCTCGATCGGGCTCGAACGAGACGGCCAGCTCGTGGCGGGCGTCGTCTACAATCCGATCGCCGACGAGCTCTTCACCGCGGAGAAGGGCAAGGGCGCCTTCCTCAACGAGAAGCGCCGGCTGCGCGTCGCCGCGCGCAAATCGGTCGGCGATGCGGTCGTGGCGACCGGCATCCCGCATCGCGGCCGGCCGGGGCATCCGGGTTTTCTGAAGGAGATGAGCACCGTCATGGGCGAGGTGGCCGGCCTCCGCCGGACGGGATCGGCCGCCCTCGATCTGGCCTGGACGGCCGCGGGCCGGTTCGACTGCTATTGGGAGCGCAACCTGAAGCCGTGGGACCTCGCGGCCGGCATTGTCATCGTGCGCGAGGCGGGCGGCCTCGTCACGGACCTGGACGGCACGGATAAGATGCTCGACAAGGGCGATGTCGTCGCCGGCAACGGCCACATGGTGAAGGCCGTGCGCACGCTCGTGAAGGGCTGAGACGCCTTACGGATAGAGGCGAGCTTTCGTCCAAGGATCGGCGGCGGACGCGCGGCGGAATTGGACGCGGTCGTGCAGGCGGAAGGGCCGGTCCGACCAGAACTCGATCTCGACCGGCGTCAGACGAAAGCCGGACCAGTGGGGCGGGCGCGGAATCGCGCTGATGCCGAACCGCGCCGTCTCGATCGCCACGGCCTTTTCCAGCGCGAGGCGGCTTTCGAGCGGGCGCGACTGCTTGGAGGCCCACGCCCCGATGCGGCTCGTACGATGGCGCGAGGCGAAATAGTCGTCGGCCTCCGCCGCCGAGACCGGAGTGATGGGACCGCGGGCGCGGACCTGCCGCCGCAGGCTCTTCCAGTGGAAAAGGATGGCGGCCTGCGGGTTCGCCGCGAGCTCGCGCCCCTTGGCGCTTTCAAGGTTGGTGAAGAAGACAAAGCCGCGGTCGGGCGCACCGGGGCCGTCGAGCCCCTTCAGAAGCACCATGCGCACGTTCGGCAAGCCGTTCGCGTCCGCGGTGGCGAGAGCCATCGCGTTGGGATCGTTGATCTCCTTCTCGCGCGCGTCGCCGAACCAGCTCTCGAACAGCAGGAACGGCTCGATCGCCTCGGCGAAATCGCCGGAGGAATGCGGAAGTCTCTCGTGGCTCATGTCGTCTTGCCTTCAGCTCTTTCGTATCCGTGGCGTGCGCGCGGCCGCCTCCTGTTCTTGTCGCATCCTCGCGGCCGCGCCTTGACCGCGCGTTAACGTCCGGCCGTTCCCGACCCGGATGAGACGCTCGTTGAGACTTTTTTATCCATGTTCAGAGACGATGAACGAGAGCGGCCCATGTCCCGGCCGTCGCGTCGTTCCTGTGTCGTCTGCGAGTTCTGTCATGCGTGAAAGCGTTTTCCTGATCCCACTGGCGGCGGGCGGCCTGATCGCCTTGATCGGTCTGGCGGCCCTGCTCCTGTCCGCCGACCCGGCCGGCGCCGACGGCGAAACCGCAACGCGCCAGCGCGGCGGCACCACGTGCGCCTGCCCCGGCGCCTCCGACCGCCCCCAAAGGCCGAAATTCGCTGACCTCAAGGCCGCGCCCGACGACGGGCAGCCCCTCGACGCCGGCGACAAGATTGCGGCCCTCTCCAGCATCCAGCACGCCCTCTCCTCGGTCGCGGACGGAGCGACCTACGTCTGGCACCGCCACAACGGGCGCCTGTCCGGTCTCGTCAAGCCGACCGGCTCGTTTCGCAGCGCAGCCGGAGGCATCTGCCGCCACGTGATCGTGATGATGACGACGGGTCAGAAGTCCCGCAAGACGGAGGGCGTTGCCTGCCGGCAGCCGAATGGCGTTTGGAGCCTGGAGGGCTGACCAGCGCCTGCGGCCGCCCGGCGATCCTGCCGGGGCGATCGGCCGCGCCGCGCGCCGGCCGGCGCATCGGGCGCGGATCACAAGCCTTTTTGCTAGGCCGATCAATCTTCTGGCTGACGTTCTTGACGATCGTGCAGCGCCGCGCCGACGCCGGCGTCCCAGCCTGTTCGGTCCACTGGACCGCAGAGGCCTTTTGTGTAGGATGCCGCCGATTACACGCACAGAGAAAAGGAATTGAACGCTCATGGCTGAACCAGGAGCAGGCGACGGCGTGCCGACCGGAACTCTCATGGCCGGCAAGCGCGGTCTCGTCATGGGCATCGCCAACAACCGCTCGATCGCCTATGGCATCGCGCGCGCCGTCGCCGCCCAGGGTGCCGAGCTTGCCGTGACCTACCAGGGCGATGCGCTCAAGAAGCGCGTCGAGCCGCTGGCCGCCGACCTCGGCGCCAACCTCGTCCTGCCGTGTGACGTCTCCGACAAGGCCTCCGTCGACGCCCTGTTCGCCGATCTTCAACAGCGGTGGGGCCGCCTCGACTTTCTTGTCCATGCCATCGCGTTCTCCGACAAGAACGAGCTCGACGGGCGCTACGTCGATACGAGCGAGGCGAACTTCACCCAGACGATGCTGATCTCTTGCTACTCGCTGACCGCTCTCGCCCAGCGCGCGGAAAAGCTCATGACGAACGGCGGCTCCATCCTCACGCTCACCTACTACGGCGCCGAGAAGGTGATGCCGCATTACAACGTGATGGGTGTCGCCAAGGCCGCGCTCGAGGCAAGCGTGCGCTATCTCGCTTCCGATCTCGGCCGCACCGGCATCCGCGTCAACGCCATCTCGGCAGGGCCGATCAAGACGCTCGCCGCGTCCGGCATCTCCGATTTCCGCTACATCTTGCGCTGGAACGAATACAATTCGCCGCTGCGCCGGACCGTAACCATCGAGGAGGTGGGCGGCGCCGGCCTCTACCTCCTGTCGGACCTCGCGCGCGGCGTCACCGGCGAGGTCCATCACGTCGACAGCGGCTACCACGTCCAGGGCATGAAGAACGAGGACGCGCCGGACATCTCGGTGATCAAGAGCGAAGGATGAGGACGACGGGGGCCGGAGGATCACGCACAGTCGAGGGACTGTGCTGCTTCTGCGCCCGCCCTCGCACGCGAGACGCATGGGGCCTGGTCTTACACTCTATGTCGTTCGCCACGGCGAGACGGACTGGAACGCCGAGCGGCGCTATCAGGGCCAGACCGACATTCCGCTCAACGCGAAGGGCCGGGCCCAGTCGCGCCGCAACGGCGAGGCGCTGCGTGCCTTCCTGCCCGACCTGATCGATGCAGACTTCGTGGCGAGTCCGCTCGGGCGTACCCGGGAGACGATGGCGATCCTGCGCGGCTGCCTCGGCCTCGACCCGGCCGGGTACGGTGTCGAGCCGCGGCTGATCGAGCTCTCCTACGGCGCCTGGGAAGGCCAGCTTCAAACCGATCTGCCGCGAATCGACCCCGAAGGTCTGGCTGCGCGCGCCATCGATCCGCTCCGATGGCGGCCGCGCGGGGGCGAGAGCTACGCCGATCTTCTCGTTCGCACCGTCGACTGGCTGTCGACGATCGAGCGCGACACCGTCATCGCCGCGCACGGCGGTATCTCGCGCTGCCTCAGGGCGCATATGCTCAACTTGCCGCCCGAGAGCATTCCGGCGCTGGAGAGCCCGCAGGACCGCGTGCTGGTGCTGAAGCACGGATCGATGAGCTGGGCGTAGGGCCGGAAACCGAAGCTTTTACCAGACGAGTGCGTCCATCGCGGCGATCGGACGGGCCGGGGCCTCAGCGAAGATCCGGGTGAGCAGGTCGGCGTCAAGCAGACCGCCACCCCCCGCATGGACGCCGCTCGCGATGTAGATGGAGTCGACGCCCGCCGCCGCCGCACCGGCGATATCCGTCGTCACGCCGTCGCCGATGGCCAGCACCTCGCCGGGCGCAACCCCCTTGCCCCTGAGGTCGCCGAGACGCGCGAACGCCAGGTCGTAGACGGGAAGATACGGCTTGCCGGCGTAGGCGACCGCGCCGCCCATGGCCTCGTAGGCCTGGGCCAGGGCACCGGCGCAATAGACGAGGCGGCCCGCCCGCTCCACGGTGAGATCGGGGTTGGCGCAGATCATGTCGGCGCCGCGCTTCTTCAGGAGCGCCAGGATCTCCATGTAGGTCTCCGGCGTCTCCTGCTCGTCGTCGAAGAGGCCGGTGCAGACGACCGTCTCGGCCCGCTGCAGCGGCACCAGGTCCGGCGCGTTTCCGAAGAGAGCACGATCGCGCTCGGGCCCCAGATGCCCCAGCGCGCGCCCCCGCGCGGCGGCCTGCCGGATCATTTCTCGCGACGCGTCGCCCGATGTCAGGATCGCATCGTAAGCCTCGCGCGGCACGCCGATGCGATCGAGCTGTTGCACGACCGAGGGAGCCGGCCGCGGCGCATTCGAGAGCAGAAGCACCGTCCCCCCCGCAGCGCGGAAGCGCGCGCAGGCCTCGGCCGCCGGCAGGAACGGAGCGACACCGTTGTGCATCACGCCCCAGATGTCGACGAGCCACGCGCTGCGGCCCTCGGCGACAGGGGCAACGGAGGAGAGGATCGGGATATCGGAGTGTGCGGACATCCCGAAGTGCCTAGTGAAACGGCCAAGTCCGATCAAGGGCCGCGTTGTTCGCAAGATCGCCGGCCTCGTGGGGGACGCCGTCACCAACAGCGGCTGACCGCCGCGCCGGTGTCGGTGTCCGCACGCGGGCCTCATTCGCCGGCGAGTGTCACCGCCAGCCGTGCTTCAGGAAGTCGCACGCTGCGTTGGCCCCGCGCGCTCGGGTGGATGCGGCCGGTCTGCTATTTGTGGCTGCTGCTTGAAAGTGCCTGCAATCTGAAAGGACCGAGCGGGTCCGTCGCGTGCGAGGGCGAAGCAATATGCCTGCGACATTCATCCGAAACCGGACTAACGCCGGGAGCTTCGCCGGGCCGACGGCGGCGGCAGATCGGACGGAGGCGGGATGAGCCTCAAGGGTATTCTCCTGCGCGCTGATGACGTCATCGCCGAGACGGATAGCCTCGAGAGAGCCGTTCTGAACCGGGTGGTGCAGGCCGCAGGCTACCCGTGGACCTGTACCCGCGAGGGCTATGCGGAGTTGCGCCGGCACACCCGCCGCCGCGACCGCTACCGCCAGTTCGTGCGCCAGAACCTCGGCTTCGACCGCCGCTCGGAGGATTTCGAACGCCTCATCGACGTCATGGCCCGCCACTCCGCGACAGTGGCGCGCGAGCTGATCGACAAGGATTACCGCGACGCGCGTCCCGGAACCCGCGAGCTCGCCTCCGCGGCCCGTCACGAGGGGGTGAGGATCGGCGTCGTCAGCGCGCTCCCGCGGGGCGAGGTCGAGAAGCTGCTGACGCATCTCTTCGGCGAGGGCGGCAAGCGGCTCTTTACCTGCGTCGCGGCTCCCGAGGGAGACGAGGGCGAGGACGGCCTCTTCGAGGCCTATCGGCACGCCATCGACGGACTGAAGGTGGATTGCGGGTCCTGCCTCGCGCTCGAGGCGACACCGCGCGGCGTCAAGACCGCGCGCGACGCCGGCATTCCCGCCGTCATTCTGCTCGGCCGTCATGAAGGGGCTGCCGGCGAAGGCGCCGACGCGCTCTTTGCCGTCGACAGCCTGCCTAGCCTCATCGGCCTCGACGATCAGCGCAACGCCACCTTTCTCACGCCAGGCGACGGCACGGAAATCCTGTCCGCCCTGCGCCGCGCCCATGCGGGCTATCTCGACGGTGTCGGAGGATTGCAAAGGAGCTACGCCATGAAAGTGTCCGACATCCTGAAGGACAAGGGATCGGCGGTGAGGACCATCAAGGCCTCGGAGACGATGCTGACGCTCGCCCAGCGCATGAAGTCCGATGCTGTCGGCGCCATGGTCGTCGTCGGCCCCTCCGGGAATCTCGAAGGCATCATCAGCGAGCGCGACATCGCCAAGGGCCTCGCCACGCATGGCGACAGCCTCACGCGCATGCTCGTCAGCGATCTCATGACGCGGGAGGTCGTCACCTGCTCGCCCGACGACCCCGTCGCCGTCGTCGCGAAGATCATGACGCAGGGCCGTTTCCGGCACTTGCCGGTGCAGCGGAACGGCGTGCTCATGGGCGTCATCAGCATCGGCGATGTGCTGAAGCACCGGCTCGACGAGCTGAAGCTCGAAACGAATGTCCTGCGCGACGCCGTCATCGCGCGGAGCTGACGGCACGCCCGATCGCTGCAGACATGCGGCCGGCCGGCTCAGGCCGCGGTCGCGTGCCCGGACTTCACAACCACGTCGGCCTTGACCGGGCGGCGGCCGCCGAACAGCGTCCCCTGGCCCAGGAGGACGCCGAAGCCGAAGACGCGCGCCAGCGTCTCCTCGCTGTCGATACCGACGACGATGAGCCCGAAGCCGTGGTCGGCGAGGAACCGGCAGACGTCGCCGGGCGGCACATGTCCGCCGGGATGCGCCAGCCCGTGCATGAGAACGCCCGCGTCGATCTTCACGAAGCCGAAGCCGGCCTTGGCCATCGCCTCGAAATTCATGTCGAGATCGGTAAGGCTCGAGATGGCGAAGCGGAATCCGAGCGCCGCCAGCGCGCTGACGGACCGCTGCTCGGCGGCCCGGAACGACCGGATGTCGGATTGCGTGAACGAGAGGATCAACTGCCGCGCGGTGGCCGGCCGCGCAACGAAATCCATCTGCATGTTGCGCGTGAAGTCGGGCTCGATCAGCGCCTCGCCCGAGGCGCGCGAGAACACCGAGCCGCGCTTGCCGCGGCTGGCCAGGCGTTCGGCGACGATGGCGCTGCGCGTGACGCGGGCGGCGTCGAACAGCGGCAGGATCCCGCGCCCGGAAAGAAGGCCGTCCTCGCCGGTCCCGAGATCCTCCGTCGCCGGCCCGCGCAGCCGGATGCTGACCTCGTAGTGCTGCGTCGCCTGATCGCCGAGCGCCAGGATCGGCTCGAGGTACACGTCGGCACGGCCGGCGGCGATGGCCTCACGCACGGCGGCCAGATGCGGATCGGCGGGCGGCTCCTCGGGCAGGTCCGCCGCGGGTGCGGCCGCGGCCGGCACGGGCGGCGGCGCGGCTGGAGCCGCTTCTGCCCCGGCCGGACGGCGCATCGACTGGGCCGCCGCGCGCAGCGCGCCGAGCGAGGCTTCCACGCCGAGTGCCGCCACCGGCGGCGCCTCGGCGGCATCGTCGGCAGCGGGAAGAGCGGCGGCGATCTCGCGCGCCTGCTCTGCTACCGTCACCTGGTAGAGCATGTCCTTGATGCGCCGCTGCAGCATCTCCACGTCGTCCTCGCGCACGCTGGTGGACGAGCGCGCCTCCGGAGCGGCGTTCGCGTCGGGCCGCTCCGGCGCCGCCACGGCAACATCGGGGAGCGGCGCCGGCGCCTCCAGCGTCGGATCAGACGGCCGGAACGACCAGTAGTCGTTGAGCGACTCGCCCGGCGCGACCGGCGGCACTCCGCGATAGGCTTCGAAGTGCGGCGGCTCGTGCGGCCAGGCCTCCGGCGCCGGCGCGGCCACCTCAGCAAGCGCAGGACCGGACGCGGCCGCCGCATCGGCGAGGCCGGGATCGTCGTTCGCACCGTGCGCCGCCGGGGCGTCCGCGTAGGGCGGCATCGCAGGCAACGGCACGGAGACGTGCGGAAGATAGGGATCGGGCCCCAGCGCCCGCGCCGCGGGCCGCAGCAGAACGATCTCCGCCTGCAGACGCCGCAGCTCGCCGCTGAGCTGATCGCGCTCCGCCTCGCTCCTGCGCCAGGCGTAGAAGCCGACGAGACCGACGAACAACGCCATGCCGACGATGGCCGCGACCGGAAGGGCGAGCCCCATCTGGACGTGGAGGCCGACGACGATGGCCGCGACGACCAGCGCCATCGAGACGAGCACGATCACCTCTCCGGTTCCGGACGTGGTGGGCTCTGGCTCATGCGGATATCTCTTGCTCGCCATGAAGTCGCGACCTGCGGATGGCTTCGAATCGGATGCTGACAGCATCGTCGCGCCGCGGCGCCAGGAGCAATTCGCGGCACCTCATTTTCACCAGCTTTCCACAGCCCCGGCCGTGTTCGCCCGGTGCCCGTTGCAGATGCGCACCGCCCTGTCCACAGCGCAGGCGAAGCGCGGTCAGCTTGGGCCGTTCCGGTGAAACGCGTGAACGATCAGCGCGTTGCCGACGAGTGCCCGCGATAGTGACTCTTATGAGCCTTCGCGCGCCGCCGTTCCGTCACCAACGCGCCCGAGGCCGGACCGAATCGAGGGGCTGTTTAGATGTCGTTAGGCGAATCGGCGTGGTATCCTCTGCGCCGGACCGCGCATCCACTCCGGCGTAATTCAGGAGCATCGAGTCCCATGTATATGAGTGTCGTGACGCGTGAGGCGGGGAGCGAGGCGTATGGCGAACTGGCGGGCGCGCGGGTCGCAATCTCCGGTGTCGATCAGACCCAGGGCGTCGACCTGGCCCGTGCGTTTGCCGATTGCAGGGCGCGCCTCATCGTGCAGACGCCCGAACGATCGCCGGAAATGGTGGAGCTTGGCGCTCTCCTGGCCCAGACGGCCGCGGAGCTGAGGCTCGAGGACACGGCCCTCGAGGGCGCAACGACGCCGACGCGCTTCGCCCAGCGGGCCGCGCAAGCCTACGGCGGCCTCGACGCCGTCGTCAACATCGTCTCGATGACGCGCAGCGAGCTCAATGCGGTCGCCACGCTCGAGGAGATCGAGGCTCTGATTGTCGGCAAGCTGTCGGCCCTGCGTGAGATCTCCGGCGTTGCGGCAAACCGCATGGCGCTGACGTGGTCGGAGGGGACGATCCTCAACATCGTGCTGGCGCCCGCGCCGCAGACCTCCGGCGAAGCGGCCGTGCTCGGCATGGTGCGCTCGGCGCTGGCGGCCCTGACGCGGGATCTGGCCGACCGCTGGGCGGGGGATGCGGTGCGCATCAACGCCATCGGCCCCAAGTCCACCACCTTCGACGCCATGAGCGGCGCGTGCCTGACGTCGGAGCCCGACATCGCGCACCTGGCGCTCTTCCTCGCCAGCAGCAAGGGCCGCAAGCTCACTGGCTATATCTTCGATGCCGAGGGCGTCGCCCGGCGCGGCTGCTGAACCGCTGCCGGCAGGCCGCGCTATTCGCCAGGTTGGAACGCGCCCGCACCGTGCTCGGATGCGGCGGGGACCGCGCGGCGGCCAAAGTAGCTGTAGACTGCCGGCACGACGAGCAGGGTGAGCAGCGTGCCGACCGACATGCCGCCGACGATGACCCAGCCGATCTGCTGCCGGTTCTCCGCGCCGGCCCCTTCAGCGATGGCGAGCGGCAGCGCGCCCAGAACCATGGCCCCCGTCGTCATCAGGATGGGCCTGAGGCGCAGCACGGCCGCATCGACGATAGCCGTCATCCGGTCTTTCCCGGCGGCCTGCTTCTGATTGGCAAACTCTACGATCAGAATGCCGTGCTTCGTGATGAGGCCGACGAGGGTGACGAGCCCGATTTGGGAATAGACGTTGAGCGTGCCACCCATCAGCCAGAGGGCCGCGAGCGCGCCGGTGATCGACAGCGGCACGGTGATCATGATGATCACCGGATCGCGGAAGCTCTCGAACTGCGCCGAGAGCACGAGGTAGATGAAGGCCAGCGCCAGGATGAAGACGACGAGCAGGCTTTCCGCCGAGGCGCGGAAGTCGCGGCTGGCGCCGTCGAGGTCCGTCTGGACCGTCGCCGGCAGAACCTCCTTGGCGGCCCGTTCGAGGAAATCGAGCGCTTCGCCCACGGTATAGCCGGGCGCGAGGCTGGCCTGGATGGTGACGGAGCGGAGCTGGTTGAACCGCTTCAGCTCCTTCGGCGCAACCGACTCCACCACGCTCGCGACGTTGGAAAGCTGGATCATCTCGCCGCGCGGATTGCGCAGGAAGATGGTGGACAAGGCCTGCGGCGAGGCGCGGTCCTCCGCGGCGAGCTGCACGAACACATCGTATTGCTCGCCGTTCTGCTCGAAGCGCGTCACCTGCCGCCCGCCGAGCAGGGTTTCGAGCGTACGGCCGACCGTGGTGACGTCGAGCCCCAGGTCCGCCACCTTCGCCCGATCGATGTCGATGCGGAACTCGGGCGAGTTGAGCTTCAGGTCGGTATCGAGGTTTTCAAGCCCCGGATGCTCGCGGGCCCGTGCGATGAGGGCGTCGGCGTAGCCCTGCAGGTCGGCGTAGCTCGCAGAGGACTGGAGCACGAACTCGATCGGCCTCCCCGAGCCGCGCTGACCGAATGCGCCCGGCGTCTGCACCACGGCCTGGACGCCGGCGATGCGGCGCAGCTTCGGATTGATCTCGGCCGTGATCTCCTCCTGCGAGCGGGTGCGCTCGCTCCAGTCCTTCAACGGCCCGATGACGAGCGAAGAGGAGACATCGGGCGTGCCGGCGATGGCGAGACGGCCGCGGACCTCGGGCACGCCGGTCAGAACGGAATCGATCTCCTGCGCATAGCGCGCCGTGTAGCTGACGGTCGCACCTTCGGGGCCCGAGCCGCGCACCCGGATGACGCCGCGGTCTTCGAGCGGGGCGAGCTCCGATTTGAGATTGGCGAGGAGCAGGCTGCTCGCGCCGGCGACGAGCAACCCCAGCAGCACGATGAGCGGCCTGACCTTGAGCGAGCCGACGAGAAGCCGCCGGTAGCCCGTCTCGAAGGCGACGAACGCGCTTTCAAGCGTGCGGTAGACGATGCCGGGATGCGACTGGTGGCGCAGCAGCTTGGCGCACATCATCGGGGTCAGGGTCAGCGCCACCCACCCCGAGACGATGACAGCGCCGGCGAGCGTCAGCGCGAACTCGAGAAACAAGCGTCCGGTCTTGCCCGAGGCGAACGCGATCGGCGCATAGACCGCGGCGAGCGTCAGCGTCATCGCGACGACGGCAAAGCCGATCTCGCGCACGCCCTTGATGGCCGCCGGCACCGGCGCCATGCCCTCTTCGACGTAGCGGTAGATGTTCTCCAGAACCACGATGGCGTCGTCCACCACGAGGCCGATCGCCAGCACCATGGCGAGCAGCGTCAGGGTATTGACGCTGAATCCGAAGGCATACATCAGCGCGAACGTGGCGATGAGCGAGATCGGGATCGTGACGATGGGGATGATGGCCGCCCTGAGCGACCGCAGGAAGAACAGGATGACGACGACGACGAGCGCGATCGCCTCGATGATGGTCATGAAGACGGCCGCGATCGAGCGGTCGATGAAGACGGAATCGTCGTTGCCGATGGTCGCCTGCAGTCCCTGCGGGAGGGACTCGTTGATCTCGGGCAGCACGCCGCGGACGGCGCCGGAGACATCGAGCGGATTGGCCGTCGCCTGCCGGATGATGCCGACGGCAATGGCCGGGATGCCGTTATACGTGCTCGCCCGCCGCTCGTCCTCGGCGCCGAGCTCCACGCGCGCGACCTCGCCGAGCTTCACCTGATGGTCGCCCGCGAGCTTCACGACGATATTGCGGAACTCCTCCGGCGTGGTGAGGCCGGTTTTGGAGAGCACGGAGAACTCCCGGTCCTGGCTCTCGATGCGCCCGGACGGGATCTCGGCGTTCTGCGCCCTGAGCGCCGCCTCGACATCCTGGACGGTCAGGTTGTAGGCGGCGAGCCGCTCGCGGTCGATCCAGATCCGCATGGCATAGCGCCGCTCGCCGTAGATCTGAACGTCCGCCACGCCCGTAAGGTTCTTGAACCGGTTGACGATGAAGCGGTCGATATAGTCGCTGATCTCGAGCGCCGACATCTGCGGGCTCGTAAAGACCAGAAACATGATCGCCTGGGCATCGGCCTCCACCTTCGCGATGACGGGCTCGCTGATCTCGTCCGGGAGGCGGCCGCGCACGCGGCTCACGCGGTCGCGCACGTCGCTCGCCGCGACGTCCGGATCGATCTCGGTGCGGAAGCGGACGGTGATGCGGCTCGTCTCCGAGCGGCTGGAGGAGGACAGAACGTCGATACCCTCGATCCCGGCGATGGAATCCTCCAGGATCTGCGTCACCTGGCTTTCCATGATCGCGGCCGAGGCGCCGGGATAGTTCGTCGTCACCGAGACGATCGGCTCGTCCACATTCGGAAACTCGCGCACCGTCAGGCGCTGAAAGGAGACGACGCCGACCAGGACCAGGATGAGGCTCATGACGGTCGCCAGGACCGGCCGGCGGATGCAGAGCTCGAACAGGTTCATCCGCCGCTCCGCCGCGTCTCGCCGTCGCTCCGGGCCGAGCGGCCGGGATCGGGGTGGGCCGCGACGATCTCGACCGGAGTTCCGTTGCGCAGCTTGTGCTGGCCGGCGGTGACGACCGTGTCGCCGGGGGACAGCCCCTCGGCGACCTCGACCCGCGCATCGGCCCGCTCGCCGAGCCGCACGCGCACTTCCACCGCCTTGCCGTCGGCGACGCGAAAGACGAAGTTGTCGCCCGCGCGCGGCATGACGGCGCTCTCGGGCACCAGGACGACGTCGCGCTCGACGGCGCCCTTGATGAGGATGCGGGCGAACAGGCCCGGCCGCAGGACCATGTCCGCGTTGTCGATCAGGGCGCGCACCTGGAGCGCACGGCCGTTCACGTCGACCAGGGGGTTGATCGCATAGATTTTGCCCTCGAACGTGCGCCGCGGGATGGCGTCGACCGACACGTCCACGACCTGTCCCACGGTGATCGCAGGCAGATAGGTTTCGGGAACCTTGAAGTCGACTTTCAGGCGATCGATCTTCTCCACGTTCACGATCGGCGTTCCTACGGCGACGAAGGCGCCGACCGAGACCTTGCGCACGCCGACGATGCCGTCGAAAGGCGCCCGGAGGATGTGCTTGTCGAGCCGCGTGCGGGCGAGCTCGAGGGCCGCCCGCGCGATCTCGAAGTTCGTCGTGGCCTCGTCGCGGCTGCGCTCTGTCACATTGCCGGTGCGCGAAAGCTGGCGGGCGCGCTCGTTGTTGGCCTCCGCGAACTTGAGGCGTGCCTCCGCGTCGGCCACCTCGGCACGCACCAGCGCATCGTCGAGCCGCACGAGCGTATCGCCGGCCTTGACCTTGCTGCCTTCGACGAACTCGATGGCCGAGATCCGGCCCGCGATCTCGGGGGCGAGCTGCACGGTCTCATCGGATTGCAGGGAGCCGATGGCGCGGACGTCCGTGGACATGCGCGTGGGGCGCGCTTCGGCGACCTCGACCGAGATCGTCCGTGCGCCGCCCTCGCTGTCGGACAGGCCCGCGTCGGCCTTGCGGGCGTCGGCGCGCAGCGGCAAGAAATCGGGTGCGCCAAGAGCCCACCACCCACCGATGACGGCGGCCAGCGCGCAACACACCGCGACAAACGTTCTTGCTCTCTTCATTACGAGAAACCTTGCCGCCAGAATACCGGTTCAGCCCGGCCGTGTCTCCTGACGATGACGTCATGCTGTAGAACGCGCTCGGCAGATGTTTTCCGTCGCCAATTCGTCAGACGGCAGCATGGGTTAAACCCGCCGACATGAACGAGACGTGAATGTAGGCCGAAGCGGGGCAGGCGCGGGCGTCACTTATAAATGCGCGTGATCTTGGTGCCTTCGAGCGTCAAATTGTACATGAGGCCCTTGGGATCAAGGATGAAGCCCACGACGGGGCTTACGATCTTGTTCGTATCGATCGAGCCGCCGACGCCCACCGTGATGATGGCGACCGAACCGTCGACCCCCACTTTCCAGCCCTTGGAGCGGCGGAACTGGTCCAGCGCCTCCGGCGTCATGAACATGATGATGACGGAGCGGGCCTGCACGCCGAGCTGGAAGCCGAACGAGGCGGAGACCGTATTGTAGTAGGCGGTCGGGCGTCCGCGCACCATCAGGGCCCCCTCGCCGTACTCGCCGCCGACGCCGAACCCCGCCTTCACCACCGACGGGAAGACGAGGATGCCGTACGACTTGTCGGCGAGCTCGCGGGCGCCGCCGATGCGGTGGAAGAAGCGGTCGAGCGTCTCGCGCACGTCGGCGTCGATGGCGGCGGCGGAGGCGGCCTCCGCCCGCGGCGCCGTGCCCGCGATCGCAGCGGCGGCGATCATCAGGCCGACCAGCAGGTGCAACGCCGTCCGTCCCATGCGTCCTTCCCCCATGCGCCGTGCGCGCGAACGGTCCCTTTCGAATCGACGGTCAGAGTCGAAACGAACTGCGGCGGCAGGAAGGCGGCTTGACGGGAACCCCGGCGCGGGCGCCAGTGTCAGTGATGTCTCAGTGATGGGACGCGTGCGGATCGGAGGGCCCGCTGGCGCCGATCTCCTGGACGACGACCGGCACCTTGATCACACCGGCCTTCGCGAACGTCAGCTCCAGATCGAACGTCTGACCGGCCGTCAGCGGCGCTGCGAGATCGACGAACATGAGGTGCAGCCCTCCCGGGCCGAGCGTAACGGTCTGTCCGGCGGCGATGTCGAGGCCGTCTGCGAGCGGCCGCATCGTCATGACGCCCCCCTCGTGCCGCATCTCGTGGATTTCGGCGCGCGCGGCAATCGGAGCCGACGCGGTGAGGAGCCTGTCGGGCTCAGCCGTGGGATTGGCGATCTCCAGGTATCCGGCCGCCACCTTCGCCCCGCCGGGCGTCGCGCGCGACCACGCCTTGCGGACGTTGAGCGCCGCCGCAGGAGCCGCCGGCTCGGCGCCCGGCCGGGTCACGATCCTGAGCACCGGCGCCGGCGCCTTGAGGCTGTGCGGATCGACACCGGGCGCGGCGGTCTCGACCCAAGCGAGCGAGCCCTTCTCGCAATCCTGGACCACCGGAACGACAACGGCGCTGCCCGGCTGCAGCGCGTCCGTCACGAAGCCGACGAACAGGAACTCGTCGAAGTGCTCGTCGGCGAGCGGGCCGCCGCGCCAGACGATCTCCTTCACGCCCTCGCTCTCCGTGCGGCCATGGAAATAGTCGTAGGTTCTCGCGTGGCGGCCCTTCGTCGTGGCGACCGACCAGCCCGGCTTGGGCGCCGGCTTCACGCCGATGACGCCTTCGGGGATGGTCACGCGCACCGCGATCGTGGGCGAGCCCTCGCAGCCGTGCGGGACGCGTACGGCGGCGCGGAACGGGCCGGGCTGCGCGGTCTTGATGTCGAGCGTGGCGTGTGCGTGCGCCGGGCCCGGTTGGACCGAAAGGAAAAGTGCCGCGACGAGCGCGCAGGACCGGAAAATCGTACGGGTGGGCATGATGAGCGTCCTCGATGACTGTTCAATCGTGATGGGAGTGGTGACGGACCCTGCGTTACCAGCGAACCTGGAGGCCGCCGTAGACGGCGCGGCCGGTGCCGGGCTCGAAATAGCTGCCATCGACCCCGTTGAGATCGCCGGAGACGCTGGCCGAGGCGATGTAAGCCTCGTCGGAGAGGTTGCGCCCCTCGAGATAGGCCGTGAACGTCTTGCCCTCATAACCGAGCTTCATGCCCCAGATGGCGTAGCCTTCGGTCGCGAGCGAGTTCGCATTGTCGACATAGAAAGCCTCCGGCACCCATTCCACCGTCGGCCCGGCGAACGCCCCCGACGGGTGCTTGTAGATCAGCTCCGCCTTGAGGACGTGGCGGGGAACGCCGGGAAGCTCGTTGTCGCCCCACGCCGGGTCGTCGTCGAAGAAGAAGTCGTTCAGCGTATAGGCCCCCGTGAGCCAAAGCTGATCCGGCGCTCCGACGCTCTCGAACACGCGCGGCAGGACCGCCGCCGAGAGGCCGAGCTCGATGCCCTGGTGGACGGTGCTGTCGGCGTTGGTCACCGCGCACTGGTTGGTGAAGAACGGACTGACGATGGTGAGGCACTGCAGCTCGTTGTCGATCTCGGCCCGATAGAGCGCAAGATCCCAGTGAAGGTCCGCGATCCGACCCCGCGTGCCTATCTCGTAGGTGACGGCTTCCTGCTCTACGGCCGCAAACGGGATCGAGCCGACCGTGTTCTCGCCGAAACTTGGAACCTCGGCGCTCTTCGAGATGTTGGCGAACACCTGTGCGGCCGGGTTGACATCCCAGATCAGCCCCACCTTCGGACTGACGATATCGAACGTCTCCTCGCCCGGCAGATCGCCGACGCTTGTGAAGAGGACATCGCGCTGGCGCTTGGCATGCAGGTATTGGAAGCCGGCCACGAGCGCGACGTCCGGCAGGACGAAGAAGCTGTTCTCGGCATAGACCGAGTAGTTCTCGGAACGATCGTCGGTCTGCGACAGCAGGTCCAGCTTCTGTGCACCCGGCCCGATGCCGAACTGGCGCGCATCGACGGTGCCGTTGTGGATGTTCGCGCCGGCGACAAGGAGGTTCCGGTAGCCGGCGATCGTGCTCTCGTCCCACAGCCGCGCATATCCGCCGTAGTCGTCGTAGGCATAGTCGAGCCAGCGGAAGATCGGGTGCATCAGGTGCCGATCGAAATAGAACGCGCCGGCCTCGAAGAGGGTCCCGGGGGCGAGGCGCACCGTCGTCTGGTTGGCCACCCGCAACGAATCGATGTTGCGCTGCCAGTCGTTCAGAACGTTGATGCCGGCCGCCGCCGTCGGATCGCTGAGCGCAGAGTGACGCGTGACGGCGCCGGGAATGCGCTGCTCAATCGTGTTGGCGTTAACGAAAAACCGCGTTTCGGCGTCGGGCGTGATCTTGAACCCGATGTTGCCGCTGCCGCGCAGGCTCTCGCCGTCGCTGTGATCGCGGAAGCCGTCGTGCTCCTGCCACGTGGCGGTCAGCGCGTAATCCGTGGCGCCCGAGACTGCACCCGAGGAGACGGATGTCTTGACGAGGCCGAAGCTGCCGACATCCAGGCGGGCTGCGACGAGGTCGCTGTCATAGCCGGTCGGCATGACGAAATTGATCGCGCCGCCGAGCGAGTTGGCCCCGAACCGCAGCGCGTTGCCTCCCTTGAAGACCTCGATGTAGCGGTAGGCGCTCGGATCGATCTCCTGGAAGTCGCCGAAGCCGTCCGCGGTGTTGATCGGAATGCCGTTCATGAAAAGCTGGACGCCGCGCAGATGGAAGTTGCGCGACAGGCCCGAGCCGCGGATCGACAAACGGCTATCCTCGCCCCACTTCGTCTGCACGAACACGCCCGGCACGTAGTCGAGCGCGTCCTTGAGCGTCACCGCGGGTGTCGAGTCCTGGTACGCCTCGGCGGGCACGACGGCGACGCCGCCCGGCGTGCGGTCGATCTCGGCGCGGGCTTCCGCGGCCGTCGCAACGCCGAGGCTGCCCGACCGCGTTCCGGGCGGCACGGCCGCGTTGGGATCGGCGGCAGGGGGAAGCTCCGGCGTATCGGGCGCGAGCGGCGGCATTGCTGCTGCGGCGGCGGCCGGGGCCGGCTTCGCTTTCGCCTTGGCCGGGGCCGGGGAGGCCGTCTTGACGGGCGCCTTTTTCGGGGCAGACGCGGGCGTCGGCTCGGAGGTTTCGATTTCGACGGGCGGCAACTCCGCGGCGGGCTTGCCGGACGGGACGCCTTGCGCCCCAGCGCCTGCGGCGGCGACGACCGAAGCGGTCAGCGAAACGGACGTGATAAATGCGACACGGCGCGGAATGCGGAAGGACATCGGCAAGGCTCCCCGGAACTAGCGAAGCGCGCATCCGCGGTGACGCGGGCGCGAGGCGACGAACGTTCAGAGGACGACGGGAGGAGCGCGGGAGCCGACGGCCGGGCCGGCGCGGACCGGCGGCAGCGTGATGTCGCGAGCCGGAGTCGCGGCGGCCGTTACCAAATGGGTCAACAGAGGCTCGCCGGCCGGACCGTCGGCGGCCGCCAGCGGCGGGGTGCCGGAGAAGACGCACGGCTCGCCCGCATGCTTCGCCGCGCCGCCACCGTCCGGCTGGGCCGCCTCTCCGGCAACGGCGAGCTTCAGCCCGTGCGCCGTACAGATCACGAGGGCGGGAGCACCGTCTGGCCCGTCGGGGAGGCCCGGCATGAAGCCGGCCGGGATCAGAGCGCGCAGCACGAACGCCAACAGCAGCACGCGGCTGAACCACGCGCGCGACTGGCGCATTCTGGCGAGTGCGGATCCCCGTCCCATGCGCGGAGACGGTACGGCACCAAAGATGCGTTTCGCAAGCTCCAATGACGGGACAGGCCGGGCGCGGCAGGGAACTTGCGGCTGTGACGGCCGTTCGCACTGCACGAGGCCCATGAAGCGGAGAGACACCACATGCCAGCCAGATCGAAAAAGCAGCAGATGGCGGCCGGCGCCGCCCTGTCGGCCAAGCGCGGCGAGACCCCCAAATCGAAGCTGCGCGGCGCCTCGCGGCAGATGGTCGATTCGATGAGCGAGAAGGAGCTGCGCGACATCGCCAAGACGCCGCGCCGTAAACTGCCGCGCAAGGCCAAGGCCGCCTCGACAGCACGCAAGCGGAACAGCCGCACGGCGAAGTAGGCGAGCGCCCCAACACTAAAAAAGTAAAGCAATATCAGGGGGAATGGCGCTCCCTACGGGAGTCGAACCCGTCTTTCAAGATTGAAAATCTTGCGTCCTAACCGATAGACGAAGGGAGCAGCGCGGCCCGGTATAGGCAGCTTTGGCGCGGCGCGCAACCCGCAGCGGGCCGGCAGCCGAACGCGGGCGCGGAGCGGCCCGGCTAGCCTTCCTGGCGGCGCGGGTCGGCGGCATCCTCGATGGTGAGCTCGATCTTCTCCCGCCCGCCCCAGGTGTCGCGCTTCAAGGTGCCGGCGACGTGGATCGGCATCCCGCCCGTGTTCTGCAGCAGCTCTCCGAGAGGCTGGCCGACGGCGCGGAAGGCCACCCCTTCGACGCGCGACCCGTCGGAGGCCTCGAGCACGCAGCGCAGGTGCGCCTCGCCGACGGGCTTGGCGAACTTCACCCGCACGGCCGGGAAGGCGAACCGCGGCTGCGAATTGCCCTGGCCGTAGGGCCCGGCGCGCTCGATCAGATCGACAAGGGCATCGTTGACGGCGGACGGGACGAGGGCACCGTCGATCTCAAGACCGGCGCGGGCCCGCGCGGCACTCGCAGCGTCGGAGAGCTCCCGGGCGAGAAACGCCTCGAGCTGCGTGAGCCGCTCCCGCGCGACGGTGATGCCGGCCGCCATCGCGTGCCCGCCGCCCTTCTGGAGCAGGCCCGCGCCGACGGCCGCGCGCACGGCCGCACCGATGTCCACGCCCGCAACCGAGCGCAGCGACCCCGTGCCCGTCACGGCGGCCGATCCCGCCTGTCTCTCCCAGGCGATGACGCAGCTTGGCCGGCCGAAGCGCTCGACCAGCCGGCTCGCGACGAGGCCGACCACGCCCTTGTGCCAGGTCTCCGAGCCCACGATGACGACCGGCAGGTCCGGCGCCGCGCTCACCTTGCGATCCGCTTCCGCGAAGGCCTCCTCGAGCATCTGCGTCTCGATGGCCTTGCGCTCCTTGTTGAGCTTGTCGAGCAGGCCCGCGATCCTAGCCGCCTCCACGTCGTCGGCGGTTGTGAGAAGCCGCGCGCCCAGCGCCGCGTCGCCAATGCGGCCGCCCGCGTTGATGCGCGGACCGAGGATGTAGCCGAGGTGATAGGCCGTCGGGGCCTGATGCAGCCCCGCGGCATCGAACAGCGCGCGCAAGCCGACGTTCTCGCGCGATCGCATGACGGCGAGACCCTTGCGCACATAGGCCCTGTTGAGTCCCGTGAGGGGCACCACGTCGGCGACGGTTGCGAGCGCCACGAGATCGAGATCGGCGAGAAGATCGGGTGCAGCACCCGCCTTCTCATAGTGGCCACGCCGCCGCAGGCTGCGCATCACCGCAACGAGGACCAGGAACACGACACCCGCCGCGCAGAGATGGCCCTGGCCGGAGATGTCGTCCTGCCGGTTCGGGTTGACGAGGGCATGGACCTCGGGCAGCCGCTCGTCGGCCTGGTGGTGGTCGATGACGACGATGTCGGCACCGAGCCCTTTCGCCTCGGTCATGGTCTCGAAGCTCGTCGTGCCGCAATCGACGGTCACGATGAGCCGCGCGCCCTCCTTCACGAGCGCGGCAAGCGCGGCAGAGTTGGGCCCGTAGCCTTCGACGATGCGATCCGGGATATAGATGCGGGCCGGGGTCTCGTGCGCCATGAGAAAGCGCGCCAGCAGGGCCGACGCGCAGGCGCCGTCGACGTCGTAGTCGCCGAAGATGGCGACGGGCTCGCGGCGCAGGATCGCCTCGGCGAGGCGCTCGGCCGCCCGATCCATGCCCGCGAGGTGGGCCGGATCGGGCATCAGCGCCTTGACCGTCGGGTCGAGGAAGACGGGAACGTCGGAGAGCGCCACGCCGCGCGCGGCGAGCACGCGGCCCAGGAGCTCCGGCAGGCCGTGCTGCTGGCTGATGGCGAGCGCGAGGTTGTGCTGCTCGCGCGCCAGACGCTCCCGCCAGGCAAAGCCGCGCGCGGAGTGCGCGACGCCGAGAAAGGCCTCGGCGTCGCCGGTTTCCGCCGCCGCCAGCTCGCGCCGCTTTCTGATTGCGCCCATGGCCTCATCCCCCGAATCGACGGGGAGAGTTGACCATCCGGGCGACGGGCGGACGAGGCCGCCATAGCAGTTGCCAACAGAGTTGTTGCCACACCTCGCAATGGTCCGGGCCGAGGCCGAGCCTTGACCGGGCCGACGCGGCCTGAATACTAGATCGAAACTGGAAAACGAGGACGCGGCGGCGCCTTGCCCGCCGCCAAACGAAGCCTCCCCAACCGCTCGGGAACCCATGTCAGTTGCTGCGACCAGCGTCTCGCCTGAGCGCGTCGCCGACCTTCTCGCCCGCGAGCGCGCCCGTTTTGCCGAGCGCACGCCCAAGTCGCGGGCGCTATCCGGCGAGACCGCCCGGCATTGGCTCAACGGCGTACCGATGCACTGGATGGTCGACTGGGGCACGCCCTATCCGCTCTTCGTGGCGCAAGCCAAGGGCGTCACGCTCACCGACGTCGACGGCCATACCTACGTCGACTTCTGCCTCGGCGACACCGGGGCGATGTTCGGACATTCCCCGCCCGCCGTAGCCGACGCCATCTGCCGCCAGGCCACCCGCGGGCTGACGACGATGCTGCCCAGTCCCGACGCGGCGGCGGTCGGCGGCCTGCTCGCGAGCCGCTTCGGCCTCCCGTTCTGGCAGGTCACCGCAACGGCCTCCGACGCCAACCGCGCAGTGATCCGCTGGGCGCGGGCGGCGACGGGGCGCCGCAAGCTCCTGGTGTTCAACGGCTGCTATCACGGCGCCGTCGACGATACGTTCGTGGCGCTGCGCAACGGCAGGCCGCAGAACCGGCCGGGCCTCGTCGGCGAGGTCCGCGACGTCACCACGGACACGCGGGTCATCGAGTTCAATGACGTCGCCGCGCTCGAGGCGGCGCTGGAGCGGGAGGACGTGGCGCTCGTCCTTGCAGAACCCGTCATGACGAACTGCGGCATGGTGCTTCCGGCAGCAGGCTACCACGAGGCCCTGCGCCGCCTGACGCGCAAGCACGGCACGCTCCTGTGCATCGACGAAACGCATTCCATCAGCTCCGGCCCCGGCGGCTATACGGCGAGCCATGGCCTCGAACCCGACTTCTTCGTCCTCGGCAAGCCGATCTCGGGCGGCGTGCCGGCCGCGGTTTACGGCTGGAGCGAAGCCGTCGACCGGCGCATCAAGGCCTACATGGCCGATCGCGAGAGCGGCTACAGCGGCATCGGCACCACGCTGTCGGGCAACGCTCTCCAGCTCGCCTGCATGCGCGCGGTGCTGGAGACGATCCTGACGGAGGAGGTCTACGGCCGCGCGCTGCCGCTGGCGGAGTTCATCGAGCGCGGGATCGACGCCCTGATCCGCCACCATGGCCTGCCTTGGCATATCGTCCGCGTCGGGCTCAGGGCGGAGATCGTCTGTGCCTCCGACCATCCGCGCAACGGCACCGAGGCCCTGCTCTTCGCCCACAGCGAGGCCGAGCACGCGCTGCACCTCTATTGCCTCAACCGCGGCGTCGTCATCACGCCGTTCCACAACATGATGCTCGTCTGCCCCGAGACGCAGGAAGAGGACGCCGGACGCCTGCTCGACGCCCTCGACGGAGCGATGGCCGAGATCTCCGGCAGGCTGCCCATGCGCGCGACCGCAACCCTCTGATCCCAGGAGCTCCATGATCCAGCCGCCCGATCGCGCCCTGCTGGTGGACGAAGCGCAGCGCTTCCTCTCCGACAGCCCCGACGTTGAGCAGATCTACCTCGTCTACACGGACCTCGCCGGCGTGCAGCGGGGCAAGCTCCTGACGCGCGCCGAGCTGCTGCCCGCCTGGGAGAACGGACGCTTCATGGCGTGCTCGGCCATGTCGATGGACGTGACCGGCCGCGACGTCGAGGAGACGGGCATGATCTGGGAGACGGGCGATGCGGACCATGTGCTGTGGCCCGTCCCCGGCACCTTGAAGCGCATGCCATGGAGCCCGACGCCGAAGGCGCAGTATCTCGGCAGCTTCCACGACCTTGCCGGGGACGGCGCGATCGCCGAGCCGCGCCATGCGTTGCGCCGCGTCATCGATCGCTTCGCGGACACGGGCCTGATGCCGGTCGCCGCCGTGGAGCTCGAGTTCTATCTGCTCGACCGCGACAGCGCGCTTCAGGGCCGGCCGCGGCCGCCGATGGGGCTCGCGGTGCCAGAGCGCCAGCGTCATTACCAGGGCTACTACCTGCAGGACCTTGAGGACTTCGCGCCGTTCTTCAGCGATCTCTACGGCGCGGCCGAGAAGCAAAGGCTTCCGCTCGAGGCGCTGCTGTCGGAGTATTCGCCGGGCCAGATGGAGATCGGCCTCAAGTACCGCACCGACGCGCTTCTGGCCTGCGACGAAGCCATCCAGTTCAAGCGCCTCGTGAAGGGCGTGGCCGAGACGCACGGGCTCATTGCGAGCTTCATGGCGAAGCCTTATTCGGCGTGGGCCGGCTGCGGCATGCACCTGCACGTCAGCCTCGCCGACGAGCAGGGCCGCAACGTGTTCGCCTCCGACGATGAGATCGCCAACCCGCTCCTCAGGCACGCGATCGGCGGCATGAAGGCCACCATGGCGGACGGCATGGCCATTTTCGCTCCCAACGCCAATTCCTACCGGCGCTTCCGCAAGGCGAGCTATGCGCCGATCGCGCCGAACTGGGGGTTCAACAACAGGTCCGTCTCGCTGCGCATCCCGGCCGGCAAGGGGCAGGCGCGGCACGTGGAGCACCGCGCGAGCGGCGCCGACGCCAACCCCTATCTCGCGATGGCCGCCGCCCTGGCCGGCGTGCACCATGGCCTTGCGCGGCAGATCGATCCCGGCCCCATGGTGGAGGGCAACGGCTACGAGCAGCCCGCCGATCCGATGCCGACGAACTGGTTCGCGGCGCTCGAGCGGTTCCGCCGGTCGCCCTTCATGGCCGACTACTTCGGCGCCGCCTTCGTCGATATCTTTGCAACCATCCGGGAGATCGAGGCCGATCGCTTTTTCGCCGAGCCGCAACCGCTCGATTTCGAGTTCTATCTGCGGACCGTTTGAACGCGATCAAGACCCGTCCCGTTGCCGTCGCGGGCGCCGGGCTCACGCCGGGAAGCGCGCGCCGATATCGCGGAAGCGCGTCTTGATGCGCCGCACCGTGCCGCTTTTCGACCTCATGACGACGCTCTCCGTCTCCGCGAAATCGCCGCGGAAGTGGACGCCGTCGAGCAGCGAGCCGTCGGTTACGCCGGTTGCCGAGAAGATGACGTCGCCCGACGCCATGTCCTCGAGGTTGAATTTGCGGTTGATGTCGGTGATGCCCATCTTCGCGGCGCGGATGCGCTCGTCGTCGTTGGAGGGCTTCAGGCGCCCCTGGATCTGGCCGCCGACACAGCGCATCGCCGCCGCCGCCAGCACGCCTTCCGGCGCGCCGCCCGAGCCCATGTAGATATCGATGCCCGTCTCCTCCGCATCCGTGGTCCAGATGACGCCGGCGATGTCGCCGTCGGGAATGAGGCGCACGGCCGCTCCCGCCTCGCGCACGGCGCGGATGAGCTCGGCATGGCGCGGGCGGTCGAGAATGCAGGCGGTGATCTCGGCGACGGGAACGCCCTTCGCCTTGGCCAGCGCCCGGATGTTGTCGCCCGGGGACGCATCGAGGTCGACGATGCCGGCGGGATAGCCGGGGCCGACGGCGATCTTGTCCATGTACATGTCGGGCGCATTGAGAAGGCCGCCCTTCTCCGAAATGGCGAGGACGGCGAGCGCGTTCGGCATCGACTTGGCGCAGATCGTCGTGCCCTCGAGCGGATCGACGGCGATGTCGACTTCCGGCCCCTCGCCCGATCCCACCTTCTCGCCGAT
>CAZPUQ010000012.1:0-76281 GCA_964589785.1 uncultured Hyphomicrobium sp.
GCGCCGATGCCGAAGATGATGCCACGCTGCAGCAGGCTGACGGGGTTCAGGAACTCCCAGGCAATGGTGCCGCTCGCCGCCGAGGCGAGAAGTGCGGCCACCATGATCCAGATGCGCGTGCGCTTGTCGAGCTTGCGGTCGCGCGTCAGCCCGAGCTTCTCGCGCAGCCAGTAGGCGGTGTCGGTGACAACGTTGACCGGGCAGACCCAACTGCAATAGGCACGGCCGCCCACGACGAAGTAGAACGCGACGATCGTGAGGACGCCGATCACCGCCAGCATGATGGGCCTATGCCCGGCGGCGATCGACTGGAGGAAGATGAACGGATCGGCGAGCGGCAGCACGCCCAGGATCTCGCTCGAGGCGAAGTTGCCGCGCGCGATCCAGATGCCGAACCAGGGACCGACGAGAAAGATGAGCAGCACGAGGAGCTGGGAGGCGCGCCGGGCCAGCCAGTAGCGGTGCGCGAACACCCATCCCCGTCGCGTTGCGGCATACGTTCGTGCGTCGGCGGTGACCCAATCGACCCAATCTGCGAACGCCCTCGTCGCCATCTCACAGCCCCCGTTGGAGCGTGCCATGACCTGTCAGCGGGCGGCCGGCGTGGTTGCGGCCCTCCTTGCCCTGGCCGAGCTTGCGCGGCAGGACGCGGATGGCGGCCTCCTCGAGCACGCACTGCTTCTCGCACGTCCCGCAGCCGGTGCATTTGGTCGAATGCACTGTGGGGATGATCATCTGGCGGCCCTTGATGGTCTGCTTCTCGAGCGTGATGGCCTCGCCGCGGATCGGGCACACGCGATAGCAGATGCTGCAATGCATGCCCTTGTAGTTGAGGCAGGTCTCGTGATCGACGAGAACGGCGAGCCCCATGTCCGCCTCGCGGATGCTCTCGATGTCGCGATCGAGCGCGCCGGTCGGGCAGGCCTTGGCGCACGGAACGTCGTCGCACATGAAGCAGGGCACGTCGCGGGCGATGAAGAAGGGCGTGCCGAGTGCGGCCGGCTCTCCCAGCGTCGCAAGACGCAGGGTGTTGTAGGGGCAGGCGCGCACGCACAGCCCGCAGCGCACGCACGCAGAAAGGAACTCCTCCTCAGGAAGCGCACCTGGCGGACGCAGCGCCGTGGCATCGGTGGCGCGCGCGGTGCGAATGAACTGATCGAGAGCGGCCGCCGCGAGGCAGGCGACACCCGCCGACTTGGCGACGTTGCCGAGAAAATCGCGGCGACTGACGTCGGGCGGGCGCGGTGCCGTTCGTTCGTGGGATTTCGCGGGGCGGGCAGGCCTTTCGGCCACCGCCGACTGCGCCCCGCCGCTACGCCCGTCTTCCTCGGTAAGCCTCTTGTCCATGGCCCTTCCACCCTCTTGCCGGTGTGAACGTCTGGGATCGTCTGGACTGCTATGCTGCTTGTTTATGCGGCTCGTTGAACCCAACTCGGGCGCCGAGCGCCCGTCCTGCGCATGCGGGGAAAATGAGCAAAAAAACCGAGATCATCGGATCGTTGGATGTTACATACGATGAAAATGTATTGCAACATACGAAAGTTTTCGTTGACGCCGGACGTGATGTAAGGCAATGTCAACTTCGACGAATGAAAAGCTGCCGGATCACGCAGTGCGCCACGTCGGGTGACGTGAAGTACTGGAAAATCGGCTGAAATCGAAGAGCTTGGTGGCGCTGGTTGCGCCGAGACGGTGGTGCGCGATTAACTTCGTGCAACACACGGGTAGTTTTTTTGCAGTGCGATGGGTGGCTGTCGGAGGCCGCCGATCGGACAAGGAGACGTGCGGCCTCTCCGACACCTGCCGGACGGAACAACACCGTTCGGCACAACAATGACAGAACGTGGCGGTGCACGCCATAAATAAATGGGGAGGATGGGTATGTCCCATACCTGGCAAGAGCGCGAAGGCCTTCTGCCTTCCGCAGCGAATGATCTTGAGCGCGTTCCGGACGTCACCGAGTTCGCGCAGCCGACCTCGAAATCTTTCCGCGTGATGCTAATGGCGGTCAGTGCGGCGGCAGGTGCCGTCGCAGCCTACGCCTTCATGTCCGACGTGCCGGTCGAGACGAGCCTCCTGTGGCTCCTCCTTCCGATCGCCTTCGCCGGCGGACTTCTCTCCACTTGGTCGCCGTGCGGCTACTCGAGCGTCTGTCTGCTGCGCCCCAACGGCCGCGCGACGCTCGGCTCGGTCATGGCTTGGCTGCCGACCCTCTTTGCGCATTTCATCGGCTACGCGCTCGGTGCCGTGGTCCTCGGCGGCGCGCTCGGCCTCGCCGGCCAGGCCCTCGGCCTTCAGGGCACCCTGGACTACGCCCTTCCCGTCTTCGCCGTCCTGCTCGTCCTTTATGGCGCGCATCAGTTCGGCTTCGTCCGCGTGCCCTACCCGCAGCGGCGCTGCCAGGTGCCCCATGACGCGCGCCAGCGGTTCCCGAAATGGGTGATCGGTCTGCTCTACGGCTTCTCCCTCGGCCTCAACTACCTCACCTACGTGCAGACGCCGCTCCTGTATGCCGTGACCGGAGCGGCCCTCTTTTCCGGCTCCCCAGCCTTTGCTGTCGGCATTTTTCTGATCTTTAATCTGGGGCGTTTCTTGCCTCTCACGCTCAATGCCTTGCCGCTGACCGACATTTCGATCACGGCATGGCTGGCTCGCAACCAGGAGAATGCAGCCAACGTCGATGCCGCGCTCCTCGTGGGCTCCGGCTTCGCGATCGGCACGCTCCTCTTGCTTTCCTGACCGGATCGGACCGCCGCCATACGTTCCCCTCGCCGCACGACAGCGTGGCGGAACGACCTCGCATGCCGGCGTCACGTCGGGTCGATCTCACTAGCCATAACCAACTTCGACAAGTCTACAGGAGGAATGATATGAAGTTTGCTTCGCTCTCGCTCTCGGCCGCCTGTTCGGCTTTGGCGATCGCCGTCGCCGGCTCGTCCGGAGCTTTCGCCGGAGGCACCGGCGCTGAAGTGCCCAAGCACATCGAGAAGGAGATCACGGGCGCCCTCGAGGAAACGACCTCGGTTCTCCCGGGAACGGCGCCGGATGATCGCCGCGTCTATATCACCGATCCGGCCGACTTCATGACGCACACGCGCATCATCTCGATCGACGGCAACAAGTCGAAGATCCTGGGCCAGGTCGATGCCGGCATCGTCCCCAACCCGATCGTGGCGTCGAACGGACAGTTCTACGGGCATCTGAGCACGGTCTGGTCGCGTGTCGCGCGTGGCAAGCGGAACGACTACCTCCAGATCCTCGATCCGACCAACAACGAGGTGGTCACGGATATCGACCTGCCGCCCGCCCGCTTCCTCGTCAACACCTATCCGACGATGGCGGGCCTGACGCCCGACGACAAGTCGCTCCTATTCTACCAGTTCTCTCCATCCCCGGGCGTGGCCCTCATCGATCTCGAGGCCAAGAAGTTCGTGAAGATCATGGACGTGCCGGACTGCTACCACGTGTTCCCGACAGCCGCCGACACGTTCTACATGCAGTGCCGCGAAGGTCACTTGCTGAAGGCAACCTTCGACAAAGAGGGCAATCTCAAGCACGAGAAGACCAAGGTCTTCCATCCCGAGGACGAGTTCCTGATCAACACGGCAGCTTACTCGCCGAAGGCCAAGCGCGTCGTGTGGTCGGCCTATGACGGGACGATCTACCAGGCCGATCTGTCGTCGGCCGAAGCCAAGTTCCTGCCGACGTTCGAGGCGTTCACGGATGAGGAGAAGAAGGACAGGTGGGCTCCCGGCGGCTGGCAACCCGTCGCCTATCACCGCGAGAGCAACCGGATCTTCGTGCTCGCCGACCAGCGCGCGAAGTGGACGCACAAGTATCCGAGCCGTTTCGTCTTCGTCTATGACGCGGCGACCGGCAAGCGTCTCTCCAAGTTCGAGCTCGGCCACGAGATCAACTCGATCGGCCTGAGCCCCGACAAGGAGCCGCTGCTGTACGCGCTGTCTTCGGGCGACCGCACGCTCTACATCTTCGATTCAGCCACGGGCAAGGAGAAGTCGAAGGTCGGTGGCCTCGGCCTCGTTCCGTTGATCGTGACCACCAAGGATTGATGGGATCGCGCCATGTTGCTGACGTCCGACCCACTGATTGACCTGTTCCTGCGCTTCCTGCTGGCGCTGGTCTTCGGCGGCGCGGCGATCTCCAAGCTCCAGAACGCAGACGAGTTCCACGGTGTCGTGCGCAACTTCCGTTTGCTTCCAAGGGCGATCGACGGCCCCGTGGCCTTCGTGCTCCCTTGGATCGAGCTCGGTATCGCGGCGGCCCTGGCTACTGGTTTTGGCCTGCCCTACGCAGGCCTGGCCGCCGGAGCTCTGCTTCTGGTCTTCGCAGCCGCAATCGCAATCAACATCCTTCGTGGACGTACGGAGATCGATTGCGGCTGTTTCCGCCATGGACTGCGCCAACGCCTGAGTTGGTCGCTGATCGTGCGCAACATCACGCTCTGCGCTGCCGCCTTCTGGGTGGCCGCGCAACCGGAATGGTCGAGAGCCATGCAGGCTTACGATGTCGTCATCGCCGCGCTCGCCGCGTTTGGTGCCGTCATCCTGTATCTCTGCGCAGCCGAGCTTTCGGCCCTCCGGCGCCTACCTCTCACGAAACGTACGCTCGCCAGCGAAGGATGGTCGACATGACAAACGAACTGCTTATCGCGTCAAACATCCTTCAATGGATCGCATTGTGTGCAGGAGGAGTGGTCCTTCTCGGCATCGCCCGGCAGGTCGGTCTCTTGCACGAACGCTCGGCACCGTTGGGTGCGATGGTCACCGATCATGGACCGGGCGTTGGGGACAAGGCCCCCACGTTCAGCATCGTCGACGTCAAGGGCCAGAAGCGGCAGATCGGCGACGTGAACGCGGCAGGACACGAAACCCTGCTGATGTTCACCTCTCCCACCTGCCCGGTCTGCGACAAGCTGTTGCCGATCATCAAGTCGGTCGCCAAGGCCGAAGGCATCGATGTGATGCTGATCAGCGACGGTGCCGAGGAGGAGCACAAGGAGTTCCTTTCCAAGCACAAGCTGGACGGCCTCCCCTATGTGATCTCGAGCGAGGTCGGCATCCGCTTCCAGGTCGGCAAGGTGCCGTACGGCGTGCTGATCGACGAGGAAGGTGTGATCAGGTCGAAGGGCCTCTGCAATACGCGGGAGCACCTGGAGAGCCTGCTCGAGGCCAGTCGCACGGGTTACTCCTCGCTGCAGGAGTATATCGCGAAGAAGAAGAACGGCGCTGCGCACGCGGCTCCGGCAAACGAGATGCGCATCGGTAATTGAGACCGCGTCGCAATCTAGGGAAAACTCTCAGGGAAGATGGAACCAAGAAAATGATGCACAAAACGAAATTCGATGACATCGTCGAGCAGTTCTCGCGGCGGATTGCGGGAGGCACGAGCCGCCGGAGCTTCATCGGCAGAGTGGGTACGGCCCTGGCGGGCGTTGCCCTCGTGCCGCTCCTGCCGGTGGATCGCAGCGGACGCGTAAGCCGCGCCAACGCCGCAGGAGCGGTCGGCCGCGACGGCTGGCATCCGCAGGACAAGGACGTCCAGGCTTGCGACTACTGGCGTCACTGCTCGCTCGACGGCTACATCTGCGACTGCAGCGGCGGCACGGTCACCGAATGCCCTCCCGGCACCCGGCTCTCGCCGAGCTCGTGGGTTGCGAGCTGCTACAATCCCACCGACAAGCAGAGCTACCTCATCGCGTATCGCGACTGCTGCGGTTCCAACGTGGCACTGACCTGCGCGTGCCTGAACACGGAAGGCGAGCTGCCCGTCTATCGCCCCGAGTTCGGCAACGACATCATCTGGTGCTTCGGCGCCGATGACGATGCCATGAGCTATCACTGCACGCTCTCTCCGATCGTCGGCAAGGCGAGCTAGGTCTTCGCTCAAGCCCAACTGGGCAGCGATGGTGCACAATCATCGCTGCCCACTTTTTTCAATTTTGAAGGATCGCGCCTGTCCAATTCCAAGGGGCGGGCGCAAGCACAGGTGAAGGCGACGTCATTTGCGGCAGGCGCTGCCGCCCCAGAGTTTGACACCCGAGAGATTGACACCCCAGAGATTGGCCCATGTGGATTCCCTATAATCTCCTCTCGCCGCTGAAGGCGGAATCGCCGAAGGCCACGATAACGGCCTCGGAGGCCGACGCGAGCGAGCGCGCCTTTGTCGTCGGGTTCTTCCTGCGCAACCCCGCAACCCGGGCCTGGGAGTGCGATATCCTTGTCCCGGCCGGCGACGAGAAGCGCAAGATCGACATCGCCGGGCGCCAGGCCGCGCTGCAGCTCTCCGCCAACAGCACCGGCAAGCTCGAGCAGATCATCTATACGCTGCCGGCCACGACGGCCGCCGCGGCGCTCGCGGCCTGCTATGGACATGTCACGCAGCAGCTCGACGGCATGATCGTGCAGTACGGACGCGGCATCGAGATCGCCGGCTGGCAGATCGCCGACGTTGCGCACGATGCGCGCTGGCGGTGCGTGCCGTTCCGCCCGAGCAGCCTGATGCCGTCGCCCGGCCTGCGCGACGTGCCGCACGCCTACCACGACGTTCTGCGCCTCTACCGGGAGGCGCGCTGCACGGCGAGCGCCCGCTGGCGTCTCATCTGCGCAGGCGCCATTCTCGATGCGGCGGTGGCCGGCCGGCCACCGTTTGAGGCGAAGGCCGGTGCGCCGGTCCATGCGCGGACGGTGGTGACCGCCGATCGGCTGGTCCGCAGCGGCGTCCTCGCATTCTGTCCGGATCTGGAGGGCGCAACCCTGAAGGCGGTGCACGACCGCATCGAGCCGCAGCGCCAGGCGCTTCTCGCAGCGATGGGCTCACCGGGAGAGGCGGAGGTGCGCCCTCAGCCGGCCGCTGCCGTCTATGAGTCGGAGGCGGCGCTCGCCGCCCTCGCAAATCTCGCCGACCTGCTCGCGCGGGACGTCGTTGTCGACAGCCTGCGCGAGGGCGGGTATCTGGCGCCCGCCCCGGAAGCGGGACGCGAGACGTTCGAGTCTGCGGCGCAATCGGCGGGGATGAACTGAGCCATGGCGACCGGAAAATCCTATCGTCTGGCCCTGTTCACGGCGAGCTGCTGGCTGGTGGCCGCCCTCGGCGCGGTTGCCGGCACGGCTCTTGACGTGGGTGGCGCGGCCGCCGAGGTCACGCCGGCCCCGGCTGCGGGCACGAACGACCTGTCGGAGCTCAAGAAGAAATATCGCCGCCCCGACGCCATCCCGTTCCCGAAGACCAATCCGTTCGACGCGGCCAAGGCCGAGCTCGGCCGGCACCTCTTCTTCGATCCGCGCCTGTCGCGGTCGGGCAGCGTGTCGTGCGGCTCCTGCCACAACCCGGCCTTCGACTGGGGCGACGGTCTCGCCCGCGGCGTCGGTGTCACGGGTGTGCCGCTGCCGCGCCGCACGCCGAGCATTGCGAACGCGGCCTGGCTCGCGACGCTCATGTGGGACGGACGCGCCGCGACGCTGGAGCAGCAGGCCGCTCTGCCGATCACGGCCGAGCACGAGATGGGCATGGCGCTGGAGGACGTCGTCGCGCGCCTGAAGACGATCGCAGGCTATGCGCCGCTCTTCGCCGCCGCCTTCCCGAACGGCGAGATCGGCGCGGAGAACGTGCTCGCGGCGCTCGCCACCTATGAGCGCACGATCGTGTCGGGCACCTCGTCCTTCGATCGCTGGATCGAGGGCGACGAGACGGCCATCTCCGAGGCGGCCAAACGCGGCTTCGTCCTCTTCAACGGCGCCGCCCGCTGCGCCAAGTGCCACGCGAGCTGGCGCCTGACCGATGATAGCTTCCACGACATCGGCCTGGACTCCAACGACGTCGGACGCGGCCAGTTCGTGCCGCCGAGCGTCACGATCATGCAGCATGCGTTCAAGACGCCGTCGCTCCGCGACGTGCGCGTGACGGGCCCCTACATGCACGACGGCTCCATGACGAGCCTCGACGAGGTGATCGATCACTACGAGAAGGGCGGCAAGGCGCGCGCGAGCCTGTCGCCGGAGATGAAGCCGGTGAAGCTGACCCGGCAGGAGAAGGACGATCTCGTCGCCTATCTGAGGACCCTGCAGGGTCCGCCGATCCCGATCGAGATCCCGAGGTTGCCATAATGCCGAGAAGAAAGAAGTTGACCGACATGGCGGTGTTGCGGGCGGTCGCGACCGCGCTGCTGCTGGCGGCGGTCGCGACGGATGCCGCCCGCGCCGCGGAACACCACACGATCGTGATCCAACACATGGAGCTGGAATCGATTCCGGGAACGTTTCGCGTCGGCGATACGGTCACGTTCGACAACCGGGCGGACATGGCGCACAACCTCTACGTCACCTACGACGACGGCACGATCGACAATCTCGATACCCAGTTCACGGGCATGAAGAAGTCGGTCACGCTGCGCCGGGCCGGGCCGGCGAAGATCCGGTGCTGGATCCATCCCGTCATCAATCTCGATATGGACATCGCGCCGGCTGCCGACGCGGCGAAGCAGTAAGCTGTCGCCCCGTCGGCATGCGGATGCAGGGGAACGACACGATCAGGTTAGTGAAGCGGAGACGTTGAACATGAGCGAGACGGTGTCGGCCGAACTCAAGAAGGGCCCGGAGCACTGGCACATCGGCGGCGCCTACAATGGCTTCCCGCATGTGACGGCGGCCAGGGCGGCGCTGGACGATCTCGGCGTGGAAGGGATCACCTTTACCGTCTTCGACCAGCATTTCGGGATGAAGTGGGCGGGCGGACGGCCGCACAACTTCACCCAGGGCCAGACCAAGGAAACGTTCGCGCGCCTCGTGCACGAGTACAACCGCCGCGGCATCAAGTTCAATCTCGTGTTCAGCAACCTGTTCGTCGAGGAGCAGCATCTGGGCGACAAGCGCTGCAACTGGATGCTCGAGCACTGCCACCGGCCCGGCAACGGCGTCGTGGTCGCGAGCCACGTTCTCGCCCGCTACATCCGCAAGAACTTTCCCGAGTACCGCCTCGTCCACTCGCTCACGCACTTCAACAAGGATCCGGCCTACTACTACGATCTTGAGGACGTCTACGACGTCTTCGTGCTGCCGCCGCATCTCAACTACCGCACGCAGGTGCTGAAGGAGATGCTGGAGAAGCTCGGGCCGGACCGGCTGGAGCTTCTCGTCAACGAGACGTGCTTCCGCGAGTGCGGCATCCGCCAGGACCACTACGACCTCATCAGCAAGGCCTGCCTGGAGGACGACTGGGACCTGTGGGAGCAGTTGACGAGCGGCTTCTGCCAGCGCGCCCACGCAGAGCGCTTCACCCGCCTCAACGAGGCCAAGGACGTCAAGCGGATCAAGAATTTCACCCTGTCGCGGGAGGAGGTCGACGGGCTCAAGGCGCTCGGCATCCGCAATTTCAAGCTGTCGGCGCGGCAGGTCCCCAACCAGCAGTATGCGAAGTGGATGGACTACTACATCATCGATCGGCTCGGCCTCTCCACGACGCTCTACGTCTACGACAACTACTATAAGCCGGCCATGCACTTCGCCGGCCGCGCGACCTGAGTTGCAGCGGCCGCGCGGCCGCCAGGGCCGATGCTGGCGCCGGCGCATCGGCCCTGCTCATCGGACCGCGACTCTCCGCATTTGCCCGGCACTTGATATCGATCAATTCAATGGCCTTGCGAACAGGGCAAGAGTGAACAGGCCGTAGGCAGCGCAATCCGCGCGTCCCCAAGGTGGGCCTCTTGTCCCGATCTCGCGTCCCCGAGCGGCGGATCGTGCCGCCGCGCAACCTGAAGGCCATGCCGTGACCCTTCGCATCAAGTGCGTTCAATGCGCTGTCCGGCGCACCGCGCCTTGCAGCGCGCTGACGGCCGCCACGGCCAACGAGCTCGGGCGCATCGTCCATCGCCGCCGGGTGCCTTCCGGACAGGTGCTCTACGGGGGACCGCAGCGCTTGCGCTCGTTCTCCATCATCGTCCAGGGCGTCGTGAAGCTCGTCAACGTGCACCCCGACGGCCGCAACCAGATCGTCGGTTTGCAGTTCCCCTCCGAGTTCGTCGGCCGCCCCTATGCGGACGGCGCGGGACTGATGGCGGAGGCGGCAACCGACCTCGACGTCTGCTCGTTCTCGGGCAGCGCGTTTGAGAGCCTCATGCAGACCCACCCCGACCTCGAGCGGACGATCTTCCAGCGCACGCTCGACGATCTCGATGCGGCCCGCGAATGGATGTTCATGATCGCGCGCAAGACGGCCGAGGAGCGCGTGGCGAGCCTGCTCCTGCTCATCGCCCGCAAGATCAAGGGACCGCCCGAGGACGCGGCCGACGACCGGCCCGCTGAGCCGGCGGAGCTGGAGATCGACCTGCCCCTGTCGCGCACCGAGATCGCAGAATGCCTGGGGCTGAGGCTCGAGACGGTGAGCCGGCAGTTCGCGGCCCTGAAGTCGGAAGGCATCATCGCGACCGGTCGCCGCCGCGGCCTCAGGATCGACGATCTGCGCGAGCTCGGCCGGCGCGCGCAGGGACTCGTCGAGGCCTGACTCATAACCTGGCTCATAGCCTGACCGGCTGCCCTCTCCGGGGCCTTACGCCATTGACCGCCAAAGGCCGCCGGGCCACGGTGCCGTGCGTGATCCGGGGACTTGCGGCGTGATCGCATCGACGTCAGACATCGCACCTTCCCAGGCCGACGCGGTGGCCTTCCTGTCCAGCCCCGCCGCGTTCGGCGGCGGTATCGCTCCGGACCGCGTGGAGCGGATCGATACCCACGGTGCGCATCTCTTCCTCGCCGGCGGCGAGGTGCTGAAGATCAAGCGCGCCGTCCGCTACTCCTACATGGACTTCTCGACGCTGGAGCGGCGCCGCGCCGCCTGCGCGCGCGAGGTCGAGATCAATCGCCCGCACGCACCGATGATCTATCGCGGCCTCGTCGCGATCACGCGCGAAGCCGGCGGCGCGCTGGCCGTCGGCGGATCGGGTGAGCCGGTCGAGTGGGCCGTGCGCATGGCGCGCTTCCCGGAGGAGCAGATCCTGTCGAACCGCGCCGCGCGCGCCGCCATGACGCCGGACGAGGCCAAGGCCCTCGCGAACGCCGTCTTTCGCTATCATGCCGCCGCCGCCTCCGCATACGGCACCGATTTCGCCGGTGCCGTATGTGCCATCGTCGCCGACGTCACAGCCGCGCTCGGGGGCGCCTTTGCCTCCGCCGACCGGGCCGCCGTCGACGCGCTCGCGGCCCGGCTCGGCACGCATAGCGCAGGCCTCGGCCGGCTCTTGACCGTCCGCGCGCAAGCCGGCCACGTGCGCCGCTGCCATGGCGACCTGCATCTGGGCAACATCGTCCTCATCGACGGCGCCCCGGTCCTCTTCGACGCCCTCGAGTTCGACGAGGCCATGGCGACGATCGACACGCTCTACGATCTCGCCTTCCTGCTCATGGACCTCGATCACCGCGGGCAGCGCGCGGCCGCCAATGCCGTCCTCAACCGCTACCTCTGGCTGAGTCGTGACTTGAGCGACGTCGCGGCCCTCGCCGCGCTCCCCCTCTTCCTGGCGCTGAGGGCCGCGATCCGGGCCATGGTCGGCGCCCAGAAGGCCGCGCTCGAGCACACGGCCGACCACGCCGGACCGCGCGCGTACCTGCAGCGGGCGCTGACCTACCTCGAGCCATCGCGGCCGATCCTGGTGCTCGTCGGCGGGCTCTCCGGATCGGGCAAGACGACGCTCGCCGCGGGCCTTGCGCCGCACGTCGGACGCGCGCCGGGCGCGCTCCATCTGCGCAGCGATCTGGAGCGCAAGGCGCACTTCCGCGTCGGCGAGTTCGACCGCCTGCCCGAGAGCGCCTACGGCCGGGACGCGACCGCCGCCGTCTACGCAACCATACTGAGCAAAGCGGGAACCGCGCTCGACGCCGGGCATTCCGTGATCGCGGACGCGGTCCACGCCGAAGCCGGCGAGCGCAAGCGCATCGAAGCGCTCGCGGAATCGAGGCGCGCGCGGCTCGTCACATTCTGGCTCGACGCTCCGCCCAAAATCCTGCTTTCCCGCGTCGCGGGCCGCACGGGCGATGCCTCGGACGCAACGCCGCAGGTCGTGGAGCGGCAAATGGCCTACGATCTGGGCGAGCTCGAATGGACGCGAATCGACGCCAGCGGGCCTCCCGAGGAAACGCTTCGCACGGCATTGTCACATTTGCATGCGAGCACTGTCCTGCCATGACGATCCGTAACCTCGACGCTCTTCTCACGCCGCGCTCGGTCGCCCTCATCGGAGCGAGCCCGACGCCCGGAACCGTGGGCAACATCATCGCGCGCAATCTCCTGCGCGGCCAATTCTCCGGACGGGTCGCGTTCGTCAATCCGCGCCATCCGCGCGTCGAGGATCAGCTTTGCGCCGCCTCCGTGCGCGAGCTCGCCTCCGCGCCCGACCTTGCCGTCATCGCGACGCCTCCGGCCACGGTGCCGGGGATCATCGCCGAGCTCGGCGTCAAGGGCGTGCGGGCCGCGGTCGTCATTACCGCGGGACTTTCACGCGAGGAGAAGAACGCCGTTCTGAAGGCGGCGGCGCCCACCTGCCTGCGCGTGCAGGGACCCAACTGCCTCGGCGTCATGCTGCCGCAGATCGGCCTCGATGCCAGCTTCTCCCACCGCGCGCCGCTGAAGGGCGATCTCGCCTTCCTGTCGCAGTCGGGAGCCCTCATCACGAGCATCGTCGACTGGGCGGGCGCGCGCGGCATCGGCTTCAGCCACGTCGTCTCGCTCGGCGACATGCTGGACGTCGACTTCGGCGATCTTCTCGATTACCTCGCCGGCGATGTCACGAGCCGTGCGATCCTGCTCTACATCGAGAACATCACCAACGCGCCGAAATTCCTGTCCGCCGCCCGCCGGGCGGCCCGCGCCAAGCCCGTCATCGTCATCAAGGCCGGACGCCACGCCGCGGGCGCCAAGGCCGCCCTGTCGCACACCGGCGCGCTCGCCGGCTCCGACAAGGCATACGAGGCCGCGTTCCGCCGCGCGGGCGTATTGCGGGTGCGCGAGATCGAGCAGCTCTTCGATGCCGCCGAGACCCTGTCGCGCGTCGGCCGCATCAGCGGCGAGCGCCTGACCATCCTGACCAACGGCGGCGGCGCCGGCGTGCTCGCGGTCGATCGCCTCGCGGACTGGGGCGGAACGCTCGCCACGCTCGATCCGGAGACGATCGCGCGGCTCGATGCCGTGCTCCCGCCGACGTGGTCGCGCGCCAATCCGGTCGATATCATCGGGGACGCCACTCCGGAGCGCTACGGCCAGGCGGTCGAGGCCCTGCTCGCCGACAAGGGCACCGACGCGATCCTCGTCATCAATTGCCCGACGGCGCTCGCCGACAGCACGCGCGCGGCCGAGACCGTGATCGAGACCTTGAAGGCGCAGGGCGCCGCCAACCGCCGCCGCCCGCTGCTCTCCGTCTGGCTCGGAAACGGCGCCGCCGAGCCCGGACGCTCCGCCTTCCGTACGGCCGGCCACGCCGCGTTCGAAAGCCCCGACGACGCGATCAACGGCTTCATGCAGCTGGTCCGCCACCGGCGCGCGCAGGACCAGCTGATGCGCACGCCGCCGTCTCTGCCCGACGATCTGGGCTTCGATGCGGCGAGCGTCAAGCGCATGCTCGCCGACGCCCTCAAGGCGAAGACGACCGTCCTCGGCGAGGCTCCCTCCAAGGACATCCTCGCCGCCTACGGCATCCCCACCGTCCCCACCCGCATCGCGTCGAGCCCCGAGGAGGCGCGCGAGGTGGCGGTCGAGCTGCTGGCCACCACGAAAGCCGTGGCGCTCAAGATCCGCTCGCCCGACATCACGCACAAGTCCGACGTCGGCGGGGTCCGTCTCGATCTGGCGACACCGGAGGATTGCGCCGACGCCGCCGAGGCCATGCTGAGCCGCATCCGCCGGCTCAGGCCCCAGGCGCGCATCGAGGGCTTCACCGTCCAGCCGATGATCCGCAAGCGCGATGCGCACGAGCTGTTTGCGGGCGTCAGCGTCGATGCCACGTTCGGGCCCCTCATCGTCTTCGGCGCGGGCGGCACCGGCGTCGAGGTGATGCGCGATACCGCCGAGGCCCTGCCGCCGCTCGATCTCGGCCTCGCCCACGACCTGATCGCGCAGACCCGCGTCTCGCGCCTGCTCGCGGGCTACCGCGACCGGCCCGCCGCCGACCTCGACAAGATCGCGCTCATTCTCGTGCGCCTCAGCTACCTCGTCGCCGAGCACCCGGAGATCCGCGAGATCGACATCAACCCGCTGCTTGCCGACGACCGCGACGTGGTGGCGCTCGATGCCCGCATCGTCATCGCCGATCCGGCCCTGAACCCGAGAGTGCCGATGAGCATCAGGCCCTACCCCAGCCGCTGGGAGACCGACTTCACCATGCGGACGGGACAGGAGCTGCTGATCCGGCCGATCCGGCCCGACGACGAGTGGCGCTACAATGACTTCTTCAAGCAGGTGACGCCGCACGACATGCGCATGCGCTTCTTCATGGCGGCCAAGACGCTCTCCCACGCCGCGATCGCGCGGCTGACGCAGATCGACTACCGGCGCGAGATGGCCTTCGTCGCCATCGAGAAGGCGACCGGCGCACTGCTCGGCGTCGCGCGCATGATGGCCGGCTCCGATTACCGCAATGCCGAGTTCGCCGTCCTCGTCGCCTCCCACCTCAAGGGCATGGGTCTCGGCCGCCGCCTGATGGAGCACCTCATAGCCTACGCCGTGGCCGAGGGCCTCGACGAGCTCAGCGGCACCGTGCTCGCGGAGAACAAGTCGATGCTGGAGTTCTGCGCGCGCCTCGGCTTCACCATTACCGAGGACCCGGAGGACATGGGCCTGCGGATTGCGACGCTGACGCTACCGCGCGCTCAGGCCGCCTGA
The DNA here is from genome assembly GCA_964589785.1 of uncultured Hyphomicrobium sp. Classification (GTDB taxonomy): domain Bacteria; phylum Pseudomonadota; class Alphaproteobacteria; order Rhizobiales; family Hyphomicrobiaceae; genus JAGVSR01. The sequence goes on from CAZPUQ010000012.1 coordinate 14,881, forward strand.
GGGCGGGGCACGCCCGGACCGGCGGTCTCACGCGGCCGCCCGTGCGATCTTGCTGTGGTGGGCCGAGTAAACGAAGTAGATGACCATGCCCGCCGCGAGCCACAAGAGGAAGCGCATATGCGTGACGAACGGCAGGAACATAATGAGCGCCATGCACGAGAGCGCACCGAGTGAGGCAAGGAGAACGCCGGCCGGCATCTTGAAGGGGCGCGGGAACTCGGGGTGCGTGTAGCGCAGCACGACGACACCGATGCAGACCATCGCGAAGGCCGCGAGCGTGCCGATGTTGACGAGCTCCGCCAGCGCGCCGAGCGGCATGAAGCCCGCGGCCAGCGCCATGACGATGCCGCAGACGACGGTGGTCGTCACCGGCGTCTGCGTGTTCGGGTTGACGTGAGCGAAGACCCCCGGCAGCAACCCGTCGCGCGAGATCGCCACGATGACGCGCGTGAGCCCGTAGTACAGCACCAGCATCACGGTCGTCAGCCCGGCGATGACGCCCGTCGCCACCAGCGCCGAGGCCCAGTTGTAGCCGATCACCTGGAGCGCGTGCGCCACCGGCGAGGACACGTTGAGCTCGGGATAGGGGACGATGCCCGTCAGCAGGCCCGACACGACGATGTAGATCAAGGTGCAGAAGATGAGCGAGGCCACGATGCCGACAGGCACGTCCTTCTGCGGATCCTTCGCCTCCTCGACGGCGGTGGAGACCGCATCGAAGCCGACGTAGGCGAAGAACACGAGCGACGCGCCGGCGAGCACGCCGATGGTCTTGCCGTCGGGCGCGTGGTCGAACCAGCCGAACGGCATGAAGGGCGACCAGTTCTCGGGGTTCACGTTGAAGGCGGCGACCGCCACGAAGACCGCGATGGTCAGCAGCTTCACGAACACCATCGCGGCGTTGAGGCGCGCGCTTTGCTTGATGCCGGCGACGAGCAGGAGCATCAGGATGAGGATGATTGCCATGGCCGGCAGGTTGACGATGCCGCCCGCCGTGGGCCCCTTCACGAACGCATCCGGCAGGCCGAGCCCGATCGCGGTCAGCGCGTTGTTGAAGTAGCCCGACCAGCCGTTGGCCACCGCCGCCACCGAGACGCCGTACTCCAGGATCAGGTCCCAGCCGATGATCCAGGCGAAGATCTCGCCGAACGAGGCGTAGCTGTAGCCGTAGGCGCTGCCGCAGCCGCCGACGGTGGAGGCGAGCTCGGCATACGCAAGCGCGGCGAACGTGCAGGCAATCCCGGCCACGATGAAGGACACGACGACGGCCGGCCCGGACTGGGTGGCCGCGGCCAGGCCTGTCAGGACGAAGATACCCGTCCCGATGATGGCGCCGATGCCGAGCAGCGTCAGGTCGAACGCGCTGAGGCAGCGCCTCAGGCCATGGTCCTCCGAAAAGCAGTCCTCGTTGAGCGGCTTGCGCTTCCACATGGCCTTCATGATCGCCCCCGTCGTTCCGATAGCGAGCCGGGACACGGGTATGCCCCATGTGCCGCTTACGATAAAAGTAGCGGATGATAGGCGTGCCCCGTCCGGGCGTGCGAGGCAAAACACCATGGAAGACCCTGAATTCGCGTGGAACACCAAGGTTCTGTTGCCGTGAAGCCGCGCCTCCGGCACCGCGTCGGCCGTCGCGGGCCGCAAATTTCGACCCTCGTTGCCGCCCTGTTGGCCGGCTCGATGACGGCCGAGGCGCAGTCGACGGTCGTCGTGGCGGGGCCCGCAACAGGACGGCACGCGGACGCGCTGCCGGCGATGGCCGCCGGCGTACGCGGGGCGCGCCTCGCCGCCGGGGCGGGCCAGGTTGCCCCGCTCGGCGTCACGGAGATCGACGATGGCTGCGAGGGCGCGCGCGCGGAGGGGGCGGCGCGGCTTATCGCGGCGATGAAGCCCGACGTCGTCGTCGGACACCCTTGCCCGGCCGCGGCCATCGCGGCGGCGCGCATCTACGCCGAGGCCGGGGTGCTGTTCATCGCGCTCGGCGTGCGCCATCCCGACCTGACGGCGAAGCGCGCGGGCCCCTCCATCTTCCGTCTCGCCGGCCGCGACGATCGCCAGGGCCAGGCGGCCGCCGCCGCCCTCGCCGCAGCCGCTCCAGGGGGGCGCATCGCCATCGTCCAGGACCGCACCGCCTACGCGCGCGACTTGACGGCTGCGGTCGCAGCCGAGCTTGGCGCGCGCCAGCTTCCCGCACCGCTCGTCGTGCCGATCGTCGCCGGCCGCAAGGACTACGATTCCGAGATTGCGAGCCTCCGTTTGGCGCCGCCGGAGGCGGTGTTCTTCGCGGGGTATCCGGCGGAGGCGGCGGTCGTGCTGCGCGGATTGCGCAAGGCGGGTCTCGACGCGGCGGTCATTGCCTCCGACGCGAATGCAACGGATGAGTTCGCGACGGCGGCCGCAGCCTCCGCCGGCGCTGCGGTGAAGGTGATGACGCGGCCGCCCGAGGCCGGCGGGCTCGACCGCGACGCGCTGTCGGTGACGGCGGGCGCAGCCATCGAGCTATGGTCCGAGGCGCTCGCGCGGGCCGGCACGCGGGAAGCCGCGAAGGTGGCCGCGGAGCTGACGGCGTCGGCGGCGCCGACGACGGCGCTGGGCAGGATAGGATTTTGGGCGTCGGGCGACGCGCAGGTGCCGTCCTTCACCGCCGCGCCCCTCGTCGCGGGGCGCTGGTCGCACCGGGCCGAGGCAGGTCCGTAGCGTGCTCAGCCGCGCGAGACCGGGCGACAGCCCGGTACTGCGGGTGAGGCTCAGCGGCCCTGCGACTCCTGCAGGCAGTCCTGCATCAGCACGCGCTCCATGCGCTCGAGCGCGTCGGGAACCGCGATGCCGCGCGTGCGGTAGGTATTGATCCGCTCTTTCAGCAACGCGTATTGAGCGCGAGGATCGTCAAGTTCGTCGAAGCGGCTGTTGAGCTCGGCGATCTCGCTCTGCATCTGTTCAGACATGTGTGCCCACTCGTAGGTTTTTCCTCGGGACAGACGCCAGCGGATCGCTGCTGGCCTGCTGTCTCGGTATGCTCTCAAAACCCATCCGCCCGACCACTATACTCCCACGGCGTTTACGCAGAGTTGCGTGGACGTCCGTATGGTTTCAAGTGCGGCGGATGCGCTCTTTCAGCAGCCGTGTCCCAATTTCCACATTCGACCTGACGCGATCCTGAACAAACCCTTCGTGATCCGCCGGCGATCCTCCATCGAAATGTGGCCCGACGGCGGCAAGTTTTTCGCCGCGCAGCATGGCGTGGCCGAATCGAAACAGCCGAGCTAAATCGCACGCTTCGCGCCCCTGCCACGCTTAAGCCGCAGCGGGCGCGGCCTCCCGCTTTTTGCCTTGCACCATGCAGGGTTTGGGCGCCTGTGCGCCCCGGTCTTTGTAGGGCGGCACCGCCCGCGCTGAGCAGTGATTCGAACAATTCTTTTGTGGCCCGCGCCGAAGAGACGCGGGGCCGGCGGCGGCTGCCGGCCGGGGCATCGCGAGGGCGAGCCGGGGATCGATTCGGAAGCCGGCCTGCCCATCGGCTCGTCCTCCCCTCGCTCCGGCCACGTTGCTGGCCGCCCTCCGGGGTGTTACCCCCTCCTCCCGGCACCCACCCGGCCCCGCGCCGCTGACCGACGAGGACGTTCATGATCCCCCGCTACTCCCGGCCCGAGATGGTCCGCATCTGGGAGCCCGAGACACGCTACCGCATCTGGTTCGAGATCGAGAGCCACGCCGCCACCGCCATGGCGAACCTCGGCATCATCCCCAAGGATGCTGCCGACGTGATCTGGAAGAAGGGCTCGCAGGCGCGCTTCGAGGTCGCGCGCATCGACGCCATCGAACAGGTGACCAAGCACGACGTCATCGCGTTCCTGACCCACCTAGCCGAGATCGTCGGGCCCGAGGCGCGCTTCGTGCACCAGGGCATGACGTCCTCCGACGTGCTCGACACGACCTTGAACGTCCAGCTCGTGCGCGCGGCCGATATCCTTATCGCCGATGTCGACCGCCTGCTCGAAGCCCTGAAGCTGCGCGCGTTCGAGCATCGCCTCACGCCCACCATCGGCCGCAGCCACGGCATCCACGCCGAGCCGACGACGTTCGGACTGAAGCTCGCCTGCGCCTACGCCGAGTTCGCGCGGGCGCACGAGCGGCTCGTCGCGGCCCGGGAGGAGGTGCGCACCTGCGCCATCTCCGGCGCGGTCGGCACCTTCGCCAACATCGACCCGCGCGTGGAGGCCTTCGTCGCGGAGCGCATGGGGCTGAAGCCCGAGCCCGTCTCGACGCAGGTCGTGCCCCGCGACCGGCACGCGATGTTCTTTGCGACGCTCGCCGTCGTCGCCTCCTCCGTCGAGCGGCTCGCCACCGAGGTCCGCCATCTCCAGCGCACCGAGGTGCTCGAGGCGGAGGAGTTCTTCTCGCCCGGCCAGAAAGGGTCGTCCGCCATGCCGCACAAGCGCAACCCGGTGCTGGCCGAGAACCTGACCGGCCTCGCCCGCATCGTGCGCGGCTACGCCATTCCGGCCATGGAGAACGTGGCGCTCTGGCACGAGCGCGACATCTCGCACTCCTCCGTCGAGCGCATGATCGGCCCGGATGCGACGGTGACGCTCGACTTCGCCCTCAATCGCCTCGCCGGCGTCATCGAGAAGCTGGTCATCTATCCCGACAACATGCAGCGCAATCTCGACCGGCTCGCCGGGCTGCACAACTCCCAGCGCGTGCTCCTCGCCCTCACGCAGGCCGGCGTCTCGCGCGAGGAGGCCTACTCCATGGTCCAGCGCAACGCGATGAAGACGTGGGAGGACGGCAAGGACTTCCTCGCCGAGCTGAAGAACGATCGCGAGGTGACGGCGCGGATTGCGCCCAAGGACCTCGAGGCGATGTTCGACCTCGGCTACCATTTCAAGCACGTCGACACGATCTTCGACCGCGTCTTCGGCAAGGCATGAGGCGACAGGAACGATCATGTACACCGTGATCGGCACGCCGCAGACGCGGACGTTTCGCGTGTTGTGGATGCTGGAGGAATTGGGAGAGCCCTATCGGCTCGAGGCCAAGCCGCCGCGCGATCCGACAGTGACGGCGCTCAATCCCTCGGGGAAGGTGCCGGTGCTCATCGACGACGGCGTGCCGATCCTCGACAGCGTCGCGATCTGCCAGTACCTCGCCGACAAGCACGGGCGGTTCACGGCCCCGGCCGGGACGATCGATCGGGCCCACCAGGACAGCTTCACGCAATTCGCCATCGACGATGTCGAGAGCCCGCTCTGGGTTGCGGCCAAGCACAGCTTCGTGCTTCCGGAGGCCTATCGCGTCGCGGACGTGAAGCGGGCGTGCCGCTACGACTTCGATCGCGCGCTGTCGGTGTTTTCGGCGCGGCTTGGCGAGAAGCGCCATGTCATGGGTGATGACTTCACGGTTCCGGACCTCATCCTCGGCCATTGCCTGGCCTGGGCGCAGACAATTCGCTGGCCGCTGCCCGAGGGGTCTGTCACGGCCTACTTCGAGCGGCTTCGGTCCCGGCCGGCCTTCGCGGCCACGATGGCCAGACGCTCCCCGTCATAGGCCGCGCTTGCGGCCCGGCTGCGGAGCCCTGTACACCCAGCCCATGAAAACATCCGAAGCCGACATCCTCATCGTGCCCGGCTGGTCGAGCTCGGGGCCGGATCACTGGCAGACGCGGTGGGAGCGAAACCTCAAAACCGCGCGCCGCGTGGAGCAGGAGGACTGGGTGCGCCCGGACCGCGACGCCTGGGTCGCGCGCATCGTCGAGGCGGCCGCGCAATCGGTGCGCCCCGTCGTCCTCGTCGCCCACAGCCTCGGCGCCATCGCGGTCGCGCATGCGGGTGCGCGCCTCGCCCGCCTTCCCGCTCCGCCGATCGGGGCCTTCCTGGTCGCGCCCGCCGACGTCGACAACGCGCCGGCCTGGCCGGTCACAGCGGGCGAGACGTTCGGCGCCAGGCAGGAGACGGGCTTTGCGCCCGCTCCGCGCGCGATCCTGCCGTTTCCGTCGGTCCTCGTCGCGTCCGCCAACGATCCCTATTGCTCGCTGGAGCGCGCCCGGGCATTCGCCGCCGCCTGGGGCTCGGCCGTCATCGAGAGCGGCGACGTCGGCCACATCAACGTTGCGAGCGGTCACGGGCCCTGGCCCGACGGCCTGCTCGCGTTCGGCCTGTTCCTGCAGCGCCTGTCGGCCGCGCCCGTGACGGTCAAGCGCATTCCCGACGCGTGAGACCGGCGTGCCCGCGCCTCTCGACCGCAGATCGACACCGGCTTGTGCCGGCGTCGCGCCCGGCCGGCGCCTCTTATGAGCCAGGCTTCTCGAGGTCGGAGACGGCTTTGGCCAGCGCCTCGCCCATGACCTTGCGGATGTCGCCGTCGGCGATCGCTACGCCCTTGGCGGCAAGGTCAGCCTTCACCTTGCGGAACACGTCGTCGTCGCCCTTCTCGGCAAGGTCGGCCTTGCGCACGTCCTTGACGTAATCGTCGAGCGCGCTGCCCGTGAGGCCCATGAGCGCGCCCGCCCACTCCGCCACAGCGCGGTTGCGGCGCTGCTCGGCCTTGAAGCGCAGCTCGCTGTCGCGGGCGAACATGTTCTCATAGGCCTTCTCGCGGTCATCGAATGTTGTCATTCCGGGTCTCCAAGGGTGTTCTTCGTCTGTTCAGGGTGCGGCGTCAGGTTGCATGTCGCCCTGCGCTGCGCCCGCGCCACGCTGCCTAACTTGTCCCACATGGCAAATCAACGGCTTGTGGACCATATGAACCATGGGGCCGGGAAGGCTAGGCGGTGCGGCACCGTTAAGATTGTTTCTCCCCCCTGCTTCGGCTAGGGTCCGGCTAGTCGCCTTCGAGTGTCCGCGCGCTGTTCCGATACCCCCACAAGACGCAGAATAGACCTGCAACATCAATGGGCAGCGGCCTCGGTGGCGTGTATTGCCGGCGTGTTGAAAGAGCATGAGCGTGATCGTCAAAGGACCAGGATCGATGAACAGGCGGCGGCGGATCTACGAGGGCAAGGCGAAGGTACTCTACGAGGGTCCCGAGCCCGGCACCCTGATCCAGCATTTCAAGGACGACGCGACCGCTTTCAACGCGAAGAAGCATGCCCTCATCGAAGGCAAGGGCGTGCTCAACAACCGCATCTCCGAGTACATCTTCTCCCGTCTCGGCGAGATCGGCGTGCCGACCCACTTCATCAAGCGGCTCAACATGCGCGAGCAGTTGATCCGCGAGGTGGAGATCGTACCGCTCGAGGTCGTGGTGCGCAACGTGGCAGCCGGCTCGCTCGCCACGCGGCTCGGCCTGGAAGAGGGCATGCAGCTTCCCCGCTCCATCATCGAGTTCTACTACAAGGCCGACGCCCTCAACGACCCCATGGTGTCGGAGGAGCACATTACGGCCTTCGGCTGGGCGACGCCGCAGGAGATCGACGAGATCATGCAGCTCGCGCTGCGCATCAACGACTTCCTCGTCGGGCTGTTCCTCGGCATCGGCATCCGCCTCGTCGATTTCAAGGTGGAGTTCGGCCGCCTGTGGGACAACGAGCAGATGCGCATCGTGCTCGCCGACGAGATCAGCCCCGACTGCTGCCGTTTGTGGGACCTCACGTCCGGCGACAAGCTCGACAAGGACCGCTTCCGCCGTGACCTCGGCGGCGTGCTGGAGGCCTACCAGGAGGTCGCCCGGCGGCTCGGCGTGCTGACCGAGAACCCGCGCCCGAAGGGGTCCGGACCGGTGCTCGTCGCCTCCAATCCGACGGGAAAACCCAACTGATCCTCCGCATCTGGCAACCGGCCGACGGCGACCGACGTCGTTCGGGTTGGAAACGGTTGCCGGTTGCCGGCTGCCGGAGACCCTCATGAAAGCGCTCATCCGCATCACCTTGAAGAACGGCGTGCTCGATCCGCAGGGCAAGGCCATCGAAGGCGCCGTGCGCGGGCTCGGGATCACCGGCGTCGGCGACGTGCGCCAGGGCAAGTTCATCGAGGTCGAGCTTCGCGAGACCGACACCGCCAGGGCGAAGGCCATTGTCGAGCAGATGTGCAAGGATCTGCTCGCCAATACGGTGATCGAGAACTACGCTTACGATCTCGTGCCGTGACCGGGCTGGAACCGAAGCCGGCGCCTCGGGGCGAGACCGACGCGCGGCAGGCGCTCCGGTTCATGCTGGCGAAAGCGACGCTGTTCGCAGTTGTGCCCGTTGCGGTTGCGGCGGTGATCGTGTTCCTGACCCTGCCGCCCTGACATGAGACGGTATGCGGCAGCGCTGTTGGTTCTCTTCGCGGCCTCCTCCGCCGTCCACGCCGGCGGCCCGCCTGCCGGGACGGCCACGACGGAGACCGCGCCCGCCCCGGACGCCGGCCCCGTTGCGCTGAAGCTCGAGTCGGCCAAGCCCATCGAGCTCGTCTGCGTCACGAAGTCGGTCGTCGTCGCTCCGAACGCCGCCAACGCGACCAACGGCAACCTGCGGCTCGTGCTCGTGCTCAAGGACGCGGCGGCCAAGCCGCAGACGGGCGCCTGGCGCATCGCCGCGGTCGATGCCGCGCACACGGGCTCGCTCGGCCAACGCGAGGGGAAGGCGTGCGCGGAGGCCTGCCCGCTCACGGTGGCGGCCGACGACAACATCGAGCTGTGGTCGCCGGCGCCCAAGGGCATCGGGGAACTCGCGGACGGCGAGCGCCTTCTCCTTGCGGTTGTGAAAACCCGCTCGCTCGACTTGCGCGCGACCACGTTCAGCGGCAAACAGATCGAGAGCCTCGAAGAGGGCAGCTGCAGGATCGGACCATGATCAGAGCCTCCGTCATCGTCTTTCCGGGGTCGAACTGCGACCGCGACGTGAAGGTCGCCATCGAGCGCATCACGGGCTTCGCTCCGAGAATGGTCTGGCACGGCGACGCGAGCGTACCGGCCTCGGACCTCATCGTGCTGCCCGGCGGCTTCTCCTACGGCGATTACCTGCGCTGCGGGGCCATGGCCGCCCACTCGCCGATCATGAAGGACGTGTTCGCGAAGGCGAAGGCCGGCACGCCCGTGCTCGGAATCTGCAACGGCTTCCAGGTGCTGTGCGAGGCGGGCCTGCTGCCCGGCGTGCTGATGCGCAACCGCTCGCTGAAGTTCATTTGCGCCGACGTCCATCTTCGCGTCGAACGCGACGACACGTTCTTCACCCGCTGCTACCGCAAGGGCGAGGTCATCAAGGTTCCGATCGCGCATGCGGAAGGCAACTATTTCGCCGACGCCGCGACGCTCGACCGCCTGGAGGGCGAGGGCCGCGTCGCGTTCCGCTACTGCGACGAGGCCGGCACGGTGAGCGAGGCCGCCTCGCCCAACGGCGCCCAGCGCAACATCGCCGGCATCACCGACCCGACGGGCCGCATCCTCGGCATGATGCCCCACCCGGAACGGCTCTACGAGGCGGCACTCGGCGGCACCGACGGGCGCCGCGTGTTCGAGAGCGCCGTCCTCAGCCTCGCAGAAGCGGCCTGAGGCTCGATCCCAGCCCCCGGCGCGCGCAGAATCGGATATCCTTGAGCGTTTCGCGCCTCGCGTATCTATCAGCACCGCGACCGACCCCTTGCCGCCGCCCTTCTAGCTCGACCTCACAGCCCGGCCGGCCCACCCCGCCTTGATCGAGCGTGCGACCTCATCGACGAAGAGGCGTGTCTTGGCCGGGATGAGACGGCCCGGCGGCAGGATCGCGTAGACGCCCCCCTCCGTCTTGCCGCCCCATCCGGGCAGTACCTCGACGAGCTTGCCCTCGCGCAACGCGGGACCTGCGAGCCAGTCGGCCGCGAACGTAATGCCCGCGCCCGCGACCGCGGCCATGAGGACGGCTTCCGAGTTGTCCGCAACGAAGGGACCGGCGGGGCGGACGGTCTTGCGTTTCTGATCCTTGGACAGCGACCAGTCCGGCCAGCTCGCATAGCCCGTGAAGCCGATGCAGGCATGGGTCTTGAGGTCATCCGGCGTGCGCGGCCTGCCATGGGCCGCAAGGTAGCTCGGGGCGGCGACGAGAAGGGTTCGGAAGGAGGCAAGCCTGCGGGACGTCAGCGAGCTGTCGCGGAGGATGCCGACGCGGATCGCGACATCGAAGCCCTCGGCGACGACATCGACCACGCGGTCGGAGAAGCGCGCATCGACCCGGATCTGCGGATGACGCGCCAGAAACGCCGGAAGCCAGGGCGCGATCCACTGTCGCCCGAACGTCACCGGTAGGGAGATCCTGAGCAACCCCTGCGGGGTGGCGGCCACATCGCTCGCTTGGAGGCTGGCGTTGGCGAGTTCCTCCAGGATGCCCTGAACGCGACGATGATAGAGCGCGCCGACCTCGGTCAGCGCCACGCGCCGCGTCGTGCGTGACAGCAGCCGTACGCCGAGCTGCTGCTCGAGCTGGCTCACCCGCCGCGAAACGATGGATGCATCCCGGCCGAGTCTCTTGGCGGCCTGTGTGAAGCTCCCCGTCTCGACGACGGCGACGAACGCCGCCAACTGCTCTAGCCCGCCTCGCTCGAATAATTCCTGCATGTTTTGCACGAATATAATGCACAATGACCAGATTATCTGACTTCTCTTTTTTGCTTACCTCAGGCTCATCGCAACGTCGAGGAGCAAACCGTCATGAAGACCTTTCTCAGCATCGGCACCGGCCCCGGCATGGGCCTGGCCACCGCGGAGCGTTTCGCCAAAGAGGGCTTCCGGGTCATTCTGAGCGCCCGCAACGCGGACAGGACCCAGGAGCTCGCCGATCAGCTCAAGGCCAAGGGCTACACGGCCGAAGTGCGGACCGTGGATACGGGTGATCCGTCGAACGTCGCCGCCCTGGTGGCGGACGTCGAACGGCAGTTCGGCGCCATCGACGTGCTGCATTACAACGCCGCGTCCATGCGCAAGGCGTCGCTCGCGGAGCAGCCGGCCGGCAGCTTCAATGGCGACCTCGCCGTCAACATCGGCGGCGCGCAGGCCGCCGCGCAGGCCGTGGCGCCGAGCATGATCGCACGCGGCATGGGGTCTGTCCTCCTGACAGGTGGCGGCTTTGCGCTCCAGCCGAGCCCCGACTACCTTTCGCTCAGCATCGGCAAGGCCGGTATCCGCGCGCTCGCGCACGGTCTCTTCGAGAGCTTCAAGGAAAAGGGCATTCACGTCGCGACCGTGACGGTGGCGGCCTTTGTCGATCCCGGCTCGGCGGATGCGCAGGCGGTCGCCGACCGGTTCTGGCAGCTCCACAGCGAGCCCACGGGTTCATGGACCGTGGAAGCCACGTACAGCGGTTGAACGACACTGCCGGGCCGGATCACCCGGCCCGGCCCACCTTCGCAACCAGGGGGCCGAGTTGACGAAGCTTCGGCAACCGGCTTCCGTATCGGAGGAGACGGCGATGCGTTGCATGCTTGGCCGTCGTGCGAACCATGCGCCTTAGTGCCGAAGGACACGAACCGGTGATGACCAGCGCCAAGACGACCTCCGGAACCGCCCCGCCCGGCACGCGCATCGGCCACGTCCACCTCAAGGTCGGCGATATCGAGCGCGCGCTCGCCTTCTATTGCGGCGTCCTGGGCTTCGAGCTGACGCAGCGCTATGGACCCGACGCGGCCTTCGTGTCGGCCGGGGGCTATCACCATCACATCGGCCTCAACACCTGGGAGAGCCGGGGCGGCTCGCCGCCCCCGCGCGGCACCACCGGGCTCTACCATGTCGCGATCCTCTATCCGACCCGCGCCGATCTCGCCGAGGCCGTCCGCCGCGTGCTCAAGGCCGGTATCGCGCTCGAGGGCGCAAGCGATCACGGCGTCAGCGAGGCGATCTACCTGCGCGACCCCGACGGCAACAGCATCGAGCTCTATCGGGACCGTGCGGAGGCCGACTGGCCACGCACGGCCGATGGCACCTTGGCCATGACGACGGGGCCGCTCGATCTCGGCGCGCTGCTGTCGGACCCCTGAGTCGCCTGACCGGCCGCGGACCCGCTGTGGATAGCTGGGATAGGGTTTGCTTGACCGGACCGGCGGCGATGATTCGGATCTGCCGCGCGGGGGCGGACTCGGGCTAGCACGGAGGCATGCCTGATCCCGCTCTCCTCCCGACCGACAAGCTGCGCGCCGTGGCCGACGCCCGCGAGCCTGTGACCTTCCGCCAGGTTCCGCACAACATCGAGGCCGAGCAGGCCCTTCTCGGTGCGATCCTGGTCAACAACGAGGCGCTCGACCGCGTCACCGACTTCCTCGAGCCCGTCCATTTCTACGATCCGCTGCATGCCGAGATCTACGAGACGGCGACGAAGCTCATCCAGGCCGGCAAGCAGGCCACCCCCGTCACGCTCAAGACCTTCTTCGAGCACGCCGAGCCGATCGCAGCCAACCTCACCGTGCCGCAGTACCTCGGCCGGCTCGCCGCCAGCGCGACGACGATCATCAACGCGCACGACTACGGCCAGACGGTCTACGATCTCGCCATCCGCCGCAACCTCATCGTCATCGGCGAGGATCTCGTCAACACGGCCTTCGACAGCCCGGTCGATCACCCGCCGGACGAGCAGATCGCCGATGTCGAATCCAAGCTATACGCCCTCGCGGAGCGGGGTAAGTACGGGCAGGGGTTCCTCTCCTTCGGCACGGCGCTCACCCACGCCATCGAGATGGCCAACAGCGCCTATGAGCGCGACGGGCATCTGTCGGGCATCTCGACGGGCCTCACCGACCTCGACGCCAAGCTCGGCGGCCTGCAGTCCTCCGACCTCATCATCCTCGCCGGCCGCCCCTCGATGGGCAAGACCGCGCTCGTCACGAACATCGCCTATAGCGTCGCCCGGGCCTTCCGCTCCGAGACCCAGCCCAACGGCGAGGAGAAGGCCGTCAACGGCGCCATCGTCGGCTTCTTCTCGCTCGAGATGTCGGCCGAGCAGCTCGCCACCCGCATCCTCTCCGAGCAGTCGGAGATCGCCTCGGAGCGGATCCGGCGCGGCATGATCACCCAGGAGGAGTTCAACAAGCTCGTCGTCGTCTCCCAGGAGATGAGCCGGGTCCCTCTCTACATCGACCAGACCGGCGGCATCACGGTGGCCCAGCTCGCCGCCCGGGCGCGCAAGCTGAAGCGCCAGCGCGGGCTGGGCCTCCTGATCGTCGACTACCTGCAGCTCCTTGCCGGGTCCGCCCGCTCGGCGAACGCGGGCCGCGTCCAGGAGATCACCGAGATCACGACCGGCCTCAAGGCACTGGCGAAAGAGTTGCAGGTCCCGATCATCGCCCTGTCGCAGCTCTCGCGCGCCGTGGAGCAGCGCGAGGACAAGCGCCCGCAGCTCTCCGACCTGCGCGAATCGGGCTCGATCGAGCAGGACGCCGACGTCGTCATGTTCGTGTTCCGCGAGGAGTACTACGTCGAGCGCCTGAAGCCAGCCGAGAGCGATCCCAAGTTCCAGGAATGGCAGCAGAAGATGATGCAGGTCTCGGGCAAGGCCGAGGTCATCATCGGCAAGCAGCGCCATGGCCCGGTCGGCACGGTTCCGCTCTCCTTCGAGAGCCAGTTCACGCGCTTCGGCAATCTCGCCCGCGACGCCTATCTCCCCGAGCGCTACGAATAGCCGCCATGCGGAGGTCGGGGGAACAGCCTGCTGTGGCGCCGGCGGCCTCGCGCGCAGCGGCCGGGTATGCGAAAGAGCGGGAGATGACGACACCGAAGGCCCCGCTCCGCCCGGAAGTACGCTTGGCGCCGCTGCCGCTCGGCCGCGCCGAGACGGGGCTGATCCGCATCGATCTCGACGTGCTGGCAGACAACTGGCGGGCCCTTGCGGCGCACGTGCGGCCCGCCGCGTGCGGCGCGGTCGTCAAAGCCGACGCCTATGGCCTGGGGATCGGCCGCGTGCTGCCGGCGCTCGCGGCCGCCGGATGCCGCTCCTTCTTCGTCGCAACGCCGCGCGAGGCGCACGAGGCTCGCGCGCTCGACGCCGGCGCCCGCATCTTCGTTCTCGACGGACTGTTTCCCGGAGCCGCAGCCGAGATTCTCGCCGCCGGCGCGATCCCGTGTCTGGCAAGCCTCGCCGAGGTGGCGGAATGGGCCGAGCACGCCCGCCGCATCGGCGCGCGGCTCGCGACCGCGCTGCACGTCGACAGCGGGCTCAATCGGCTCGGCATGCCGGCCGCCGAGGTCGACGCCCTCGTGGCGCGGCCCGATCTCCTGGCGCCGCTCGACGTCGTGCTCGTGATGAGCCACCTCGCCTCCGCCGACGATCCTACCGACCCGCAGAACGCAGCCCAGCACCGGGCCTTCGAGCGGCTGCGCGCCCGACTGCCGTCGGCCGACGCGTCGCTTGCCGCCTCCGACGGACTGATGCTCGGGCCGGCCTATCACTTCGACCTGGTGCGTCCCGGCTATGCGCTCTACGGCGGCCAGGCGGTACGCGGCGCGCGCACGCCGGTCTCTCCCGTCGTCGCCGTGTTCGCGCGCGTGCTGCAGGTGCGCGACGTGCCGGCGGGCGGCGCGGTCGGCTACTCCGGGTCGTGGCGCGCGACGCGTCCAAGCCGCATTGCCACGCTCGCGGCCGGCTATGCCGACGGCACCGCGCGCACCGCGAGCGCCACCACGGACACGCCGGGCGGTTTCGTCGTGCTGCACGGCGCGCGGCTGCCAATTGCGGGCCGCGTGTCGATGGACCTCATCACGGTCGACGTCACCGACGCCCCGCGTCCGGTCGAGCGCGGCGACGTCGCCGAGCTCATCGGCGCCGCGCTGCCGCTCGAGGCCGTGGGCGGGCAGTCCCGCACGATCGGATATGAGGTGCTGACCCGCCTCGGCCGCCGCTTCGACCGCGTCTACGTGGGAGGGCCCGCTTGATGGCCAAGGCGGTTCGCGCTCTTTACGTCTGCCAGGCGTGCGGAGCCACCTCGCCGCGCTGGGCGGGCAAGTGCGGCGCGTGCGGCGAATGGAACACGCTCGCGGAGGAGACGGACGCGGGCCCCCCGCCGGGATCCGGCCTGTCGCGCCTGTCGAAGGGCCGGCCCGCGCGGCTCGGCACGCTCGCGGGCGGGGCGGATGAGGCGCCGCGCTTCTCCACCGGCATGGCGGAGCTCGACCGCGTGACGGGCGGCGGCATCGTGCCGGGCTCGGCCCTCCTCATCGGCGGCGAGCCGGGCATCGGCAAATCGACCCTCCTGCTCCAGGTCTGTGCCTCGGTCGCCAACGCAGCCCGCAGTGCCGTCTATCTCTCGGGCGAGGAGGCGGCCGCCCAGGTGCGCCTGCGCGCCGAGCGCCTGGGTCTCGCCTCCGCGCCGGTGGCGCTCGCGGCCGAGACGAACCTCGCCAATATCCTCGCCACGCTGTCGGCCGGACCGAGGCCCGATCTTGTCGTGATCGATTCCATCCAGACGCTCTGGTCGGATGAGCTCGACGCCGCGCCGGGCACCGTCAGCCAGGTCCGCGCGGCCACCCAGTCGCTCATCCGCTACGCCAAGACGGAAGGCGCCGCCCTGCTGCTCGTCGGCCACGTGACCAAGGACGGCCAGATCGCCGGGCCGAAGGTCGTCGAGCATATGGTCGATTGCGTTCTCTCCTTCGAGGGCGACCGCGGCCACCCCTTCCGCATCCTGCGGGCGACCAAGAACCGGTTCGGGGCCACCGACGAGATCGGCGTCTTCGAGATGGTGCAGCAGGGCCTGCGCGAGGTCGCCAACCCGTCTGAGCTGTTCCTCGGCGACCGCGAGGCCTCGGTCCCCGGCGCCGCCGTCTTTGCCGGAATCGAGGGCACGCGGCCGATCCTGGTCGAAATCCAGGCGCTCGTCGCGCCCTCCGCCCTCGGCACTCCCCGACGCGCGGTCGTGGGCTGGGATTCCAACCGCCTGTCGATGATCCTCGCCGTTCTCGAGGCGCGCTGCGGGATCTCGCTCGCCGAGCACGACGTCTACCTGAACGTCGCCGGCGGCCTCAAGATCACCGAGCCCGCCGCCGACCTCGCCGTCGCCTCCGCCCTGCTGTCGTCGTTCTCCGGTGTGGCCCTGCCGCCGCAGCGGGTCTCGTTCGGCGAGATCTCGCTGTCCGGCGCCGTGCGCGCCAGCGCCCACACGGCGGCGCGCCTGAAGGAGGCCAACAAGCTCGGGTTCACCGAAGCCGTGATCCCGGCCGCAGGCGAGACCGGAACGGACGCGGCGAACCTGTCACTCACAAGGCTCACCCATCTCAAAGACCTTGCGGACCCGTTGCGTCCGTGCGACTGAACCGCGAAAATGAGCCGGAAAATCGCGTCCTGCTGCGGCGCGATCATTGGCTCGACGGAGACGGCCTGACATGATCGGATCGCTGACCTACCTGGACGCCGCCCTCATCGCGGTCGCGCTCATCTCGGGTCTCCTGGCGATGTACCGCGGGCTCACCCGCGAGCTGCTCTCGATCGTGTCGTGGGCGGTGGCAGCGCTCGCCGTCCTCTTTTTCATCCTCAACTACCGCAAGTTCGCCGAGGACATGGCGGCCCAGATGGGAACGCAGGTGGCCATCGCCCAGATCGCCATCGGCGCCTTCATCTTTCTCATCGTGCTCATCATCGTGCATTTGATCACGTCGCGGATTTCCGACGTCATCCTCGACAGCTCCGTCGGCATGATCGACCGGCTGCTGGGCTTCCTGTTCGGCGTCGTGCGCGGGTTCATCCTCGTCGTCATCCCCTACATGTTCTACGAATCGTTCATTCCGGACCCGGCCAACCAGCAGCCCTGGGTGCGGGACGCCCGCTCGCAGCCCTACCTGAAGGGGACCGGCGACACGATCCGCTCGATGCTGGAAACGCACATGCCTTCCAGCCTGACCAATCCGGCGCCGGCGAGCCCACCGGCCGAGCCGCCGCCCGGCTGACGGGCAGCGCGACGGTCTGGCCGGCGCCCGTGCGGCACCACGGCCGCGTCGCGGTCTCCGTCCGGCCATGGCGCCGGACCCCGAAGTGGTGCTAAAGACGGGGCCGACCGGGGCCGGAGGGCTGCCGCCGGCCGGCAAGCGCAGCGGATGCTCGAGCGGGAGGCAACCATGGCGCAGGACGACGAGACCGACGTGACGCTCGGCGATTTCGGCTATTCCAGGTACGGCGACGACCGCCTGCGCGAGGAGTGCGGCGTGTTCGGCGTCTTCGGCCATCCGGATGCGGCCGCGCTCACCGCGCTCGGCCTGCACGCCCTCCAGCACCGCGGCCAGGAGGCGGCCGGCATCGTTACCTACGACGGCCAGCAGTTCCATTCCGAGCGCCGGCTAGGCCTCGTCGGCGACAACTTCAACGAGGCCGGCGTCATCGGCCGCCTCAAGGGCCACATGGCCATCGGCCACAACCGCTATTCGACCACCGGCGAGCCGGCGCTGAAGAACGTGCAGCCGCTCTATGCCGACATCGACACCGGCGGCTTCGCCGTCGGCCACAACGGCAACCTCACCAACGCCCTGACGCTGCGCCGCGAGCTCATCTCCTCGGGCGCCATCTTCCCCTCCACCTCCGACACCGAGGTCATCCTCCACCTGCTGTCGCGCTCCAAGAAGCGGCGCATCGTCGACCGCTTCATCGAGGCGATCCGGCAGATCGAGGGCGCCTATGCGCTCGTCGCGCTTACGAACGACATGATGATCGCCGCGCGCGATCCGGTCGGCATCCGCCCGCTCGTCATCGGCCGCCTCGCCGGGGCGACCGTGCTCGCCTCCGAGACGTGCGCCCTCGACATGGTCGGAGCGGAGTTCGTGCGCGAGGTGGAGAACGGCGAGGTCATCGTCGTGACGGCGGACGGCATCGAGAGCCACCGGCCGTTCCCGCGCCGCCCGGCGCGCCCCTGCATCTTCGAGTACATCTACTTCGCCCGCCCCGACAGCGTCATCGGCGGCCGCTCCGTCTACGACATCCGCAAGCAGATGGGCGTCCAGCTCGCCATCGAATCGACGCCCGATGCCGAGGTCATCGTGCCGATCCCGGACTCGGGCGTGCCGGCGGCCATCGGCTTCGCGCAGCAGTCGGGCATCCCCTTCGAGCTCGGCATCATCCGCAACCACTACGTGGGCCGCACCTTCATCGAGCCCGAGCAGCGCATCCGCGCGCTCGGCGTGAAGCTCAAGCACTCCGCCAACGCCGGCGTCATCCGCGGCAAGAAGATCGTGCTCATCGACGACAGCGTCGTGCGCGGCACCACGTCGAAGAAGATCGTGCAGCTCATGTACGAGGCCGGCGCGCGCGAGGTCCACATGCGCATCTCCTCGCCGCCGATCACGCATCCCGATTACTACGGCATCGATACGCCGCGCAAAAAGGACCTGCTCGCCGCCAACCTCGATGTGGAGGGGATGCGCCAGTTCATGGGGGCGGACAGCCTCGCCTTCCTGTCCGTCGACGGCATCTACCGCGCGGTCGGCTACGACGCCCGCGATCCGCGCGCGCCCCAGTTCACCGACCACTGCTTCACCGGAGAGTACCCGACCGAGCTCATCGACCAGAACGGGTCGGGGTTCCGCCAGCTCTCCCTGCTCGCCGAGGTGGTCTGACGACATGCGCGCCCTCGCCGGTCCGCGGGCGGCCTAATCCGGGGCAACCGATCCTGTGACCTCTGAACCGCTCCCCCTGCAAGGGCGCCTTGCCCTCGTGACCGGCGCCACGCGCGGCCTCGGGCGCGCCGTAGCGCTTGCCTTCGCAAGGGCCGGCGCGCACGTCATCGCGGTCGGGCGCACGACCGGGGCGCTGGAGGAGCTCGACGACGAGATCCAGAAGTTCGGCGAGCCGGCGACGCTCTTGACGCTCGATCTGCGCAAAGGCGAGACCATCGACGGCCTCGGCCCGACGATCTACGAGCGCTGGGGCAAGCTCGACGTGTTCGTCGGCAATGCGGCCATGCTGGGGCCGCTGTCGCCCATCCCGCATGTCACGGCGGACGCCTGGCAGCATGTCATCGACGTCAACCTCACGGCCAACTGGCGCCTGCTGCGCACGCTCGACCCCTTGTTGAAGCGCTCGGACGCGGGCCGCGTGATCCTCGTCTCGTCGGGAGCCGCCGACGGGCGCCACGCCTACTGGGGTCCCTACGCGGTGTCCAAGGCGGGCCTCGAGTCGCTCGGCAAGATGTATGCGGCCGAATGCCAGAACACGCCCGTGCGGGTTGCGATCGTCAACCCCGGCGCGACGCGCACCGCCATGCGGGCGAAGGCCTTCCCCGGCGAGGATCCGATGACGATCCCCGCCCCGGAGGAGGTTGCGCCGCTGTTCGTGGAGCTCGCCCGTCCGCAGAGCACGATCAACGGCGAGATCATCCGCTTCCGGGACTGGCGCGAGGCCCGCGACGCGGCCCGGTCGGCGACCTGAGACGGCGCAGCCGCGAGCCCGCCGGTCACGCCACCTCGATCACCATGCCGTCGTAGGCCGGCTCGACGCCCGGCGGCAGCTCGGCGGCCAGCCGCGCATAGTCGAGATCGCTCGTCATGTGGGTAAGGATCGCGCGCTTGGGGCCCACGCGCGCGATCCAGCCCAGCGCCTGGCGGACCGAGAAATGGCTCGGATGCGGCGTGTAGCGCAGCGCATCGACGATCCACACGTCGAGGCCCTCGAGCAGCGGCAGGGACGTTTCCGGCAGATCCGAGATGTCCGGCGAATAGGCGATCGAGCCGAAGCGGAAGCCCAGCGAGGCGATGTCGCCGTGCCTCTGCGGAATGGCCTGAACGTCGAGGCTCGTGTTGACGCCGGCGATGCGGATCAGGCCGTCCTGGGGAATGTCGGCCGCCTTCAGGATCGGCTGATAGGCCGAGCCCGGCTGCTGCTCGAAACAGTAGGCGAAGCGGGAGACAAGGCTGGCACGGGTCGCGACGTCGCAATGGCAGGTCACGCGCGCCTTCATCGCATAGGCCACCATGCGCAGGTCGTCGATGCCGTGCGTATGGTCGGCATGGTCGTGGGTGAAGAGCACGCCGTCGAGATGCGCGCAGCGCGCATCGAGAAGCTGCTCGCGCAGGTCGGGCGAGGTATCGACGAGCACGTTTGTGAAACCGCCGGGCACGATCTTCTCGACGAGCACCGAGCAGCGCCGCCGCCGGTTCCTGGGATCGGCCGGATCGCAGGCGCCCCAGATGGGACCAAGCCTCGGCACGCCGCCCGACGAGCCGCAGCCCAAAATCGTGAGGCGCAGGCTCATGCGGCCGCTCCGGGCCGCGGCACCTTGCGGTAGAGCCGGAAGAAGTTCTCCGTGGTCGCCGCCGCGAACGCATCGAGCGTGAGGCCGCGCGCGTTGGCGAGCACGCGCGCCGTATGGACTACGTAGGCGGGCTCGTTCTGCTTGCCGCGGAAGGGCTCGGGCGCGAGGTAGGGCGCATCGGTCTCGACGAGCACGCGCTCGAGCGGCACGGCATTGGCGATCGCGCGCAGCTCGTCGTTCTTCTTGAAGCTCACGACGCCCGAGAACGACACGTAGAGCCCGAGGTCGACGGCGCGCCGGGCGAGCTCGCGCCCGCCCGTGAAGCAGTGCAGGACAGCCGGGAACGGCCCCTTGGCGTGCTCGTCCTCCAGGATTGCGATCGTGTCGGCATCCGCGTCGCGGGTGTGGATCTCGAGCGGCAGGCCGGTCAGGCGGGCGGCCGCGATGTGGGTGCGGAAGCCCTGCGCCTGGGCCTCGGGCGTGGAGTGCTTGTAGAAATAGTCGAGGCCGGCCTCGCCGATGCCGACGATCTTCGGGTGCCCGGCGAGCCGCGCCAGGTCCTCGGCCGAGACGTCAAGCTCCTCGTGCGCGTGATGAGGATGCGTGCCGACCGTGCCGTAGACCTCCGCGAAGCGCTCCACGACCGAGACGAGGTGATCGAACTTGGCGACCCGAGTCGAGATATTGACCATGAGGCCGACGCCGGCCGCGCGGGCGCGGGCGACGACGCCATCGAGATCGCGCGCGAACTCGGGCCGGTCGATGTGGCAGTGGTGATCGACGAGCAGCACGGCGTCAGCCCTTCGCCTCGGGATCGACGTAGCGCGGGAAGACGCCCTGCGGCTCGGGGATCGGCGTGCCGGGCACGAGGCGGCCGGCCGCACCGAGCGCTCCGAACGAGCGCTTGTCGGCCGGCTGGGCCAGAAGGTCGAGCAGCCTGGCCCCGGCCTCGGGCAGCACGGGCTGGGCGAGCAGCGCGAACTGGCGCACGACCTCGGCCGTCACATAGAGGATCGTCGCCATGCGCTTCGGATCGGTCTTCTTCTTCGCCCACGGCTCCTCGGCTGCGAAATATTGGTTCGCATCCGAGATGACGCTCCAGACCGCGTCGAGGTATCGCGTCACGGCCTGCCGGTCCATCTCGGCGCGTACGGTGGCATAGAGCCCGTCGGCCGCACCCAGAATGGCGCGGTCGGCCTCGCTGAGCTCGCCCGGCTGGGGGATCGCGCCGTTGCAGTTCTTGTAGATCATCGACAGCGAGCGCTGGGCGAGATTGCCGAGATTGTTGGCGAGGTCGGCGTTGATGCGGTTGGCGATGGCTTCCGGCGAGTAGTTGCCGTCCTGGCCGAACATCACCTCGCGCAGGAAGAAGTAGCGCACCGGCTCGCGCCCATAGGCCTTCACGAGGTCGAACGGATCGACGACGTTGCCGACCGACTTCGACATCTTCTCGCCCTTGTTGAGCACGAAGCCGTGGCTGAAGACGCGCCTGGGCAGCGCCAGCCCTGCGCTCATTAGGAACGCCGGCCAGTAGACGGCGTGGAAGCGGACAATGTCCTTTCCGATGACGTGCACGTCGGCCGGCCAGAAGGCCTTGCGCGGGCTGTCGCCGGCGTTCAAGAGCCCCGTCGCCGTCACGTAGTTGTTGAGGGCATCGACCCATACGTACATGACGTGCCCCGGCGCGCCCGGGACGGGAATGCCCCAGTCGAGCGTCGAGCGTGAGATGGAAAGGTCCTCGAGCCCCATCCGGACGAAGCTCACGACCTCGTTGCGCCGCTCCGGCGGCAGAATGAAATCCGGGTTTGCCTCGTAGTGCGCGAGAAGCCGGTCTTGGTAGGCGGAGAGGCGGAAGAAATACGTCTCCTCCTCGGCCCATTCCACCGGCGTCCCCGTGGCGATCGAGACGCGCACGCCCTCGCGCACCTCGGTCTCGCTCTCCTTGTAGTAGAGCTCGTCGCGGACCGAGTACCAGCCGCCGTAGTTCTTCTTGAAGATGTCGCCCGCCTGCTCCATGCGCCGCCACAGCTCGGCGCAGGCCTCGTAGTGGCGCGGCTCGGTCGTACGGATGAAATCGTCGTTGGAGAGCCCGAGGACCTCGGCCATCTCGACGAAGCGGGCGGTGTTGCGGTCGGCGAGCGCCCGCGGAGGGATCCCCTCCTTCACCGCCGTCTGCTTCATCTTGAGGCCATGCTCGTCGGTGCCCGTGAGGAAGAACACGTCCTTGCCGTCGAGGCGCTCGAAGCGCGCGATCGCATCGGTCGCGATCGCCTCGTAGGCGTGACCGATGTGGGGCACGCCATTGGGATAGGAGATGGCCGTGGTGATGTAGAAGCGTGTGCTCATGGCCTCGCGCGTCTGGCAGCGGGTGAAACGAAGAAGACCCGATCGGTCTCAGGCCGGCGCCGCGCCGCGGGAGGCCTGCACGATCCGCTGGAACGTCAGAAGGATCAGGGATTTGCGATCCAGGTTGTAGATCTCAGCTTCGGCCTTCTCGGCGACCGTGGTTTCCCACAGTTGCGCCCAGGCCGCAAGCCGCTCCTCCGGGACGAGCCGCTGTGCGAGCCGGGCCTCCTCAGGCGTTCCCTCGCCCGTCGCCGCGGCGCGGACGAGACGCGCGAGATGGCCGAGAAGGAGGTCGAAGAACAGCTCGTATCGCGCCTGGGCCGCCAGCGAGGCAAGCTCGTCGCCAAGGGCGTGGACCGCCGCGAGGTCGAGCCGCGGCAGGCCGCCGAGCAGGGTCGTGATCCTGCGGTCGAGATCGAGTCCCTTGGCCGTCTGCAACATCAGGAACCGGCGCACGCTGCCCTCGGCGAGGCGCGCGAGCGTCTCCCATTCGGCGCCGGTGGGCAGGGTCGCGGACGGAGCGGCATCGTCGGCGGCGTTGAGCGCCTGGACAACGGCCCGGCGCAGGTCCGCCTCGCCCAGCCGCGCGCAGGCAAGCAGCCGGCATCGCGAGCGGATCGTCGGCAGCAGACGCTCGGGCGCCGACGAGATCAGCAGGAAGACCGTCCGCTGCGGCGGCTCCTCCAGGGATTTCAGAAGCGCATTCGCCGCATTCGCATTGAGGTCGTCGACGGGATCGACAATGACGATCCGAAAGCCTTCGCCCGCGCTCATGCCGAGGAAGCCCTTGAGCCGCCGCACCTCGTCGACCGTGATCTCCGACTTCAGCTTCTTGCTCTTGAAGTCGTACGGCCGGCGGATCACCAGCAGCTCGGGATGGGCAAGGCCGGCCACCAGGCGCGCGGTGCTCGATGCGGGATCGATATCGAGGCCGGCACTCAACAGGTCGCGATCGCTGGCAGGGGCGAGCAGGTAGCGCGCGATGCGGTAGGCGAGCGTCGCCTTGCCGATGCCGTTGGGGCCGGTCACGATCCAGCCGTGGTGCAGACGTCCGGACGCACCGGCCTGCAGGAACCCGGCTTCGGCGCTCTCCTGGCCGAACAGGCGCTCGGTCAAACGCGGTGGGGGAAACCCGTCCAGCCGATCGGGCTCGGGCAAGGCCTCCGTCTCGGCAAGGGCGGGTGCGCGGGCCATGGCTCAGCCCGCCGCCTCGAGAAGACGCGAGCGGACGGCCGCCCACACGTCGCGCGCGACGTCGTCCGGCGACCTCTGGCCGTCGATGACGACGCAGCGCTGCGGCTCGAGCTCCGCAAGCTCGAGGAAGCCCGCGCGCAGATCCTTGTGAAAGTCGAGGTCGCGTCCCTCGAACCGGTCGGCGAGCAGGCTGCGCGGCTGCTTGGCCGAGCGCTCTCCCGACGCCGGCGGCGCGGCCGCCGTCTCCAGACGCAGGGCCGCGCGGGCGAGGCCCACTTCGGCCGGGATGTCGATGACGATCGTCAGGTCCGGCTTCGTGTGGCCGACGACGATCAGCTCCAGCGCCTCCAGCAGCCGCGGCTCGACCCGGCCGGCATAGCCCTGGTAGACGCGGGTCGAATCCGAGAAGCGGTCGCAGACGACAAACTGGCCGGCCGCAAGCGCCGGGCGCACGAGCGTCTCCAGATGGTCGGCGCGGGCGGCCGCGAAAAGAAGCGCCTCCGACAGCGGGCAATGCTTTTCCAGAGTCGGATCGAGGATGAGGCGGCGCAGGCGCTCGGCGAACGGCGAGCCGCCGGGCTCGCGTGTGACCGTGACGGCATGGCCGGCCGCGCTCAAACGGTCCGCAAGGAGCCGCGCCTGGGTCGACTTGCCCGACCCCTCGCCACCTTCAAAGGTGATGAACCTGCCAGCCGTCATAAGTCCTCGTCGCGGGCGGTCCACACCGGCCGCCTCGGGTCCCGCCCGCTCGGAATGCCTCGTCAGGACGAACCCGGAAGGCTTTCTTAGAGATTGGCCCAGCGCAGCGCCAGAAAAACCAGACTGTCGAGCCCCCGCCGCCAGACGCTGGCCGGCTCCACATCCTCCATGGCCACGAGCGGCACCTCGGTGGTGGCGTTGGACGAGCTCGTCACCCTGAGACGGGCGACCTCGTCGCCCTTGCGCACCGGCGGCTTCAGCGGCCCGTTGTAGACGAGCTCGGCCCTCAGCCGCTGGTTGGCGGGAAAACGCGGCAGGACGACGTTCAACGGACCGCTCTTGCCCGTCACCGGCACATAGAAGCGCGTGCCGCCCCACACCCGCGCGTAGCCGATCTCCTCATCCGCATCGAAGAGCGTGAACTTGGCGAAGCTGCGCTGGCCCCACTCGAGGATCCGGCGGGCCTCCTCGCGCCGCTCCTTCTCGTCGGCGAGGCCCATGACGACGGCGATGAGCCGCCGCCCGTCGCTCACCGCCGATGCGACGATGCCGTAGCCGGCCTCCTTGGTGTGACCCGTCTTCAGGCCATCGACCCCGAGGGCCGTATCGCCGAGCAGTGGGTTGCGATTGTAGAACTTGTGCTTGCGGTAGGCGAACTCGCGCTGGGCGAAAATCTTGTAGTGCTCGGGATACTCCCGGATGATGTGACGGGCGAGAAGGGCGAGCTCGCGCGCGGTCATCAGGTGCTCGGGGTCGTGAAGGCCCGTCGCGTTGCGGAACGTGGAGCGCATCAGCCCGAGGCGCCGGGCCTCCTCCTCCATCAGCCTGGCGAAGCCCTGCTCGGTGCCACCGAGCGCCTCGGCGACGGCAATCGAGGCGTCGTTGCCCGATTGCACGATGATGCCCTGGATCAGCTCATCGACGCGCGCCCGGGTGTTGATCGGCACGAACATCGCCGAGGTGCCCGAGGGCGCGCCGCCCGTGCGCCAGGCGTGCTCGCTCACCAGGAACTCGTCGGTCGGCTTCACGCGGCCCTGCTGCATGGCGCGGAAGAGAACCTCGAGCGTCATGAGCTTGCTCATGCTGGCGGGTGGGGCAAGCTCGTCGGCGTTGAGCTGGAAGAGTATGGCGCCGCTGTCGGCATCCATCAGGATGGCGCGCTTGGCACGCGTCACGAACTCGCCCGAGGCCTGCGCCAGAGCCGGCGCCGCCTGCGCCAAACCGGCGGCGATCGAAAGGAGCGCAACGCCGAGGAGCCGGATGAAGGACCGTGTCGTCAGGGGTGGCACGCGGCCGCTCCGATCAAGAAATCCGGTGCACGATGGGGTCTCGGACGCGAACGAGCATCAAGAGCTTTATGGGTGCGCCGGCAGCGGGGGTCAACCCGTTCGGCTGTCAAGGTGTGGAGAGCCCTGAGTGTGGAGAGCGGCCCGGCCTCCGGCGCACCGGATCAACGATCCCCGGCGCCGAGACCCGACCGCAATCCGCTCCGGTGGCGCATCACCGACCAGTCCGCGCCGTCCGTCGCCGGCGACGCCCGATTGTACGGCGGGATCGCGGCCAGGCGCCCGCTGCCGCCATGCCAGGGTTGCGCCGCCAGGAAGCGCCGCTCGCGCGTATCGTCGCCGTTCATCGGCGCGCGCCCCGCATAGCGCACGCGGACCCGTCCGAGTCCCTTGCCGCGGATGGCAAGCGCGTCCGCCGACGCGCGCGACAGATCGATGACCCGGTTGCCGGCATATGGACCGCGGTCGTTGACGCGCACGAGGATCGTGCGGCCGGTGTCGAGGTTCGTAACGTAGACGTAGGTCGGAAGCGGGAGCGTCGGGTGCGCGGCCGACAGGCGCCTCATGTCGTAGATCTCGCCATTGGCGGTTTTGCGGCCGTGAAAGTCGTCGCCGTACCACGACGCGATGCCGGCCGCGTCATAGCCCGGCTGCTCGCGCGGCACATACCAGCGTCCGCCAATGACATACGGCTTGCCAAGCTTGTAGGTGCCGCCGCCCTTCGGGATGCGATGGCTGTCGCCGTAGACGCGCGGGCTGGAGCTGACGCCCCATTTCGGATCGGGTCCGCCCGACGAGCAGGCGCCAAGGGCGGCGAGGAACCCGATCGACGCCAAGACGCGCACGCGTGAGCCAGCAGCGGGAGGACGAATACGCACGCACAAAGGTCCACGTCTCGGCCGGTGACAGGCGATGGCATCGGCCACGCCGGATGGACCTGATCGTTAGAGGCAGAGCGCGGCCCATCGTGGGCCGCATCGTGGCGGACTGTGCTTAGCATCGGGTAAAGGCGGGGCGATCCGCGCCGGCCTGACGCCACCACGGGGCCGGCGTCATGCGCCGCCTGCTCGCGTCGATTTCGCCGGAGCCGTCCCGACGACGGGTTCGATCGACCCAGTTTCCTATTGGGAATTGACTTGGGCCTGCCGATTGCCTCTAGGAAGGCGCGACTGATCGTGCGAGTTTCCTGTTGGGAATTAGATCGGGGATCGAAATGCGTCCGCCGGAGCGCACACGAGGCTCAGACCATGGCAAGGGCGTTCGCGTCCTGCCGCCCCTGATCGGGCTCCTGATCGCGGTGGGGAGCGCCGTCCTCGGCGCCGGCCTCCCGGCCTCGCCGGCGGCCGCCGACGCGGCGGACGCCATCAAGCGTCTGCGGTGCATCGCCTGCCACAAGGGCGAGAACATGCACACGTCCGGCGTCCGGCGGGAGTCCTCGCGCGGGGGCACGATCAACCTCGAGGACTTCCGCGACGCCGACCACGGCAAGATCCATTGCCTGGAGTGCCATACCAAGGGCTTCGACCACTTTCCCCATCTCAGGAAGAAGACCGAGACGTGCATGGACTGCCACCCCCGCAAGGAAGAGGGTGCCGCGGCCGACAAGCCCTACGAGTTCGCTCGCATCCTCAAGGAGTACGAGGGCACGGTCCATTTCACGGAATACCGGCACGCCAAGGAGAAGTGCTGCGGCACGGCGCCGTCGTCCGAGGCGACAGCCGCGCCCGCCGATGCGGACGAGCCGGACACCGGCAAGTCGGCCGCGCAGCGTTTCACCTGCGAGCATTGCCACGAGCCGCACTACTTCAAGGCGACGCGCCGGATTGGGGAGCCGACCCTCATTCGCGCCAACGACAACGGGCCGTGCCTGCGCTGTCACAAGGACGCCGCCACGGGCCCGCTCGCAGATCCGGCGGAGCGCGGACTCCTCGCGGCCCACAGCTATCTGCCTTATGCGCAGCTCCATCTCGAGGGCACGCGCTGCATCGACTGCCATTCGAGCGTGACCTCGTCCGTCACCCACGATCTGCCGAAGGGCGAGGGTGCCAACCAGGGCTGCAATACCTGCCACAGCATCGACAGCGTGCTGACCGCCCGGCTCTACCGCTATGTCGAGACCGTCGAGTCGCTCTGGGGCTTCGCCAATCCGCGCGTGCTGCAGGACGGCTACGTCATGGGCGCGAACCGGCACCGCGGCACGGACCTCGCGGCCTACCTGCTCATGAGCCTCGCCCTTGCACTGGTGCTGGCGCACGGTGTCTGGCGCCTGGTGGCCCGATGGCGCGCGGCGCCGCGCCAGCCGGAGCAAGCGGCAGGCGGGAGCTGAGGCGCGGCCAATGGCCCCGCGACCGATCGGGATCGGGAGTTTGCACGCGACGATGGGAGGATGATCGCCATGATGCTCAGGAGGGACGACGGGGCCGTCGGGAGAGCGGCCCGGGATGTGACGGGCGTCTGCGATGCCGCCGTCCCGCTCCGGCGCACCGGCCGCATGCTTGGGAGGGCTTCGCCGTGACGCCACTGTGGGTTCGCGTGTGGCATTGGGCGATCGCGATCGTGTTCGTGATCCTCGTGCTGACGGGCGTGGTGCTCACCTACTCCTCCGCCGGCTTCGCCCTCATGGACTACGCGCTGGCCGACACGCTGCATCAGGTGACCGGCATCCTGATGGCGGTCCTCTATGGGGTCTTCCTCGTGGCCGCGTGGGCCACCGGCTACTGGCATCGCTACCTGGGTCGGAGCCACGGCCTGTGGCCGCGCATCCGCCTGCACGGATCCTACGTCGTGGCGGGCGGAACCGGGACGGCAGTGGCCGATTGGAGCGGCCCGACGCGCCTCGACCTGTCGCGCGGATTCCTGTTTCTCTTCCAGCAGCTCCTGTCCATCTTCAGCCTCGTGCTCCTGACGCCGCTGCTCATCCTGACGGGGCTCGTCCTCTACTTCCCCGAGCTCCTGCCGGGCGAGGTCGCCGGTCTGGCGGGCCTGTGGCCGTTCTCGCTCGCGCACTACTGGGCCGGCCTCTTCGGCGCGCTGTTCCTGATCTTCCACGTCTACATCGCCACGATCGGCGGGCTTCGGCGCATGATCAAGGGCCGCTGAGGCGGCTATGGGCCCTGCCCGGCGGAATGCTCCGGCTCAGCACGCGCCGAAAGCCGCTTCGCGGACCGGCGACCATTTTCCGGCCTTTACGCTCCCTGGCAGGCATTATAAGTCACCGGGCTCCCTGCCCGGAGGGATGGTCGAGCGGTTTAAGGCACCGGTCTTGAAAACCGGCGTGGGCGCAAGCCCACCGTGGGTTCGAATCCCACTCCCTCCGCCATAACTTATTGATTTAACACGATATTTAGTCATTTCGGGCAGAGTTTGAACTCTGTCCGTCGTTTCCGCGGGTTATACCCGCGCCAACCGTGCGACCGCTGCGGAGACCACTTCGGTGCCGTTGTCGCGGCGCTGGGCCGGCGAAAGTCTCCTATCGGGTTTCGAGTGGTACCGTTGTCGGCGTCGGAGTGTCGGACATCTGTCGACGGCTCGGCCGGAAACGGCCGCACGCCGTCGTGAGCGCCGGCGCGTGACAGCAATCCGATGGGGCGGAGAGGCTCAATCGAAGCCGAACTGGCGGCGCTGGTCTGACCATGCCGTTTCAAGCTGACCGGCGCCCATGAGCTTGATCGCACTGAGCCCGGGCGGCTGACGCCCCTGGATAACGGCCTTCGTGATCTCGGGTGCCAGGAAACTCAACCGGAAAACACGGGTGAAATAGGATGGGCTCACCCCAGCGTCGACGGCGAGGTCCTTCGTCGGTCTGCCGTTGCAGTTCGCGATGAGAGCGCTGAAGTGATGCGCCATCGCGATGAGCCGGAGCAGGCTGCGATCCGACCGTCGAGGCGGCTCATCACCGCGCGCGCCCTGGATCAGCAGCTTCGTCTCCATGCCGGTCCGCCGCACTTGGGCCGGCACCGACAGGACTTGCACCTGTCCCTCCGGCGTTCGCGACAGTCGCCTGATGTCGAGATGGGGCCTCACGACGTTGGGGAGTGCTGTAGTGCGGACCGTGACGTCGACTGTCTCAGGTCGAATGTCCACCCGCTCGACAAGGGCATGCAGGATGGCACGTTTCTCGGACGCCGGCAGGGTCGGCCAGCGGCGTGCGAGATCGGCGGCATGCTCGATCAGAGATTTGCGGATCGCTATGCTCGCAGGCCCTGCCACTTCGAGCATGGCGGATTCGTCTCGCAACAGCGCGCAGAGGCGATCCTCCACCAGCCTTTCGAGATCGGCGGCCGGGACCCGGCATGCCCCTTCCGATGCTTTCGCACGCCCCCGCTTGATGAGCGCTTGACTGACATAATAACGGTAACGTGTGCCCTTCTTGTTGGCGTGCGTGGGCGACATGCGCTCGCCACCGTCGTCATGGACGAGGCCGACAAGCAAGCTCGGATCAACAGCCTTGGATCGCGTCGCTCGCTCGACACGGTTCTCGGCGAGCGCCACTTGAACCTCGTTCCACAGCACTTCGTCGACGATCGCCTCGTGCAGGCCGGGGTAGGCGTTTTCCTTGTGGACGATGTCGCCGCGGTAGATGCGGTTCTGCAGCATCAGGTAGAGCGCACCGCGCGCCAATGGCTTGCCGCCCCGCGCCTCACCGAAGCGATCGACGCGGTTCTTGCTGACGATGCCGGTGGCATCGAGATCCTCCTGGAGGGCAAGCACCGATTTCAGCTGGGCGTAGCGGCGGAAGATATGCCGGACGCGCTCGGCCTCCGGCTCGTTGACGACGAGCTTGCGGTCCGCCACATCGTAGCCGAGCGGCGGGTTGCCGCCCATCCACATGCCTTTCTGCTTCGACGCTGCGATCTTGTCGCGGATGCGCTCGCCGGTGACCTCGCGCTCGAACTGGGCGAACGAGAGCAGCATGTTGAGGGTCAGCCGCCCCATGGAGGTGGTGGTATTGAACTGCTGCGTCACGGAGACGAACGACACGCCCTTGCCGTCGAAGGCCTCGACGATCTTGGCGAAGTCGGCGAGCGAGCGCGTCAGCCGGTCGACCTTGTAGACGACCACCGTGTCGATGCGGCCGGCGGCGATATCGGCCAGCAGGCGCTGCAGTGCCGGTCGTTCCATGGTGCCACCCGAGATGCCGCCGTCATCGTACATATCGGGTAGGGCGATCCAGCCCGCGCTTTTCTGGCTCTTGATATAGGCCTCGCAGGCCTCTCGCTGGGCGTCGAGCGAGTTGAACTCCTGCTCGAGGCCCTCCTCGGAGGACTTGCGCGTGTAGATGGCGCAGCGAACGCGCGTCATCCGAGCCACCCTCGCAGACGATGAAGACGCGCGAGGCAGGGTTCCAGCACTGCAATCAGACGATCGCAGGTCTGGCGCGCATCCGCGATATCGGCTGACGCCTGCCCCTCGGCCGCGATCAGCGATGCATCCTCCAGCACACCGGTGAGATTGGCCAGAGCCTTGCGAACCGTCTCGACCCTCGCTGTCCTAGCCATCGCTGTGCCCCGCCTTGAGGCCGAAGAAGCGCGGACCCGACCATCGTGTTCCGGTCATCTCGCGGGCGATGGCCGACAGCGACGCCCACGTCCGGCCCCTCCACTGGAAGCCATCCTCGACGACCAGCACCTCGTGGGTCTCGCCGCGCCATTCGCGCAAGAGACGGGCGCCGGGCCTCAGGCTGACGGTGCGTGCATTGGCGAGATCGGACTTTGCTGCCATCGTCTGTGCCAGCTCGGCGAGCTGTCGCTTCGCCGTGGCGCCGAGACCGCCGAGAACGCGCTCCTGCAGCTTCCAAGCGATGGCAAGCTCGAGCAGATCGCGGCTGAGCAACTTTGGCGGATGAGAGCGAAACAGTCGGTGCCATTCCACTCGCAGCTCGGGCGCGGCCATCTCGGAAACCGCCGCCAACTGGACATTCAGCCCATCGATGTCGGCGCGCTTGCGCGCACTGACGACTGGGGAAGGGAATTCCGAGACATTCGGGTCAGACATGGCTCAGCCCCTCAGTCGCGATTGCGCGGCTGATTTCGCTGCATCGTCGAGCCTGTAGCGGCGGGCATTGGTCTCGTCTCGTACCGTGGCGAGTGACATGCCGAGCTTCTTCTTGACGGTGCCCGACAGGAACCCGCGGATGCTGTGCGCCTGCCAGCCCGTGGCGGCAATCAATTCATCCAACGTCGCGCCGGTCTTGCGCCTGAGCAGCCTGAGACAAGTCTGCGTCTTGGTGGTAGCGGCCGGAGGCGCTGTTGACTCAGATGAAGAGGAAATTGCCGGTTTCGATGGCCGAGCACGGTCGATTGCAGGCGATCGCGGCGCAGCGATGCTTCGTGATTTGGGCGCAGACGTCTTCATGATGAGGTGGCCTCCTGGTTCGAGCGCCGCGGGATTGCAGCGCCCCACCACCTCAAGCCCCGCGTTTCGAGCGGAGCTGCCGTTCTGCGACCCCCGTGCCAGCGGCACCTCGTCGCCACGACAGCAATGCTTGCCGTGCGGACGAAATCCAGCGGTTTTTTTGACGAGCGGTCGCCCGCGCGGCGGACTGACAATTACAAGAGTTAACGAGTTAAGATCCGCCGGCCGCGAGTTCGAATCCTTCCCGGCGCGCCGGAGCAGTTAAAAGTGCGAACACCTATAATCTTGACGTTGCTATGTAATTTCCTACTTCGCTGACTTTCTTGCCAGCCGCTGCTGGGCACACGTGCAGGTTAGTCCGCGTGCACGAAGACAGAAGATAGCGCGCGCCTTCCAGTCTATTTTGCGCCATATGGGTTGAGCGACGTCAGAGGTGCGCGCGAATTGCGTCAATCCAATCTATCGCTTCATGCTTGATGTCCGCGCCGTCTTGATAGCGCGTGCGTTGCCGTATCTCATCCGGCGTCATGTGCCGCATGATGTGCGCGCAAATGATTCTCTTGCAGGCGTTTGGGTTCGTCTTTGTTATGGGCGTCCCGTCATGCTCATCTGGCTGGTAGTTGAAGCCAGTTTGAGCCGCGCCTGCCCTGGCCGCTGTGAGATGGTTGGATAGTTCATCGGCCATCTTCACAAAGTCGAGGTCAATACCGGCGGGTAGTACAAGCATGTTGTTCGTAAGGCGAAGGAGCGCGTCAGGATGGAAGTAATTATCCATACTCCGCTTCTTGGTGAGGAATGCCGTTGTGTTGGGACGGGCCTGCATTGCTTGAAGCCACGCCGTTTTGTCACCAGCGATGGGTAGAGCTGAACTCGTCCGGTCAGAGTCCTGAAGCATGACCTGGGGCACGTTCAGTTTGTCGAGGTAGCATCGTTCGACCCAATCCTTCAGGGTGTTGTCGCCTCCGCCAATCGTCCAAAAAATGTGTTGCTCATTCATTGCGGGGATTTCACCCGCCGCAACCAGCACCTGAATCATCGAACGTAATGCGTCTATGTCGGTCTTCCCTTCCACCAGGACCGCCACCCTGATGCCCTGCTTTGCCAGGGGATCGGGAAGAACGCCAAGCGCCTCGGCTATTTCTGCATAGACCGCATCCCCCTGCGTACCGCTTCGCACGCGCACTGCATTGGTAACGGGATCGCGGTCAACAAACCGGAGGCTTTCTAGCGGAATCAGCGCAGCCAGGGCTGGAACGTGCGTAGTCAGCACGACCTGATCCCCGGCATCCGCAAGGGATCTAAGCGCGGCGATGATTTGCTCCTGGCTGTCAGGATGCTGCGAGGTTTCCGGTTCCTCGATCGCGTAAACAACGGAACGGCGAGGCGCAGCGCCAGCCTGAGCTTCCGCGCGGCGCTTTTCCGCTTCGGCCTGAAAGAAGCTCAGCAGCACCAGGCGGCGCACACCTGAGCCGCGTTTGTTCAGCGGAATTCCATCGTCCGCCTCCAAGTCGAGCTTGAAGATGTTCTTCCACGGGGGCTTCTTGAACTTGGGTTCAAGCGTCGAAGCGATTTCCGGATAGGTCTGCTTCAGCTTTTCCAGAGTGCGCTGTGCCGTTTCTTGCGCCTTGCGATGAACCTCGACCGTGATCTGATCGAGTTGCGCTTCCAGGCTGTCAAGCGCCTGCTCGATAGCGATCTTCATGGGGTTCTGCACTTCGGGGTCTTGGTCGCTGCTTGGCCGGTCAGACTGAAAGAGCGCGAAGATTGGCATATAGGACTGCAGCGCTGACCAAATTGCCTTGCCGTTTTTGTCGTTAAGTGGAACCTCTTGAAGGGCAAGGTTGAGCGCGCCGACCGACTGATAGATGGCCTGCCGCATAGAGGGATTTTCAGCCTGGTTGCAGTTGTTCTCAAGCCCGCGCTCGCGAATGATCGCGCGCAGTTCGCCTTGGGTATTCTGGAGCACACCAGCCGCCGCCTGCGCTGTCGGATGCACGGCCAATGCCGATGCTACAGCTTTGGGTGTTTGGTTGGAGCAGTTGAACACCTTGTGAATCTCAAGGTATCCGTCGGCATTGAGCAAATGTTCGGCCTGTAGCGTAGTGAGCGCGTTCGTATCCAAGATCAATTCTGCGGGCAGATCATTAAAGACAACGCCAATTCGGACGTTGCGGGCGTTGCCGGCTATACTGGCGTCAGCTGGCTCGATCTTGGCGACGCCGCCTTCAAAAAAAATGTCGAGCGCCTCCAGCACCGTCGATTTGCCCGCATCGTTGCGGCCAATAAATCCGGTAAGCTGCGAGAATGGGATGGTTGTGCGGTCCTTGTAGGAGCGGAAATTTTCCAGAATCAGAGCTTTGATTTTCATTTCTAAATTAATGCCTCGAAGAACGATGGGATTAGGCTTCCAGGAAATGGCGCGGGCAACAGCACGGCAAAGGCTGATTGCGTCGGTTTCGTCACGTCTGCGACTTGATCCACTCCACGAAACCGTCGAGGTCGTGTGCCCAAACGAGGAACAGGCCCGCATCCTGCGCGGCCTTCAAGTCAGAAATCTTAAACACGCCGGAGAGCAGGGCGACGCTGATGATGTTCTTGCCGCCTTCGGCTTGATAGTGCTTGGCCTTTGCGGCGGTATCGTTGTTGAGACGCTTCTTGCTGTTTAGCGCAGAGCTGGAATCCTTGGCTTCAAGCGCGATCATGCGGCCCGTGGCGAGCGCGATGAACAAATCTACTTTGCGACCGTAGACCGTACATTCGCCGTAGAAGTGCGGGTAAGCGGGATGATGGCTGGGCTGCGTGATGCGCCCCTTGGATGGATAAGCCGGCGTCGTGGCGGCAACGTCTTTGCCCCGCTTTCCGCTCTGGCCTGAGACTTTGATGAATCCAAGCTCAACAAGGCGGTCTTCAAGCCGCCGCTCGACTATTTTTCCGTGACCGCGCCTTTCTGTTTGCAGCGACTGAGCTGCATGCATGGTCATAGTCGTTGTAATGGCGGCGCGGATTTCTCTTGCGCTTGGTGCTCGCTGTACCGCCACCCACGGAAAACGGTAGGGATCGGCGAGGCGGCAGATCAAGTTGAGGACGGCGCCTGGCAAGACGGGGTCTGTTTTAAGCTGGGTCTTACTGAGCCCATCTACGTTGCGGGTTACCAGCACGCCAAGATCGTCCTCGGACATCGGCGGGCCGGTGACATACCGCAGCGCGTCGAACAATTCATCGTCGGCCAGCACCGCGCGCACAGTATCGGAATCGGGGTTCTTCGGGTCCAGACCGGAGAGCGCCTTAAATAAGCGGATGATCGCGCCGCGGCGTGCCTGAACGTGGGCCAGATATTTGCCACCCGGCTCAGCAAGCCTCCGGTCGACGAATTCATTGAGCGCGATTTGTGCTTGCTCGGCCAGTTGTTCGTCGGTCCAAACCGTCGGTGTTGCGCTGACATTTGGAAGATTCACGCGAACGCCCCGTGTACTAGGTCCTGCGGCGACGGAACGGGCAGCCGCTCCACTTCCTTCGGTTCGAATTTTGTTAGCCCACCTGCGTAGGTACGACCCTGATCGAGCTGAACTTTTCTTCTTAGCCATGAAGCAAGGGCATCAAGAAGGTTGGAGGCCAACGGTTCGCGGGGGTAGATACCGTGAGCGATGTTGATGTGACGGGCAGCACAGGCGTTGCGTACAAAGGCGGGTGGGCGGCGAGCCATATAGGTGCATAGGATCGGTGCTGGGTCTTTGAGGCCAACACTCCACCAAGCGCGACGATGGCGCGCAATGTAGCTTTCGTGTCCGCCCTCCCGTTTGGCCCACGTAAGGAAGCGGGCGACAGCCCGCCGTTCATTGAGCGGGAGGTCATCGAGGTCGACCGGCAAGTCGATCACACGGCGCAATGCCGTCGCGCGCCGCAATATGTCGCCCGCCTCAATCAGTTCCCTTGCACGGGTAATGGTGGGTAGGAGGAAGCGCTCAGGGATGCCGGTACTGTGAGGCCCGGCAATCCAAATGTCGTTAGAGCCTGTAACTTGCCCACGATGTACGCGGCAAAGCTCCCCAAGCTCGACATGGCCGGACGGAACGGCCGCGCCCGGCCTTATTATAGTCGACCAGCGCGTCGCGTTCTCCAGTTGTTTCCACGGCACGGCGACGCTGGTTCGGGGGCGCGCAAGCTCGCCCAGCGACGCTATGGAACGAACCGCAAGTGTTTCAGGACGGCGTTGAACGCGAAAGCCCACGATGGCGCTTGTGGTCGCCGCATCGGCAAAAGGCGCGACCTTCGGATCGAGCACTGTGAGGCATGTGCCGCCCAACGGGCCAGCCAGAAGCTGACGCAGCGCAGCTCCATAGTTCACGTCCATCCATTCTGCGGCGGTGATAAAGCAGCCGATGTCGCCAGCGTCGGCAAGCTGCAAGGTGCGTAGATAAAAATACAGATGCAGTCCGGCGAGCTTACTGGCCTTGACGCCATGCTGAAGCGCAACGCGCCCGTACCAATCCTTAGCCGCGGGTGCGATGTCGTGATGGCGAACATAGGGTGGGTTACCGATGAACAGGGTTGGCCCCTTGCGCGGTGGCACGGGCGCACGGCAAAATTCGGATACAAGGATGCGCGAGCGCGACGCAAGGCCAAGCGTCATGAGGTTGGCGCGCAGCATTAATGCGGCGACGGGATCGAGCTCCACGCCGATCAGATCCGCATGGGGGAATGCTTGGGCAGCAGCCATCAAGAAGCGCCCCGATCCTGCACCTGGATCAATGATGCGGATGGGGGTTGCTTCCGAATGCGCCCAAGCCGTCATCGCAGCAACAATAGGAGCGGGTGTGTAGGTCGCGCCAAGTGGGCGGCGTTGCTCAGGAGAGCGCAATGTGGTGAAGGCATCGCCAAGCGGATCGCCACCAGTGCAAATGGCAGAACGAAGTCCGGCAACAATACGCGGCTTTCGAGCCGCGGGGATGCGCTGAGCAATTTTGGCTTCCGCGGGTGACAGGCGCCCGTTGTCACCAATCAGCGCAAGCGCCAAGGAAACAAGCTGCGCCTCGCTTGCGATCGCGCTCATGACTTGTCGCGCTTGGGCTGCTTTTCGTAGAGCGCCCACAGCTCATCAAACAACGTCTTCAGCGATATATTGCGCCGTCCCGCCTCAGCCTTGACCTTGGCGGCCAGCTCCGGGGTAAGGCTGAAGCCGACGATGCGGCGGGGGCGAAGGTGTGATTTTTTCGATTCTGCCATGCGGCCAATGATGGTCGACATGTCGACCACTGGTCAAGGGATTGAAGCCAACAATCTGTGGGCGATTCGAGATGAGTGCGCGGTATGCGACAGCGGTATACGGCAAAGGATAGATTCGGATCAAAACCGGCGTCGAACGGCCGATACCCGACCGCTTCGGCCTTGCCGTGAAGCCGCGTGAATGGTTTCTGGTTCCGCTTCACATCATCGACGAGGTCGTTGCGCGGCTGCGGGATCACTCAATTACCGGGTTTTCTTACGATCCGACCACGGCTTGCCTGGTGAAAGAGGAATCGCGGTAACCGATGGGGCAAGGACTATCTTCTAAGCGAGCCAACCGATTTTTGGGCGATCCAAGCCTCGACACGCAACGAGAACAAATGTAGATCGTTTGTAGCGGAGGTTGTCGACATGCGCCGCTCTACTGATGTTATATTGTTTCAACATGTGACCGCCGAGAAGACGGCACTCTACCGCTCGGTTCTCGACGTTTTTGCGCGCGCCAAGCGCCAGTATCGCCTGCAGCTTCGGCCGGACGAGGTGCTTGCGGAGGCCCGGTGGAACGATCAACGGCCATCGATCGAAGATTTAAACATTGCGCTCCAGCAGCTCGTCACGTGGGGCAACCTCGAAGCCCAGCACGACACGCAGCGCGTGTCGACGATCGAGGACTTCAACCGTGCCCGCTACCTTTATCGGCTCTCCCAGGGAGGCGAGGCGGTCGAGGCAGCGCTGGCAACGTTCATCGAAATGCTCGGACGGCATGCCGAGCTGCAATCGGTGGCTCTCGAGGACATCAGCAACCAGCTCCATGCGCTGCGTCGGATAAGCGATGCGGCGGAGCCGGATGCCGGCAAGGCGCACGAGACCCTGCGCGACCTCGTGCGTGTATTCGAAGGGCTTGCCGACAATGCGCAGGCGTTCATGGCAGGCATCGCTCGCAGCATCGATTTGCAGCAGGGGGGCGAGGCTGCGCTGTCGGAGTACAAGTCCCGGCTCATCGATTATCTGCAGCGATTCATAGGGGAGCTGATCGCTCGATCGGATGCAATCCGCGCAGAGATCGCAGCAATGGCGCCGGGCATCGACCGCATTCTCGAGCTTGTTGCCGAGCGTGAGGCGCGAGACGCAGCTCCGGGTGCCGCGAACGAGCAGGCACTCGCACGGTTGCGCCGGCTGGAGGCTTGGCGGGAGCGCTGGAGCGGGTTCCGGGGTTGGTTCTTCCAGGTGGGCCACGAGCCGGCGCAGTCCGATTTGCTGCGCAAGCGTGCCGTGGCGGCCATTCCCCAGCTGATGAACGCGATTACCGCAATCAACGATCGGCGCAGTGGCCGCAGCGATCGCTCAGCGGACTTTCGCATGCTCGCACGATGGTTCGCCGAGACGCCCAGCGATGCCGATGGCCACCGTCTCGCCCGCGCCGCTTTTGCTCTGAACCCGGCCCGGCACTTCGCGCTCGACATCGAGGCTGAAGAAACGGTGTCACCATCGACGCAGTGGGCCGACGCACCGCCGCTGCACATTCATCCGCGGCTGCGCGCCTATGGCGAGGCCGTACCACGCGGTGGACCGCCGCGGGTCAGGAGCCGGGACGACGCGCGTCGCCTGCTGGCGCTCGAGCACCAAGAGGAGCATCGCCAGATTGAGGCGGCGCGGCTCCGTCTGGCCAGCGGAGTGCCGATGCGGCTCTCAGAGCTGGGTCACCTCGATCGGCATGCCTTTCGTCTGTTCCTATCGTTGCTCGCAGAGGCGCTCGGAGAGCAGATTGGTCCGGACCAGCCAGTCGAGCGGTTCTCAGGCGATGGTTTGCTGCGTATCCGGCTCGAGCCGCTCGCCGCAGGAACCCAGGCCGAGATCGATACCCCGGACGGCCGCTTTTCCGGACGCGATCATCTGATCATGGTGACGCCGGCATGAGGAAGCAGGAGCGGCGCGGTCGCCCGGATGCTCGCGCAATTGACTATCACCAGCGCCAGAGCAGGACGGAGGAGTTCCGCGAGGCCGTGCGCGCTCTGTTATCGCAGCCTCTGATGCCGCCCTCGCACGCCGCATTCGCCTGTGTCCGCCGCCACGCCGACAACCTCGTGGATTGGTTCGCCCGGGAAACGGGCTGGCGGCTCGACGTGGATCGAGACGGGGTGCGCCTCTTCAAGCGGCCGGGGGATCTCGGATCGAGCGTACGCGGCTTCCCGGACTACGATCGCAGACGGTACATCGTATTCTGCCTGGCGTGCGCGGCCTTGGAGCGCGCCGACGCGCAGATTACGCTTCGGCTTCTCGGCGAGCAGGTACTTTCGCTTGCGGCGGATCCTGAGCTAACCGCCGCCGGCTTCACGTTCTCGCTCGCGACCCAAGGCGAGCGGCGGGAGCTGGTCGCAGTCTGCCGCACACTACTCGAGCTCGGCATTCTGCTGCTCGTGGCGGGCGAGGAGGACGCATACGTGCGCGGCGGCGATCATCGTGCCGATGCCCTCTACGACGTGCGTCGCCGCATGCTCGCCGGCGTTCTGGCCGCCATGCGAGGCCCTTCGACGTTCCGGCCGGAGGCAGCTCCGAGTTCTGTCTCCGATCGCGTTCAGGCACTGACGGAGGAGGTGGTCATCGACAACGACGAAGGGCGGCGAACCGCGATCCGCCACAGGCTCGCCCGCAGACTCCTGGACGATCCCGTTGTCTACGTCGACGAGCTCGACGAGGATGCCCTCACCTACTACATGGTTCAGCGCGGCCCCATGGCCTCACGCCTCGCGGATGCTGCGGGCCTCGTCGTGGAGCAGCGGGCGGAAGGCCTGGCGCTCGTCGATCCCGACGGTGCCCTGACCGATATCCCGATGCCTGCTGAAGGAACCGAGGCGCACGTTACGCTGCTGGTGGCGGAGCTGTTGGCCGATAGGACGAGGACTGCACGCGCGGCAGTCGAAGCGGAACCGACGTTTGACGACATCGCCGGCCATGTCGCCAGCGCCAAACAGACGTTCGGCAAGTACTGGCGCAAATCGGCGCTTGTCGCCGGCTCCGAGACCGAGCTTGCAGGCATCGCAATCGCAAAGCTCGAAAGCCTCCGTCTCCTTGTTCGAGAAGGGGATCGCATTCGCGCGCTTCCGGCTATCGCACGCTTCTCCCTCGGCGACATCGAGGTCGACCAACAGCAGCCGTCTATCCCTGCAACACGGCTCGAGCCGGCGGCGCCTATCGAGGCGATATGAGCAACCGTCTTCCCTTAGCTCCCTCCGAACAGCCCGCACGGCCGCCGCTGCCTCGGCCCGAGAGGCGGCGCTGGCAGCCTTTGCGGCTCGGCCTCGTCGAGTTGTTTCATTTTGACAGCGAGGAATTCTGGTTCCGCGACGGCCATCTTCTCCTGCGCGGCAACAACGGCACCGGCAAATCGAAGGTATTGTCGCTGACACTACCGTTTCTGCTCGACGCCCAGACCAAGTCCTCACGCATCGAACCGGACGGCGATAGCAGCAAGCGGATGGCCTGGAATCTGCTACTCGGCGTGCAGGAGAGGCGCACGGGATATGCCTGGATCGAGTTCGGGCGGCGAGATGCCGATGGCTGCGAGCACTTTCTGACGCTTGGCGCCGGTCTTTTTGCAGCCGCTGCGCGATCCCACGTCGAAAGCTGGTACTTCATCATAGAGGACGGCAAAGGACCGCTTCGCATCGGCGAGAACCTGTGGCTGGTGAGCGACCAGGGCGTCGTCCTCTCCAAGGAACGATTGCGCGAACGTCTCCAGGGCGCCGGCCTCGTGTTCGAGAACGCGAGCAGCTATCGACGCGCTGTTGACGAGCGCTTGTTTCACCTCGGCCGACAGCGCTACGACGCCTTGATCGATACGCTGATTCAGCTTCGCCAGCCTCAGCTCTCCAAGAAGCCGGACGAACGGCTGCTCTCCGATGCGTTGAGCGAGGCATTGCCGCCGCTGTCGCCCGATCTCCTCACCGACGTTGCCGACGCCTTGAGCCAGCTCGAGGAGGACCGCCGCCAGCTCGATCGCTACCAAAGGCTCCGGCAGGCCGTGCAACGGTTCAATCAGCGCTATCGCAACTATACTAGCTTGCAGAGCCGCCGGCAGGCGAGGGCCGTGCGCCAGGCTCAGACCGAGTTCGATAACGCAAGCCAAGAACGCAACGCCGCGCTTGCACGCGTTGCCGCCTGCAACAACGAGGAGAGCAAGGCCGTCGTCGCGCATGAGAGCGCGGAGGCAGCGCTGACCGACGCTGTGACGCGCCTTGAAGTCCTGCGCGACGACCCTGCGAATGAGGACGGAACCCGTCTCGACAACGCTGCGCGCGATGCTGAGGCAAGGGAGCGTGCGCACACCGCAGCCGCTGCCGCTCTCGGCGAAGTGACTCGGCGGCTCGAGCGCGATTCGGCCGAGACGAAGCGGCTCGATGTGGAGGCGCTACGAAGCGAGCAGGCTTTGCTCGATGCGCGGGCCTCGGCCATCAAGCCTGCGGCGATGGCTGGCGTAACGGTGCACGCCGATTCGGCCTTTCTGGCATGGCAGCCTTCCGCGCTGGCCGTGTCTCCGCCGGCCGTCATGGAAGCCATGGCGAGGGATCTTCGCCACGCCCTTGCGGAGCGGCGAGCCCATATCGAGACGGTGCGTCGAAGGCTGGACGAGGTTCAGCGAGCCGACGTCGAGCGGCAGCGACGGCTCGATCTGCGCGACGAGCGGCAAGACGAGATGACGGATGCCGAGGCACGGCGGATGGCTGCGGACGAGGCGGCGAGCCGGGAAGGTATGGCGCTGATAGAGGCCTGGCAGCACTATCTCGAGTCGCTCGTTCACATTCCTGCACCGGCGCGTGAGCAGACTGCGCTCGTGGAAGAGCTGGCCGCCTGGGCGGGGACGCTCGACGGCGCGAACCCGGCACGGCTCATTCTGCAGGATGTGCACCAAGCGGCAATATCGGCGTATGCGGCGCGGAAGTCCGAGCTGCGTGCCGAGCAGGCTACCCTGGAAACCGAGAGCAGCCAACTGGATGTCGAACGCCGACGACTCGTCGACGGCATCGATATCGCACCACCCGCTCCCCCGGCGCGGAACCTCGATGCTCGTACGGAGCGGGCCGGAGCGCCATTCTGGCAGGTTGTCGACTTCAAAGAGGCGGTCGCGGCGCCCGTCCGAGCTGGGCTCGAGGCCGCCCTTGAGGCCTCCGGGCTGCTCGATGCCTGGGTCGATCCTAGCGGGCGGATCGAGGCGAGCGATGGCAGCCCGCTCCTCGACGCGCGCGTGGTGGCACGGCCGGTCGGCCGCGATACCCTCGCGGCGATTCTTATGCCATCGCTGCCGGAAGGGTGTCCGGTCATGCCGGCACACATCGATCGGCTGCTAGCTGGCATCGTCTGCTCGCGCGAGGATCCCGGCGACAGCGAGAGCTGGATCGGCATCGATGGACGCTTTCGGCTGGGCGCGCTCTCTGGCGCTTGGGCCAAGAACGAGGCTTCCTACATAGGGTACGCGGCGCGCAAGACCGCGCGCGAGCGACGTCTCGTCGAGATCGACGACAGGCTGGCGGAGCTCGCAGCAAGCCTCGGTCGTATCGCGACGGAACTCAGCCGGCTCGATGTCGAGCGCGCCGAGGCCGAACGCGAATGGCAGCGCCAACCGGGCGATGATCGGCTGCGATCGGCTCATGCGACTGCCACAGCCGCAGCGCAAGACGTTTCCCGGGTCCGCGAACGGCTAGCCGAGGCCGAGCGAGTGTTTAGCGCCACCGACCAAGCGGCCAATGCCGCGCGCGAGCGCTTGAAGGCGGATGCCGCCGACCTTCGCCTGCCAACCGGTCCCGATGATCTCTCAGCCGTCTCCTCGGCCGTGGAGGAATGCCGCGACGCCTTCGACCTGCTTGCGCAGTCGGCGCGCGAGGTGCGTCGGGCGATTGGCGATGCGGCGCGCCAGCGCCAACGTGAGAGCGAGACGCGCGAGGATCACGCCGGCCGACAGAGCGACCTGGGTGAGACACTCCAGGCGGCGAGAGAGGCAGCCGCGCGCCTTGACGTGCTGCAACGCTCGATCGGCGCCAAGGTCGACGAAATTCGTCGGCAGATCGAAAGCGCGCGCCAGAAGCGCACCGCCTGCGAGACAGCGCGCAATCAGGCCGCCGACACCTTGACCAAGGCGCGCATGAGCCGCGCCGTCGCGGACGAGCAGGAGCAAACGGCGGCGTCGATCTTCGAGAAGAGCAGCGCCGCTCGCAAGGCGGCCGTCGATACATTCCAACGCTTTGTTGCGACGGGTATGCTCGCGTCGGCTCTTCCAGAGGCCACGATTCCGGACCTTGCCAGCCCCTGGACCATCGATCCCGCGCTGAATCTGGCACGCCGCGTCGAGCAGGCGCTCGCCAACGTTAATGATGACGATGCGACCTGGGCCAGGGTTCAGAAGGAGGTGACGAGCGACCTCAACGAGCTTCAGGGTGAGCTGTCGTCGCTCGGCGAGCGGGCTCAGCCGAACAGCACCGACTGGGGCATTGTCGTGCACATCCTCTACCAGAACCGGCCGGAGCACCCGGACCGTCTGATCATGCGGCTCACCGAGGAGATCGACGCACGCAGCAAGCTGCTGACGTCGCGAGAGCGCGACATTCTAGAGAACCACCTTCAGGCCGAGATCGCTGCCGAGATCCAGAGGCTGCTTCAGACCGCCGACGCTCAGCGGCAACGAATAAACGCGGAACTGTACCAGCGTCCCACTGCCACCGGTGTCCGTTATCGTCTGCTGTGGCAGCCGCTCTCGGAGGACGAAGGGGCTCCGTCCGGTTTCGAGGTGGCCAGAAAACGGCTGCTCGCGACCAATACCGAGCTTTGGACAGCCGAGGATCGCGGCGTCATTGGCCGGATGCTGCAAAGCCGGATCACTGCCGAGCGCGAACGGGCGGACGCAGAAGGCTCATCCGGAAGTCTTGTCGACCTCCTCTCCCACGCGCTCGATTATCGCCGCTGGCACCGCTTCCGGATTGAACGGTTACAAGCTGGAGACTGGCGCAAGCTCAGCGGCCCGGCCTCCAGCGGCGAGCGCGCGCTCGGCCTCACCGTGCCTCTGTTCGCTGCCGTCGCAAGCTTTTATGGCCACGGCGATGACGGCGCGACGCTCGCACCACGCCTCATCCTGCTCGACGAGGCCTTCGCGGGCATCGATGATCAGTCTCGGAAGCATTGCATGGCGTTGATCCGCGAGTTCGACCTCGATTTCGTAATCACGAGCGAACGCGAGTGGGCTTGCTACGCGGAGCTTCCCGGCGTCTCCATCTGTCAATTGCAGCGACGGGAGGGTATAGACGCCGTCTACGTCTCGCGCTGGACGTGGGACGGCGTTGCGCCGCGACCCATGCCCGACCCCGACCGCAGGGTGCCGGCATGACCGGCGATGAGGAGCGCCTGACGCGACTTCTCGGCGGCCCCGATCGCAGTCGGCTGCGTCAGCGCCTGCGGCGGTGCTATGAGCGCTCTGATGGCTCCGGCCGAGTGTCGACGGCACTCCGCCTCGATGGCCTCGCCACCGACGAAGTGACGCTGCTCGCCTCGCTCATGGGACGCCAGGCACGCCACGGCGCCACGACGAT
Source organism: uncultured Hyphomicrobium sp. (assembly GCA_964589785.1). Lineage (GTDB taxonomy): Bacteria > Pseudomonadota > Alphaproteobacteria > Rhizobiales > Hyphomicrobiaceae > JAGVSR01. Next base: position 59,659 of record CAZPUQ010000012.1, read on the forward strand.
CGCTATCGATCTCGCTGCTATCGACGCCGCACTGCGACGTGCCGGTCTCGGCTCCTCGCTCCGGGATGCCCTAGAACGGCTCGACGGCCCAATCGTTTGCCGGGCGGAGGCACTGGCGGCCGCCTCACAACGATGGAACGCGGTTGTGGCGCAGCTCGGAAATGCACGCTTGGCGGCTTGGCTCTCGACGCCAAGTGGGCTTGGACTCCTGAAGCGTCTGGCGCGCCAGGATATTGAGCACGCCGCCGGGTTGTGCAATCGAGCGGCGCGAGTTCTCGACGCACTTCCCGCCGCTGGCACCCCACGCGCCGCCCTTGCCGCCCGTATTCTTGGAGACGCTCACGCCTTGGACTCCGGCGCACCGACCGCAACCATGGTTCTTGCTACGTTGCGTCATGCCGATCGCAGCGCCGTAATCCGTGGAGGCTTGCCGAGCGATTGTGATACCAATGCAGGAGCAACCGACAGCGGTCGACGCCATAGCGAAACGGCGCAGGGCAATGTCGATACCGAGCGCGACCGCCACGTATGGGCCCGAGCCGGAGTTCTGGTGAATGAGCTCGCTCGTCCGGTGCTGCTGCTCAACATGCCACTCGCATCCGGCGACGTTTGGGGAGGCGGCGCGGGTGAACCGGCATACATGTCGTTGCGGGCGCTCTTGCGCTCGCCACCGCCCTTTGCTGTGGCCAGCAAGATGATCTCCATTTGCGAGAACGCGAATGTCGTCGCCATGGTGGCGGATCGGTTGGGAGCTGCCGCGGCTCCGCTCGTCTGCACCGACGGAATGCCGGCGGCGGCACAGCGCACGCTGCTGCAGACCCTTCACGGAGCTGGGGCGAGGTTCCGCTATCACGGCGATTTCGACTGGGCGGGACTGAGAATCGCCTCAACCGTCATGGACATTTGCGGCGCGGTCCCTTGGCGGTTCACAAGCGCGCACTACGAAGCGTCGATCGCGCGCTTCTCGGGGGCTCAGCTCGCTGGCCCGGCGGCGCCCAGTCCTTGGGACGATCGCCTTGGAAAACTGATGCGACAGCACCGCATCGGCATCGCCGAGGAAGTAACAGTCGACGATCTCGTCGAGGATCTCGGCTGATACCTCGCCGGTGCCTTGCTCCTTGATCGCGCCTCCAAGAATACTGTTTCTGTCCGTTAGCATCCGCTTCTGATGCGTGTGGCTGGCCCCGCAGCAGCTGCCCGAAATAGGAGACCGATCTGCGATGTCTCGCCCGGAGTTGGACGATTAGGGTCGTGATAATCCTGACGTATACTCACGCTGCAATCATTTCGAAGGGAGCATGTCATGGTGTCGAGACAGGAGCTGTACGAGCTGGTCTGGTCCACGCCCATGACGAAGGTGGCCGAGAAACTCCAGGTCTCCAACAGCTACATGGCGCGTGTTTGCACGGCCCTGAATGTTCCCCGACCCGGTAGAGGCTATTGGGCAAAGCTAGCCGTCGGTGGAGCGCCACGACGCGAACCATTGCCGGAGCCACAGCCAGGCGACCAACTTTCGTGGGAGCCCGGCGGAGAGCTGAGTCCCGCTGCAAAACTGCGGAGCCGGCAGGACAGCGAGCCATCACCTCGGTCTCGGTCCCAAGCTCGTGTCCATTGGTTGGTCAATAGTGCCAGACAGCACTTCGACCACTGTCGCCCGGGTAAGGAAGGCGACTATCTCAAACCCTACAAGAAGCTCTTGGTAGATATCACATCGTCCAAGGCGTGCCTCGAAAAAGCATTCGCGTTCGCCAGCTCACTTTTCAACGCGCTTGAGTCGGCGGAACATCGCGTGTTGCTCGCGCAGAGGATGCACCGGATCGAAATCGATGAGAAAGAGGTCCCAAGCAAGCATCGAACGCACCGCTATCCCAGTCTTTGGACGCCGGGCGAACCAACCATCGTCTACATCGGAACAGTGCCGATCGGACTGGCGACCATCGAGATGTCCGAGGAAGTTTTGATGCGCTACGTCAATGGCGAATACATACGTGACGCGGATTACAAACCGCCGAAGATGTCACGCTATCACGTGGATCACACGTGGACCACAACGCATTCCATACCGAGTGGCCGACTTCGGCTTGTTGCCTACTGTCCCTCGTGGCGCGTGTCTTGGTCACTGCAATGGCAGGAGACACCCAAGTCATCACTCGAGAGTTCGATACGCGCAATCGTAAGGAGCCTCGAAAGCTCTTCCACCGAGCTGGCCGAGAAGATGGCCGAGGCTGAGCGCATTGCGCAGGTGAAGCATCAGGAGCAGCTTGCTGCCATCGAGCGACACGAGAGAGAAGAGGATCGACGCAAGGTCGCACAGTCTGTCAAGGATAGCCGAGACCATATTGAACAGATCATTCAACAGTGGGCCGGCATCAGGAACATCGAGCAATTCCTTGCCGGCGTGGAGGACTATGCATCACGGCTCCCTCCCGATGAGAAGCAAGAAGCCTTGCAACGGCTTGAACTGGCGCGCGACTTCCTTGGTTCTCGCGATCCTATGAAGTATTTCCTCGAGTGGAAGACTCCGAAGGAGCGCTATCGATCGCCCTACGCCGTCAGCGGCGACGAGTCGTCGGGGTAGTGTGTACGAGCGTTTTCAATCAAGGCTGCTACTGCAATCTTATTGAGGGGGTTGAACGCAACCTGTCTTCCATCGGCCGTCTCGACCGCCCTCAGCGCCGCTGGTTCGGCAACCGAACCTCGTCCAATAGCTGACCCGCCGGCACCTTCAGAGCCTTTGCGATTCTGTCGAGGATAATGACGGTGGGATTGCGCACGCCGCGCTCGATGCCGCTGATGTAGGTGCGGTGTAGACCGCAGTGGTCGGCAAAGCTCTCCTGCGAGTAGCCCTGCTCCTCCCGAAATCTCTTCAAGTTGAGGCCGACCCGGCGCCGCACGTCCATAAGGGCGAAAGAACGGCGCCGGCGACGATTGATCTACAGACGATGAGTCTCATTTTGTCGAACTGCACAGCCGCAAAGAGCGACACGACAGGCTTGAATACCGCCGGTGTCGCGCAGACACTCTAGGCGCCTTCATTGGGCCAGTTTCGCCCTTGGGACAGTGCCGTGAAGGCTTTGCTCACGAGCTGTGCGCGCGCTTGCAAGTAGCTGCCATAGTCACTCCGAATCTTGGCGCGCCGCTCGTCCGGGCGGTCGATGCTCGCGTAGCCACCGACTTTTAGCTGATCGAAGGGAACAGCGTGAGACCGAAGGCGGTCGCGAACAACGGCTTCGCCGAGTTCGGCCCGGTCAATGCGTTCCGAGAGATACTTGAGCGGATCCTTGGCTGAGATGTTGCGATTGGTGCTCATTGTAATCAGAATGCAGTTCAGGGCCTTGCTGCTTTCCCGATCAGAGAGGTTTCCATCGTCGGTCAGAAGCGCGTCGGGAAAGACGTGGTGGTATTCGCGATGTGCGAGCCGCTGGCGCGTCGCCTGATTACCATCGGCGATGTCGAAGGCTCCCGCCTTCAGTGATGCAGCAAGAATTGCCCGTGCCAAGGTATCCTTGCGCTTGGGCCAACCGGCTTGCATCAACTCCTCTTCTTGCGGAAGGGGGTAGTCGGCCTCATTGAAGACGGGAACGGCGTCTCGATCGGCTGTGCCCAAGAAATAGTCGCGAAGCCCGCGATAATCTTGCAGCGACCTCGTCGATGACGCGTTTTCATAGCGTGAGGTCATGAAAGACCGCCAAAGATACGCCCGGACCGTCGCGCGTGCGTTTCCATGATCGTCGAGCTTTTTCGGCAGATGCTTATGGAGTGCCGCCAAGACTGGTACGACCGTGACGGTCGGAAGACGCTGATCATCGAAGATGCACTCCTCTTCCAGGACTTGGATCGCCCACTGCACACCCTCCGAAATCTCGTTCCAGGCGGTATCGACGTCCATCAAGTCGAGTTGGAAGAAGCTCGCTTGCGCGGGCGTCCGATCAGCCCGGAGCGCGGCGGTCTGGAGGACCAGCTGCTCAGGAGAGACGTAGCTTTCCACAGCCGGGCACTTCTCGCGCAGATCGAGCATCAGATCGTGCATCGACTTCCCCGTGCGTGCCTCAAACTGCGCGACGATGATGTCGAATGCATTGAGCGGAACCGCCGACGTATTCATCTTCACGAAGACATCGAGCGCCGTCGCCGGCCGTGTTTGAACATCGAGAAGTAACATCGGAAGATTGAAACGCTTCAGTTTCTCCTGGAGATCGCGGAGTGCATTCTCAAGTCTGCGACTTTCGTTCAGGTCCTTGTTCACGGCCGCGTCGCACCATTCTTGGCGTTTTGCCGACACGTCTGCGGGCTGCAACAGCCAGACGGGCGCGAGGCCGCGACTGAGCACCTCGACAGGATCGCTGGTCCAGATTGGGTAGCGACGACCGTCCTTGTGCCGCCAACGCTTCACGCGCGTGATCCGCGACGGTGTTGAGCCATCGTCATCGAGTTCGGGCTCTTCGAGCTGCACGAAAAAACTTACATCATCGTAGCTATCGTGCAGACTGCGCCAGAGTGCGGTGAGCCTCTGCTGGCCGTCGAGCAAATGCTCGGTGCAGCGCTCGACCGGGGCGGGGGCACCTGCGAGCGCGCGCGTCACAAAGGGCTCCCGTTCGCCAACTTCAAGGACCAGCGTCGAGCCGATCGGCAGGCCTCTTAGTATAGAGTCAAGGATCCCGGAAACGTTCTCGTAGTCCCATGCTTCGAAGCGTTGAAAGCGGGGGAGCCGCAGCTGGCCACTGCGAATTCTTTGGAACCACGTCTCAATACTGCGATCTCTGGCTTCCACGCTTCCCCCACTGTCACATCCGGCTGCGGTGATCATTGTCATTTAAGGTGAACGGATGGTTACATGCCCCCAACTTTCCAGCCTTGCTGTCCCGCAATCCCTCGAGGTTGGCGGCGTATTCGGCGGCACACGTCCTTGGCGGTCTGGAACGGGGAAGATGACCATTGATCTACAGACGATAAGTCTCATTTCGCTGGACTTTTCGCCGACAGGAAGCGATGCATCGGTTCCGGCAATGATGCCTATGAGTCACATTCGATGGAACCGGTTGCTCCCGCAACGATCCGCTACATCAAGCTTGGACCGGGCGGCGCGTGGGCGTCGAAGTGCCTATCCAACGGCGAGATCCACTTCGGCATTGCGGGCGAGCCCCACGACCTCGCGGCGAAATGCGATTGGGACGGCGTCGTCGCGCATTTTGTGGCCCAGGGCCGCATACGCGCCAAGGCGCGCGACTTGGCCCGCGAGATCCAGGATTTTCATACCCTCGGCGCCGATTGCCTCTGGATCACGTTCGCAGACCGGTGCCTGTGGTGGGCGTTCGCAGAGCCACACGTCACGATCAACGGCGCGGCCGGTCCCGATACGGCCGTCTGCGCGCGCCGCACGCTCGATGGCTGGCATAAAACGAACCTCAAGGGCGAGCCGCTGCGTGCCGACAGCCTGAGCTCCAAGCTGACGCAGGTCGCTGCGTATCAGCAGACGATCTGCAGCGTGAAGGCCTCGGATTATCTGCTGCGCCGGATCAACGCCGTGCCCGAGCCTATCGTCGCCGAAGCCCAGACGGTGCGCACTGCGATGGTTGCGAGTGCCAGCGCGATGATTGCCCAGCTGCACTGGGCGGATTTCGAGATCATGGTAGATTTGATCTTCGCGCGCGGCGGCTGGCAGCGGGCCTCCGTCCTCGGTGGCACGATGGCGGACATCGATCTCCTGATCGAACAACCGACACTCGACGAGCGCGCGTCCGTTCAGGTCAAGTCGCGCGCCGGCCAAGCTGTACTCGACGAGCACATGGCCTTGTTCGCGGCCAGCGGGCTTGGCCGCACGTTCTTTGTCTGCCACTCGCCCGATGGAGCGTTGACGACGCGCGGCATCCCTGGCGTCCATCTCTGGACAAATACGCACCTTGCGGAGATCGCGGTCCGGTCGGGGCTGTTCGAATGGCTGATGGAGCGCGCCGGCTGACGTGCGAGTATGCCAGCCGCGAACTGTCGTGGACATGCGAGGACCGGTGGCGGTCGCCGAGCCATGACGGTTGCCGCTCACGGCATCGCGTTCGGATCCGTCTTGAGGCGGTTTTGATAGTCGATCGTCGCGGCCATCAGGCGCTCGAACTCTTCCGGCGTGATCTGACGTGGGCGCTCCGCTGGATGGCGATCCCCGATGCCGAAGACCTCATGGGCCATGATTCTGCGCTCGGAGACGCGCCCGAACCACATCGTCGGCAGCCCGAGAGCATCGTCAGGCCCGGCGAAGCATCCGCCGCGCGCCTCCTTGTCGTTCATGTGCCGGAACGGCGCCTGCTGGTATTGGGCGCCGAAGTTGTAGGCGCCGATGTCCATCATGCGGCGGTAGAGTGTCGTCCGATCGTCGATGGCGGGCGCCAGCGGCTCGCCCTTCAAGCGGACGTGTTGCCGGCCACCGGGTAGCGGCCACGTCTCGTCGGCGATCGCCACGGCCGGCAGCTTGAGGTGGACCCAGTCTTGCTCTCCGCCAAGGAGATGGGCGCTGAGGTCGTCATGATGCAGCCGTTGCATCAGCACGATCACCGCACCCTTCTCCTTGTCATTGAGGCGCTGGATGACTTCGGCATCGAACCATTTGTTGATAACCTTGCGTCGCGCGGCATCGTAGACATAGGCAGGTGCGACCGGATCGTCGACGACGATGAGATCGGCGCCGCGTCCGACCAGGGTGCCACCGACCACGCCCGTCATGCGCCGGCCGCCGTGAGGCAGGCGAATGTCGCCCTTGGACCCTTCGATTTTCAGATGCGGAAACAGCGCCCGGCAGCGCGGCGATCCAATCAGCTCGCGAGTCGCCTGATCGAAGTCGCGTGCCAGTTCGCGTGTGCCGGTTACCGACATGATCTTGAGCCGCGGATCGCGGCCGAGCAGCCAAACGGGCAGCGCGATCGAGGCGGACAAAGATTTCAAAGTCTGCGGCGGCAGATTGATGATCAACCGCTTGATCTCGCCCCGCGCAACGCGCTCGATATACCCGGCAACGACGTCGATGTGCCACGTCTCGACGAGGGCTTGACCGGGATGCAGCTCGCGAAAGGCAAAGCGCAGAAACGCCGGGAAGTGGCTGCGGTACAGGGCCTTGACCTGATCAGCCGTTGCCATGGTCGTCCTCCTTGTCGCTTGTCGCGTATATCGCCTTCAAGAGTTCGGCATCGTCGACCTCGGTCGCAACGAAGGGCTCGACTTCGCGATGCTTCTCGAGATGTGCGAGGACGAGCTGTAGGGGCTTGGTGTCGCCCTTGATGGCCCGATTGACGAGCTGCTTGACGATGGCCTCGCGCTTGGTGATGTGCCGGTCGCGACCACCTTCCTTGGCCGCGATCTTCTCGTCGAGCTCGCGGCGGATCAAATCCTCGAGCTGCTTCGATTTACGTGGCCGGCCGCGCGGATTGCCGGAACGGCCAGGCTTGAACCGCGTGTGCTTCGGAGGGCGGCCATAGCCGACGCGGTCTTCGTCCTCCGGCGGATTGCTATCGTCGCTCATGCCGCCGTCTCCGTTTTCGAAATTGCGGCTTCTGAATCGTTGGCAGGGCGGCGCTCATCCGCGATGTCGGAAAAGCGCCGTCCGGTCTCGACATGAACGGCCTCAACCTGCGCCGCCTTGGCGAGTCGGCGCAGAATCACGTCGCAGTAGACGGGGTCCAGCTCGATGCCGAAGCCGCGCCGGCCGGTGCGCTCGGCCGCAACGAGAGTCGTGCCCGAACCCGCGAAGGCATCAAGAATAATGCCCTTCCGCTTCGAGCAGTCGAGGATCGCGTCGGCGATCAGCGCGACCGGCTTGACCGTCGGATGCATGGCGAGGTCTTCGTCGCGCGTGGCGCTGAAGCTGTTGGCGCCGGCATAAGACCAGACGTTCGTGCGGTAGCGACCGTGCTTGCCAAGCTCGACGTTGTTGATGTGCGGCGCCGTCCCCGATTTGAAAACGAACACGAGCTCATGCTGCGAGCGGTAGAGGGAGCCCATGCCGCCGTTGGTCTTCGCCCAGACGCAGAGATTCTTGAGCTCACTGTAGGTGCTCCGGCCGGCCGCGAGCACCTCGCCGAGGTGGCGCCAGTCCATGCAGACGTAATGAATCGCGCCGTCGTTCGCGTGGGCCGCAAGGTTCGCAAAAACGGTCGTCAGAAAGCGCGTGAACTCGGCCTCGGTCATTTCGCCCGAGGCGACCGCGAACTCCCGGTGCTTGACAGCGCCGAGCCCGCAGACGTGCCCATCGATCTTCACGTTATAGGGCGGGTCGGTGAAGACCATCTGCGCCTTCTCGCCGGCGAGAAGGCGCGCATACGTTGCCGGATCGGTCGCATCGCCGCAGATGAGCCGATGCGACCCCATCTGCCAGACATCGCCGCGGCGCGTGACGGCGGGGCCGGCCGGAACGGTGGGCACCTCGTCTGCCGGATCGGCCGTTGTGTCGCCGGTCTGGCTCGCGCCGAGCAGAAGGTCGATCTCGCCAATCTCGAAGCCTGTGATCGTGACGTCGAAGTCGAGATCGAGGCTCGTCAGGTGCTGCAGCTCGATGGCCAGGATCTCGCGATCCCAGCCGGCCTTCTCGGCAAGCTTGTTGTCGGCGAGGATGTAGGCCCGCTTCTGCGCCTCCGTGAGGTGCTCGAGTCGCACGCAGGGCACGGTTTCGAGTCCGAGCGTCTTCGCCGCTGCGACGCGACCATGACCGGCAATGATCTCGCCATCCCGGTCGATCAGGATGGGATTGTTGAAGCCGAACGCGCGGATGCTGGCTGCAATCTGCGCGATCTGCTTCGGGGTATGAGTCCGGGCATTGCGCGCGTAGGGCCGCAAGGCGGCGGCGGGGACGTGGGTGATTTCAAGGTCGGCCATGACAGGCTCCGAATGAAGGGGAGCCTGCACAACGAAAACGGGCGCGACTCCTCGATGAACCTTCGAAGCCTGCGCACCAAGCGCCAACCTCGAACCCATCGGGCGTCACGCCCTCATTTTGGAACTACCCCACAGGATATTGCATCACGCGGGCCTTTGGCTCTCCCTCATGGGCGCCAACCGGTCCCTCCTGCGCCTCGTTCCAGGCATTGGCAAAATAGTACCTAAGCGCCTGAATGTAAAGGAGACCACTCCTAGCAGATAACAGGGAAAAGCCATGTTTAGGGCTGCTATTGCTGGCATTGGGGATTGCACTGTCCTGGCCGCAAACTCGGCTAGGCCGCTTCCCTGATTTGCCCGTTAACGTCCCTGTTCCGCGGATGACGGTCCCTGATCAGGCGAGTAAGCTTCCCTGTTCTCTAAGCAGGGAATTTTCATCAGAAAGCGCAATTTCCGGCCGGAAACAGAGCCTTTTCCGACCTCTCAGGCGCCCAAACCGCCGAATTTTCCCTGTTCCTCGCCCACTTCACCGGGGAGACCCGTTCGCGCCCGACTGCCTCCACCGCCAGCCGCTTGTTGCTTGGCGTTGATGCCCGTCCCGCCGCGTCCACTATAGCCCAGATTTTCTTGGGGTTTTCTCGGTCAACTGTTGATTGGCGCTGATCGGCGTTGGGCGACGCACTGTATGGTGCCGGGATGTGTGCCGGTACGCAGCGGCACCTAGACGGGGGTGGGCAGGCATGGCTCGGACGCTCAACAAGCTCGGTTCGCGTGCAATTCAGACGGTCCAGACGATCGGTCGACACAGCGATGGCGGCGGCCTGTATCTCGTAGTCGACGTCGCCAAGGCCAAGCGGTGGGTGTTTATCTTCCGAAGTCCGGTTCACCGGATGGAGCGCAAGGGCAAGCTTGTCGGCGCCGAGCGCCAGATGGGGTTGGGCAGCGCCAACGCGGTCTCGCTCGCGCGCGCCCGGGACTTGGCGGCAGTGGCCAGGGCTATGCTGGCGGAGGGCATCGATCCGCTCGACGCGCGGCGCGAGCGCGACAGAGCGAAGGATGCTGAAGCGGCCAAGCGGTCGAAGACATTCGGTGAGGTGGCAGACGAGCTCATCGCCTCACGCTCGCCCGGCTGGCGCAACGCGAAGCACCGCGCGCAATGGCGCATGACGTTGAAGACGTACGCGGCACCGCTCCGGGACAAGGCGCCGGCCGCCATCACGACCGAGGATGTCGTGGCGGCGCTCGAGCCGATCTGGATGGTGAAGCCCGAGACGGCAGCGCGGACCAGGGGCCGGATCGAGGCGGTTCTGGACGCAGCGCGCGTCCGCGGGATGATCGACCCCAGCGCCGCGAATCCCGCTCGCTGGCGCGGCCATCTCGATCACCTGTTGCCGAAGCACTCGCGGCGGCTGAAGCGCCATCACGCGGCCCTGCCGTGGCCCGAGCTGCCTGCCTTCATGAAGGACCTTGCCCAGCGCGAAGGCACCTCGGCTCGGGCCCTCGAATTCTGCATCCTCACTGCAGCGCGCATCGGCGAAGCGCTGGGCGCACGCTGGCAAGAGATCGACCTCAAGACCGCGGTGTGGGAGTGCCCGGCTGAGCGCATGAAGGCCGGCAAGCCGCACCGCGTGCCGCTGTCGCCGACGGTCATTGCACTTTTGAAGGCACTGCCGAGTGGCGAACCGGACGAGTTCGTCTTCCCCGGTGCGAAGCGCGGCAAGCCGCTCTCTAATATGGTGATGGTGGCGCTATTCAAGCGCATGAAGCGGGAGAGCGTCACCACCCACGGATTCCGTTCCACGTTCCGTGACTGGGCCGGTGAGGCGACGACCTATCCGCGCGAGGTCTGTGAGGCGGCGTTGGGCATGCCGTCGGCAATGCCGTGGAGCAGGCCTACCGGCGCGGCGATGCTCTGGAAAAGCGGCGAAAGCTCATGAGCGATTGGGCAGCCTACGCCCGCTCTAAACCGTCCGCAAATGTCGTCAGTTTCGCGACACAACGAAAGGGACGCGCCAATGCCTAAGGCGCGTGCGGCAGTTGTGCGCAAGAAGGCACGCCATCCCGACAGAGGTGGGACCGCCGCAGGAGACGCCGCAACTGAGGGGGTGGCGCTGGTACGGGAGGCCTTGCTCCGTTCCAAGGGAGTACTGTCGCTTGCGGACAAGGTAATTCTCGCGCGCATCGAAAAGAGCGGTCCGTGGCGCACGCTAGCTGACCTGCTCGCGGACCAGGCCCGATCGAAGAGCAATCTTGTCGAACAACTGACAGACGCCGACGATCTGCTGCAGAGGGAGGCCGGCGCAAGCCATGTAGCATGCTGGTACGCGCTGCGCGCGCTCTCAAGCTTTGCAGGGGTTTCGAGCGCTGCAATCGATCACCTTGGTGGCACGATCCTGAAGACGAAGGCCATCGAGGATAGGCAGCGGTTTGAGGGGCGGCTCAGTGCTCTTATCGACATACTGGAGCAGACCGGCCTCCGTGCGGATGGGATCTACGAGGGCACGGATAGCTATGCTCGCAAGCTGAGGAAACTCGCGGAAGGGTTTGCGCAGTCCAACGGCTACCAGTGGGCGCGCGACCGGAACAGAGGCATGACTCCCGGAGCAGGAAAAATGCGGCGAGTTCATAGAGAGGTGCGCGGCAAGGTGAACTGGGCGGCTTCGCTCGGAGAGTTGGGCGGCGCGCCGTCAGAGGCAAAGCCGCTGAGGCCGCTAACCGGCGCCCAGCTTGGAGAACTTCCTATCGCTCGTTTGGAGTTTGCCGACGTCTGGACGCGTGCGCGTCAGTCGGGTCTGTCCGGCAACAAGCTTCGGCAATGGGTCGTCGATCGCGCGGAATTATACTTCTCGCAGGAGGCAACGAAGAGGGACGCCGCTTTCTGGCGCTTGCATAAGTTCTAGCTGGGTTATGCACGAATCGTAGGTGACTCTCCACGGCGTTGAGCGCCGATGGTTCGCGTTGGGCGCCACACCCCGACAGTCAACCTAGGAGAGTCATATGGCGACGGACCTGTGTCGTGGCGAACCGCCCGTGGATCGTCTGGCCTACCGCCCCGCCGAGGCGGCGCGGGCGCTGGGCGTCTCAAAAAACAAAATCTACGACTGGTTGAACGACGGCACGCTGCGGAGCCTGAAAAGCGGAAACGCACGGATCATCCCGCGCGAGGCGCTCATCGCGCTCCTCGCCGGTACCACCGCTCAGCGGAACGGAGCGCTCCGGTGACGAACACGCCTAGCCCCAACGAAACGCCAGCTGACACCGTCAGCCGGTTCGTAGCATCTAACGCTAGCGCGCTGGCCGACATAGCCGCATGTGTCCGGGACGCCCATGCCATGCCCGTGCCGTTCGAGCACCGTCAGACCCTAGCGCAACCGCTGTTAACCGTCCTACAGCGGATCTGCGCCGGTCTCGAGGCGTTGGGCGCCGTCGACCCCGCCGCCCTGGCGGACCTGTCACCAACGGCAGCCGAACGGCACCTAGCAAACCTGGTCGGGGTGGCCTGGTCTGTCGAGGCGCATGAACTGGCTGCACTGTCGCGCCTGACGCCTGCCGAACTAGAGGCGCGCCTAGCCGGCATCGTCGCTGGCCGAACGTCGGCCGCAGCCACATGAGGCTCAGATTCACGAATCAGATCGGCCGCCAGATTCTCGGCACCGCGAGCGTGCTCACCGCCCTACCCCGCACGTCGGAGGCGCTGGGCACGGTCGCGCAGCTCGCCGCGCTGGGCTGCGCCCCCCTCGCCGCCGCGGGGCGCCTGCGCCGGGCGCTGGCGGCACCGGCGGAGTGCCTGGGTGCGATCGGCACCCTCATCGCACGACACAACGCGCAGCGGGAGACTGACGCGCCGCCCATCGCCGAACACGCGGCACCCGCCCCCGTCGCGGCCGACTGTCCACGCAAACCGAGCGCTCGGCGGCGGAGATTCCGCCATACGCTCCACTAGGGGAACGATCATGACAAACCAGAACGGCTACACGGGTGGCGGCTCCGAGTACGCAGCCCCGCGGCCATCCATGCGCCAGGCGCCTGGTGCGCCAACCTACGACGCCGGCAACGTGGCCTGGGGCCAGTCGGCCCCCAGTGCGCCCGTCCCGCATTCACCAGCCGCCGCCGCGGCGGCGGCCGCCCTCGCAGGCCTCGGCGACGATAACGTGACGTTGTCGCGAGCCTACAAGGCCCACGACGAGGACGTGCAGCGCATCCGCTTCCGCCGCCCGACCGGCCGCGACGTCGCGCAGTGCGGCTACCCGTTCCGCGTCGTGCAGTCGGCCGGCGTACCTGACGGCATCGAGTACAAGGTCGTGCCGGAGTCGGTATCGAAGCTGATCGTGGCGCTGTCGGAGCCGCCGCTGCCCAGGTCCACCGTCGACACGTTCGATATCCGCGACTGGAACGCTTGCTCGTCGAGGATCAACGGTTTTTTTCTCGAGTGATCACCTCCGAGGAGGAGCCGGCAGTCCTGCAGACCTGCTTCACACTCGCGTACCTCTTTAAATGTTCGCCGTTCGAGTTCTACGACCTCACATTCGAGCAGCTCGAGGATACCGCCCGCGAGGCCGATCGGATGCTCAGGAAAATGAAGCGACAGCACGACAGGGACTGAAATGGCCGGCCCTCTAGACCTGCGCGGGCGCGTCACGATCGTCGACAACGCCACGCCGACCCTCAAGAAGATCGAGCACGCGCTAGCCTCGATCGGCCGTCAGACGGGTCGCAAAAGCGGATTTAGTGCTCACCTCGGTGGCAGTGCGCGGGGGGCGCCCGCTGGGTCGCTCGGCTTCGGCATGACGGCCTTCGGCTTCACTGCGCTCATCGGTGCAACCAAGGAGTGGAACGACGCCCTTTGGGGGACCAACGCTGCGTTACTTGCCAACGAGGATGTGCAGGCGCGGGTGGCCGCCGGCGATATGCCCGGCGCGATCCGCCTGGCGGCGACGCAGACCGCGCAGATGAGCGAGGAAGCCGTCCGTCTCTCGCGCGAGCTCAACCTGCTGCCGGAACTGTTCGCGAAGGCCGGCATGGAGGCTACGAAGATGGGCCTCGACTACCAGAAATCACTGGCCCTGATGCGCGCCGCCGGTGCCGTATTCATGTCGGACAATGAGGCCGATCCGCAGGACATCACGAAGGCGCTCGGAACCTATGGGTTGTTGTACGGTCAGGAGGAGGATCCCCAGGCCTACGCGAAACAGGTCTACGAGCGCGCGAGCATGCTCGCCTACGCTGGTGGAAAAACGCGCACATCGGCCTCAAAGATCGAGGCGGGCGCGCGCAACTACATGGGCATCCACGGTGCGTTCGGCGGCCGTTTCGAAGATCTCATCGCCCTCATCGCAACGGGCTCGCAGGCCGGCCAGTTCGAACGGGTGACGGGTACCTCGCAGAAGTCGCTGTTGGCTCGGTTCATGCGGATGCCGCCCGGCGGTTATGCCGCCATGGCCGCGGCCGGAATCAATCTGAAAGAGTTCATGGATTTTGGGGCCGTCGACCCCACGCGGGCGACGAACGCAATCATCCAGGCATTTCCACAGCAGCTCGGCACGGGCGCGCGCGGAAACCTTTTCAAGTTTCTTGAGACAGCCCAGCGCGAAGGTCGCCTCGGCAATCCGGAGATCATCTCCGAGACGATGGCCGAACTCGAGCGCAATGGCCTCAAGTTCTCCGGCGATGAGGACCGGGACGCGGCCTTCCAGAAACTCGGCGCGCTCATGCACGGCGCAGGAGGCAATTTTGATCCAATCGCGATGTTCGCATCGGTCCAACGCGCAATCGAGGAAGGTCGGGCTACCCCAGCGATCATGTCAGCGATCGGCGAACCGAGGCGCATCCACGAGTATCTGGCAATCCTCAAGCTGTTTCCTGAGATGCTGCGGCTCCGAGACGAGCTGATCGCCGACGACGGCAAATACCTGTCGAGTGTCGAAAAGGCCTTCCCCGAATCCGCTGCGGGCCGCATCGCCGCGATGACTGGAGCATTCCAGCGCCTCCAGATCGCGATCATGTCCAACGAGGGCCTGTTCACGTTCATCAGCGGCCTCGAGCGCGTGTTTGACTGGGCGTCGAAGCTTCCTCCGGAGCTCGTAACGATCGCCCTCGCCGCCGTTACAGGCCGCGCGGCGCTCGGCGGCCTCGTCTGGATCTTTGGCGGCGCGCTGCGCGCTGTGACGGGTCTGCTCGGAGGCTTGGCCCGCCTGCGTGGTGCGCTCGCGCTGTTCTCGGGGTTCTCCGCCGCTGCGGCGGCAGGCGCGCCCCTGCTGGGTTTTCTGACAAGGCTGGCAGGTGCCGCGACGAACGCCGCAAAGGGTCTAGGGAGGGTCGGCAAGCTCGGCGGCCTTTGGGGCGGCGCAAAGGCGCTGGGCAAAGTCGGCTTGCGTTTCCTGCCCGGCGTAGGCTGGGTGATCGCGGCAGGCGCCGCCGGATATGCGGGCTACCAAGCCTGGCAGCGCGGTGAGGATGCGGCTGGCATCGCGAAGGACACGGCCCTCGGCGCGATCGGCCTCGACGGTGACGAGACGGCGACGACGGAGGGCCATGGTGCGCCGTATCAGCCCGATAGCGGGGCGCCAATGTTCGACGCCGACGATCTCGCTGCGTCTGTTGCAGAGGCGGAGCGCGGTGCAGGCCGGCTTCGCGCAGCCCTGACGCTCGATCTCACAGCCGAAGGCCGCCGCATGGGCGAGACGTTGGCGCAGGGCATCCTGCAATCCATCCCGGGCGCCGTCTCGGCCGCCAGCAGCCTCGCCGCCCGCGCGCGCGCCGCCGCTTCCGGTCCAATCCAGTTGAACACCGGCCCCAACATGCGGCCGGCACGCTAGAGGCACGCGAATGCTGCGGGAGCAGACACCTCGAGAGGGTCGGCGAAGGCCCAGCGCACACTCGCTCGTGCCCGCGCCGACCGAGGAGACCGTCCACCGGGCCATCGTCGCTCATCTGGGGCACAGAGCCACGCCTGGCGTTGTCTGGTGGCATACGCCGAACGGCGAAGCGCGGCATGCTGCGATCGGCGGCAAGCTGCGCGCGCTGGGCACGCGGTCTGGCATGCCCGATCTCATGATGCTGCGCGCCGGCCAGCTCTACGCGCTCGAGCTCAAGCGCGAGGGCGGCCGCGTCACGAACTCCCAGCTCGCCACCCTGTCCGACCTCCAGGCCGCCGGCGCGGTCATCGCTGTGGCGTACGGGCTAGACGACGCGCTCGCGACGTTGACGCGCTGGGGAATGCTGCGGTGATCCCGCGGTGAACAAAAAAAGACCCGGCATCGAAGCCGGGCCGAGTGAGCGAAGTGCGGTTGCGTTCCGAGTGAATCGGCCAAGGCGGCAGCCTTGAGCGAACGATAACGCACGCCCAGTCGTTCTACCTGTGTTCGGGTCGCGGCGCCAGCGTGCAGCGCGGAGTCGCACGGATGTGGCCCCCGAGATCATATACCTCCTCGTCGCACGCCAGGCGCGTTCACGGGCCGACCACGAGAAGGGCCCGCGGCGATGCGTGACGGTTCGGCGAACGCCCCTCCCCGCAGAGAGTACTGGAGCCAGCTCTACGCCAACGAGCTCGAGCCGCTCCTAGACAGGCTCCGATCAGATGACCTCGTCCGGTTCCTGCGCATCCACATCGCGCTCGTCGCCGGCCGGAACATGGAGCCGCCATACCACTCCGAGGTGGCCTGGCAGCGCATCGCGGACGTACGCCGCGATCGCTGGCCGGGCTTCCTCGAGCGCATGAAATCGGCAGGCGCGTTGATGATGGAGAGCGACGGAACCCTGTGCGGCCCGTGG
>CAZPUQ010000013.1:0-66636 GCA_964589785.1 uncultured Hyphomicrobium sp.
CGCCGCATTGAACGTCTTTCTGTGGATCGCAAAGGGCGGCAGGAAGTAGCGGGTATTGGCCGCGGCCTCGATCCTGTCCAGCGCTATCGCGCTGTCGACGACGCTACGCACTCGGTCATGCACTCTTTCGGTCGGCTTGAAGGTGGACAGCGAACGTCAGCGGCGTCACCCCGCCTGGGCGCATGTGCAGGCGATTTCGGTTGCATTCCATCCTCCATTCTTCGCTCCGGGTTCGGGTCTCTGCCGTCGTCAAGAACCGCGACGCATTTCGGCATTTCTGCCGAAGGCGGGATGGGAACCATGGTGCGCAGTCGAGAGCCGCTTGCACGTCATCCGATCGTGAAGTAGGGAAGAGCAAATCGGACACGGACGCGGTTGATCTTCTTCCTTCAAATAGGATGACATGAAAAAGCCGCATTGGAACCGGCATCCCACGCATCCTCGGCGCGATGCCGCGATACACTCCGGCGTCGCAGGCTTCAGGTTTCTCCTGCAGATTAGGGCGATCCGGCTCGCCGGGCTCCAGTTGGCAACGACCCTCAAACTCTTCTCCCTCGCAACAGCTAGATAGGTGCAACATGCTCGGCAAAGACAGCGCCATTTTCGTGCGCATTGTCCTCGGTGGTCTGGTCGTCGTGGGCAGCATTGCGGCCGGGCTATCAACGTCGGCGGAAGCGTCGCGAACCGCACGGAACTCGGTGAGAGGCGCCGCCATCGGCGCCGGTGTGGGTGCACTTGTTGATGGCGGCGACGGCGCGCGGACCGGAGCCGCTGCGGGTGCCGTCGCAGGAGCGGTCTCGCGGCGGTAAGCTGCGGCTGATTTTAGGTTTATTTGGCCGTCACGGGAAACGGCGGTCGAAAGCAGGAGACCGAAATGAGAAGCTTTGTCTCAGTGATCGCTGCGCCGCTCTTGGTGTTGAGCTATAGCGCCAACGCACAAGCGGATGCCGAAGCCGAGAAGTACGTCGACGATGCTCTTCCACAAATGTACCACAGCTGCGCGAGCGTCGTCGAAGAGAGCAATGGCGACAGCGCCTACGTCGACAAGGTGATCCGTTCGCTCGTCGCAGTGTCGCTCTACAATCGTGAAGTCGATATCTCGAAGCATGCGACCACAGAGGCTGAGAAAACGGCCTTGCAAGAGAAGTTTGCGGCCGCTCTTGGTGAGGCGTGCAAGAAAGACAACAACGCTTTGCTGGCCGGTGCCGTCGACAGTGCCGTCGAGAGCGTCTTGTCGCAGAAATAGAAGCTGTCGCTCGATGGGCGCCCGACAGCGTGCGGACGACGCCTTCACTTGCGAGACCGTCGGTCTGAGCATGAGTGGCCAGGGACGTCTCCACGCCGCCGGGGCCGCACCGTGGACGCGATGGCGTCGAGTCGTTCCGACGTGGGGCGCTCGCGCAAATGAGGAGCGGCACCGGGCATACGGCGCCGCTCTTCGCACGCAATCAGCTCAATCTGTCCGGCAGATCCTGATGGGGGACACGCATCGGATGTCTGGTGATGGGACGGGCCGCCGGACATGCACGACGGCGCCCGTCGGTTGCTCTAGTTCGAAAGCCGGCATGAGGCTATCGGAGCTCAGGGCCATTAAGCGGTCATTGGCATCGCTCTGGTGACTTCGAGCCCGTTGCTACTAGACCACGCGCTTGCCGGTGGCGTCGATCACGACTTCGCCGTCGTCCTTGGTAAACGGCCCAATGTCCGGGTTGGGTAGGATGTCGAGTACGATCTCCGAGGGACGGCAGAGCCGCGTGCCTTTTGCCGTCACGACGATCGGCCTGTTGATCAGAATGGGATGCGCGATCATGAAGTCGATTAGCTCATCGTCGGTCCACTTGGAATTCCCGAGATCAAGGTCCGCATAGGGGGTGCCCTGCTGGCGCAACAACGCGCGCGGCGCAATCCCCATTTGGCTGACGAGTTCGACCAGCCGTTCGCGGCTCGGAGGGGTCTTCAGGTACTCGATCACCTCCGGCTCCTCGCCCGATTGACGGATCATGGCCAGCGTGTTGCGCGACGTGCCGCAAGCCGGGTTATGGTAGATTATAATCTTCATGGCTCAGCCCCTCGCTCTGGCCGGCCGCAAGCGACCGCTGACGGCGCTGCCCGCCTCGTACCAGCCGCGCGTTCCGTTGACGATCTTGACTACAGACAACATCACGGGCACCTCGATCAGAACGCCGACGACGGTTGCCAGAGCTGCGCCGCTGTCGAAGCCGAACAGGGCGATCGCTGCCGCAACCGCCAACTCGAAGAAGTTGCTCGCGCCTATGAGCGCCGACGGGGCCGCCACGCAATGCGCTTCACCAGCAGCACGGTTGAGCAGGTAGGCAAGACCCGAATTGAAATAGACCTGGATCAGGATCGGCACCGCCAGCATGGCAATGACGAGAGGCTGGGCGATGATCTGCTCGCCCTGGAAGCCGAACAGCAGCACCAGCGTCGTCAACAACGCCACGAGTGAAAGCGGCTGCAACTTGGAGAGCAGCGCGGTCAAGACAGCCTCACCGCCGTTGGCCAACACCTTCCGCCGTACGATCTGCGCGATGATGACTGGCACGACGATGTAGAGCGCGACCGACAGCAGCAAGGTCTGCCACGGCACCGTGATCGCCGACAGGCCGAGCAGCAAGCCGACGATCGGCGCGAAGGCGAACACCATGATGACGTCGTTGAGTGCGACTTGACTCAAGGTGAAATGCGGCTCGCCGTCCGACAGGTTGCTCCACACGAACACCATGGCGGTGCAGGGCGCCGCGGCGAGCAAAATGAGGCCGGCGATGTAGCTGTTGATTTGATCGGCTGGGAGGTAGGGTTTGAACAGCCAGCCGATGAAGACCCAGCCGAGCAGCGCCATCGAGAACGGCTTCACCGCCCAGTTGATGAACAGGGTGACGCCGATGCCGCGCCAGTGCTCCTTCACGCGGCCGAGCGCGGCAAAGTCGATCTTGACCAGCATCGGAATGATCATGAACCAGATCAGCGCCGCGACCGGTAGATTGACCTTGGCGATCTCAGCCGCGCCGATCCATTGGAAGACACCGGGAACGGCCGAGCCGAGCGTTATGCCGGCGATGATGCAGAGCCCGACCCACAATGTGAGGTAGCGTTCGAATGTAGACATTCCCGCGCTCAGCCGTTGCAGCAGGAGGGACCGCAACAGGCGCCAGTTGCCGTTTTTCCGGGCTTTGTCGCGCGCACGAAGGCGCTCATGAACTTGCCGTCGACCTGCGACGCAAGTGTCTCCACGTCCATCCCCTTTACGGCCAGGAACTCGCGCGCATCCTCGACCTTGTAGACGCGCGTCGGCTCGATGCTGATGGCCTCGAAGCCCTCGGTGGCAAGCTTGATGCGGAACTCACGCTCGTCGAGTGCGCCAGCGATGCAGCCGACCCATAGCAGCACATCCTTGCGCAAGGCTTTAGGTATTTCGCCGCGCGTGACCACGTCCGAGACGGCAAACCGACCACCGGGTTTCAACACACGGAAGGCCTCGGCGATGACCTTGTCCTTGTCGCTCGAAAGATTGACGACGCAGTTGGAGATGATGACGTCGACCGAGCTGTCGGGTAACGGGATGCTCTCGATCTCGCCTTTCAGGAACTCGACGTTGGTTACGCCGGCCTTCTTCTGGTTCTCGCGCGCGAGGGCCAGCATGTCGTCGGTCATGTCGAGGCCGTAAACCTTGCCCGTCGGGCCAACGCGGCGTGCGGACAGGAGGACATCGATGCCGCCGCCGGACCCGAGGTCGAGCACAGTCTCGCCGGCCTTCAGCTCGGCGAGCGCTGTCGGATTGCCGCAACCGAGAGACGCCAGAACCGCTGCCTCGGGCAGCGCACCGGTCTCGTCGACGCCATAGAGATTGGAAGTGATGGGGTCGCATCCGTCGAGCGCGGCCGGCGACCCGCCGCAGCAGGAGTTGCCGACTCCAGCAGCCACACGGCGTGCCGCCTCGGCGTACTTCTCGCGCACGACGTCTTTGACGGCGGGTTCACTCATGGGCCGCTCTCCTAACAGCAGACGATCTTCTTGGGATTGATGGCCCTGTTGCGCGTGCAGCACTCCGCAAACAGGAAGCCCAGGACTTCTTCCAGGACTGCCGTGTTGGCCGTGTAGCGCAGGAACGTGCTCTCGCGCTTCACACTGACGAGGCCCTCGTTCTTCAGCTTCTCGAGATGATGTGACAGCGTCGATGGCGACACGCCGATCTCCGTGCCGATCTCGCCGACGACGAGCCCCTCGGGATGCGCCTGCAGTAACAGCCGCACGATCTTCAGCCGCGTCTCGGTACCGAGTGCGGCAAGCATGTCAGCGAAGCGGGCGACATCCTTCTCTGACGTCATGTCGAGCTCCTTCGATATTTCGACACTTATCGAAATAAAGAGTACGAAGCAACCCCCATGTTGCCGCCCTACAGTGCTTGCCGGAGTCTCTTGTGGGCCATCAGCGCCTTTTGAGACGCTTTGAGCGTCAACTTCGCCTCCACCAATTAAAACAATAATTTAGAGTCTCACACCTTGCTAGAGCCACCTTGCTACGCAAGGTCATGGCCGGGGCTGCCCCCGGCCACCTGGAATTAAGTCCTCGGAGCGTAGTGGCGCGTCAGCTTCCCCTCGCCCGACTTGGCGCGAAGATACTTACCCAGCTCGCATAGATTGAACTGGATGTCGTGGAGCTGTAGCTCGACGAAATCCGCCGGCAGGTAGTGGTGTGGCGCCTCGAACAGGTCACGCACCTCCTTCAGGAACCGCCACTCGACGTTTCGTGAGGCCGCAGTCTTCTGCCAGTCAGCGTCGCGCCCGCGCAGGCGGTTATGCTTGGCTCTACGCGCTCGTCCACAACTGGCGGGATGCTTTTCAGGATGCCTTGAAGCCCGAGTTGCGCGACGCTGCCTCTGCAGCACTCGCGGGCCGAAATAAATGGGGGCACAGCTCCGCCGAAATTGATGACATGCTCATGCTGCGCGCCATTTCCCGTGCCGTCGATCTCTTCAAGGGCTTGAACGCCACCACCGCGAAGCTAGAAAAGTGCAGAAACTCGTCGATGAAATCGTCGCCAAGCTCGCTAAGGCGACTGGCGCCGCCAAAGTCTCCGATGATCCAGCTCCCATTGATGCGGACGCGGGCCTTGCGCCCGCCCTCCGTCGCAATCAATCCGTCGCGGATCGCGAAGCTGGCTACGCACGAGAATTTCCACCCGACGTTTACAACGAGAAACTTCCGCTCGGTCTCGGTCGCCATGCTGGATCTTCTTGCAGGCCGATCATGTTTCGGACCGGACTTCGCGGCGCACCTGCGATTCAACCGTATGTGCCACTGTGGGAGCTTTCAACGATCGCCCATCCGCCCGGATCGGGTCGAAAAGCAGGCGCAGGCCGTTGAGCACCACCAGCACCGTGCCGCCCTCATGGCCGACGACGGCCAGCGGCAACGGCAGTGCGAAGAGCAGAGCGCCGGACACCAGCAACAGCATTGCGCCTATTGCGAAAGTGAGATTTTGGCGAATGATACGAGCCGTGCGCCGCGCGAGCTTGTGCGCGGCAGCCAACCGGGCCATGTCCTCCGACAACAAGGCCACATCGGCGGCCTGAACGGCCACTTCGCTGCCCGCCGCCCCCATGGCTATGCCGACGTCCGCCCTGGCCAGGGCAGCCGCGTCGTTGACGCCATCGCCGACAAAGGCGACCTTCCCCGTCCGCGCCATGGCATCGACCAGGCGCACCTTGTCGTGCGGCAGGAGATCCGCCTCGATCTCTTCGCCTGACAGGCCGAGTTCCCGGCCAACACGCAATGCGACAGGCCGCCGGTCGCCGGTCATCATCGTGATCCGGGCAATCCCCGCCTCTCTCAGGGAATCGAGAGCTTCGCGCGAGGTGTCCCGTACTGCGTCGGCGACCGTGATCGCACCGAGGACCCGGCTTCCACGCCCCATCCAGATGACGGTCTCCGTCCCGCCGGTCAGGGTCTTGAAGGCGAAGTCTGTTGCATCTGCGCCCATGCGGGCCACCATGCGCGGATTGCCGGCCCAGATCTCGCCCGCCTGATCCCGCCCGGTGATGCCCTCACTCGGATGCGCCGTCACGTCCGCTATGTCGGCGGGCGAGAGCGCCCGCCGCTCGGCCTCGCGGCGAACCGCGGCCGCGATACCATGTTCGGAATGCACCTCCAGTCCCGCCAACAGGCTCACGAATTCGTTCTCGGGCATTGCCGACGAGACGATGGCTGTCACCTCGGGCCGGCCGGTGGTCAACGTGCCGGTCTTGTCGAACGCGAATTGGGTGACCGCGGCGAAACTCTCGAGCGCCGCACCGCCCTTGAACAGGACGCCGCCGCGCGCCGAGGCGGAGAGGGCGGACAGAATGGCCGCCGGAACGCTGATGACGATCGCGCAGGGGCTGGCCGCGACCAGGACGACAGCCGCGCGATAGATCGCTTCTTCCCATTCCCGGCCAAGGATCAACAGGATGACGAGAATCAAGATTGAGCCCGCGAGGACGGCCACGGTGTAGCGCAGGCCGAACCACTCACTGAACCGTTCCGACGGTGCACGAGCGGCATGCGCCTCCGTGACCAGACGGATCATGCGCGCGACCGTGCTGTCGCTCGCAGTTGCCGTGACGCGCATCTCCAGCACTGCACTATGGTTGACGGTGGCCTCGAACACTTTCGCCCCGGCGGCTTTGCGGACAGGCATCGATTCACCGGTGACCGTCGATTCATCGAGGTGGCCGTCGCCATTGAGGATGACGCCGTCAACGGGAATCTTGGCGCCCGGCCGGACGATCAACACGTCGCCGATATCGAGCTCGGAAATCTTGACCTCCTCGATACCTCCCGTTGCAGTCTTGCGCAGCGCGGTCTCGGGTCTCAGCGCCAGGAGCGCTTCGACCTCGCGTCGTGCGCGGCCCATGGCCAATGTTTCCAGCGTTGTTGAGAGGCTGAACAGGAACAGCAGGACCGCACCTTCCGCCGGTGCGCCCACCGCGGCCGCCGCCAGAGCCGCAATGACCATCAGAAGGTCGATATCAAGAGTATGCTCGCGCCAAAGTTCGACAAGGGCACGCCATACCGCCGGCAGCCCTCCGGCGATATAGACGAGGCCAAAGCCGGCCGTGGTGAGACTGTCGGCGCCCACATGCGGCGCAGTGAAGCCCGCCACGATCCCCATCAGTGTCAGCGCACTGAGGGCGATGCTGATCCGCTCGGCTGTTCGGTCTCTATCCATAATCTAGTCAGTTAGTTATGTTATTCTTGAAAAATCGCCGCATAAAGCAGCCTGCGGTGTTACGGGGTTCAATCGCGGGTATAGCCAAGACCAGTCATGACCGGCGAGATCGGCGATGGTCTTAGACGTGCCCTGCCTCTCGAGGTAGGCGGACGCGGCGCAAACGATTGTGCGGCAGGATGCGAGCCGCCGGGCGACCATGCTTGTCGGGCAAGGCGCGGCGCACCCCAGGTCGCTCGTCTCAGGAGGTCCCATGGCATGGACTCGGCCAACCCGGTCATCGCTGTCGACTCATGCGAGGCGCTGCAAATTGGCCCGCTCACGATGCATTTCGAGTGCCGGAATGCCGGATCACAAGTCCGAGACCAGACGCCGGGCAAAGCACGGACGCCGCACGGCCGCAGACAAGCATTCAACGGAAGCCCGTCATTTCGGCGTCGGGATGCTCCAGAATATCCATATCGCCCCGATAATCACCGGTGCCGATCTCGAACAATCCCAACAAGGTCGCAAATACGTTATCGTGCGACCATCGGCGGCTGCTGCGTTCCCCAAGCGTGGCCAGCAGAACGTCGTGCTTGATGCCTGCACCGAGCCACATCACGGCTGGGACATGCCTTTGCGCTTCCGGCGCGAACGCGTACGGCGCACCATGTAGATAGAGGCCATACTCGCCGAGCGACTCACCGTGATCGCTCGCATAGAGCATCGCCGTCTCGAAGCGATGATCATTGGCCTTCAACAGCGCAATCACTTTGGACAGGAAATGATCCGTATAAAGGATCGCGTTGTCGTAGGCATTATGGATTTCTTCGGTCGTGCAAGACCCCAGGTCGCTGGTGCGGCACACCGGAGTGAAGCGCTCGAACGCCTTCGGATAGCGCTTGAAGTATGCCGGCCCATGATTGCCCATCTGATGCAGGACTATGAGAATGTCGCCGCTCTGAGCATCGATGTAGGATTGGAGGCCATCGAGCATCCCCTCATCGCGACACTCTTCATCATCGCACATCGGATTGAGCTTCGGCGACTTGAAGTCCTGGTACGTCAGCCGGTCGGCAACGCCCTTGGAGCTCGAGTTGTTGTCGCGCCACAAGACACTGACCCCGGCGCGCGACAGGACGTCCAGAACGTTCTCTGTCGTACGTGCGGTGCCGGCATTGAAGCGGGAATGGCCCAGGTTCGAGAACATGCACGGTATCGATTGGGCGGTCGACGTCCCGCACGACCAGAAGTCCGGGAAATTGAGTACGCCCGCCTTTCGCAATTCCGGCGTTGTATCGCGAGCGTACCCGTTCAAACCCCAATGATCGGCGCGGACCGTCTCGCCGACGACCATGATGATGAGCTCGCGATGGGCATCGCGGAGAGACCTGGCGGCATCCGGTGCCACCGCGACGGGCGGGTCTGCCGCGTCAGGCGCTGTGCGAGCAGCGTAGCGAATGGCCGACAAGAGAGCGTAGGTTGGGATGGCCGCGCTGGTTACTTCGCCGTGCTCGCGCAATAGTCCTGCATAGTGTCCGCCAAACGCCACGGTCGATGCGACAAGCGCGACCGAGGAGAAGCCGGCGAGCTTCAGGCGGACGATGGTTTCGACGCGCCAAGGAGGGAAGATCAGGCGCGTACGCCAGACGGCGAGCGAGGGAAGAATGCCGAGAAGTCCCATCCAGGCGATCATTATGGGATTCCAAAGATCCCCTGCCTCGGCGCGGTCGGTTTCAAGCGCGTTGGCGACCATCTGTGTGTCGAACACCGTGCCATACGCATGGGCAAAATACGCCAGCACAGAGCTCAGGACGAGCACGAGCATCAGAATCGGCTTGACGAGGAAGCGATGGCAGACCGCCGATAGGAGAAGAACGAAGAGCGCCGCGAGACTGACGAAGAGCGATATGTAGAAGAGCCAGCTCGACGCAGAAGATCCAAAGGCGCGGACTGCGGCCGCGAAGAATGTGGTGTTGTCGAAGAGCGCGATGAAGATTGCGACGGCAGCGATGACCTCGCCGCTGGTCGTCGGACGATCGAACCATTGCTGACCCGGTTTCGATAGCTTCGTGGGCATAACCGCTGCTTTGCTCCACCGCCTTCTTGTGAGGTCTTCGGATGCTGCCGTTGCTGTTTGCATCCATGCGGCAAAGCGCGATACCTCTCATTTTTGGCAAGCTGAAGTCGAAAAGTCCGGCCGCCCGCACGGTGAAGCCGGCAACTGCAGGCCGTCCGTCGACGCGCACGTCATCTCGGCCCCACAATCAGGAGCCGGAGTGCGAAGGGTTGTCCTGTTGCGCATCCTGATCCGGCGCTCGCGTCAACTGCTCTATGATCGTCGGGCGTTCCGTCGGCCGCCTGACGGCCCATCGCGCGACCAGAATGACGCCCGCCACAAAGCAGATTGCCGTCAGTATCGATAAGATCATCCATGGAGAACCAAGCGGCATCATCCCGTCACTCCTGATTGCTCGCGACCGGATGCAGAAATGGACGCGCGCCCAAACTCCAGAACGGGTTCCATCCAATAGGCCATGTGGGGAATCGGCGTCTTCTGGCCGATCTCGGCCACAAGCGAGCTGGCCCTGGCTCGATCCATGATCGCGACAATGACGCCGCGCCGAACTCGGCCGCGCACCCGCTCTGCAATGCTCGCGGTCGCGAAGCTCTCTCCGTGCCCCTCTGCATTCCAGGTGGTGAATCCGGTGACGGGCGGATCGGAGGCGAGTATCAGCTCGACGATGCGATCGGTTGCATCGGTTGGGACGACAAGGGTGAGTTTGCAGACAGTCGTTTCCACGTGATGCTCCGCATTTCAGTTGTCATGCCGGCGCCTGACGCAGCGCCAAACCGGCGGAAGAGGATCGGCAAGAGGATAAGCGTCAGCGCGGTCGAGGTTACGAGCCCGCCGATGACGACGATGGCGAGCGGCTTCTGGATCTCGGAACCGGGACCCGTCGCAAAGAGCAGCGGGACGAGCCCAAGAGCCGCGATGCTCGCCGTCATCAAGACGGGACGAAGCCGCCGGACGGCACCGTCGAAGACAGCCGTCTCTATGGACTTTCCTTCCGCGACGAGCTGGTTGAAGTGCGAGACGAGGACCAGGCCATTGAGGACGGCGATGCCGAGAAGTGCAATGAAGCCGACCGAGGCCGGCACCGACAGATACTCGCCCGATGCCAGCAGTGCGAGAATGCCGCCCACAAGCGCGAAGGGCACATTCGCGAGGATGAGCAGCGACTGCCGGACCGAACGCAGCGTCGCGAACAGAACGCCGAAGATCGAGAGAACGGCGATGGGAACGACGATGGCGAGACGGGTGGCGGCCCGGCGCTGGTTCTCGAACTCCCCGCCCCAGACGAGGCGGTATCCCTGCGGAAGCGCGACCTTGTCCGCGACGGCCC
The DNA here is from genome assembly GCA_964589785.1 of uncultured Hyphomicrobium sp. Classification (GTDB taxonomy): domain Bacteria; phylum Pseudomonadota; class Alphaproteobacteria; order Rhizobiales; family Hyphomicrobiaceae; genus JAGVSR01. Next base: position 10,617 of record CAZPUQ010000013.1, read on the forward strand.
TCTGGGCCTCCTCGACGAAGCCGACGAGGTCCCGACCCGTCACATAAGCCTGTACGATCGCGAAGCGCGAGGCGTTCTCGCGATCGATCTTCACAGGGCCGGCGGTGCGGTGGATGCGGGCCACGTCTTGCGCCCTGACGAGACCGCCATCACCGGCGGCAAGCTGCATCCGTTCGAACTCGTCCGGCGCGTGGCGAACGCTTTCGGCACCGCGCAGGATGATCTGGGTTCGGCGCCCGGGCTCGGCGACAATGCCGGCGGATGCGCCTTCGATCATGGCTTTGAGCTCGTCCTGAACGCGCGAGACATCAAGGCCGGTGCGACCGGCGGCGAGCCGATCGACCGCCACTTCCAGATAGTCGACACTGTCATTCGCGACGGTTGAGACCTCCGATGCTCCGGGGATGCCGCCCAACGCCGCCAGGATCTGACCAGCGAGGTCCGACAGAACCGCGAGCTCGGGCCCGAAGATCTTGACAGCCAGATCGCCTCGGGCGCCCGTCAGCATCTCGGATGTGCGCATCTCGATCGGTTGCGTGAACGCGAACTCGAAGCCTGGGAGATCGCTCATGGCCGTTCGGAGTTCTCCGATCAGCCACTCCTTGTCCGGGACACGCCATTGCTCCTTTGGCTTCAGGACGAGGAAGGCGTCGGTTTCATTCGGCCCCATGGGGTCGAGCCCCAGTTCGTCGGAACCTACGCGAGCCACGACGCGCTCGATCTCCGGGACTTTGGCCATCAGGCGTCTCTGGATCAGAACATCACCGGCGATGCTGGCATCGAGGTTGATCGACGGAAGCTTCGTGACCTGCATGATGACTGAGCCCTCGTCCATCGTCGGCATAAAGGACTTGCCGACCGCCGCGTACGCCACGACCATCGCAGCGAGGCCTGCCACGGCCACGCCATAGACGGGCCCCGGAAGGCGCAGGCAGGCGCCAAGGACCGACCTGTAACCTCGCGTCAGGACGCGCATGAGCCAGGGTTCGCTGTGCGCGCTCTGCTTCAAGACAAACGACGAGAGAACCGGAATGAGAGTGAGCGAGAGCAGGAGCGAAGCGCTGAGTGCGAAGACGATCGTCAGAGCAACAGGTCCGAACAGCTTTCCTTCGAGCCCTTGTAGCGACATGAGGGGCAGGAAGACGAGGCAAATGATGACGATGCCGGACACCACGGGCGTCGCGACTTCGTCAGCGGCACGATACACACGATGGAGGAGCGGAACGCGTCCATTCGGGCCGTGCAGACGTTCAACCGTATTCTCGACCACCACGACAGCAGCATCGACGATGAGGCCGATCGCGATCGCAAGGCCACCGAGGCTCATGAGATTCGCGGACATGCCGAAGATGCGCATCATCGCGAACGTCATCAGGGCAGCGAACGGAAGCGTGACGGCGACAACGAGGGCCGCGCGAAGGTTGCCGAGGAACGCGAGCAACAGAACGACGACGAGCACGGCGGCTTCGAGGAGGGCCTTGGTAACCGTGCCTACCGCTTCCGCGATGAGGTGCGATCGGTCATAGAACGCCTCCAGCTTCACGCCTTCCGGCAGGCTCGGCTTCAGTTCCTCTAGCCGGTCGCGGATGGAGGCCACGAGGGTGCTTGCATCCGCACCGCGCAGGGACAGCACGAGCCCCTGCACGGCCTCGCCGCCTCCGTCGCGCGTAACGGCTCCATAGCGGGTCAAGCTGCCGATCCGGACGGCCGCGACGTCGCCTAGGCGCAGCACGCCCCCTTTGGCCGTCTTGAGGACGATCGCGGCAAGGTCGTCCGGCGTCTGGATGGCCCCCTCGCTGCGCACGACGAGAGCTTTCTCGCCTTCCGATATGCGCCCTGCGCCATCGTTGCGGTTGTTGGTCTCAATCGCATGGATGATGTCGGTGACACCCAACCGCGCTGCCGCCATCTTTGGACCATCGGGCAGCACCTCGAACGTCCTCACGAGGCCGCCAAGCGCGTTGACGTCGGCCACGCCGGGGATCGTGCGCAGGGCAGGACGGATGGTCCAGTCGAGCAAACTGCGGCGGTCTTCGAGCGTCAAGTTTCCGCCTTCGATCGTGAACATGAAGACGTCCGACAGCGGCGTCGACGCAGGTGCCAGTCCACCGCTCACGCTGGCAGGAAGATCGGGCTGCACGGTCGCAAGTCGCTCGGCGACCTGCTGCCGGGCCCAATAGATATCCGTACCGTCCTCGAAATCGATTGTGACGTCGGCGATCGCATATTTCGCGGCCGACCGCAGGATCGTCTGCCGTGGAATGCCGAGAAGCTCCATCTCGAGCGGCGTGATGACGCGGCTTTCCACCTCCTCGGGCGTCATACCGGGCGCCTTCAGGATCATCTTCACTTGAACGGGTGACACGTTCGGGAAGGCGTCGATCGGAAGAGTCCGGAACGCATAGGCACCGAAGAGGGCTGCCAGACCGGCCAAGAGCAGGATGAAAGCGCGCTGCGTCAGAGAGAACTCGATCAGGCGCCGCAACATGGCTCACTCACTCTGCAGAAGCGATTCGAGCTGCGGCAGGCCGCTCGCCGCGATCTCCTGGTCGGGCGCAAGAGCTCCCGTCACGGTCGCGGACGCGCGTGATTTACCCTTGAGGACGATTGGCGTCAGGGAAAAGCCCTCCTTGCTGCGCGTAAAGACGGCATGAGCGTTGTTAATCCAGGCGACCGCCGACGCGGGGACCTCGAAGCTTCCCGTCTCGGCAGGACGCTTGAGTGTGATGGTGACAAGCTGTCCTGCGAGCAGCGGAGAACCCGCAGGAACGGTCACGAGCAGCGTCGCCGAGCGCGTCATGGCATCGAGGGTTCCGCCGACCGAGAGCACGGTGCCCTCGAGCGCGTCGGAAATCTGAATGGGATCGCCGCGGTGAACCTGCTGCACCAGATCCGCAGGCAGCTGCGCCTCGATCCACAGATCCTCGTTCGTCGCAATGGTGACGGCCGGAGCCATGGCCTCGACTTGAGAACCCGGTTGGACTGTCGCAATGACGACCTTGCCGTCCTCCGGCGCGACGATGGAATAGCGGCCACCCTCGCCGACCTGTATATCGCCGATCGCGAACGTACGGCGCTGTGCCGCGATGGCCGCCTCGGACTTGCGCACGTGCGCCTCGGCCTCCTCGGCGATCGCGGCACTGAGAATTTTCTTGTTTGCAAGATCGCGCTTCCAGCCTGCAACGGCCGCAAACTTCTGCAACTCCGCTTCCTGCTGCGCGAGGTTGCCATACGCCTCGATCAGTTCGCGGCTCAGCACCATGATCAGCGGATCGCCCTTCTGGACGATCTGCCCCGGCAGGGCGTCGACCTTCAGCACTGTTCCCGCGAACGGCGCGGCGGCCGTGATGCGGGCGTTTGAAGCCGGAACGACAGTTCCCGGCAAGACAGCCACCGACTCGGTCGATGCGCGCTTCACGCGGCTGATCGAGATGTCCATCTGCTCGACCTGCAAAGGGGAGATGACCACGTCGTTGGCCGCCACGGCCGTTGCGAAAAGGCCTAGGACCGAGATGAATGCGCACATGCCTGCCGGATGGATCGAACGGCCTCCCGGGGGATTTGTGCTTTGATCACGAGACATGGCTGATCCTTTGAACTTTCGACGGCATCGGCGATCAGGCGCGACTTACGGGCAACGGCTCCGCCTTGTGTCCGTCGGTGCGCCGGGGCGTGCTGCTGCGGTGCCGGACCTGCCGCGCGTCGGCGAGGCCGGCATGCTGAAGGCTTCGATCTATGAGAGCGGCAGGCGAAAGCGCTAGGCCGAGCAGTACTGCGGCCAAAACTGAACAGGCGCCCAGGCAATTGGGGGACATTCAAGATCTCCGGCCAAAGCAATTCAGGTTCGAGCGGTGGGGCTTTTTGGGGGGGTCACAGGCAGATGCTCGCGTGTGTGGCAGTAGACGCGCCGCGGAGTGTTATGGCAGTGCCTATATGTGCGGACGTCCGCAAGGCGCCAGGGGGCGGCCTGCGCCTGGCCTTCGTAAGCCATGGCACTGTTCCAGTCGGGGATGCCGTAGGGCGCTGCGAAGAGTACTGCTGCGAGGATCGACCCGGTTGCCATGAGACGCTCCATTCCACCCCACCTCGTTGATTTGCGACACGAGCCACAAAGACTGTGTTGCATCCAAGCTTCCACACATCGGATGATGCGTGGCTGACGGCGGCTGTCAGTGTCTCGTCATCAGCCATGCGAACCTGAAACAGGGCTGAATACCGCCCGCGACCGCTTGCTCTCGGCTTTTCAGGCTCATTTCAGATTCGTTATGCTAATTGGCGGGGAACCGTACGTGAGAGGCGAGACATCCGCGTTCTGCTTGTCGAAGATGACCGTGAGATCGCACGCAGGCTGGGCGAAGGCCTTGCCGGCGCGGGATTTTCCGTGGAGCACGCCTACTCCGGTCCGGACGGGCTGGCGTTCGGGATGAATGACTCGTTCGACGCGGTCATCCTCGATCTCGGTCTGCCTCAGATGCAGGGAGTCGATGTTCTGAAGACTTGGCGCAAAGAAAGGCGCAACTTTCCCGTTCTGATCCTAACCGCACGAGGCACTTGGTCCGAAAAGGTTGATGGACTGAACGCAGGAGCCGACGACTATTTGACGAAGCCGTTTCATGTGCTGGAGGTGGTGGCCAGGATCAACGCCTTGATCCGGCGCTCAGCTGGGTTGGCGTCACCGGTCGTACGGCACGGAAATCTCTGTCTGGACACTTCGACCGGCAAGGCGAGGTTCAAGGGTGAAGATGTGGAACTGACCGCGCGCGAACTGAAGATGCTCAACTATTTCATGCACCGCGTAGGTAGGATCATTTCGCAGAACGAACTAGCCGAGCACCTCTATTCGACCGACGAGAACAGGGAGTCGAACACGATCGAAGTCTACGTGAGCCGTCTCCGCCGCAAGACCTCACCCGACATCATCAAGACGGTGCGTGGACTCGGATACCGGATGGATTGACTCATGTTCTCGCTGAAAAGCCTGAAAGCACGATTGATTGCGGTAGCGGCCGTCTGGATCCTCGCCGGCGTGATTGCCTCAGGGCTCGTGCTGTCGTCCATCTTCCGCCAGCACGTCACCGCGCAGTTCAAAGACGAGCTCTTCGTCCACCTGTCCGAACTCGAGAGGCTTGCCGAGATCCGCGACGGCGCCGCGATGCTCACGCGTTACCTCAGCGACCCGCGTTACGATGAACCGCTGTCCGGCTTCTATTGGGAGATACAGCGCGACGATTCTGTTCTGGCCCGCTCGACCTCGATGCAGGGTCCGATGCTCAAAACCCCCATCGATCAGCCGAAAGACGTCGGAGTTCATACGCACATGACTGAAGGGCCGACCGGCCCCCTCCTCGTTGCCGAGCATGGCCGCTGGGTAACTCCTTCAGGCCCCGTCGTGCGCTTCGTCATCGGAACGGATCAGCGCCACCTCGACAAGGTTCTGGGTGAATTTGACCGAACGATGGGCCTATCCCTCGCGGCCTTCGCCTCTGCGTTGATCCTGGCTGCAGCACTTCTGATCACTCTTGCATTGCGTCCGCTCGACCGGCTCCGATCGGAACTTGCTCACGTTCAGCGTGGAACGAGCAAGCGGATATCGGAAACGTTTCCCTCGGAGGTGCAGCCGCTCGTCGATGATCTCAACGGCTTGCTCGCCTCGACGGCAGATCTTGTCCAGCGGGCGCGAACACAAGCAGGGAATATCGCCCACGGCCTAAAGACACCGCTTGCCGTCCTCGCCGACGAGGCGCACCGGCTAGAGCGAGATGGACTGACCAAGGCGGCGGCCACAATCGTCGCGCAGGTCAAGAAAATGCAAGCGCACATCGACTACCAGATCACGCGTGCCCGTGCGGCGGCGGCGCATGTGACCTTGGGCAACTCCGCTTCAGTTTCGGCTGCCATCGACGACGTGACGTCGGCCCTGCAGCGGCTCTACCGTGCGCGCGAGATTACCGCTGCGAGTTCTCTGGATCCCGGTCTGCGTGTCGCCTGCGACCGTCAAGACTTGAACGAGATCTTGGCGAACCTGCTCGACAATGCCTTCAAGCACGCAATACGCCGCGTCGAAATATCGACCGGGCCCGCGACGCAAGGAGACCGTGTTAACATCGTGATCGACGATGATGGGCCGGGGCTTCCGCCGGAGGCCCGCGATATCGTCTTTAACGTGGGCGAACGCTGGGACAGCCAGGAATCCGGCTCCGGATTGGGGCTTGCAATCGCTCGCGATCTGACGCGGCTCTACGGCGGCGATGTCTCCCTCTCCGAAAGTCCGATCGGTGGCCTGCGCGTCGAGATCATCATGCCCTGCGTCACGGCTCGTTCCCGAGAGGCCGCGAATTGGATTCACGATGTTGCCTGAAGGGAGGGAGGTCAGCCCGCATCGTTTCATTCCTAATTCCTGGACTCGCGTGAACGCGAGTCGTCGCGCACGCAGGTCCGCCTAAGACGTCGCAGTAGGCTCTTTGAGCGCAATCAACGTGGCTATTCCCTACGAGTGCTCATATGCAAACTATGTACGTCCACGCGCGTCTTCGGGCTGAAAACGGTTGAAGCGCGGATCATATCCAAGATCGGGTTCGAGGTCGGCGCTACTCTTGACGAATTCAATGCAGACCATCGCGATCGCGTGTCCGAAGGCGAAGTGCTTGCGAAGCTGAGTAGCGGAGAACAGGAGGCGCGGGTCACCAAGGCTCAAGCGGCGATGGAGATCGCCGACGTCAACAGCAAGCGGGCAGAGGCAAACCTCGCGAAGGCACAGGCCGTCCTGAAGCGGCGTGTGCGCGACCCTGCGCGTCGATCCGGCGACAGCGCTTGGCGGATGACGCCGTTGACCATTCCACTCGTTAAGCTCGATCACATCTCGAAACATTTGGGCGAGGGCGATACGCGTGTCGATGCGCTTAGCGAGGTCTCGATCGACGTCTTTCCTTCACAGGCGGTGGCCTTGCTTGGCCCGTCGGGGTCGGGCAAGACGATGCTCATCGAGGTGCCCCTTCACTTGAAACGCCATTTTCCCAGTGCCTGAGCATTGGTCGAACATGAACGATGGGGAGCAGAGATCAATGCAGACCATCCGACGCACATTCCTGGGATTGCTGGCCCTGTCGAGCGCTCTGTGGCTCATCGCAGAACCGTCGGTGTTTCAAACTTCCGAATTCTTCCCGCTGCGCAATGCGATGGTGCAATATAGCGGCGTCATCGCGATGTTCTGCATGAGCGTGGCCATGGTTCTGGCTCTGAGGCCGCCCTGGCTGGAGCCGTGGCTCGGCGGGCTGGACAAGATGTACCGCCTGCACAAGTGGCTTGGCATCGCCGCGCTTGTTGTTTCGATCATCCACTGGCACTGGAGCAAGGGGCCGAAATGGGCGGTTGGCTGGGGTTGGCTCGAGCGGCCGGCGCGGGGAGAAAGGGCCCCCGTCGAAAGCCAGGTCGAACAAGCGTTCATATCGCTTCGCGGCACCGCCGAAGGAGTAGGGGAGTGGGCCTTCTACGCCGTTGTCCTGCTTATCGCATTGGCGCTCATAAAGTCATTCCCCTACCGGCTTTTCTATAAGACGCATCGTCTGCTGGCGGTGAGCTATCTGGTACTGGTGTTCCACGCTGTCGTGCTGACGAAGTTCAGTTACTGGACCACGCCGCTCGGCGTGATGATGGGACTGCTGATGCTGGCCGGCTCGTATGCGGCCGCGATCGTCCTCGTGCGCCGCGTCGGCGCCGCTCGTCAGGTTCGCGGCAGGATCGCGGCGCTCCAATACTATCCCGGCGTGCACGCCCTTGAGACCGAAATCGAGGTGCCGGAGGGCTGGCCCGGCCACAAACCTGGTCAGTTCGCCTTCGCGACGTCGGACCGCGACGAAGGCGCGCACCCTTATACCATCGCTTCGTCATGGAACGACAAGGAGCGCCGGATCACGTTCATCACGAAAGAGCTGGGTGACCATACCAATCGGCTGCGCGACACGCTCAAGACCGGGCAGAACGTCACGATCGAAGGGCCATACGGCTGTTTCGATTTCGCCGACGACCGGAAGCGCCAGATTTGGATCGGCGGCGGGATAGGCATCACGCCCTTCATCGCCCGTATGAAGCACATCGTGACGGAACGTCGTATGCACGTAGAACCGCAACCACCAGCAATCGATCTGTTTCACACCACCGCCGACTATGATCAAGCAGCCATCACAAAGTTGAAGGAGGACGCCGCGGCCGCAAAAATACGCCTGCATGTTCTAGTCGACTCGCGTGATGGCTTTCTTACCGGTGACCGCATCCGTGCCGCCGTGCCGGAGTGGCGCGAGGCCAGCATCTGGTTCTGTGGTCCGCCAGGTTTCGGTGATGCACTACGCAAAAATTTCGCAGCGCAGGGCGTGCCCGTGGAGGAGCGGTTCCACCAAGAGCTATTCGCGATGCGGTGACAAAAGACTAAAACAACTCACGCGACATCCGCTTGGCGACATCTCTTGACCAGTTCTACGGCGCCTGCCCCGGCTGAGCCGCAAGGTTTTCCCATCCGCCTTCAGTTTGGGATAAGCGTCATGCGAGCTACGTTGGTCATATTTGAAAAGGATCGACCGTTGAGTCGTCATTAGAGGTCGTCGGCAACACAACTGCGCGGCACGCGCGTTCTTACAGTAATGGCACTCGCGGCGCTTGCGCTGCCGATGCCCCCGTATGCGGGTGGCACGACCCATGCAGAGACGCCAGCCGTTGCTCGACCTCGCCTATCTGGAGCACCGGCTTGGCGCGTGGGCAGCACCGCAACAGACGGCAGATCCCCAGCTCTGTCTTCATCCCGGACCGTTCCAGAACCTGGAGATCTTCGATTGCCTGATGTCGCTGCCGCCGGAGTGGCGCGGACGCAGTCTCTGGATCGACCACCTCCTGGCAACCCGGTGTCCGCAGCTGGCGGCGTGGCCGTTCATCCGGGTCGGCGTCCCGCCGATGACGGCGACCTGCGTCTGCTTGAAGACATAGACGTCGGCCTCGCTGATGGGCGGCTTCTTGCGCGGCCGACCCTTCAGGTTCGGGCAGTAGCCCTTCTTCCAGCGGCCGTTCCGGTCGCGGCCCGTCATGTTGTCGTCAGTCATCGAACGCATCCTCCTCTTCTCCTCCCTGGCTCTCCGGGAGCCGGCAACTCAAAGACCCCGACAGGGGCCGCAAATCGCCATGACTCCATCGGCAAAGGTCCTCCTCCGCTCAGCTCGGGCGCCGGGGCCGTCCACGCGGGACGAAGGGGGCCGCATCCAGGAACGCGCTGACCGCCTGGGCGACGGCGGCGATCTCGAGCGTGATGACGGTGCGGCGGTGGAGCGGCATCAGCGCGTCGAGACGCGCCTGCAGCTCGGCGACGCCTTCGCAGAACACCGGCTCAAGAAAGACCGCTGGGCTTCCCTTGCGGCGCGGTGGGGCCGGAGCCAGGACCTCCGTCATCTCGATGCGGTTGAGGACCAGGAAGACGCGGGCATCCGCGAGCGGGGCCTTGCCGCCCCCGCGCTCCAGGCGCGGCAGCCTGGGGTGCATCTTGGCGAGGGGCCGCTGGCGGTCGATGAGCGAGGGGCGGTCGACGAGGGCGGGGAACCAGTCTTCGAGCGGCTCGCGCAGGTGGCGCATCAGAAAGACAATCTCGCCCTGCTTGAAGCCGACGTCGAGCAGGTCGAGGGCGAGCGCCAGGCAAAAGGCGTCGAAGGACGTGTACGGGACCTCGGTGCCGCTGCCGCCGTCCGTGGGCTCGACGAAGGCAAAGGCGCTCGGTGGTGCGGCGCCGAGTGCCGCGACGTCGAGGTCCCGGTCGAGGTCGAGAAGCCGCTTGATCCGGGTCTTGAACACCGCCGGCGGGCCATCCCCGGGGCTGCGCGCGAGCGTGAACGCGCGCCACAGCGCCCATTCGACCTGTCCGCGCCTGTAGGTGAGGGTGCTCATGCTGGCTCAAAAAGAAGTTTCAATAAGGGTTTATATACAGTCTGAAAAAGAACCCTGCAAGAGGGGCGCAATAAGGACGGGCGCGGCGACGGCAGGTTCCTCGGCATGGTTTCGAGGGGGCACAGTGGTGCTCACGTGGCACCTCTACGGCACCTGTTCGGCCGCTTGATGGGCCCCGTTTGGCACGTCGTTGGCCCCCGATCGGCGCCTGCCGTGCACGTGTTATTTTGAGCGGGGCTCGGCGGCGAGAGGCGCGCTAACCCTGAGGTTCTGCGAGGAATTCCCGCGTTTCGGTCCGCGGCGCCGGCGATTTCGCCCGTGCTAATCGCTGCAAAACACGTGGAATTGGCCGATTTTGGCCGACCCAGACCGCAGAGACCCGTTCGCGGTGGACTGTGTCCACCACCATCCCGAACTCACGCGCCCGAGGGGCGCTCCACATGGGCGCCGCAACGCGGCGGGTCGCCTCACCCGGCGCTGGCGCGCGATGGCGCATCTCTCCCAACGTCATGGCCGCACGTGAGGCGGCCATCCAGGAGCCCATGCTCCACTGTTGGCGGCTGTGACCCTCCATGGCCGGGTCACGCCGGGCCATGACGTGAGGGTGGTTGGGCCGCGCGAGAGGCGAGCGCCGCTCCCGCCGACGGGCCCTCGCCGGCCCTTGCAGGCGCCGCCTTGAGACCCCATCCTTTTCCATTGAGCCGGCCTTAAAACCACAAGCGCTCAAAGGCCGGCCGAGCCGCCGGTGGACCAAAGGATAACTGGTCAGCCATGCCTCTTTGGATATAGCGTGGCTCTGATTACCAAAGGCCACCCCTTCCACCCGGGCGCAGCGGGCTGGCCATCATAAAATCGACCCCAGGAGGAACGAACGATGCTTCAAAAAGCGCTGAACGAGCTTGCGCAGCAGATCCGCATCCGCGCGCGGTACGACAACTTCATCGGCGGCACCTGGGTGCCGCCGGCCAAGGGCCAGTATTTCACCAACATCACGCCGATCACGGGCAAGCCGCTGTGCGAGATCGCTCGCTCGACGGCGGAGGACATCGAGACCGCGCTCGACGCCGCCCATGCCGTCAAGGACAAGTGGGGCCACACCTCGCCCGCCGAGCGCGCCGCAGTGCTGCTCAAGATCGCCGATCGCATGGAGCAGAACCTGAAGCTGATCGCGCTTGCCGAGACGCTCGACAACGGCAAGCCGATCCGCGAGACGACGGCGGCCGACATTCCGCTCGCCATCGACCACTTCCGCTACTTCGCGGGCTGCGTGCGCGCGCAGGAAGGCTCCCTCTCGGAGATCGACCACGACACGGTTGCCTACCACTTCCACGAGCCGCTCGGCGTCGTCGGCCAGATCATCCCGTGGAACTTCCCGCTCCTCATGGCCTGCTGGAAGCTCGCCCCGGCGCTGGCCGCCGGCAACTGCATCGTCCTGAAGCCGGCCGAGCAGACGCCGATGAGCGTCATGGTGCTCATGGACCTCATCGGCGACATCCTGCCGGCGGGCGTCCTCAACGTCGTCAACGGCTTCGGCGTCGAGGCCGGCAAGCCGCTCGCCCAGAACAAGCGCATCGCCAAGATCGCGTTCACGGGCGAGACGACGACGGGCCGTCTCATCATGCAATACGCGTCCGAGAACATCATCCCCTGCACGCTGGAGCTCGGCGGCAAGTCGCCCAACATCTTCTTTGCCGACGTTGCCGACAAGGACGATGCGTACTTCGACAAGGCGCTCGAAGGCTTCACGCTGTTCGCGCTCAACCAGGGCGAGGTCTGCACCTGCCCGTCGCGCGCCCTCGTGCATGAGTCGATCTACGACCGCTTCATGGAGCGGGCAGTCAAGCGCGTCAACGCCATCAAGGCCGGCCACCCGCTCGATCCCTCGACCATGATCGGCGCGCAGGCCTCCAACGACCAGATGGAGAAGATCCTCTCCTACATCGACATCGGCCGTCAGGAAGGCGCGCAGGTGCTGGCGGGCGGCGAGCGCAATCGTCTCGACGGCGAGCTCGCCGAGGGCTTCTACGTGAAGCCCACGGTGCTGGCCGGCAACAACAAGATGCGCGTCTTCCAGGAGGAGATCTTCGGACCGGTCGTGTCGGTGACGAAGTTCAAGGACGACGAGGAAGCGCTCGCCATCGCCAACGACACCCTCTACGGGCTGGGCGCCGGCGTGTGGACCCGCGATGGCACGCGCGCCTACCGCTTCGGGCGCGCCATCCAGGCGGGCCGCGTGTGGACCAACTGCTACCACCTCTATCCGGCGCACGCCGCCTTCGGTGGCTACAAGCAGTCGGGCATCGGCCGCGAGACGCACAAGATGATGCTCGACCACTACCAGCAGACGAAGAACATGCTGGTCTCCTACAGCCCGAACGCGCTCGGCTTCTTCTGATCCGAGGCGAGACAACGCGGGCCCGGTCCATTGCCGGGCCCGCTTTGCGTCTGGAGCCTCCCGCACACCGCCATGCGCGGGAGGCTCGTCGTCCCATCAACGCATTCATTCCCTGCTCAGAGGCCCCAATGTCGAGCCCCACGCTGCGTTCCCTCCTCGCCCTTCCGACCGAACCCGCCCCGCTCTCCAAGTCGGCGCTGGTCCTGATCGACTGCCAGAACACGTACCGCGAAGGCGTCATGCAGCTCGAGGGCGTCGAGCCGGCGCTCAAGGAGTGCGCGCGGCTCCTCAAGCGGGCGCGGGCGGCCGGCACGCCCGTCATCCACATCCAGCACGATGCCGGCGCCGGCTCGCCCTACGACGTCCATGCCCCGATCGGGCAAATCTCCGATCCGGTCGCGCCGCTGAGCGGCGAGAAGGTCATCGTCAAGAGCCTGCCGAGCGCCTTCGAGGGCACCGACCTCGACGCGGAGCTGAAGCGCCTCGGCGTGGCCGACCTTGTGCTGGCGGGCTTCATGACCCATGTTTGCGTGAACTCGACCGCGCGCGCCGCGTTCAATCACGGCTACCGGCCGACGGTCGTCGCCGCGGGTACGGCCACGCGCTCCATTCCCGATCCCCGCGGGGGCGACGTCCCGGCCGCCGTCCTGCACGCCGCCGCGCTCGCAAGCCTTGCCGACATCTTTGCCATCGTCGTGCCCGACAGCAACGAGGTGCCCCCATGACCGACCGCGTCGCCCGCGTCAGCGCCACGCCGGAAGCCCTCGACCTCATCGCCAGGCTCCAGACGATGCACGGCCCCCTCCTGTTCCACCAGTCGGGCGGCTGCTGCGACGGCTCGGCCCCCATGTGTTACCCGCGCGGCGAGTTCCGCGTCGGCGCGCAGGATGTCTACCTGGGCGAGATCGGCGGCCAGCCGTTCTATATCGGCAAGGCGCAATTCGAGTACTGGCAGGACACGCACCTCATTATCGACGTGGTGCCGGGCCGCGGCTCGGGTTTCTCGCTGGAGGCGCCGGAAGGCGTCCGCTTCCTGACCCGCTCGCGCGTCTACACGGATGCCGAGTTCGACGCGCTCGGCCGCATGGGTCCGCCGCCGACCGGCGTCGAGCGCCCGGCGGCCTGACCGTCTGCCCCGGCCTCAGGTCTCCAGGACGTACACGCCCGGCGCCTCGCATTTCGCAGGAAATCCCTTCTTCGGTGCGCCCATCGCCGGCGGCGCAACCGGATCGCCCGACCGCTCGGCGAGCCACATCGCCCACGCCGGCCACCAGGAGCCCGGCTGAACGGGCGTCTCGGCCACCCACGTCTCCGCGTCGCGGTGGACCTCGCTCTCGCGATGCGTGCTCATCCGGTAGCTGCGGCGGGCATGGCCGGGCTCCGACACGATGCCCGCGTTATGTCCGCCCTCGGTGAGCACGAACGTCACGTCGGTATCGGCGAGGTGGTTCCACTTGTAGACCGAGCGCCAGGGCGCGACGTGATCCTTCACCGTGCCGACGCAGAACACCGGCTGGCGGATGTCGGCGACGGCCACCGGCCGGCCGTCCACCTTGTAGCGGCCCTCGGCGAGATCGTTGTCGAGATAGAGCTTGCGCAGATACTCCGAATGCATGCGGTAGGGCATGCGGGTGGAATCGGCGTTCCAGGCCATGAGGTCGGTCATCGGCTGGCGCTCGCCGATGAGGTAGTCCTGCATGATGCGCGACCAGACGAGGTCGTTGGAGCGCAGGAGCTGGAACGCGCCCGACATCTGCCGGGCATCGAGGAAGCCCTGCTCCCACATCATGTCCTCGAGGAACCGCAACTGGCTCTCGTTGATGAAGAGCTGCAGCTCGCCGGGCTCGGTGAAATCGACCTGGGCGGCGAGGAAGGACAGCGTGGCGAACGGCGAGGCGCCGTTGCGGGCCAGCGCCGCGGCCGCGATCGCGAGCAGCGTGCCGCCGAGACAGTAGCCGACGCCGTGCACCTTCGCATCCGGCACGATCGCGCCGATCGCCTCCAGGGCCGCGGAGACGCCGAGGCGCCGGTAATCCTCCAGCCCCATGTCGCGCGCCTCGGGGTCGGGGTTTTTCCACGAGATGCAGAAGACGGTGAAGCCCTGGCCCACGAGGTAGCGGATCAGCGAGTTGTGCGGCGACAAATCGAGGATGTAGTACTTCATGATCCACGCCGGCACGATCAGGATCGGCTCGGGCCGAACGGTGCCGGTGGACGGGCTGTACTGGATGAGCTCCATCAGCGCGGTGCGCGCCACGACCTTGCCGGGCGTCAGCGCCACCTCGTGACCGGGGCGGAAGTTCTCCGCGCCGGCCGGCGGCTGGCCGCCCTGCATGCGCTCGAAATCGTCCAGGAAATGCTGGAAGCCGCGCACGAGGTTGCGCCCGTTCTCGTGCATCGTCCGGTTGAGCACATCCGGGTTGGTCAGGATGAAGTTCGACGGCGAGACGACGTCCAGAACCTGGCGGGCGGCGAACTGCAGCATCCGCTCGTGCTGCGCCGACAGTCCCGGCACGCCGGTCGTCGCCACGTGCCACCACTGCTGCGTCAGCAGGTGCGACTGGTAGAAGAGGTTGAACGGCCATTTGCGCCAGCCGTCCGAGGCGAACCGCTTGTCCTGCGGCAGCGGCTCGATGCACGGCGCATGGCCGTTGCCGCCCAGCGCGCAGCGCAGCGCGAACTGCTGCAGGCGCAGCGACTTCCGCCACGCCTTTTCCATGAGCTGCATCCGCTTGCCGGGCGAGGCCGCCAAGTGCGTTGCCCAGTCGAGATAGGCGCCGACGAGGGAGGCCGGCGACAGTCCGTAGCTGAGCTTGGCGATGGCCGCGTGGGACGCACGGTCGAGCAACTCGGCGAGCGCCGTCGCCGTATAGGAATCGCGCTCGGGGGAGGTCGGCCGGTAGCCCGTCTCCGACGCCTCCGGTCGATCGACGACGGAGGGATGGGGAAGAGCAACGGACGGGGTTGCCGACGGCCTGTCCTGCGGCACGGCCACGAGGGGCCTCGCGAGGTGTCGGGGAGAAGGGCGACGCATGGCAACCTCGTACGTTGTCGGACGATTTCCGCGCTCCGGCGGGATCTTGTTTCAGATATAGGCGTTCGCGTGGCCGCTGGCGAATTGAGCTGAATCAAGGCGCGCGCCCGACTGTCGGCGCCGTAGTAAATGTCGCAATAACGGACGCCATGATGATGGGTGCGCGACAGGGTCTGACGGCCGCATCGTCAACCCAAGGCGAACGCGCCACCGGGAAAGGAGGCCTGCGATGGCCAACCGCAAGCTTTACACCATCGTCAAGGATCAGAACCCGCTGGTGATGGGCGAGGGCGAGTGCGTGCAGGCTGCATGCGCGGCCATGCACCGGCGTCGCGCCGGCTCCGTTCTCGTCGTCGACGCGCAGAACCGTCTCAGGGGCATCTTCACGGGCCGCGACGCCGTGCGCGTCGTGGGCGGCGGCGGTGACTTGGCGGCGACGCCACTCGGCCGGGCGATGACCTGCGATCCCGTCACGATTGCACCTGGCGCGCGGGCCATCGACGCGCTGCGCCTGATGTCGGACGGCGGCTTCCGCCACGTCCCTGTCGTCGCGGACGGCCGCATTCTCGGCATCGTGTCCCGCGGCGATTTCCTCGGCAGCGAGATCGAGCGCCTCGACGAGGACGAGCATCTGGCCGAGTGCCTCTGGTAGGCCGTCCGACGGCGGCCGCACCGCGAACGCCTTGTAGCTTCCCCCACGTCATGGCCGGGTTCAACCCGGCCATCCAGGCTGCAGCCCCCAATAGTTGAGCCTGGGCTCCTGGATGGCCGCCTCGCGGGCGGCCATGACGTTGGGAGCGAAGTTGTCCCCGCCGCTTATCGCGCACCCTAGACTGGCGCACCTGCATCACTCGGGGGCGCCGTCCGGAGGCGTCTGGATCGCGCGACGCAGGGGCGGGTGCGGGAGGACCTTCGAGGCTCGACGCGGGCCAACCCTCCCGACTTTATCTCCATACCCCGCGGTAACGCAGGGTCCGGGTGGGGTACCGGTGAAAAGTGGAGGCCGGCAGGCCTGGGGTAAGAGCGAGCCCAGGCGAAGCCCGTCAAAGCGGGGCGCCGCGGCGCTTCATTCTAGATCCTTGCGGACGACCCGCGGCTCCGCCGCGCCCCGCTCCCCGAACGGTGTCACCTCCGGTGCGAAGGCACGCGGGGTGTGCGCTCGTGTCTGCCTGCCCCTCTCTCCGCACGCGGGGAGAGGGAATGGGGGAGCAGACTATGTTGCCGAAATGCCATTCGCCTCCCGTAGACAACCTCCTTTCCGCCCGTCAGAAGGAGACGGCCGGCGGTGGCCCCGCCTGCCCGGCTCACGCGCCATGCCTACGGAGCGGCCTCCCCGCATGCTCACCTACCGCCCGGACGTGGATGGGCTTCGCGCCCTGTCCATCATCGTCGTACTGCTGTTCCACGCTGGGTTCGACGACTGGTCCGGCGGCTTCGTGGGTGTCGACGTCTTCTTCGTCATCTCCGGCTATCTCATCACCTCGCTCATCGCGACCGAGATGGCCGAGGGCCGGTTCAGCCTCGCGCGGTTCTACGAGCGCCGCGTCCGCCGTCTCCTGCCGTCCACGATCCCGGTCCTGCTGTTCACGACCGCCTTCGCCTGGGCTTTCTACACGACCGACCGGTTCCTGGAGTTCGCGCAGAGCCTGATCGCCGTGGCGACCTACTCGTCGAACTGGTTCTTCCTCCACGTCGGCGGCTATTTCGCGGGTGGCGCGGAGACGACGCCGCTTCTCCACACCTGGTCGCTCGCGGTCGAGGAGCAGTTCTATCTCGTCTTTCCCTTTCTCATGATCCTCATCGCCCGGCGCCCGGCCCGCGTGCGGCCCGTGCTCGCCGGCATCGCCATCGCGAGCCTGGCTTATTCGCAGCACCTCATAGGGACCGGCAAGACCGACCTGTCGTTCTTCAGCTCGCTGTCGCGCTTCTGGGAGCTGATGCTCGGCGCACTGCTGGCCCTGTCGCCGGCGCTCATCCGCCGCCTCGCCCCGTATTCAACCGCGATGCGCATGGCCGGGCTCGTCCTGATCCTGGTGCCGGTGTTCACGTACTCCGAGAACACGCCCTTCCCGGGCTTTGCAGGCCTGCCTCCGACGATCGGGGCGGTGCTGCTGATCGCGGCCTCGCCCCAGCGTGGCGATGCCGTGCTGTCCCTGCTGCAATCCGCGCCCGCGGTCTATGTCGGCCGCATCTCCTATGCGCTCTACCTGTGGCACTGGCCGATCCTCGGCGCCATGGGCACGCTCGTCTTCGACCACAACGACCTGCACAAGGTCCTCGCCATCCTTCTAAGCGTCGCGCTGGCGGCCCTCTCCTACCACTGGCTCGAGCAGCCGATCCGCCGGCGGACATGGCTCGCGCGCCGCCGGG
Organism: uncultured Hyphomicrobium sp.; assembly: GCA_964589785.1. Taxonomy (GTDB): domain Bacteria; phylum Pseudomonadota; class Alphaproteobacteria; order Rhizobiales; family Hyphomicrobiaceae; genus JAGVSR01. The sequence continues at coordinate 28,334 of CAZPUQ010000013.1, forward strand.
ATGTCGCGGGTCTGCTGGCGGCGGCGACCGCGGCCAGCATCGCGATCGGAGTCTACGGCTGGCAGTCGGGCGGTTGGCCGGGCCGCATGTCGCCGGAGGCGGAACGGATGGCGGCCGTCGCCGCGCAGCGCGCCCCCGATCCCGACCAATGCTTCAACCTCGGCGACAAGCCCAGCCGGTTCTGCCGCCTGAACGGCGCGGCGGGCCAGCCGCTCGACCTCGTGCTGTGGGGCGACAGCCACGCCCAGTCGATCGCGCCGGCGCTGCGCAAGTATGCCGGGGAACGGGGCCTTGCCGTCGGCTTTGCGCTCAAGGCCGACTGCCCGCCCGTCGTCGGCGCCTGGCGCGCCAAGGATCCGACGCAGAGCTGCCGCCGCTTCAACGACGAAGCCCTTGCGTTCCTCGCCGAAGCACGTCCCCGCCTCGTTGTGATGGCCGCCTGGTGGTCCAACTACACCAGCGGGCGCCAGCTCTTCCTCGATGATGCGCGGGCGGCTACGGATCGCGGCGAAAGCCTGGCGATCTTTGAAGCCGCCCTCGGCCGCACGCTGGAGGGGATCGCAGCACGCGGCGCCGTCCCCGTCGTCCTCGAGCAGGTGCCGCAAAACAGCGGCTCGCTTCCCTCTGCCTCGCTCGTGCTCGGCCGGCTCGGCCTGCCGCTCGACACTGTCGCATCCGCCACGGCCGAGCACCGCAAGCGGCAGCGCCCGATGGCGACGCTGCTCGACCGGTGGGCGCAGAAGATACCCCTCGCACGCATCGACCCGGCGCAGGCGCTGTGCCGCACGGAGGTCTGCGCGGTCGAAGCCGGCGGCAAGCTGCTCTATCTCGACAACGACCACCTGAACCTCGACGGCAGCCTGTTCCTCTATCCCTACCTCGCGGCCGAACTGGACAAGCTCTTCGCGCGGAGGCCGCCGTAGCATTGGAAACGAGACGGCGCCCGTCTATATCTGACACGTCCTATGCAATCGCGCAGAACCAACGGGCGCGGATCGAGGCGCGCCGCAATGCCGAACGCTTCCTTGAAACCTACGGGCCTGCTCCTGTCCGGCGGCCGGTCGCTGCGCATGAGCGGCGCCTTCGCCGCGGGCCGCGGCGACAAGGGGCTGCTCGAGGTCGGCGGCAAGCCGATGCTCGGCCACGTGATCGAGCGCCTCGGACCGCAGGTCGGGCAAATGGTGATCAATGCGAACGGCGATCCGGCGCGGTTTGCATCCTTCGGCCTGCCGGTCGTCGCCGACAGGATCGAAGGCTACGCAGGACCGCTCGCCGGCATTCTCGCCGGCTTGCAGTGGTCGCGGCTTCAGGCGCCCCGAGCAACGCACATCGTCAGCGTCGCGGCGGATGCGCCCTTCTTGCCCGGCGATCTCGTGGAGCGTCTGCTGGCCGCGCTGTCCGCCACGACGGGATCGATTGCGCTCGCCCGCTCGGGCGGGGCGGTGCATCCCGTCATCGGACTGTGGCCGGTGTCGCTCGCCGACGATCTGGAGGCCGCCTTGCGGAGCGGCACCCGACGGGTCCGGGAGTGGAGCGAGCGCCATGGAGCCGTGCCCGTCGACTTCCCGTTCATCGCGCTGAAGGGCCGCGCCGTCGACCCGTTCTTCAATGCCAACACGCCCGAGGAGCTTGCCGAAGCCCGCAAGCTCCTGGCCGGCTGAGGCCGTGGACGAGAGACCCGCCGCATGACACGCGCCTTCGATCCTCCCGTCATCGGCATCGCCGGCTGGAAGAATTCCGGCAAGACGACGCTGACGGTGCGCCTCATCGCGGAGTTCGCGCGGCGAGGACTCAGGATCGCATCCGTCAAGCACGCCCATCACGACTTCCAGATCGATGATGCGGAAACCGACAGCGCCCGCCATCGCCGCGCGGGCGCCGGCGAGGTGGTCGTCGTCGGCGGCAAGCGGTGGGCGATGATCCATGAGCTCGCCGCCGGGGAGCCGGAGCCGACGCTCGATGCCATCCTCGCCCAGCTGTCACCGTCGGACCTAATCATCGTCGAGGGCTACAAGACGGCGCCGATCCCGAAGATCGAGGTGCGCCGGACCGCGCAGCGGGATGGTCGGCCGCTGGCGCCCGACGATCCGACGATCATCGCCATCGCGTCGGATCACCCAACCGACCACGGCGACCTGCCGCTGTTTGCGCTCGACGACGTGCCGGCGATTGCCGACTTCATCGTCCGCGCCCTCAGCGTGGGGCGCACGGACAGACCGGCGGCGCATTCGGGACCCTGAGCATCTCGCGCGCCGCCCTCCGCCTGGTGTGGCCCTGACGCCGCAGCATCGGCCCGACCCACGCCGGTCACGTTGGACTCCTCACCCGACTCGAACATCATTGCTTCCGATGTCGGCTAGGCGGAGGCTCTGATGAGATACTACGCGAAGCTCGTGCGGCTGCGGCTGGAAGTGGCCTGCGCCGAGATCGAGGGCGACGACATCAAGACCGGCCAGCAGGCCGCCGACCGGGCGCTCGATGCGGCGAGCGCCGGCGAGCTCGACTGGAAGCTGCAGCCGCTCGACGAGGAGGCCTACGCCCCTCACGTCGAGATGCTGGTCTCCGATCCCGAGCTCGCCAAATCCGATCGCGGCGCGGCCTCCATCCGCCGGTGGATGACGAGTGAGGAGGCCGGCGTCCTCGACCGCTATCTTCTGCTCCATGCCGATCTGGAGACGGGCGAGGCGCGCACCATCCTGCAGCCGTGGCTGTCCGAGGCGGCCGGCCTGACGCTCGCCGACCTGTGCGGCGAGTGGATGGACGACCTCGCCGACCTGAGCGAGATCGCCGTCGAGCCGCCGCGCTCGGCGAAGCGCTCCGCCACCATCATCCCGTTCCGCCCGAAGTCGCGGGGCGAGGGCAGCAGCGGATCGGCCCTGTCCTAGCGCAGCGCGCGGCCCCAACGGTCCTCACGTCGCATCGGCGTCGTTCGCACGTTCCGATCCGGAGCGCCATTCATTCAGCGCATCCTCTGCGGTCGCAGCATACCGGACCGTCGGGCGGCGCAATCCGGCCGCGAGAAGCGTGCGGCGCACCGATGGCCGGGCGCCTGCGAAGTAAACGGACGTTCCCGACTGGCGCAGCTTGTGGACGAAGCTCTCCAGCGCCTTGGCCGCGGTCGTGTCGACGAGCGGGACGTCGGAGAAATCGAGCACGAAGACTTTCGGATGCGCGCCGATCCGGTCGAGCACGGCGCTCACAGCCGCCGTGGCGCCGAAGAAGAACGCGCCGCTGATCCGGTAGACGGTGGCCTCGTCGCCGAGAGCGTTCGGATTGTAGATCGCGCGGTCGGCGCCCGTGGTGTCCGCGACGTCCTCGCTGATGAGCGGGCCGCCGCCCTCGATCTCGATCGCCTCCGCCATGCGATGCAGGAACAGGAAGGCGCCGAGCGTCACGCCCGTCGCAATGGCGATCGTCAGGTCCGTAAAGATCGTAAGCAGAAACGTGGCCATCAGCACGATCGCATCGCCCCACGATGCGCGCAGGAGGCCCGCGAACTCCGCCTTCTCGGCCATGTTCCAGGCGACGACCGCGAGCACGGCGCCGAGGGCTGCGAGCGGGATGAAGCTGGCCAGCGGCGCGGCGACGGCCATGAAGAGCAGGATGTAGAGGGCATGCAGCATTCCCGCGACAGGGCTGCGCGCTCCGGCGCGGACGTTCGTCGCCGTCCGCGCGATCGTGCCCGTCGCGCACATGCCGCCGAAGGTGACGGCTGCCAGGTTGGCGACCCCCTGCGCGACGAGCTCGCAGTTGGAGCGGTGCCTGCGCCCGGTCATGCCATCGGCGACGACCGCCGACAGAAGCGACTCGATGCTGCCCAGCAGGGCGATCGCAATGGCATCGGGCAACACGCTCCGCACCATCGCCATGTCGAAGACCGGAAGGGACGGCGCCGGAAGCGTCTGCGGCACGCCGCCGAACCGCGTGCCGATGGTCGCCACATCGACATCGAGGACGGAGGTGAGGATCGCCGCCACCGCCACGGCGATCAGGAATCCGGGCCATTTCGGGCGCAGGCGACGCAGACCGAGAATGATCGCGATGGACAAGAGCGACAGCAGGATGGCCGCGGGCTTGTAGGTTCCGAGGCTATCGCCGATGGCCGCCAGCTTCGGCAGCAGCGCCGCCGGCTCCCGGACCATGTCGAGGCCGAGGAGCTCCTTGAACTGGCTGGCGAAGATGATGACCGCGATGCCCGCCGTGAAGCCGACCGTCACCGGAAAGGGAATGTACTTGATGTAGGTGCCGAGGCGGAGAAAGCCGACGCTCATCATCATCAGGCCGGCCATGAGCGTGGCCAGCACCAGGCCGTCGTAGCCATGCCGCTCGACGATGGTGGCGATGAGAACGATGAAGGCTCCGGCCGGTCCGCCGATCTGGAAGCGGCTGCCGCCGATGGCCGAGATCAGGAAGCCGCCGACGATCGCCGTGTAGAGCCCCTTGTCGGGTGAGAGACCCGAGCCGATGGCGATGGCCATGGACAGCGGCAGGGCGACGATGGCGACCGTCAGCCCGGCGATGGCATCGGCGCGCAGATCCGCAGCACTGTAGCCCTCGCGGAGCAGGGTCACGAGCTTCGGCGTGAAGAGCTCGGCGAATGTCGGCTCCGGCCTCTTGAGCGAGCGAGCAACGGGTGCGACCAAGGGGTCCGTCTCCTGAAATCAAGGAGCGGCGGGATCGTCGGCCTCATGTGTCGGCGGTCGCCGTCGCGGTCATCGGGCCCTGGCCAGCAGCGAACCGTGGCAGAGCCCGTGCGTCGCCGAATCGCGACCGCAGCAATTCCGAAGGTATCCCCGGAACGGCCCGCCGTGACAAGTTCCGCGCTGCCGCAGCGCGTCGCCGGGCCGACGCGCCCGGCCGATGCGCCCCATGCCGTCCAAGGTGACCGCCGTCACTGTCAGGCGCCGGGATGCGGTATAATAAAAGGATGTTGCTCGATGGAGGCCCAGTCATGTCCAGGCTCTTTGTGAAACGCGCGCCCCTCCTCGCCCGCACGGCGGCGTTGGCGGCCGTCTGCGCGGCGTTGGCAGGATCGCTCCCGGCCGCGGCGGCCGATGTTCCGGCCGCGAAGAAGACGTCGCTCGGGCTCTACGTCACGGCGGCCGACGCCGCGCGCGCCGCCGCCGCCGAGCCGGACAAGATCCTGTTCCTCGACGTCCGCACGCCGAGCGAGCTGATGTTCGTCGGATCGACGAGTGCCGTCGACGCGAACATTCCGTTCGTGACGCTCGCGAGCCCCGCCCGGTGGGACGAGAAGAACAACCGGTTGCAGCTCGAGCCGAACCCGGCGTTCACCGAGGATGTCAAGGCGAAGCTCGCGGCGCGGAGCCTGACCAAGGCGGACAAGGTGTTCCTGATGTGCCGGTCGGGCGAGCGCTCGGCCCGAGCGGTCGATACGCTGGCTACCGCGGGCTTCACGAATGTCTGGTCCGTCATCGACGGCTTCGAGGGCGACCTCTCCAAGGACGGGCGGCGCGATGTCAACGGCTGGAAGAACGCCGGCCTGCCCTGGAGCTACAAGCTCGACAAGTCGAAGCTCGACCTCGCGCCGGCCGGCGCACGCTGAGGCGCAGCCGATGCGGAAAGGCCCGAAGATGGTCTCTCATGCGATCGACCGGATGGCGCGTTCGTCCCTCCTCGTTGCCGCGCTCGCAGCGGCGGCCGTGCCCGCCTCGGCCGGCGAGTTCCTTGCCGCCGACAGCGCCGATGTCCGCGCCGCACGCGCGATGGCCGTCGAGCTCGCAAGCCGTCTCAAGGGGCAACTGGAAGCCGCGCTTGCGGCGGGGGGCGCGGTCTCGGCTCTTGAGGTCTGCCGGACGGTGGCGCCCGCGATTGCCGAGGAGATCTCCGCCGCCCGCGGTGCCCAGGTGGCCAGAACGGCGCTCAAGGTGCGCAATCCGCACAACGCGCCCGACGCCTTCGAGCGCGGCGTTCTTGAGCGCTTCGTCACGGAGGCGGCGGCTGGAGCGGACCCGGCCAAACTGGAGCACGCCGAGATCGTCACCGAGAACGGGGAACGCGTCCTGCGCTACATGAAGGCCATTCCCATGGCTGAAGCCCCGTGTGCGGCGTGTCACGGACGGGCCATTGCGCCTAACGTCGCGCAGAAGATCAAGGAGCTCTATCCGGCGGACAAGGCGACGGGCTTTGCGCCGGGCGACATCCGGGGGGCGTTCACGATCGTCCGGCCCATGCCCTGAGGGCGGCGGGCCGGCCCAGACCCGACGCGATGGAGGCCCTGCCATGATCGACCGTGCCCTCGACCATGCCATGATCGACCGGGTCCTTGTGGGTCTCGCTGCGCTCCTCCTCTTCATGCGTCCGGCGGCGGCGGACGAGAGCCTGTTCAAGACGCATTGCGGGTCGTGTCATCCCTCTGCGAGACAAGTCTCCGCCCGCGTGACCGGTACGGCGGACGAACGGCGGAGCCGGCTCGATGCGGTTCTGAGGAAGCACCGGCGCGCGCCGCCCGACGCCGTCCGCGAGGCCGTGATCGCATACCTGCTGACCCTGCCTAAACCATGACTGGGGATGGCCGAGGGAGCGACATCGCTCATCGCTTCGCCTCGCGGGCCAGGAGCGTCCGCTTGCGTGCGACACCCCACCGATAGCCGGACAGGCTGCCGTCGGTGCGCACGACGCGGTGACAGGGAATGGCGACGGCGATCTTGTTGGCCGCGCAGGCCTGTGCCACGGCGCGCACGGCTTGCGGCGAGCCGATCCGCCGGGCGATCTCGGCGTAGCTCGCGGTCGTGCCGGCGGGGATCTTTCTGAGCGCCTCCCAAACGCGATGCTGGAAGGCCGTTCCACGGATATCCAGCGGCAGGTCGAGACCCGTGTCTGGGGCCTCCACGAAGCCGACGACCTCGGCCACCAGCGCCTCGAAGGATGTGTCACCGCCAACGAGCGTGGCGTTCGGGAAGCCATCCTGCAATTCGCGCACGAGTGCGTCGGGATCGTCGCCCAGCAGGATCGCGCATACGCCCGTGCGGCTCTGCGCGACGAGAATGGCGCCCAGCGAGCATTGACCGACGGCGAACCGGATCTCGGTGTCCTTGCCGCCGGCCCGGAACGCCTTCGACGTCATGCCCAGCAGGTCGCCGGCCGCCGCGTAGAAGCGCGCACTGGAATTGAACCCCGCCTCGTGAACGGCCTCGGTGACGGATCGGCTCGTTGGCAGACGGCCGCGCACCCGTCGCCTGCGTTCGGCCGCCGCATAGGCTTTCGGGGTAATGCCGACCACCGACTTGAAGAGGCGATGGAAATGGAAGGGGCTGAGGCCCACCGTCGCGGCCAGCTCGTCGAGCTTCGGCGGCTCCTCGGCGTCCTCGATCAGCCGACAGGCCTCCACCATCCGCAAGGCCTGCTGCCGATCCGCCGTCGGGCTCTTCGGGTTGCAGCGCCGGCAGGCACGAAAGCCGGCCTTCTCCGCATCGGCCGCGGTCGCGTGGAACGCGACGTTGGCGCGCTTGGCGCGGCGTGCGGCGCACGAGGGCCGGCAATAGATGCCGGTCGAAGCGACCGAATAGACGAACGCTCCATCGAAGGTTCCGTCGCGCGCGACCACTGCCGCCCACTTCTCCTCGTCGGTCAGGACTGGCCCGGCGGTTCGGGGCGACAATCTCGCTGTGTCTCGCGCCATCGTGATCCTCAGGATTGCATGTGTCGCCAGGCGCGCCGTGCGACGGTCCGGAAGCAAGACGCATCATTGCCCATCCGAGGGAGGGGAGCGACCCGATTCTTGCTGTCGAATTCAAGCCACGGGCGACAGACGTTCCTCCTCCTGCGGGACCCTGGCGTTCAGCCATGCCGCGGTGACGGCGATCGCACGGCGCACCAGGGACGGAGGAAGGTCGCCGACGGACAGGCGGATGCCGAGCCGGCGCGCGCGCGGTTCCTCGAACCAGTCGCAGCCCAGGAAGTCGAATCCGAACGATCCGGCATGGCGGGCGGGCAAGCCCGCCGCCGCGAGCGCTTCGGCCAGCGCTGCACTGGCGGAGGACGCCGCCTCGCTGTCGGCGAAGGGCGCAGGAAACAGCACGACGTAGAGGCCATGGGCGTAAGAGCGGACATCGGTGTGCCCGGCCGCGGCCAATCCGCGGGCGATGGCCCGCGCACTCAGCATCGCGTTTGCGATCCGGGCGCGCGTCAGGCGGCGGAACTCCTCCCCCGCGGCGAAGGGCGGGAAGTGAAGCGGCAGCGCGGCGGACCCCGTCAGGCGCACGAAATCGGAGATCAAGACCGAAAGCCCCCGCGCCGGTCCTGCCGCCTCGTGGTCAAAAATGGCAATCGAACCGAGCCGACCGTAGTCGAGCCCGAGGCAATCGAGCTTCGTGTGGCTGCGCACGAGAATGACCGGACAGGCGCGCCGTTGTGCGTCGCGCACCATGGCGCCGATGCGGCCGGATGAGGCCGCAAAGCAGGAGGTGTCGAAGATGGCAAGACGCGCGCCCTCAAGCCGGTTGCGGGCGCTGGCCGGCGTGTCGATCGCCGAATCGATGACGGCCACCCGGCCACCGTTGCTTTCCGGCCCGCCCTGATCGAGGAGATCGGCGAGCTCGCGCGTTTCGGGGTAGCCATCGGCCCTGACGTCCAGTAGCGAGTGCGGCCACAGACGACGCACCGCCAGGAAGGTGCAGGCGAGCGCCGCCATGCCCGACGCGGTGTAGAAGACCCATTTGGGCTGCGAGAAGCCGCGCACGGTGTAGGGCGGAGGACCGGCAACCTCCAGATCGGCGCGCTGGTAGGCGTAGTCGAAGCGGAACGCGCCCGAGCCGCACGGACCCGTGGCCCAGCGCGTTTCGGTCTGCGACCACTGCGCGGCGCTCACCTCGGCGCGGCAGAGCGCAGCGCTGCGGAACTTGCGCGCGAGCAGGCCCGCCAGCTCGCCCGGCTCCGGCGGCGGCGGCGGGCGCGCGAGCATGCGCTCGACGAGGACGATTTCGCGGCACTTGCGTTGAAGGTCGCGCGCATCGGCGCTCGGCATCGGCACGGGCATCACACAGGACGGTTCAGGGGATGATCCCGCACGCGATGCGTTTGCCGCTGCCGCCCATGGGCGGCGTGTCCGCGTAGGTGTCGCCCTTCTCGTGAATGACGAGCGCGCGATCCCGAATCTCCTCAAGCGTGAGCCCCGGCGCGGAGAAGGTCACGCGCTGCTCGCCCTCGCCGGCAACGTTGAGGCGGGGCAGGTCACCCTTGTGGCCGGCCTTGCCGGGGCCGCGGTGGGATCCGGTTTCGGCCGGATCGTAATGACCGCCCGCCGCACCGGCCGCCTCCATGGTCCCGTCCTTCTCCTTCGGGTCGCAGCTTCCGTTCTCGTGAATGTGGAAGCCGTGCTCGCCCGCGGGCACCTTCCATGTGACGACCGTGAACTCGAGCCCTTTCGGCGTCTGGCCGATCTCGGCCTTGGCGACGGACTCGCCGGAGCTCGTCGGGGTGACGGCTTTGATGTCCACCTCGGTCTTGGACGCATAGCGCGGTTCGGCGACCGCGGCGGTCCCCAGGGTCAGCACCACAACGACAAGGACAGAGCTGCGCACGGGACGACTCCATGACCCGTTGAGAGAGAAAAAAATGGCGACTCGCGAGCCGGGCATGATCGCGAGTCGCCGACAGGCGCCTTCGTTAGGGGAGGGACTTGGAACGGCGCCTGACCGAGTTCAGTCGGATGACTCTTCCTACCGGGATTAACCGATGGACCGTCATGCGGTTCCCGTCCGGCGCTCCTGTCAGCCGCTGGGCCGCAGTCGATCCCAACGCGGTGCCGATTTCAGCGCCTCCTTGCTGGCGTCGACGGTGATCACCTCGTCGTTGTCCTTGTCGCGGGCGATCTTCAGCGAGTCGAAGGCGACGGCGACGTCGCGCTCGCCCATGCCGAGAAAACCGCCGACGCCGATGATGACGGCGCGAACCCTGCCGTCGTTGGAGAGGATGAGCTCGTTCACGTCACCGATGTCCTCGCCGGCCGTGTTGAGGACCTGGGTACCGATGATCTCGCTCGCCGGCCAGTCGTCGTTGGCGCGCTGGTACCAGACGATGCTGCCCGTTGCGCCGGGCACCATGGTTTCGGTCATCGGCGCGGTCGTGGTGCCGGACGGGCCCGTCGCCGCCGGCGGTGCGGTGGGTAGTCTCGGATCGGGGGCAGGAGCTGGCGTCTGCGCTACAGCATAGCTGCCCATGGCGCTCAGCAGCACAAGACTGGCAAGGTGTTTCATGGCAAGGGACTCCTCGGTTGCCGATGGGTCTTGCCAACGTGGCCGGGCCGGAATGGTTCCGCTTACGGCTGGCGGCGCGCGCCGCCCCGGGCCGAGCGCGGTCAGGACCGGCGGCTTTCCTTCCTCGTGTAGCTGGTGCGCTTCGCCTTCGCGGCCGTACGCGGTTTCGTCCGTGCGCGGCCCCGCGGCGCCTTGGCGCCGCCCTTCGTTCCCTTGCCCGTCTGATCGAGGCTCTTGCGCAGCACATCGAGCAGATTGATGACGTTGCTGGGCTTGGGCTCGTCATGCCGCACGACGGGCAGGGCTTTCGTCTTGCCCGTCAGCAGGTCTGCCAGCGCCTCCTCGTAGCGATCGCGATAGGCGGCGACATCGAACGGCTTGCGCTTCTGCTCCATGATGTGGGCGGCGAGCTTCATCATCTCGTCGGGCAGCGCGACCTCCTCGATCGTCTCGAAGGCGGTGTCGGCGTCGCGGACCTCGTCCTCGAAATGCAGCGTGGAGGCAAGGATGCCCTTGCCGAACGGTTCCAGCAGCATGATGCGCTCGCGGCGGCCGAGAATGGCGCGGCTCAGCGCGACGAGCTTGCGCGCCGCCATGGCGTCACGGATGACGGCAAAGGCTTCCTGCGCCACGCGCCCGTCGGGAATGAGGTAGTAGGGCGTGTCGCGATAGCGCACGTCGATCTCCGTCACGTCGGCGAAGGAATCGATGTCGATCGTATGCGTGGCCTCGAGCGGGATCTTCTCGAGCTCCTCGTCCTCGACGAGGATGTGCTCGTCCTTGGCGACCTCGTAGCCTTTCACCTGATCCTCGGCTTCCACAATCTTCCCCGTCTCCGCATCGACGAACTGGCGCCGCACGCGGTGACCTGTGGTTCGGTTCAATGTGTGAAAGCGGGTCTTGTGAGAGGACGTGAGCGCGGGATAGAGGCTCACGGCGCACGACACGAGCGACAGCTTGAGATAACCCTTCCACTGCGGTCTGGGTGCCACGACACGCTCCTTCAAGGCAAGCGGGCCGCTCTCACGGCCCGCCACACGCGATACGATCAGCGATGCGAACGAGGCCGGCCCTAGCGCGAACCGGATCCACCGGACCCTGGTCCGCCGGACCCAAAGCCACCCGAACCCGATCCGCCGGACGAGGACGAGCCGGACATTTGCGACCCGCTGCCGGCGCGGCTGCCGCTTGCCGACGTCTGGGAGCTTCGGGTCTTGCGCCAGGCGTTGTATTCGTCGGAGAATTTCTTGCGGCGCTCTTGCCGCCACGCCTCGTATTCCTCGTCGAGCGCCTTGATCTGCTCGCGGCGCCAGTGGTCGTAGTCGGGATCGAAGTGGTGCTCGTGTCCGGACTCGCTCATACGCTCCGCCATCCAGTGCGTATCGTCGGGGTGCTCATCGCCCGATCCCCAGTGGCCTGAGCCACGCTGCCGCGTGGGGCCATAGCCGCCTTCCTGACCGAATCCGGACCGACCGAAGCTCGACAGTTCGTAATCGCTCTCCAGGCCGTACCCTCCGCCTCCCATGCGTGAACCGCCGTAGCCGGCCTGCTGGCGAAATCCGCCGCGCGCAAAACCGCCCTGTCCGTAGGCGGAGCCGTAGTCCGAGCCGTAGCCGCCGCTTCCAAAGCCGGTCTCGGACCCGCCCTGCTGCTGGTCGGCGCGGCCATAGCCTCCGAAGCCGCCTTGCTGGCCACGGTAGCCGCGCTGGTGTGCGCCCTCGTCATCGTGCCGGCCCCAACCCGCGTCGCGACGGCGACCTTGGCCATAGCCCCAGGACTGGTCTTCCATTTCGTATTGCCGGCCGCCGCCTTGCCCGTAGGAGCCAAGATCCTGCTCGTCCTCATCGAAGCCGCGGCGAGACGAGCGCGAGCGCCCTTTGTTCGCTGCACCGTACCGGTGTGCCATCGCAAACTCTCCTTACTCTGACGTTGCTTGCAGTCTCCTGCACGACCGCAACGTGGCCGCGCAACGTTGGTTCCCGTGACGCGGGTGCGGTCGGGCTTACCTCTCCCAGCGCGTCAGCGCCCGACTTGGCCCTCAGCGTCAGCGTCCCCACTTGGCGAGCACGGCCCGCGACGACCAGTCGTCGCCCAATTCATCGGCCGAGGCCAATTCGAGCCGTCGCGCGAGCCGGACGCGTGCGCGGTTGACGCGGCTCTTCACCGTGCCGACCGCGCAGCCCGTGATGCTGGCCGCCTCCTCGTAGGAATAGCCCTCCGCACCGACGAGGATGAGCGCCTCGCGCTGATCCGGCGGCAGCTCTTGCAGCGCACGCGAGAACTCGATGAGGTTCACGTGGCTCGTCTGGTTGGGCGACACGCACTTCAGCTCGGCGATCTTGCCCGGGTCGAGCACCTCGCGGCGCAGGCGCCGATATTGCGAATAGTAGGTGTTGCGCAGGATCGTGAACAACCAGGCCTTGAAGTTCGTGCCCGGCGTGAACAGGTTCTGATGCGACCACGCCTTGAGAAGAGTCTCCTGGACGAGGTCATTGGCGGTCGTCGCATTGCCGCACATGGCCATGGCGAACGCGCGCAGGCTCGGCATCGCCACGATGAGCTCGTCGGCAAACGAGAACGTCGACGTCGCAGTCATCGGCTCCGTTCCTTGTGCCTGAGACAGTCGAGAAGGCCGATGAGCTTGGGCGGCAGCGGCCGATCGAGGGCGTCCGCGTAGTAGTCCCTGAGGAGCTGTCCGAGCTCGCCGTGGAACCTCTGCCGCAGGTAGATCGGCTTCGACTGTCCCCCGGAATAAACCTCTGTCGGCCGAGGCCGGACCGCCGCGCCCTTCGCCCGTGTATCCGCACGAGCCTCGGCAAAGGTCTCGTCATCGGGGGGACGATCCCCCATCATTGACCGTAGAGAGCTCATGTTCTTTCCATCTCCAGCCACAGGCGCGATGACCTTCCAACATCGAGCAGCGTAGATGGCATCGAACGCAATTCGGCCGACTTCGTTCCGAGCCAGCCTCGTCTTCGAGGCCTCGCTCTTTTGGTTTCATGTCGAGCAGGTCGAGCAGGAACTCTCGCCGCGGCTTTCCGTTTCAGCGTCATGGCAAAGCTCAAGTAGAGGCGGACAGCACCGCGAGAGTCGCGCATGACCGCGGACGAGCTTCTTCCCTATCTGCCGCACCTGCGCCGCTTCGCGAGGTTGCTCACCGGCGATCAGGTGGCCGGCGACTGGCCCCTTGCCTCGCTCCTGCAGACGCTGATCAGTACGCCGGGGCGTCTGCGCAGCGGCGTACCCGCCCGCGATCGCGCGGCAGATCGCAACCCGCGTGCTGATCCGAAGCCGTTCCAGGCCGAGCGCGTCAAGGCGGTCGTCAGTCAGACGCTCTTTCTTCGGAGCTGATGCCGGGGCAACGGAGCGAGGGAACCAAACTCCGCGTTCCGCGTTACCCCACTCGTCGAAGCCGCAACCACGAAGTGGAGAGTCACATGAACGAGCACCACTCCCCGCTGCATCGCTCGCCGGACCCCATCGTGCCTCCCGTCGAAGCGCGGCAAGGGACTCGCCAGAAGCTCAACTTCCGGGTCCTCGTCACGTCCTTCATTGCGATCTCGATCATCTTCGCAGGGATCTACCTGCTGTTCCTGAACGCGCCGCATAGCGAGAACACCGGCACCGACCCGGCGCAGACCTCTGCCCCTCCGGCGCCGACGGCCGTTCCGCCGCCGACACCAACGCCGACGCCGTAAGGATACGCCGGTCGCCACTTCATCCGAGGCGCCGTTGGTCGCTTACACGCCGTGGCGCGTCAGAACGTTCTCGATGTCCGCGGCGGACCGCATCTCCATGATCTCGTCCATGCTGAGCGACAGATCGAACATGATCTCGATGGCTCTGACGAGCGCGATGTGCTGGAGCGAATCCCAGCGCGGGATGTCGTCGGGACCCGTCCACGGCGAGACGGGCCCCTCATGCTGAAAGACGTCTGCGAAAATCTCCACGACCTCGGGTCGGACGGTGCGATCCTGGGCGGCCAGGGCGTTCATGAGGTTCTCCATTGCACGCGGACGTTGTCCGCACTCGGGAGGGCATCCCTGCCCCGTTGCCAGATCCAGCGCTCTACGGTGCCCTCACCGGAGAGCGGACGGAAGCCGTGCGCGGGATAGACCTCGCGCACGAGCGCGTTCTTCGCCGTGGGGATGAAGCGGCCTTCCACCGTCTCCACGCCCCGCTCCACGAGCCGCTCGATGAGCGCGCCGAGGCAGGCCGTCTCGATCTGGCGCGCGATGACGCGGCAGCTCATCAGGAAGCTTTCGATGGTCGCGGTCTTGCCGGCCACCGAGGCGACCGCGCAAATGACGATGCCATGGTGTCCGAACCGGTCAGTAGCGGTCCCCACAATCGTTTCGCAGCTTTGAGCATCGGCCATGAAGGCGGCGAGCTCCGCCTCGGAAAAGCGGCGCGTCGTCAGATTGAACTGGTTGGTGCGGGCATGGAGCTGCGCGACGCGTGCCAGGGTGCTTTCGCTCAAGGACTCGACCGTCAGGCATTGGTCGAGATCGCGCAGGTAGGCCTCGTAGCTCCCCGAGGCTTCGCGCAGCGCGCTGGCGCGCTTCTGGGCCACGTACATCTCCGACCGTTGCGCGTCCTCGTCCGTCAGCCGGACGGGCCACGTGCAGGCGAGCGCGCGCAGCCATAGCGGACGAAGCTCAGGATGGGCGGGCATCTCCGGAACCAGCACTTCGGGACACATCCGCCGCATGGCTTCCCGCTCGTGCGGGCTGTCGTCGAGGAACAGGACACTGTCGAGGCCGAGATTGAGCTCGGCGGCAAGCCGCCTGAGATTGTCGGGCTTCGCCTGCCAGTCGATGGCGGTCGCGACGAAGTCGTCGGCGGAGAGCGCCATGCCGCCGTGCGTCGCAAACACGCCGATGGCATCCGGGTTGTTCTTGCTCAGCGCCACGAGCAGCAGACCCTGCGCCTTGAGACGCAGGCACTCCTGCTGCAGGGCCTTGTAGGCGCTGCCCGGAAACTCATCGCCGCAGAGGAGTCCGCCCACGCCGTCGTCGCCATAAACTCCGCCCCAGAGCGTGTTGTCGAAATCGAGCGCAACGACCTTGACCGGGCCGCGCTGGCGCGCCGTCCAGGCCTGGGCGAAGGCCTCTGCGAGCCGGCACGCGGCTTCGTCCGAGTAGGCGAAGCGCCCATAATACCAGAGCTTGGGATCGAAGCGCCGCGCCGGCGGAACGTGCGCGAGCGCGAGGTCGGTGTCGATGAGGTGGACGGCAGGATGAGCGGCCGCCAGCGCCGCGAGCCTCTGATTGACTTTCATCGCAACGGCGCACGCGCCGACATCGTGGACTGCGTCCATGTGGCCGACGAGGGGAGCCGCCGCGGCCGGCAACGTATTGACGAACAGCGGCCGCCCGCTCCGTTCCGCCCAGGACTGGATCGCCTCGCAGAGCGCGGCCAGCCGCCGGTCGAGGTTCTCGCCTTCCCGGGCGAGCCCGTTGCGCCAGTCGTGCGCGAAGCCGCCCTCCCGATCGAGGAGCAGAATCATCGCGTCCACCCCGGTGCCCGCATCGTGCAGGGAGGCCATCGCCGCGCCGTAGCCGGCCTGATCGACGAGCGCCTGCCGGCCGGCCCGCGCGAACGCCGGCCGCAGCGCCTCGGCGAGAAAGTGCGTCGTCGAGAAGCCCGCCACGTGGACCTTGAGTGGCGGCAACTGCGCGACCTCGCCCTGCAGCGCCTTGCGAACGACGCCCAGCGTGTCCGTCACCTGCGGCCAGTGCCCGAGAGCGAACGTGACGGCAAGGGACGGCTCCCCCATCTCGCGCAGGCGGCGCGTGATCGCCGTGACCACCTCGGGCTCCGTCGCCCGGCCAGCCGCAGCATCGCCGAGCGCATGGCGCAGCGCGGCGGGCAGCGCCTCTCCGGCCTTGAGAGCGTTCAGCGCCGAGAGCAGGCGCAGCTCCGGCGTCAGGGACGGCCCATTTTCATCGCCGAGCGTATGGCCCGCGATGAGTAGATCGCGGGCGAGCCATGGCGGCAATTTCCGTCCCGCGCCCGCCAGACGCCGTTGCAGCCGCTCCACCTGCTCGCCCGACGCCAGACGCCAGTCGGCAGCCGCTAGCAGCATCTTGCGCTGCACGAGCGCCGGCGCCTCCTCGATCACGGCATCGAGCAACCGCTCCAGCCGCGCGCGCTCGATCCCGTCGGGCGGGCGGGCGGGCGAGGCATCAGTCTCAATTCGCGCCGTCGTCGGCTTTGCCGTCATGTCCGCTCCTAGATCATGACATCGCCGCCCGTGACGAGCAGGTTCTCGCCCGAGATGAAGCGCGCATACGGAGAGACCAGGAGCAGGACCGCGCCGGCAACGTCCTCGACGGTGCCGAGACGGCGCAGGGGAGTCCGGCTGACCGTCATCTGGCGCATCCGCTCGGGGACGCCAGCGACGAGATCGGTGTCGACCATCGACGGCGACACCATGTTGACCGTGATGCCCGCCGGCCCCAGCTCCTGGGCGAGGTTCTTGGAGAGCGCATGCAGCGCACTCTTCGCCGCCGCGTAGGGCAGCCAGTTGTAGGCCGTCCGCTGCAGCGCCGCGGTCGACAGGACGTTGACGATGCGCCCCTTGCTCGTCCTGAGGCTTGGCAGCGCGGCCTGCGTCACGGCAAAGGCACTGCCGACGATCTGCTGGTAGGCCGCGGCCATGGCGGCCCAGTCGAGCTTCTCGAAGGGAGCCGACGCGATCTTGGGGCCCGCGCTGTTGACGAGAATATCGAGTGGCCCGGCGTCCGCCACGGCCTGCAGCATCGCGCGCACGTCCTCGCCGTTCGTCACGTCCGCGCGGATCACCTCGCACGAGCCACCGGCGCCGCAGATGTCCGCCTTGAGCTCGCGGGCCGCCGACGGGCTCATGTGATAGTTGATCCAGACCTTGGCGCCATGTGCCGCCAGCAGCCGCGCGGTCGCGCGGCCGATGCCGCGCGAGGCTCCGGTGACGAGCGCCACCTGCCCGCTCAGCATCCGGGATACCGCCGCGGCCGTCTCCGGCTCGGCGCCTGCGCTCTGCTCGGCCAGGCGAAGCACCTTGGTGCGGGCCGTCCCGCGCAGAACCGTCTCGCCGCGCTGATTGACGATCTCGGTGGCAAGGGTGACGATCCGGGTCTCGCGATCGATGCTGGCGATCGTGGCCTTCGCCTCGACGGTGTCGCCGATGAAGACCGGCGCGCTGAACTCGATCGTCTGGGCGAGATAGAGCGCGCCCCGTCCCGGCAGGTGCATGCCGACGAGCCGCGACAGAAGGCTGGCGTGCAGGAAGCCGTGCACGACCCGCTGGGCGAACTCCGTGCGCGCGGCGAACTCCTCGTCCACGTGCAGGGCATTGTAGTCGCCGGACAGCCGCGCGAACGCCTCGACGTCCGCTGCGGCAATTGTGCGCCGCACGCTGTCGCTCTGGCCGACGGCGAGCTGGTCCAGCCTGTCGGTCGATTCAGCCTGGACCTGGTTCATCAACAAAATCAACCCCCTTGCCCCCATTTGGGCGCTGACCGAGCGGGCGGGCACAGGACTGGATTAGTCGCTTACGGGGGCCGATCTCTTGACCTTCGTCAAAAGGCGCGGACGCGGCCCTTGGTAGGGAGGGAGAGCAAATCATGTCGAGTAGTGGACCGGGCTGTCGAGTGGGAACGGCAGCCCAAGGCGCACCTGAGACAGGGGAGACAGGACATGCAGTCGACCTTCGCGACCGTCGCAGAGATCATCTCGTCGACGAGCGATATCCCGATCGAAAACATCAAGCCTGACAGCCACATCATGAAGGATCTGGGCGTCGACAGCCTTGCATTTCTGGATATCGGCTTCGAGATCGACCAGCGGTTCAGCATCCGCATGCCCATCGAGGACTGGATGCAGCAGGTCAACCAGGGCGACGTCGATTCTGCCGAATATTTCGTTGTCGGCAAGCTGTGCCGTCGCATCGACGATCTCATCTCGGGTCACGCCGCCGTCGCTGCGGCAACGTGATGCATGCGACTTGAGTATTTCCAGATGCTCGATCGCGTCGAGCGGTTGGACCGCGAGGCGCAATCGCTCTTTGCGCACGCCGACGTCCCGGACGCCAGTCCGGTCTTCGAAGGTCACTTTCCGGGCCATCCGCTGGTGCCAGGCGTGCTTCTCCTCGAGACGATGGCGCAGGCATCGGGTTATCTGCTGCTGGCGCTCAACGGCTTCTCGCGCATGCCGTTCTTTGCCAACGCCAAGGAGGCCAATTTCCGCTCGTTCGTGCGGCCGGGAACGCGTCTTGCCGTCGAGGCGGCCGTTGTCCACCAGGGCTCGGGCTATGCCGTCACCCAGTCCAGCATCCTGCGGGACGGCGAGCGGGTGTCGGACGCGAAGCTCATGTTCCGCACCGTCGATTTCCCGGCACCGGCGCTGAGCGAGCACGTGCTGAGCGAGGGACGGCGGCTTGGGTTCATCGCGCAGGAATGAGACCGCCATGCAGGCTGCCCGCGAGATCTGGGTGACGGGGATCGGGCTCGTCAGCTCACTCGGCATCGGAAAGGCTCCGCATCGGGACGCCTTGGAGCGGCGGGGCGAGGCCGGCGCTGAGATCGACGCGGAGCGTTTCGCCCCCTACCCCGTGCATCCGCTCGTGGCCGTCGATTTCGGGCAGCAGATTGCGAGCAAATCGGAGCAGCGCCAGATGGGGATCTGGCAGCGGCTCGGCGTCTATGCCGCGGGGCTCGCCTTGGAGTCCGCCGGCCTTGCGGGCCAGCCCGAACGGCTCGACGCGACGGATCTCGTCGTCGCGGCCGGAAACGGCGAGCGCGACCAAAATCTCGACCGTAAGATTCTGGAGACATGGGACCAGGGGACGGCCGACAGCGGCGCGCTCAACACGGCCCTCGTGACCGGGCTGAGGCCGACGCTGTACCTCGGCGAGCTCTCCAACCTCCTCGCCGGCAACATCCAGATCATCAACCATGTGACCGGCTCGTCGCGCACGTTCAAGGGCGAGGAGATGGCTGGGATCTCGGCCATCGAGAACGCGGTGCGCCGGATCGGGGCGGGCCAGGGCGACGTGTTCCTCGTCGGCGGCGCGCTCAACGCGGAGCGCGAGGACCTGCTGCTCAACTACGAGCTCGGCTGCAACCTGTGGGCCCATCCCTTTACCCCCGTCTGGCAGCGCCGCGAGGCCGGCGGCGGCTTCGTCCCCGGCAGCGCCGGCGCCTTCCTCGTCCTCGAATCCCAGGCCCACGCCGAGGCCCGCGGCGCCAAACCCTATGCCCGCATCCGCATCGTCCTCTCCGATCACTCCCCGCGACGCCCGGGTGATGCCCGCGCCACGCTGACCGCCCTCTTCGACGCCGTTGCCGATGGATTGTCCCCCGGACCGCTCGCGGTCCTGTCGGGAGCGAGCGGCGTCGAGCCCGCGACCGGCGAGGAGCAGGCGTTCTTCGACGATCTCAAGGCGAGGGGCTTTACGCCCGCGGTCCGCGCCTATGGCACGCGGCTCGGGCATGCGGTCGAGGCTCACTTCCCGGTCGGGATCGCGCTGGCGGCTCTCGCCCTGGCCGAGGGCCGCTTCTATCCGCCCTTCGACACCTCGCGTGTCGAGACGGAGTTTTCCGGTCCGCTCGACCGCGTGCTGGTGACGGGCCTCGGGCACTGGCGCGGCGAGGGCCTGGCGGTGCTGGAGCGCGTCGGCTCTGGGGAGGCGGCGTGATGGACCAGACCTTCACCGACCGGCAGGGCCGTCCCCTCGTCGCCGTCACCGGCATGGGCGTCGTCACGTCGCTCGGCTGCGGCAAGGAGACGAACTGGAAGGCCCTCACCGAAGGCCGCTCCGGCATCCGCCGCATCACCCGCTTTCCAACCGACGGACTGAGGACAACAATCGCCGGGACCGTTCAGGGCATCAGCGTCGCGCCTTATTCCGCCTATGAGCTCTCGCTGGCGATGGCGATCGCCGCCACCGAAGAGGCGCTGAGCGAAGCGGGTCTGGACAGGAGCACGGACTTTCCGGGACCCTTGTTTATCGCCACGCCGCCGAGCGAGCTCGAGTGGCCGCAGCTCAAGATGCTCTACGATGCCTCGCCCGATCCGTCCGCGGCCGGCTACCGGCGGCTGCTCGCGGCGGCGCGGACCGGAACCCATGCGGCGCTCGCCCGCCACACCGAGTTTGCGAGCATCGCGGATCGGATGCAGGCCCTGTTCGGTACTCGCGGCGCACCGGTCTCCATCTGCACGGCGTGCGCCTCGGGCGCGACGACGATCCAACTGGGTCTCGAAGCGATCCGCCGCGGCGAGATCGAGGCGGCGCTGTGCGTCGGCACGGACGCTACGGTTCATCCGGAGGGATTGATCCGCTTCTCGCTGCTCTCGGCTCTCTCCACCCAGAACGATCTGCCCGAGAAGGCGTCGAAACCCTTCTCGCGCAGCCGCGACGGATTCGTCGTCGCGGAAGGGGCCGGCGCCGTCGTGCTCGAGAGCTTTGAGCGGGCCCGCGCCCGCGGCGCGCCGATCCTCGGCTTTGTCCTCGGCGCCGGCGAGAAGGCCGACGACTATCATCGCACGCGCTCGAGACCCGACGGCCGCGCCATCATCGGCGCCATCCGCAAGGCACTGGATGACGCCGCGCATGACCCCGGCGAGATCGACTACGTCAATGCCCACGGCACGAGCACGCCCGAGAACGACAAGATGGAGTATCTCTCGCTCCGCCACGTCTTCGGCGACCATCTCGATCGCACGCCGGTGAGCTCCAACAAGTCGGTCGTCGGCCATACGCTGATTGCGGCCGGCTCGGTCGAAGCGGTCTTCTCGCTTATGACGCTCAGGACCGGCGTGCTGCCGCCGACGATCAACTACGACGAGCCCGATCCCGAGATCGTCCTCGATGTCGTCCCGAACGTCGCGCGAGAGGCGCGCGTGCGGACGGTGCTCTCCAACTCGTTCGGCTTCGGCGGGCAGAACGTCTGCCTGGTCCTGGCATCCGAACTCACGTGAGGTCTCCATGAACCCGCCGCAGGTTGAAGACATGGCTGGTGTAGCGCGCTCCGATGCTGCCGACGCCGGCGACATGCTCTCGCTCCAGGTCGTCGGCGAGCGGCGCCTGGAGCTGAGGCGCATGCCGAAGCCTCCGCCTCCCGCCCCGGACGAGGTGCAGGTGAGAATCCGCGCCGTTGCCCTCAATCATATCGACGTGTGGGGCTGGCGCGGCATGGCGTTCGTCCGCCGGACCTTGCCGATCGTCGCCGGGGCGGAGGCCGCCGGCGAAGTGGTCGCCGTGGGCGAGGCGACGGAAGGGCTTTCGGCCGGCGACATCGTATCCCTCTACGGCGCGAAGACATGCGGCACCTGCCCGGCGTGCCGCGCAGGCCGCGACAACTTCTGCGAGACCATGGACAACATCTATGGCTTCCACATCGACGGCTTCTTCCGCGAGCACCTCAACATTCCGGCGCGGCTCGCCGTCAAGGCGCCGCCGAATGTCGATGCCGTCGCCGCGGCGCTGGCCCCGATCACGTTCGGAACCGTCGAGCACATGCTGTTCGACAACGCCAGGCTCGTTGCCGGCGAAACGGTTCTCGTGCACGCCGGCGGCAGCGGCATCGGCAGCGCCGCGATCCAGCTCGCCAAGGCGGCCGGCGCGACCGTGATCACGACCGTCGGCAGCGACGACAAGGTGGAGAAGGCGAGACAGCTCGGCGCCGACCACGTCGTCAACTATACCGCCGAACGCTTCGAGGGACGCGTCCGCAAGATCACGGGACGCAAGGGCGTCGACGTCGTCTTCGAGCACGTCGGCCCGCAGACCTGGGCCGGAAGCCTGCTGTCGATGAAGCGCGGCGGCCGGCTGGTGACCTGCGGCTCGACGACCGGCATCCTGGCGGAGACCAACCTTCACATGCTGTTCCAGCAGCAGTTGCGCATCTTCGGCAGCTTCGGCTGCACGCGCGACAACATGCGCCGCTCGATGGAGAAGATGGCAGCGGGACAGGCGAAGCCGGTCATCGATACCGCCATCGACCTCAAGGACATCGCGCACGGCCTGGAACGGCTCGAGTCCCGCAAGGTCTTCGGCAAGATCATCGTCACCCTCTAACGAACAAGGCCGTTCCCATGTCCACGCCATCGCACGACGTCTGGGTGACCGGCATCGGGCTCTTGAGCTCCCTCGGCGACGGGGCCGCGGCACACTGGCCCCTCCTGACGGGCACGCCGCCCGCAAGCACCGTGCTGACCGACCGGTTCGATCCCTATCCGGTGCATCCGGCGGCGCAAGTCGACCTCGGCAAGCAGATCCCCAAGAAGTCCGACCAGCGGCAGATGGAAGCCTGGCAGCGCATCGGCGTCTATGCGGCGGGGCTCGCGCTCGATGACGGGCACGTCGCGCGCGACCCGGCCCTCCTCTCGCAGACGAACCTCGTCGTGGCGGCGGGCAGCGGCGAGCGCGACACGGCGGTCGATGCCAAAGTGCTGGAATCGATCTCGACCCTCGCCGACACGGCGGTGCTCGCCAAGGAGATCCTGCCGACGGCCTTGCGGCCGACGCTTTTCCTGGCGCAGCTCTCCAACCTGCTCGCCGGCAACATCTCGATCGTGCACAACGTCACCCGGTCGTCGCGGACCTTCATGGGCGAGGAGATGGCTGGGATCTCCGCCATCGAGAACGCGGTGCGCCGGATCGGGGCGGGCCAGGGCGATCTGTTCCTCGTCGGTGGCGCGCTCAACGCCGAGCGCGAGGACCTGCTGCTCAACTACGAGCTCGGCTGCAACCTGTGGGCCCATCCCTTTACCCCCGTCTGGCAGCGCCGCGAGGCCGGCGGCGGCTTCGTCCCCGGCAGCGCCGGCGCCTTCCTCGTCCTCGAATCCCAGGCCCACGCCGAGGCCCGCGGCGCCAAACCCTATGCCCGCATCCGCATCGTCCTCTCCGATCACTCCCCGCGACGCCCGGGTGATGCCCGCGCCACGCTGACCGCCCTCTTCGACGCCGTTGCCGATGGATTGTCCCCCGGACCGCTCGCGGTCCTGTCGGGAGCGAGCGGCGTCGAGCCCGCGACCGGCGAGGAGCAGGCGTTCTTCGACGATCTCAAGGCGAGGGGCTTTACGCCCGCGGTCCGCGCCTATGGCACGCGGCTCGGGCATGCGGTCGAGGCTCACTTCCCGGTCGGGATCGCGCTGGCGGCTCTCGCCCTGGCCGAGGGCCGCTTCTATCCGCCCTTCGACACCTCGCGTGTCGAGACGGAGTTTTCCGGTCCGCTCGACCGCGTGCTGGTGACGGGCCTCGGGCACTGGCGCGGCGAGGGCCTGGCGGTGCTGGAGCGCGTCGGCTCTGGGGAGGCGGCGTGATGGACCAGACCTTCACCGACCGGCAGGGCCGTCCCCTCGTCGCCGTCACCGGCATGGGCGTCGTCACGTCGCTCGGCTGCGGCAAGGAGACGAACTGGAAGGCCCTCACCGAAGGCCGCTCCGGCATCCGCCGCATCACCCGCTTTCCAACCGACGGACTGAGGACAACAATCGCCGGCGCTGTGGAAACGCTCGACGTCGGCACCTATTCGGCGCCGAAGCTGTCCATCGCCATGGCGCTGGCAGCGGCCGAAGAGGCGCTCGCGGACGCAAAGCTCTCCGATGCGGCGGGATTCCCCGGCCCGCTCTATCTCGCCACGCCGCCGAGCGAGCTCGAGTGGCCGCAGCGCAAGGCGCTCTATGATGCGTCGGCCGAGCCCGGCGCGGGCGGCTATAAGCGCCTGCTGGCGGCGGCGCGCTCGGGCCAGTTCCGCGCCATGTTCGAGATGTTCCAGTTCTGCAGCGTCGCCGAGCACGTCGCAGCGCGTGTTGGAACTAGGGGTCTGCCCATCTCCGTCTCGACGGCCTGCGCGTCCGGGGCGAGCGCCATCCAGCTCGGCGTCGAGGCGATCCGCCGCGGCGACATCGGGGCCGCGCTCTGCATCGGAACGGACAGCTCCGTGCAGCTCGAGGCCCTGATCCGCTTCTCGCTGCTCTCCGCCCTCTCCACCCAGAACGACCCGCCGGAGAAGGCCTCCAAGCCCTTCTCGCGCAACCGCGACGGATTCGTGATGGCCGAAGGCGCTGGCGCGCTGGTGCTCGAGCCGCTTGCGGCCGCAGTCCGGCGCGGCGCCGCGATCCAGGGCCTCGTTCTCGGCTGCGGCGAGATGGCCGACGATTATCATCGCACGCGCTCGCGCCCCGACGGGACAGCGATCATCGGAGCGATCCGCAATGCCATCCTCGATGCGGGATTGGACCCCGGCGAAATCGACCACGTTAATGCGCACGGCACGAGCACACCCGAGAACGACAAGATGGAGTATCTCTCGCTCCGCCAGGTCCTCGGCGAACATCTCGATCGCACTCCGGTCAGCTCCAACAAGTCGATGATCGGCCACACGCTGTCGGCTGCCGGCGCGATCGAGGCCGTGCTGTCGCTGATGTCGATCCGGACCGGCGTTCTCCTGCCGACCATCAACTACGACAGCCCCGATCCCGAGATCCCCCTCGACGTCGTGCCGAACGTGGCGCGGGCGGCGCGCGTGCGGACGGTGCTGTCGAACTCGTTCGGCTTCGGCGGGCAGAACGTGTCGCTGGTGCTCGGAGGTGTGCAGTGAGCCCGATGACCAGCAAGGCGCATGTCGCGTATGGGGCCGGCTGGCGCACCGGATCGGTCGATGCCGGCTGGCTCACGCTCGATCGGCTCGCCGGATATGCGGCCATTGCCGCGCTAGTTCTGGCCACCCTTCAGATTTGGATTCTGCCGGCCGTCCCGCCGACGGAGACCGCCGACCGCGATGCCGCCAAGCCGGGCCGCGTCGAGGACGTCGCGCGTCCCGGACCCGAGACGCTGATTGCAGGCTACGTCGGCGCACCGTTCTATTATCGCAGCGATGTCCACCTCGTGCGCCCCGGCGACAATACCGACGCGACCTTCCGGCGCCTCGGCTGGGACGGCGATGCGCTGCATTTCCCCATCGACGGCGGCGTTCGCGCCGTCAAATGGGGCGGCACGTTCGGCTTCATGGTGGACTTCCTGCACAACAAGGCCGTGCCCCGGCTCGGCAAGGGCGCGCACGGCCGCCCGCTGTCCAACCCCGTGATCGAGAGCGTCGAGGCGGAGGGCACGCTCGGCGGCAAGCCGGTGCCGTCGCCCGTCAAGCTGACGGATGTCTTCGAGCGTCTGGAGTTCACGCACGGCCACAACATGCTGTTTGCGACGCCGCTCGTCCGCATGGCGGCCGTGATGCCCGGCATCCGGCCCTACTTCGGCGTCGGCGCGGGCGTCGCCGTGCCGCACGTCGAGGTGTGGTTTCCCGGCCAGGACCGCAAACAGCGCACGAACGAGTACCAGTTCACCGGCCCGGCCTGGCAGTTCGTCGCCGGGATTGAAATCCGGTCGGGCAAGCTCTCCTACTTTCTCGAATACAAGTTCTCACAGGCCTGGATCGGCGCGGCGCTGACCGGCGACCAGTCGTGGAAGAACTTCAACATGCCGGGCGACCTGCTGCGGCAGTTCCGCCGCTGGCTCTCCGGAGAGCCCCCCAGCCAGGGCCGGATCTCGACATCGCTCGCCGCGCACCAGGGGATCCTCGGCGCCGGCTACTGGTTGCAGCGACCGTCTCCCGCCGCGCCCTGAAACCGGAACTGAAGCACGGAGTCGCGATCCCGCGTCAGGATCGCACCGCCAGCGCGTCGAGGTCCCGCACGATCGCCTCGACGGCCTCCGGGCCCTCGTTGTCGTAAAGCGTGTGCACCTGGACGAGCGCGGCTCCGGCTGCGAGACGCTCGAGCACGTCCTCGGCGCACGTCACCCCGCCGACCGAGACGACGGGCAAGCCTTTGAGGTGATCGACGATCTCGCCGAGCCGGCGCACGCATGCGGAAACGAGCACCACGCCGTCGATCCCGGCGCCGCGCGCCGCCAGGATCGCGCTCGGCACTGCACTCCCGGCCAAGCCGGCGTCGGTCTTGAGGAGGAGCGGACGGCGCGTTGCACCGCCGCCTACGAGCCGGGACTGCTCGGCCTTGAGGCGCGCAAGAAGACGGTCGACGCCCGGCGTCTCGGCGTCACGGCCATCGAGCGGCGAGCTCATGTTGGCGACGACGTAGTCGGCGACGTCCGAGACGGCAGCGAGCATCCGTGCATAGTCCTCGATCACGTCATCATCGACGCCGGGCCGTGCGCTGCCGATGTTGGCTCCGACCACGATGCCGCACGGCAGCGTGCTGCAGTCGATCGCCATCGACCGAGCTTCCTTCAGGGTGCCGATCTCGACGTGCCCCACCCCGCAACGGGCCAGTCGCGCCAGGCTCGCGCCCGTGCGATCGATGCCGGCGGCCAGTCCGAGTCGATTGGCGAACTTGAGACCCATCACCGTTGCCGGACCGGGGCTCGCGCGGACTTCGGATGGAAGCGGACCCTCGCCCTCCGGCTCCGCCGTGGTGCGGCCTCGGCCGTCCGTCATCCTCGCCTCCTCGCAAAATCGGTCATGAAGCCGGCCAGCGCCTCGGCGGCCTCCTCCGGCACCCCGTTATAGAGCGAGGCGCGCAGGCCGCCTACACTGGGATGCCCGGCGAGATACAGGAGCCCCTCTGCTTCGGCTTCGGCGAGGAACAGGTCTTCGAGTTGCCTTGTCGGCACATGGAAGCGAACGCTGACATGGGACCGGTCGGCGCGTGCGACCGGCGCGCGATAGAAGTCGCCGGCATCGATCACCGCATAGAGGCGGGCGCTCTTCCGGCGGGCGCGCTCCGCCGCGGCGGCAAGCCCGCCCTCCGCGATGAGCCACGCCATCATCTTCGCCGCCACCGCGATGGCGAAGGTCGGCGGCGTGCTGACCCGGCTTCTCTCCCGGGCCTGGCGGGTATAGTCGAAGGGCGCGGGCGTCCCCGGCCGGGTCCGTCCCAGCAGATCCTCGCGCACGATGACAACGGTGAGGCCGGCGCCGCCGAGGTTCTTCTGGGCACTGGCGTAGACGAGTCCGAAGCGTTCGAGCGTAAGCGGGCGCGTGCAGAAGTCGGCGCTCATGTCGGCGACGAGCGGGACGGGCCCCGTGTCGGGGACGGCGTGGTACTGCAGCCCGTCGGCCGTCTCGTTGCTCGTATAGTGGCAATAGGCCGCCGCGGGCGACACGCGCCACGTTCCGGGAGACGGCAGCTCGTGTCCGCTGCCCAGCGCGGCGCACCGGACGCCCACCCACGGGCGCGCCTCGGCCATGGCGCGCCGCGACCATAGGCCGGTCTCGACGTAGTCGGCGCTGGCGCCCTCGCCGGCCAGGTTCATCGCCAGCAGCGCGAAATGCGCGAACGCTCCGCCCTGGAGAAACAGCACCGCGTAGCCTGCTGGCACCCCGAGCAGCGCGCTCAGCGCCTGCTCCGCGTCGTCGAGGATGCGGCCGAACTCCTTGCTCGTGAAGGGCAGCGCGAGGAGCGACTGGCCGCTGTCGCGCCAGTGTCCGATCTCGCTTTGCAGGGCCTCCACCACGACGGGCGGAAGGGTCGCCGGACCCGAGGCAAAGCTCATCACCGCCACGGCGCGCGTCCCCTCATCCGAACAGGTCGAGGCCGTGCGCGCCGCCGATCATGAGGAACAGGGTCGGCACCGACAGCGTCGTGTTGACCCGCGAGGCGAGGAACGTGATGCGCGAGCACCGGAGGCGCTCCTCGACGGAGGCGGGAATGAAGCCGAGCACCTTCTTCTGGTGCGGCCACATGACGAGCCAGAGGTTCAGGACCATGATCGTCCCGAGCCAGACGCCGATGCCGATCGTCGTCGCCGGAGACCGGAGCAGGAAGGCGTCGGCGAGAAGGCCGCGATGCCAGAGCATGGCCGCACCGGTGAGCCAGACGATAAGGGACGCGTGACGGAAGATACCGTGCTCCCGCTTGCTGGCGGCGATGAACACCTCGCGCGCCGCCTCGGGCGGATCGGCTGGCAGGACCCGGCGGTAGACGGGATTATGGACGACGTTGACCCAGTTGTGGCCGACCCAGATGATGACGCCCGCCAGATGCAGCCAGCGCAGCAGGACGTCATGCATGACCGCGTCCATGGTTCCTCGCTCGAAGATCAGACCCGTGCGGCCGCACCGCGGTCGCGGCAGGCCAGGGATCCCCTCTCACCATTGCGGGAGCAATGGGGAGAGGGAGAAAGCCGCAATAATCCCCTCGTGTCCGTAGCCCGCCCGCCCTCAGGAGCAGCCTTCGCGCACGCGCACCGCCGCCGACCGCTCGCGCATGATCATCGGCTGGCAACCGCCGCAGCCTCCCGATTTTCCGGCGCACCCGACGATCTCATCGATCAGATGCCGATGCGGGGATTTGGAGCAGACCGGGTCCGTGTTCGCGGCATCCCCCGTCAGCAGGAACGCCTGGCAGCGGCAGCCGCCGAAATCCTTCTCCCGCTCGTCGCAGCTCCGGCACGGCTCCTTCATCCAGCCATCGCCGCGGAAGGCATTGAACGCCGGGCTGTCGCGCCAGATCCAGTCGAGGCCGTGCTGGCGGACGTTGGGAAAATCGAGCCCCTTGATCAGCCGGGCCTCCTGGCAGGGAAGGGCCGTGCCGTCCGGAGCGATCGTCAGATGAATCGAGCCCCACCCGTTCATGCAGGCTTTGGGACGGTGGTCGTAATAGTCGGGCACCACGAAGAAGATGGTGAGATCCTTGCCGAGCTTGGTGCGCTTCTCCTTGACGACGGCCTCCGACCTCTCGAGCTGCTCGCGCGTGGGCAAGAGCTCCGACCGGTTGAGCAGCGCCCAGTTGTAGTACTGCAGATTGGCGAACTCGACGTACTCGACCTTCAGGTCCGCGGCGAGATCGATGAACTCGGCCGTGAAGTCGATGTTGTGCCGGCTCACGGGCACGTTGAGGACCATTGGCAGCCCCTCGGCCTTGATGGCGCGCGCGATGGCGATCTTGTGATCGTAGACGTCGAGGCCGACCAGCCGCTCGTTGAGCTCGCTGTCGCACGCCTGGATGCTGAGCTGCACCTGCTTCAGGCCGGCCTTCTTCAAGGCCTTCAGCCGATCGGTCGTCAGCCCAACGCCCGACGTGATGAGGTTCGTGTAGTAGCCGATCTCGTCCGCGTAGCCGACGAGCTCCTCCAGGTCCTTGCGCAGCATCGGCTCGCCGCCCGTGAAGCCGAGCTGCAGCGAGCCCATGCGGCGGCCCTCGCGCAGAACCGCCTTCCACTCCTCGGTCGAAAGCTCGTTGCGGTACTTGTCGAAGTCGACCGGGTTCGAGCACCACGGACATTTCAAGGGGCATTTGTAGGTAAGCTCGAGCACGAGCCACAACGGCATGCCAAGGCCGTCAAGACTTAAGCCGGATCCAGCCTTTGGCATGCGCCACCTCCAGAAAACTCAAGGCTTCGACGGTGAGATCGGCGAGGCCATATCGCTCGGCGAGCTCGGCTGCTCCCACCGCGATGGATTGACCACCCGTGCAGGCCTCCAGGATCGCCGCCGCCGTCTCGTTCAGCTTGACGATGCCCTCCGGGTAGAGAAGCACATGGGCCTGTTGCGGCTCCTCCCACCGGAAATGGAAATTGGGATTCAACTCCACCACGTCCGTGACCCGGAGTTGCCGGTCCAGTTCCATGTGCCCCTCCAAGGGTCGAAGGCGCAGCATGTGCGAGCTGCGCCGGGCGCCCGCTAGCGGACGTACACGTAGGCCGTCACCTCGAAGCCGAGGCGCACGTCGCAATAGGCCGGCGTGACCCACGTTCTGGCAGACGCTTCCTTGAGAAGGCTCTCTTGCATTGTCTTTCCTCCAATGTCGTTGCAGTGCGAATGCCGCGGGCCGGCCATCGATGGCTGAAGCACGTTTGACCTGGCTACGACCGACCGGCGCACGGCACCCGAAGCCGACGATCTCATCGCAAGCCGCGATCCCGCTTGATTTTTGCTAGGTGGCGCGCATCAAAAGTGCGTCACGGGGCCGTGAGGCCGGGGCCGCTGACAGCCGCCTACAGCTCGACCTCGCTGCCGTGCGTCTCGACATGCTGGCGCAGGAGGCCGATGTCGGCAATCGTGACCTGCTCGCGCTCGACGGCCACGCCTAGCGGCCGCAGCCGCGCAAGGGCCCGCGACAGGCTTTCGGGCTTCATGCCGAGGCGCTTTGCGATTAACGATTTCTCGTAAGGCAGCTCAACGACGCAGCTTCCCTCGCGCAGGCCGCAGAGACGGAGCAGGAAATCGCCGACCCGTTGCGGCGCATCGAGCACCTTGATCTGCTCGATATGTTCGACGAGGAACTTCAAATGCTGCGACGAGGAGGCCAGCATGGCGAGCGCAAGGTCCGGCTCCTCGCGGATGCGCCGCCGGAACGTCTCGCCCTCGACGACCAGCAGCCGGACCCGCGTGACGGCCTCCGCCGAGACCGGATAGTGCCCTCCGAGGAAGATCGCCGCCTCGGCAAACGTTTCGCCCTTGCGGAAGACGCCGACGACCGCCTCCGTGCCGTCGGGGGTGATGCGGTAGATCTTCACCCACCCTTCGAGAATGACGTAGAACGACGTTGCCGGCGTGCCCTGCTGGAAGATCACCGACCCCTTGTCGTAGCTCCGCGTGCCCTGCGCCCCGATCAGGCTCAGCGCCACTTCGTGCGGCACGGCGCGGAAGAGCGGTGTCGATCGCACGATCAGCCAATCATCCGGCTTCATGTCACCCGGCCCGTTTTGAAAGCCTTCCCGTTCTCATGCTGCCTTGATGGCGGCGCGTTTCGCGGCCGGCGCACAGGTAGCACGCGCCGTGCCGCCCGATGTTGACCCCAATCAATGCCGGACGGTCACCCGCCCGGCCGTCGGCGGCGTGCCTCAGGCGAAAAAAGGCACCTGACCGGGGACAGCCAGGTGCCAGTTGAGCATGGCGGAGGCCGGCCCGTGGTGGCAACCAAACGTTCCTTCGCTCTGCCATGCACGAGGGGCGATAGCACGCGCCCCCCGATCCGATGTCTTCGCCCCAAGCCGCACCGGCTGCGGACAGCCTCCGTCAGCGGCCGAAACGCAGAATTGATGCGTCCCGGCCGGTGCCGCTCGTGAAGCTCTGGGGCAAATGTGGAGGTCGCAGCGATGCCGTTTGCTGCTGCGTCCTGTCGCTAGCCCATCACATGGAACCGCACGGGAACCGTGCGCGTCTCGCTGCCGGACTTGACGACCAGCAGGACGGCCTTGCGGCCCTTCCCGTGCACGGCCTTGAGGCTGTCCACGACTTCGGCGGCGCTCGCAACCCGCGTGCCGTCGACCTCGAGAATGACATTGCCCGACGTCAAACCCTTGCGGGCGGCATCCGAGTTCGGATCGACATGCGCGATGAGCACGCCTCCGTCCTGCGGAGCCGGTGCCAGTCGGAGGCCGAGCCGCGGCATGGTCTTGGTGTCCGGGGCCTGCGCCGGGGACGCCTGCGCCGTCTCCTTGCTCGCTGCGAGCTTGACGGTGATCGTCTGCTCGCTGTCCCCGCGCAGGATCTTGAACTCGGCCGACGCGTCGGGCTGAAGGCCGGCGATCTGCCGCGCGAGATCGCGGCCGTCGGCGACCGCCTGGCCGTTGAGCGCAAGGACGGCATCGCTGACCTTGAGGCCGGCCGCGGCTGCAGGCCCGTCCGGCATCAGCTCGGTGATGAGAGCGCCCTTGGCCTCCGTCCGCCCGAGCGCCAGCGCCGTGTCGGCATCGATGCTCTGCACGCGCACGCCGAGCCAGGCGCGCTTCGCGGCAGGAATGCTTTGGGATTGCTCGGCCGTGTCCTTACCCATGGCCCCGGAATGGGCGAGCGCCCGCGGGCTTGCGGACAGGGACGCGGCCGATATGAGACCCGCCGCCAGCAAGACGGCAGCGGCGCTGGAACGGTTTGGAAACGTGAGGCGCATTTGGAATCTCCGTGGGAGAGAGCTTTTGTTTCGGAGATTTGGAATTAGCGCCCTTCCCATTACGCCCGCATTGCCCGGGCGTGAATATTCAGCAACGATCGATGCTGTGCGTTGCGGCGCGGAAGTCGGCGCAATCGCAGAGCCCGTCGATTTATGAGACCAGGCTTCCTTTTGGGGTCGGTCTTGAAACCCGCGTTAGCCCGTCGGGCCGCGCGCGCCCCTCGGAAGCACGCTCCACGCAGCGATGTTCTTGGCCTGCCAGATGATCCCGGCAATCGTCAGCGCCGCGACGATGAGCGTCGGCAGAGCGCCTCCGGCCTGCAGGTCGAACAGGCCGGCATTCGGCAACAGATGGTGGGCCCCGGCGACGGTGAGCGTGGCGCCGCTCAGGGAGGATGCACCGACGACGAAGGCATCGAAGAACCGCAGCACGAGAATGCCGCCCAGGATGCCACAGAACACCACCAGCAGGCGGGCCAGTACGACGCCGAAGAAGGATTCCAGATTGAACCCGGACGCGACCGCCAATCCGACGAGGACGCCGCTCGAGACGCCGAGCAGGATGCGCCGGTACGGCTCGAGGAAATAGGAGGCGAGACCGAGACCGAGGGCACCGATAATACCGAGGACGATGGCCGTCGTGCCGACGTCGCCGGTCAGCCATCGGCCGGCAAGGAGGCCGATATCGAAGCCCACAAGGGCATAGAGCAACGGCAGCCAGGCATAGAAGAGGAACAGGCCGAAGGACAGAAACGCCAGTCCCGTCAAGATCATTAGAAGCGCGCCCGCGATCGTCATGGTTCCAGACCCTCCCTTGACAGCCATCAAGGCCAGCATCCGGCACACCGCGCGGCACGGTCAATAGAAATGAGAAAAAATCCTGGCTGTCATACAGGCCGCGGGCAGCCCGCGGTCCCATGTCGGGCCTGCAATTCTGGCCCTGACCTTCGCAAAATGAAGCGAGCGCACGGTGGGCCGCGCGCTCGCTGATTGCCGGTCTGGCCCCGCGCTTGGACCGCGCGCCGTCTGCAGCATCGAGCAGAGCGGCAGGCCAAGAAACCGGAGGTGTTTTTACTCGCTCGGCGCCGGAGCCGGCGGCGGCGTCATCTGCGGGGTAGCGCCGCTCATGCCCTTCGTTGCGGGCAGCTTGCCCTCGTCACCCATTCTCTTCTGCGGACCGATCTGGACCGGATCCGTGGCGCCCATCTCGGGGACCGCGCCGCCGACCGTGCCCGTCGGGGGCAGCTTGCCCTCGTCGCCCATCGTCTTGGGCGGTGCGATCGGCGTCGGCCGGTCCTCAGCCAGGGCTCCAAAGCTCGTACCGAGCACCACCAGCGCAGCACCCGCCATCAGCAGGTTTCTCATGGGATTTTCTCCTCTAGGTTTAAGCGACTTATGCGTTCCATCCGCCGGGGACCCGCTCTCGCCCCATCAGACACCCCTTCTTATCGTTCGTGCGACATGGACTTTCTTGTAAGCAAGTCTGTGTCCATGGCGCACGACTAATTCCTGTGGGGCTTCGCTTTATATCCCGAACTCCGCCGGAACTCAGCCCACTCTGCAAAAATTCGAAGAGTTTTTTCGATTTTTTGAGGCGGCTACGGATTATCCCTATACATATCCTCGCGATCCCTCTCTATTTCGGCCCGCCGTTTGCCGCTGTTTTCCTCCACGTTGCTGCCAAATGACCGCTCCCTCTCCAATCGAAGGAGCGGCGTGGGCGGCAATCTTTCTTCGCCAACGGAGCGACCATTTCGTCGCGGCATTCGACTTTTTTCCAATCCCGGTCGCTGGCACCGCGCGAGCAAACCACTGTGAAAACAGGCTGCTGCACGCACACGTTGCGCACCGAGCGCGGAGAGATGGAAAGGGGCGTCAAGATTCTGACGCAGCTTGCCTCAAGTATGGCCGGCTTCGACCCTCGATCTCGAAAATCCTGCACGATGAAAGACAGCGACGGTTGATGCCATCCCGCCGCCACTTCCGCGGCGCCGGCCCGGTCATTGCCGAAGCTCGCGGCATGGTTTAACGACAATCGGGATGACCAGAGCCAACGGAACAAAACAAAGGAAACGGTAATGAAAAGCCGCTTGATCACACTGAAACCGCTTCTCGCCCTTGCCTTCGGATTGGCGCTCGTCGCCTCGTCCCGACCTGAGCCGGCGTCGGCGCAGACCGCGCGGATGACGGCCGGCACGCTCACCTGCCGCGGCAGCGGCACCGTCGGACTGATCCTGGGATCGAAGCAGCGGCTGTCGTGCGTGTTCGAGCGCAAGAACGGCAACCGGGCGAACTACACGGCCCGCATTACGAGAATTGGACTGGATATCGGCGTCACCGGCCGCAACGTGATGGTGTGGACGGTGCTCGCCTCGTCGGATGAAGTGAGGCCGAGCGCGCTCCAGGGCCGCTATGCCGGCGTCTCGGCCAATGCGTCGCTCGGAGCCGGCGTCGGCGCCAACGCGCTCATCGGCGGATCGAGCAATTCGATCGTCCTGCAGCCGCTCAGCGTCCAGGCCCAGACCGGCGTGAACATCGCGGCCGGTGTCGCGGGCTTCAGGCTCACGCTCGTCAACTGACCGGCTTGATGCCGACGCCCCGTCGGGCGTCGGCTCGACCCGTTAGCCTCCCACCCAACCCACAAAAAAGCAGGTCAATCATGCTCAATCGGTTCGGTACTCCGCGGCCGCGCGCGCTCCTTGCTGCGTCTCTGCTCGCGGTCGGTCTGGTAACGGTGCTCGCCACCGTTGCGGAGGCGAGGCGGGCGCGCAACGCCGTCCGCGGCGCGGCCATCGGCGCCGGTGTCGGAGCGCTCATCGATGGCGGCCAGGGCGCGCGGACAGGTGCCGCCGCGGGCGCGGTGGCCGGCGCGGTCGTCCGGCGATAGCGCCTCCCGCCGGACTTGAAAGAACAGGGGACAAGGTCCCACCAATCGTTAGAGACGAACAGGTTGCTATGATGAAAAACTGGATGTCACTGATCGCCGGATCGCTGCTGGTCTGCGCGTGCGCGTCCTCGGCGCAGGCGGATGCGGAAGCGGAGAAGTATGTCGATGATGCGCTGCCGCTGATGTACCACACCTGCGCCAGCGTCGTGGAGGAGAGCGACGGCAAGACCGAGTACGTCGACAAGGTGATCCGGAGCCTTCTCGCCGTCTCGCTCTACAATCGCGAGATCGACATCTCCAAGTTTGCCGAGAGCGACGCCGACAAGAACAAGCTGCAGGAGAAGTTCGCAGCCGCGCTCGGCGAGGGCTGCAAGAAGGACAACAACGCGCTCCTGGCCGGCGTCATCGACGACGCCGTGGTCCAGGCCCTTGCGTCGAAGTGACGACCGGACAACGGACATGCGGCGGCGCGCGCTGCGCCGTCGCACATTTCCTGAAAACCGGCCCCGGAGCCGGCGCGAATGAGCATGGCATCAAAATGAGAAAGAGCATGACCTCCAGGACGCTCTTGCCGGCGATGGTGGCGGTCGGCCTCGTCGCGGCAAGCTCGGTCGACGCAGAGGCCCGCCGGGCGAGAGATCTGGCGCGGGGGGCAGCCATCGGCGCCGGTGTCGGCGTTCTCGTCGACGGCGGACGGGGCGTCTTGGCCGGCGCAACGGCTGGCGTGCTCGTGGCCGCGATCAGCCGCCGCGGCCGCTGACGGCGCCTTCTGCGGCACGCGTCCTACACGGCTTGCGGCAGCCGGCGAAAGCCGCCTACTCTCCGCACCCGATGACGGCGGCGGCGCGCAGCGTCAGCAAACGGGAGACGTCCTCTGGGTTCGCTTGGCCGATACGTATCCACGTTTCTCGGCTGGATCGGCGCGGGACTGTTGCTCCTCGTCCAGGTGCTGCTCATCGCCTGGGCCACGCTCGCGATCTACTATTCCAATCTGCCATGGGCCGGCGTGCGCGTCGCGCTTGCCGTGGCGTTCGCGGCGTTTGCCGTCTGGGCGCTGTGGCTGTCGCGTCAGCGGCGCATGGTCGTCGTGCTTGCCGCGCTCTATCTCGGCGTCGTTGCCTGGTGGCTCGCCATCCCGCCCTCGCACGATCGGCCCTGGCGGCCGGAAGTCGCCCTCATGCCGCGGGCCATCGTCGACGGCGACCGGGTCCGGTTCACGGGCGTGCGCGACTTCGACTACCGCAGCCGCGACGACTTTACGGTCCGCTACCAGGAGCGCGAGGTCTCCCTGTCCCACCTCACGGGCCTCGATTTCTATGTGTCCTACTGGCGCGAGGGCGTGGTCGGGCACACGTTCCTGAGCTTCCTCTTCGACAACGCGCCACCGCTCTCGATCTCGATCGAGACACGGCCCGAGGTCGGCGAGGGATTCAACCCCATCGCATCCCTGTTCAAGCAGTTCGAGCTCATCTACGTGGTGGGCGAAGAGCGCGATGTCGTCGGCGTGCGCACCGACCATCGCGGAGAGAACGTCTACCTCTACAGGCTGAATACCTCCGCCGAGGACGCCCGCCGCCTGTTCCTGGTCTATGTCCAGCGGATCAACGAACTCGCCGACCGGCCGGAGTTCTATCATCTCTTGAGCAATAGCTGCACCATCAACATCATCCGCTACGCGAATGCCGCCGGCCGTGCAGGCCGCTTCGACGCCCGGCATCTCCTGAACGGCCTGATCGACAGCTATCTCTATCACTCCGGGCGGGTCGACACGACGCTGCCGTTCGAGGAGCTTCGCCGCCGCTCCCTGATCAACGAAGCGGCGCAGACGGCCGACGGGGCGCCCGATTTTTCCGAGCGCATTCGCGCCTCCCTGCCAACGGTCGCGCGCTGATCGGCGCGTGCGGCCGGAACGCCGCTTGCCCCCCAACACAGTCGCTCTCCCCGCACGCGGGGAGAGGGGACGGAGGCCCAACGAGTAGCCGAAGCGGCCGATCCTAGGGGGCCGC
This sequence comes from uncultured Hyphomicrobium sp., assembly GCA_964589785.1. GTDB lineage: Bacteria > Pseudomonadota > Alphaproteobacteria > Rhizobiales > Hyphomicrobiaceae > JAGVSR01. The sequence goes on from CAZPUQ010000013.1 coordinate 65,281, forward strand.
TGGTGTTACGGCCGTCGGAGCGGCGGTCGGCGCCGGCAGGCCGCCCATCGAATAGACGGCCAGACCGAACAGAAGCGCGAAGAGAACCGCCGTCACAAGGGCGCTCGTCAGCCGGTTGGAGAACGAGATCATGTTGGCGACGAGATCGATCACGAACACGAGGGCCGCCGACATCAGGATCATCTGCAGCCACGTCTGCCGGTTGGCATCCTGCAATTCGGGCGGCAGCATCGTCGTGTCGACGGTGTAGGCGAGCACCGCATAGATGGCCGCAAAAACGATCGCCGTGACGAGCGCGTTCACGAGCCTGTTCGAGAAGGACAGCCTGTTGCCCAGGTAGGCGATGACGAACAGAACACCGGCACCGACGGCGATCTGAGTGAGCAAGGCGGTCTCTGAAGGCGACATAGGAGGGCTCCCCTGTTGGGCGATCTTGTTGTTGGCGATCCCGTTTCTTGAAGGGTGACGCCGCCTGTCAGGGGCGACCCGGTTCTTTGGACCTGAAGCACAGCAATCCGCGCCGGCGGCCGACATACATAAGCCGGGCCGCTTCCCATGGCTGGCAAGACCGATCGCTTCCGATCAGGGCTGCCAGCTTGGCACCCTTCGGCAGGTGTGTCACCAGCGAGTTTGGCCTGCCGCCCGCCCCGCCGTCCGCTCCGCCGCCTCGCGCGCGGCACGCCTCGCCACCGGCCGGGTTTGATGGTAGATTCAAGAAAAAGAATGATGAAAAGCTGGCGCGGACGGAGGATGGGTCATGCGGTTTACGGTCGGACTCAAGCTCGACGGCAAAGCGCTCCACGTCATTGCGGACGGTGACGATGCCCTCGGGGCCGCCTTGCACGTCAAGTCGGAGCAGCCACGGGCGAGGATCATGTACGTGCGGCCGATGAACCGCCGCGGCGACGCCCGGCATCCGGTCGTGACGCTCAGCGAAGAGCTGCACTGAACGCGTTCCGGCAGAACCATGACAGGCGCCGCGGCCGGTCCCGGTGCCTTCGCGCGGTTTCGCTTAAGCCCAACTCGTTGCTGCCCTCACGCACGTGGTTTGAAGGTGCGGTTCGGGTTCTCGGATGACGCCTCGCCATGACGGGGCTCGCAATCGTCGAGACCTCCGACGACCGTCTGGTTCCGCGCCCTGCCCCTCCCGCGAACGTCATCCTCGGCCAAGGAAGCATCGCGACCGCCGGCCGGGGATTCAGCGATAGACTCGGCGCCGCAGGCGCTGACGCGGATGCGGTGTCTGCGACGCGCTTTGCGCTGGATCCCCGAACGCGCCTCGCTGCGCTCACGCGTTCGGGGATGACGTTTTGCAGGTGGGCCAACCACCCCACGTCATGGCCGGGTTCAACCCGG
>CAZPUQ010000014.1:0-53723 GCA_964589785.1 uncultured Hyphomicrobium sp.
CGACCCCCAGTCCCCCAGACTGGTGCGCTAACCAGGCTGCGCTACGCTCCGATGCGGCCCCTTTTGCCCCGCGCCCGGCCGCAGGTCAACGCCGGAATTGGGAGGCAGCGCCGCACCGTTCCGGATGGCGCTCAGCGCCGAGGCATCCGCCGGCAGGTGCCAAAGGGGCGGCAGTGCCACGCCCGCCCGCAGGGCCACGGCCGCGTGCTGTCCTGCGCCGGCATCGACGTCATGGACTGCGAGGCCGAGACTGTCGCTGGCCCCTGACGGAACGGCCTCGTCTCCTGGCCGGCCCCAGATCCCAAGTTGCACCAACGTGCGCCCGATGCCCTGGCCGCTCGCCTTGCCATAGGCTTCCAGCCGCGCCCAGGCCTGCAGCATCCGTGCGTCCTCCCCGGCAGGAAGGTCGATCCCTCCGGCCAGGCGGATCGATGCGGCGGCGATCGCGTCCCGGCGCCGCGTGTCGAGCCGGACGCTGCGCGCCGATTCCAGATCGACGCCGATCGGCCCGGCCGTTGCAATCCCGATCAGGGCCAGCGTTCCGCTATGCGCGAGGTTGAAATCGCCCTGAAGCCCGGCCAATGACGGCTTGCCGTGTCCCGCGGACATGAAGACGCTGCTCGCCGCCGCGCGGCCGAACATGCGGCCGAGGAGAAGGCGCAGAGCCATGCGCGCGGCCCGCCGCGGACCGGCGAGGTCGGCGCGCTCGTCGGCCGTCAGCAGCGGATCGCACGCATCGAGGTCCGCGAGCGGCTGCGCGAGGGCGGCAACGTCGGCGAGCCAGAGCTCCACGGACGGTCGATCGACGGGGCTGCCCGGACCGCCCGCCGGCACTGCGCCTCTAGCCCCGGCCGGCGCGGGCGCGCGCGGGTTGCGGCGCGGCCGTTTCGACGACGGCGGGCGCCTCGCCCTTGAGGATCCGCCGGCAAGCCTCGAGCTCCACGATGGCGCCGCGGATGAGGCTCTCGATATCCTTCGCGGCGCCCGCGCTGCCGCGTGCGCTCCGGCGCGCGACGGCCACCGGCGCCGGAGCCGCGATGGCGCCTGCGACGGGACCGGCCGCCCCGTCGGTCTTCGCGCGACCATGCCCCTTCGGCTTGTCGGCGGCCTGGGCCACATGCGCGAACGCCTTGACCTGATCGACGCCCTGCTCGCGCAGGATCTTCTGCACGCCCTTGATGGTGTAGCCCTCTGCGTGCAGCAGACGCCTGATCCCGCGCAAGAGCTCGAGATCCTCGGGCCGATAGTAGCGCCGCCCGCCACCCCGCTTCATCGGGCGGATCTGGGGAAACTTCGCCTCCCAGAAGCGTAGCACGTGCTTGGGGACGTCCAGATCCGCCGCCACTTCGCTGATGGTGCGGAATGCTTCGGCCGCCTTCGACATGAAAGATTCCCCGAACTTGAAAAACGGAACAAGACGCCGCCCGCTCTGCCCGTCGCAGCGCGATCGCGCATCATATCGCGTGGCGTCCCGCGCGTCCTCTCTCTTCGCCGTCTGGAGGCGATGCGATGTGGAGAAAAAGAGCTCCGTCTTCTGCGCGCCGTTACTGCGCGCGGTGCAGCCGCGGCGGCGAGAGTCACGCAACGACGGCAACGCGTTGCCATGATGGAGCGTGAGGACGATGCGACGAGGACGTGAGGACGAACAAGCCTACTCGGCGGCCTTGCGCCGCATCCGCCCGGAGTTGATCCGGTCCTTCATGATGTTGCTCGGCCGGAAGACGAGGACCTTGCGCGGCGTGATCGGCACTTCCTTGCCCGTCTTCGGATTGCGGCCGACGCGCTGCCCCTTCTGACGGATCCCGAACGATCCGAACGACGACAGCTTGACGCTGTCGCCGCGCGCGAGACTTCCCGAGATCTCGCTGAGCACAAGCTCCACGAGATCCTGCGACTCGTTTCGCGGCAGGCCGACCTTCTTGACGACCGCCTCCGCCAGATCCGCCCGCGTCAGTGTTTTCCCAGCCATCGAACCGCGCCTCCCCGCAATTTAGGCACCCTTCTTTCGCGTGGTGCCAGGCAATGCTAGCGGGAGCAACGCGACCGGTCAACGAAAGCCGTTGCGCAACGTCCTGAAATTAAACGCTTATCCCAACGGTTGTTGCTGCATTGCAGCAAAAATGCCGCGCCGCGCGCCGGATTCCGGCGCCCAAGTCGCCAGCGCGTCACCAGCGCGCGAGCACCGCGCCCCACGTAAAGCCGCCACCCATGGCCTCCATCAGCACGAGCTGGCCCTCCTTCACGCGGTGCTCGTCGACCGCGGCGGCGAGAGCGAGCGGAATCGAGGCGGCCGACGTATTGCCGTGCCGCGACAGGGTCATCATGATCTTGGCGGGATCGACACCTAGCTTCTTGGCGATGCCGTCGAGGATGCGGGCATTGGCCTGATGGGGCACGTAGAGGTCGATCTCGTCGGCGGCATACCCCGTGGCGACCAGCGTCTCCTCGATCACGCCGGAGATCTTCTGGACCGCATGCCGGAACACCTCGCGCCCGTTCATGCGCAGGTGGCCCACGGTCTTGGTCGAGCCGGGCCCGCCGTCGACGTAGAGCAGGTCCTCGTAGCGCCCGTCGGACCGGATGAGCGTCGAGAGGATGCCGCGGTCGCCGCGGTCGCCGTGCTGCGGCTGGGCTTCGAGCACCACGGCGCCCGCCCCGTCGCCGAACAGCACGCAGGTCGAGCGGTCGCTCCAGTCGAGGATACGCGAGAACGTTTCCGCGCCGATGACGACCGCGCGCTTGAATTGCCCCGTCTTCAGGAAGTTGTCGGCGATCGTCATGGCATAGACGAAGCCCGAGCAGACGGCCTGCACGTCGAAGGCGGCGCCCTTGCTGATGCCGAGCCCGTGCTGGATGCGTACGGCAGTGGCGGGAAACGTCTTGTCGGGGGTGGCGGTCGCGCAGATGACGAGGTCGATCTCGACGGGATCGATCCCGGCGCGCACCAGGGCCTGGCGCGCCGCGGCGATGCCGAGGTCGGAGGTCAATTCGTCGTCGGCCGCGATGTGGCGCGAGCGGATGCCCGACCGCTCGACGATCCACTCGTTCGAGGTATCGACGATCTTGGCGAGGTCGTCATTGGTGACGACCCGCTTGGGCAGATGGGCGCCGACACCGCGTATGACCGATCGGATGACTGCCACGCTCGTGCCTCTTCTCCAAGGTTCTGTCGGGCCCGTCCTCGCGGCGCCGGCGTAAGGATTGCGGCGCCCGCCGGGCTCACGCCCCCGATGCGGCCTTGTCCAGGGTGTGGTGGAAGGCGTCGAGATCGCTCCCGAGGCGCTCCAGGAGCCCGCTCTGGGCCATCTCGTAGCCGAGATCGACGGCGCTCGCAAAGCCCAGCGCGTCGATGCCGCCGTGGCTCTTCACCGCGATTCCGTTGAGCCCCAGGAACGTGCCGCCGTTGACGCGGCGCGGATCCATCTTCTGCTTCAGGACCCGGAAGCCGCCCCGCGCCATCAGGGCGCCGAGCCTCGAGGCCCAGGTCCGCGACATAGCGTCCTTCAGGTACTGGCCGATCTGGCGCGCCGTGCCCTCGGCGGTCTTCAGCGCGATATTGCCGGCAAATCCCTCCACGACGACGACGTCGACGGCGCCCTGGCCGATCTCGTCGCCCTCGACATAGCCGCGGTAATCGAGCGGCAGATCGGTCCCCTTCAGGATCTGGTGGGCGTCCTTGACCTCCTCGCCGCCCTTGATCTCCTCGACCCCGACGTTAAGCAGCCCCACCGTCGGGCGCTCGACGTGGAACAGCGCGCGCGCCATGGCCGCGCCCATCAGCGCGAACTCGGAGAGCTGCTGGCCCGTCGCCCCGATGTTGGCCCCGACGTCGAGGACGATGCATTCCGACTTCACCGTCGGCCACAGCGCCGCGATCGCCGGCCGCTCGATACCCGCCATGGGACGCAGGATGAGGCGCGCCATCGCCATCAGCGCGCCCGTGTTGCCGGCCGAGACGGCGGCATGCGCCTCGCCCGTCTTCACCGCATCGAGCGCCAGCCACATGCTGGAGCCCTTGCCGCGGCGCAAGGCCTGGCTCGGCTTGTCGTGCATGGCGACCATGAGCGGCGTGTGGACGATGCGCGCGCGCGCCTTCAAAGCGGGATGCCTGTCGAGCACCGGCGCGATGCGCGCTTCATCTCCGTAGAGAATGAAGGAGAGCTGCGGGTGCCTGACGAGCGAGATCGCGGCACCCGGGATGACGACATCCGGCCCATGGTCGCCGCCCATGGCGTCGAGCGCCAGTGTTCGAGGTTCAACCATGCTGTCGGTTCGCTGTTTCCAGAATGGATGGGGCCGGACGGCTGCGTTGGCCGCCCCTGACGAAACGGGCCCCCGTGACGGATGGACCGGGAAAATAGCTCCCTGACGGGGCCTGACAACGGCTAAATCGGTCGCGCCGCCTGCCGTCCCCCGAAAACGTCGCGCGCCCTCTCAGTCCTTCAGTTTCTTGAGCGCGGCAAAGGGATTGGCCGCGGCGTCGGAGCTATCCGCGCGCGGGTCGGTCCAGGCGAACTCGGCATCGGGACGGCGCGGATAGGGATCGAGCCCCGCCGCGAGCGTCTCGTAGACGATGCGTCCGACGTCGATGCGCTCGCCCTCCAGCGGCTCCACGTCGGCGGCCGAAAGTATCTCGACGTCGCCCTCGGACGCGGCCGCGCGCGGCGCCTCGCGGCGGAACTCGACGGCGAAGGTCTCCGCCACGCGTCCCGTCACCGGCTCCAGCGTGATGACGCAGGCCTGCGTGACGGCGGCATCGAGGCCGCCGGTGAGGTGCCACGCCCCCGACGCGCCGGGCGTGATCTGGTAGCTGACGTCGAGCGCTTCGCACGACAAAAGGTCGAGCGCCGCCGCCAGCGCGGCGCGCTCGGCCTCCGTCGCCGAGCGTGTGCGCTTCAGGCCGCGCTCGGGGATCTCGGCCGTGTCGTGGGACCAGGCGAGCGGCAGCGCGCCGGAGGCGGATGTGGGCGAGCTTGGCGGCATGGCACGTTCCGCGTTCTGTTGCACGATCCTGTTGCGGCCCTGATTGGCCGCATTGAGCCGTTCACGCGGGCAATCGTCCGGCGAGCACGTCGGCCAGCGAAAGCGCCGCCAGATGAGCTTCGGCCGAACGCACCGTCTGCGCAAGTCTGCGCTCGTCGAGGATGCGCCCGTGAGCCGCCGGAACGAGACGCCCGAGCGTCGCTGCGAGTTCCCCTCCGTTCGAGTCCCGTAGCGCCGCACGATAGATCGCCGTGCGGTCATAGAAGGCGGCGGCGGCCTTCTTCACCTTCTTCGGCACGCTGAGATCGCCGACGCCCATCTCGCGCATGTTGTCGTCGATATCGGTGACGAAGGCCTCGATCAGGGTGCGCGAGGGTTCGACGCCGGCCTCACCCGCGGCGCGCAGCCGCTCCAGGACGAGAAACAGATGCAGAACAAGCATTTCGTAGCGGCCGTCCGGCGTGTCGGCGACGCCGATCTCGGAATAGAGAAAGGGCCGGCGCGCGAAGGCCACGACGGCGCCATAAAGCTCGGATGCTCTGCGCCGGCTGGCGGACCGGTTGAGGAACCACGTCAGCATGGGGGCGTCGATCCAATCCTTGTTCGGGGCACGGGCCGGTTGTCCTTGTCGACATCGGGGGACTTGTAGCGGGCCGCCCCTGCAGCGGCAAATTCCGGTGCAAAGGCTTCGCCGCCCGCGTTGCCAGTCGGGGTCCCAGCCGATAAGGGCACCTGAGGCGCGGCAACAGGCATGATTCCCAGGACCGTCGTGACGAGCAAACCGCCAGCGAGAAGAGCCTGCCGCCCGATCCGGCTCGTCGCCTCTGCCGCACTCGCAGGCGGCCTCCTGCTCGCCGGCGGCTGCGCCGAGCAGATCACCAAGCACGGCCAGCTCTTCCGCGAGAGCGATCTCACCCAGGTCACGCCCGGCATGATGCAGGAGCAGGTGCGGCTCGCGCTCGGCACGCCGACGTCCACGACCACGACGGGCTCGGGTCAGGTCTACTATTACATCTCGAGCACGATGTCCCAGAAGGCCTTCTTCACGCCGGAAGAGGTCGATCGCAAGGTCGTGGCCGTCTACTTCAACCAGACCGGGACGGTCGACCGCGTGGCCCACTACGGCCTCAAGGACGGCAAGATCTTCGACTTCATCTCGCGCACGACGCCGGCACCCGGCGGCAACGAGGACGGCATCCTGAAGCAGCTCTTCCGCAACCTCGGCCAGAAGCAGATCTTCGGCGAATAGGAGGGCGGGCCGTTCCCTGCCTCTTTTTTCCTGGCTCTGCCGCATAAGGCAGCAGACGACAGCGCGTCCTCTCCGCCGCTCCGGCCGCGCTCGCCCGCGGCTGGCGGCGCGTGCGATGTCGCCGTCATGCCATTCGGCTTTGCAGGCCTTAATTTTGCACCCATAGTCGGAGGGCGCATCGGCTGCATTCGTCCCGATCCGCTCCTGCACTCGCGCCGCCACGGAGGCTCCCTGAGCGATGCCGCACCCCACGCCGCTCATCGCCACCATCGTCGTCGGCCTTTCGCTGGCCTTTGTCCTGGGGACGCTGGCGCAGCGGCTCCGGATCTCGCCCATCGTCGGCTATCTGCTCGCGGGCGTCGCCGTCGGCCCGTTCACGCCCGGGTTCGTCGCCGACCAGACGCTCGCCACCGAGCTCGCCGAGATCGGCATCATTCTTTTGATGTTCGGCGTCGGCCTGCACTTCTCCCTCTCCGAGCTCCTGTCGGTGAAGGCGATCGCCGTGCCGGGCGCTCTGGTGCAGATCCTGTGCGCCACGCTGCTCGGCGCCGGTCTTGCGACCTATTTCGGATGGGGGCTCGGCGGCGGGCTCGTCTTCGGCCTGGCCCTGTCGGTGGCCAGCACGGTCGTCCTCCTGCGCGCACTGCAGGAACGCCATCTCGTCACCTCCGAGCAGGGACGCATCGCCGTCGGCTGGCTGATCGTCGAGGACCTCGTGATGGTCCTGACCCTCGTCGCCCTGCCGGCCGTCGCCCCCTTGCTCGCTCCCGACGGCGCGCCGGCCGCCTCGATCGGCGGCGACATCGCTGCGACCCTTCTCGTCACGCTCCTGAAGGCGATCGCCTTCTTCGCGGTCATGATGCTCGTCGGGCGCCGCCTGATCCCGTGGATCCTGCACTACATCGCGCACACCGGCTCGCGCGAGCTGTTCCGCCTCGGCGTGCTCACCATCGCGCTTGGGGTGGCGTTCGGAGCCTCGAAGCTGTTCGGCGTGTCGCTGGCGCTCGGGGCCTTCTTCGCCGGGATGATCCTGAGCGAGAGCCCCCTCAGCCAGCAGGCGGCGAACGAGAGCCTGCCGCTGCGCGATGCGTTCGCGGTGCTGTTCTTCGTCTCCGTCGGCATGCTGTTCGATCCCGCCAACCTCGACGACGATTTCGCGGCCATCGTGGCGACGGTCGGCATCATCGTGCTCGGCAAATCGCTCGCCGCGCTGGCGATCGTCATGGCCTTCGGCTACCCGCTCCGCACGGGTCTCCTCATCGCGGCAAGCCTCGCCCAGATCGGCGAGTTCTCCTTCATCCTCGCCGGCCTCGGCGTGACGCTCCATTTGCTGCCGCCGGAAGGCCGCGAGCTGATCCTGGCCGGCGCGATCGTGTCGATCATGCTGAACCCGCTGCTGTTCCATCTGCTGGACCGGTTCGGTCCCGCGCTCGCGCCGGAGACGGCACGGGCGGCCGAGGCGCACGAGACGGCAATCAACGAGGAGTTCACGTCGCAGCAGACGGGACACACGGTGCTCGTCGGCTTCGGGCGCGTCGGCAGCCTCGTCGGCAATGCGCTCGTGGCGCGGGGCGAGCCGGTCGTGGTGGTCGACGACAAGGAGGACGCCGTCACCAAGCTGCGCGCGCGCGGCGTCGAGGCGCTCGCGGCCAACGGCGTCAAGGCGCTCGAGCGCGCGAACATCCGCAGCGCCCGGCAGCTCGTCATCGCCATACCCGACTGCTTCGAGGCCGGCCAGATCGTGGAGCAGGCGCGGCATGCGAGCGCCGGGCTCAAGATCATCGTGCAGGCCCACTCGGACGCGGAGGAAGCCTACCTCAAGCGCTACGGGGCGAGCGAGGTCGTCCAGGGCTCGCGCGAGACGGCGGACGCGATGCTGGCAAGCCTGGCGGCGCCAAAGCCGGCCGACGCCGCAGGACGCGTCGAGGCGAGCCCTTCCGAAACCGGCCCTGCCACGTAGCGAAAAAATGAGCCCCGGGATCGCTCCCGGGGCTCTTGTCGTCTGGTGCCCGAGCGCAGAACTCACCCGTGCGCGAGGACGGCGAGCATCAGCAGCGCCACGATGTTGGTGATCTTGATCGCCGGGTTGACGGCGGGACCCGCGGTGTCCTTGTAGGGGTCGCCGACGGTGTCGCCGGTCACGGACGCCTTGTGCGCCTCCGTGCCCTTCATGTGCTTGACGCCGTCCTTGTCGACGAAGCCGTCCTCGAAGCTCTTCTTCGCGTTGTCCCAGGCGCCGCCACCCGAGGTCATCGAGATGGCGACGAAGAGACCGGTCACGATCACGCCGAGCAGCATCGCGCCGACGGCGGAGAACGCCGCGCCCTTGCCGCCGATGGCGTTGATGACGAAGAACAGCACGATGGGCGACAGCACCGGCAGCAGCGAGGGAACGACCATCTCCTTGATAGCCGCCCGCGTCAGCAGGTCGACGGCGGCCGCATAGTCCGGCTTTTCGGTACCCTTCATGATGCCGGGCTTGGCCTTGAACTGGCGGCGCACCTCTTCCACGATCGCGCCGCCCGCACGGCCGACGGCCGTCATGGCGATGCCGCCGAAGAGGTACGGAATGAGGCCGCCGAGCAGAAGGCCGACGACGACGTAGGGGTTGTCGAGACCGAAGTTGATCTCCACGCCCTTGAAGAACTGGTACGCCGTCGCGCCGTCCTTGTTCGCCTCCGCGATGAAGTGCTGGAGGTCGTAGTTGTAGGCAGCAAAGAGCACCAGCGCGCCGAGGCCCGCCGAGCCAATGGCATAGCCCTTGGTCACAGCCTTGGTCGTGTTGCCGACCGCGTCGAGCGCATCCGTCGAGCGGCGGACCTCCTTGGGCAGGCCCGCCATCTCGGCGATGCCGCCGGCGTTGTCCGTCACCGGGCCGAAGGCGTCGAGGGCCACCACGACGCCCGCGAGACCGAGCATGGTCGTCGTGGCGATTGCGGTGCCGAAGAGGCCGGCGAGATTGTAGGTGATGAGAATGCCGGCGACGATGACGATCGTCGGCAGCGCGCAGGCCTCGAGCGACACGGCGAGGCCCTGGATCACGTTCGTGCCGTGCCCCGTCACCGAGGCCTGGCTGATCGAGCGGACCGGACGGTAGCCGATGCCCGTATAGTACTCGGTGATCCACACGATGAGGCCCGTGACGGCGAGGCCGACGAGACCGCAGAGCATGAGATTGAGGCCCGTGATCTCCAGGCCGCGCGCCGTGCCGACGACGCCGTAGCCGCCGAGCACGTACTGGGTGGCGAGCCAGAGTCCCGCGACCGACAGCACGGCGGAGGCGATGAAGCCCTTGTAGAGCGCGCCCATGATGGACCCGTTCGTGCCGAGCTTCACGAAGTACGTGCCGATGATCGAGGTGACGATGCAGGCCGCGCAGATCGCGAGCGGGTAGATCATGAGCGGAACGAGGTTGGCCTGCCCGGCGAACAGGATCGCGGCCAGCACCATGGTGGCGACGACCGTCACCGCGTAGGTCTCGAAGAGGTCGGCGGCCATGCCGGCGCAGTCGCCGACGTTGTCGCCGACGTTGTCGGCGATGGTCGCCGGGTTGCGCGGGTCGTCCTCGGGGATGCCCGCCTCCACCTTGCCGACGAGGTCGCCGCCGACGTCCGCACCCTTGGTGAAGATGCCGCCGCCGAGACGGGCGAAGATCGAGATCAGCGAGGCGCCGAAGCCCAGTGCCACAAGCGCGTCGATGACCGTGCGGTCGGAGACCGCAAAGCCGAGCGGGCCGGTGAGGATGAGGAAGTAGACGGACACTCCGAGCAGCGCGAGGCCGGCGACAAGCATGCCCGTCACGGCCCCCGCCTTGAAGGCGATGTCGAGGCCCGCGGCGAGCGACCGTGTGGCGGCCTGCGCGGTGCGCACGTTGGCGCGCACCGATACGTTCATGCCGATGTAGCCGGCAAGGCCCGACAGTACGGCGCCGATGAGGAAGCCGAAGGCCACCGGTGCGCCGAGCAGCGCCCACGCGAGCAGGAAGATCACGACGCCGACCATGGCGACGGTGCGATACTGGCGGTTGAGATAGGCCTGCGCGCCCTCGCGGACCGCACCGGCGATTTCCTGCATGCGGGCGTTGCCCGCGTCGGCCGCCATCACGTTGCGGATCGTCACGGCGGCATAGACGCACGCCAGCAGTCCGCAGGCGATGACCGCCCAGAGAATTTCCGTCATGTAGTGCCTCCCCTTCGGCGGAATGCCGACTGAACCCGTCTTTGCGGAGCGCGCGGACGCGAAATTGCTCCACCCGCGTCTCGCCGGGGAGGGTCGGCCCCCGAGTCGCGGCCGGACCATGCCAAAAGTGCCGCGCCGGTGCAACATTGGCACACCAGCCCAAGGGCCGACTTAAGTCGCATCTTGTGGGGGTTTTTTGCGGGCCAGCCCGCAGCGCTCCGTTGGAACGGCGAGCCCGGCTGGTATAGGAGTGGGCCGAAGATCGCCTCGATAAGGAGCCGTGCGGGTGAACATCCTCGATATCCTGACGGCCGGCCAGGACGGCCGGGTCGTCGCCAACCTCGCCAGGACCTACGGTCTCGACCCGCCGCAGTCGGCCGCCGTCCTCGACTCGGTGGTACCCCAGCTGACGCGGGCGATGGAACGCCAGTCGTTCAACCGCGGCGGCATCGCCGACCTCGTGGCGGCCCTCGGCAAGGCCGACTACCGGCAGGTGCTCTCTCCCGACGCACCCCTGTCGGCGCCGGACGTTCAGACTGCCGGCATCGACGCCCTCGACACCGTGCTGTGGTCGAAGGACCGCAGCCGCACCGTCGCGCACCGGGCCGCGCGCGCCACCGGCGTCGACGAGGCGCTGATCCGCCAGATGCTGCCCGCCATCGGCGCGCTCGTCATGGGCGGGCTGTCGTCGAAGGCGGGCCCGGCGCTCGACGCGATCACGACCGAACTTGGCGCACCGCGCGCGGGTGGGCCGGCCGGCGTCGGCGAGCAGCGGCCGCTGCCCGTTCCCGGTGAAATCCGCGGCGGCCGGCTCGGCCGCGACAGCAACCCTTACGGCGATCTCTCCGATGTCATCCGGCGTGGCGGAGCCAAGCTTCCGCGCGGCGGCTCCGGCCGGCCGCGCCTGCCGGAGGACGGAGGCATCGAGCTGCCGCAGGGCGGCAGCCTCGACCAGGTCATCCGCGATCTCCTGGGATCGGTCCTCGGGTTCGAGAGCAAGGGCGTGATCGGCTGGATCATCCGGCTGATCCTGGTCCGCTGGGTCGGGGGCTTAATCCGGTCGATCCTGCGCCGCCTGCTCGGCGGGCGTTGATCCGGCGACCGCCGACCATCCGCAGGGGCACAAGCGAAAGAGCCGGAGCGTGGGCGGCGCTCCGGCTCTTTTCTGTTTGTGCGTCCGCCCTTGCGGCGGCATCGAGGCTTGGTGCGGGACTTGAGAGAGTGACCGTGATCGAGAGGTAGAGAGAGTGAGCAGCGAGGCAAAGAGGCAGGCAACGACGAAGAACGCGAACGCGTCATCCGCGACAGGGGCGGCCCTCGATGGAGCAACTGACACCGCTGCCGGAATTGGAGCAGTCGACCTTGCGGCTCGCGGCGCGCTGGAAGCGCGCCCAGTCGGTGCCGTACTCGAGCGCCGTGAAGCTCTGCCAGGAGGCGACGGCGTCCGCCGTGGCCGCCTTCTTGTTGGGACCGGTGCCGCTTCCGTAGTGCCAGTGATCGACCTGGCAGACCCGTCCGCCCTCGCGGCGCAGATCATGGATCATGGCCGCAATCCCGTTGTCATCGGCGCGCGCCGAGACCCCGGCCCCGACGACACCTGCGGCGAGACCTCCGAAAAGCACGAGTTTCTTCAACATGATGGCAGCACCCCACAACTGGCGGAAAAACATCGTCTCCATTTTTAGAACGCTGCCAGATTCAGCTCGCACCTTCGAGCCCCCCGCTCAAGTGCGTTCAAAAATGCCGGCCGTCTTGCAAACCTGCAACATAGGTTGCATCCGCCTCCTGGTACGCCTGGAGACGGACGTCGGCGGCCATCCCAGACTACTTCACGGCAATGACGCCGATCTCGACCAGCATCCGGGGATCGACGAGCTTGGCTTCGACGGTGGCGCGCGCCGGCGCATCCCTGCCGCCCATCCACGCCGACCAGGCTTCGTTCACGGCCTCGCGGTGGCGCACGTCCGCGAGCCACAGGTTGGCGAACACGATCTTCGACCGCGACGTCCCCGCGAGGGCGAGAAGCCGATCAATCTCCGCCAGCACCTCGGCGGCCTGGGCCTTCGCGTCCGCATCGAGCCGGCTCGGCACGATGCCGGCGGTGAACACGAATCCATTGGCTTCGACAGCCTTCGCATAGACGGCGTTGGCCTCGTGGCGGACGATCTGCATGGGCGGGCTCCTGGACATGAGGGATCGGCCCCGGCGACACCGCGCCGGACTCGGCGGGGCTCTTAGCAGGCCCTGCCGCACCCGACCAGGACGTGCGACCCGAAGGTCAGAGCCACGGCTGCTGGGCGACGAGCGTACCGTCGACCTTGAGGCCCTTGATGGCGACCTTACCGTTGGCGCCGACGGCAAGAACGGCTTCGATGCGCTTATCGCGCACCTGCTTCTCGAGCGACCGGCCGGAGCCCTCGGGCACGTAGTAGCGCTCGATGCCGTAGCGCAGGCGCCCGAGCGCGGCCGTGTCACCGGCGCCGCCGCGGCGGGCGCGATCGACGATCGCCTTCAGCACCACCTCGCCGTCACCGGCCGCGTCCGGCTTCGCACCGGACACCGCGGCGAGCTCCCACTCCGACGGACCCCTGTTCTTCAACAGCGCATAGACTGTGTCGCCCTGGCGTACCCCGGCGGGCAGCGCGATCTCGCCGCCCGTGCTGAATCCATAGCTGAGGGTCACGTAGTCGCCGCGGAAGAGATCGCGCGGATCGACCGGCACGACTGCCGCCGTGATCTCGCGTCCGTGGGCGAGCAGCGCCAGGCGATCGACGACCATCCAGGCCACCGCAAGCGTCTGGAGACCCGCCACCGCCGCCAGGGCGACGGCGCGCGACGAAAGTCGAGGGAGCGCGATCATGGCTGGACCTCCAGAGCTTCGCTGCCATGCAGCCGGTAGGCGAAATAGGCGAGGCCCGCCACAACGAACCCGGCGGTGAGGAAGAAGACCGAGGAGCCGAGCAGCGTGCCGACCGTCTTGCCGTAGATGGCGAGGATCTCGAACGAGAAGCCGAGATAGCCGAGCCACAGCGCGAGCCGGTCGGGAGCGGCGAGCCCCCACCAGATCGCGGCCAGCGTCACCAGGAGGGCGATGGCGGCGAGGAGCACGAATGCTCCGGTGCCGGGATTGCGGACGAACTGCAGCGCGAAGAGCCCGGCGAAGACGACGACGAGCGCATAGACGAGGCCGCCGTGCCAGATCGCCTCCAGCGCCGGCAGCCGGGCGAGGCCCAGCGCCGACAGGGCGCCCATCACGAGGCCGGCCGCCACGACGAGCTCATGACCCTGCCGGTCGTGGTTGAGATAGCCGAAGAGGACGATGAAGCCCGCGAGCGCGACGCCGGCCAGATGCACGCCCGGCTCCCAGCGCTGCCAGGCGAAGGCGGCCGCAACGAGCGCCCAGGGCACGAGGTAGGGCCAGAACATCTCCTCGCGCTGGCCGGTCTCCCAGACGCCCCAGACCGAGAACAGGATGAGGGCGAGGGCGAGCGCCGGGTTGGAGCGCAGGATGAGGCCGGCGAGGAACGTGCCCGCCGCCCAGAGCAGGATGGCGTCCGGCGCGTTGCCGTCCATGTGGTACATCTGCGAGACGAGCATGATGCTGGCGCCGAAGACGCCGCAGCCGACCAGCACGGCGGCATGGCCGAAGTTTGCAAGGCCGAGGCGGAAGAGCTGATCGGCCACGACATAGGAGCCCCACAGGGCGGCCGTCAGCAGCCCGAGCCGCAGCACGCGCGGCATGTCCTGCCAGTTGGCGGCGACGAAGCTCATGACCGCAAAGCCGATGAGGACCGCGGCGAGGATCGCCAGCGCGCCCGGCAGCCCCACGCCGTGTCGGCGCGTGTCGAGATCGGCGCGGATCGCCCGTTCGCCCTCGGCGCTGAGCCATCCGGCGGCCCGCCAGCGCTCCAGATCGCGCGCGAGCCGCTTGCGATACCGCCACATCGACGTCCTCCACTGCACGAGATTGACGGGCCAGAACCGGCCCAGCCAGAACTGAACACCGTTCAGTGTGGCCGGACTTTGCGGCAAGATTATGGCGGCCGGCCTGGATGGCGCACCACCGGCCCACGCGAAAGGGCGCGGCACCGGGATGCCGCGCCCCTGTCAGAAGCAATTGAAACGCCGGCCTGGGCTCAGGGCGCCGGGGCGGGAGCCGGCGCGGGCTCGGCCGGAGCCGGTTCGACCGGCGCGGGCGCGGGCTCAGGTGCGGCGGGGGCCGGCTCGGCGGGCGGAGCCGGGGCCGGCTCAGGTGCTGCGGCCGGAGCGGGGGTCTCCGCCGTCGGCACGGTCGCCGGCGGCATGACGAGGATGTAGGCGAGGATCGCGGCTGCGGCCGCGAGAAGAATGAGAGTGAGGGCTCGGCCCATAGTCTTCTCCAATCAGGTTCATGCTCGTGGGAAAACTGTCACGCGGCTGTCTTTAAGTGATCTTCGCGGCGTTGGCCAGAGCTTGAGCGTTGGCGCGGCGGCGCAAGAAAAACTTCGCAGCCGCAGCACCCATCGCGGTCCGCCTCGACGCCGGGTGGCGAAACGGGACATAATCACGCGCGAGACATCCGTCATCGGAGCCGCGCCGCCATGGATCTCGACCCCACGCTGCTGGCCCGGATTCAATTCGCCTTCACGGTCTCGTTTCACATCATCTTTCCCAGTTTCACGATCGGGCTCGCCGCCTTCATCGCAACGCTGCTCGTGCGCTGGCGGCTGACGGGCGAGGAGCGCTTGCACAGACTCGCGCACTTCTGGACCAAGATCTTCGCCGTCAGCTTCGCAATGGGTGTCGTCTCCGGCATCGTGCTGTCCTACCAGTTCGGCACCAACTGGGCGGGCTTCTCGAAGGTGACGGGCAACGTGCTCGGGCCGCTCATCGGCTACGAGGTGCTGACTGCCTTCTTCCTCGAGGCCTCGTTCCTCGGCATCATGCTGTTCGGATGGAACCGCGTCGCGCCGGGGCTGCACGTGCTCGCCGCCGTGCTCGTCGCCGTCGGCACCTCGCTGTCGGCCTTCTGGATCCTCGCAGCCAACAGCTGGATGCAGACGCCCGCCGGCCATGAAATCCGCGACGGCATCGCCTATCCCGTCGACTGGCTCGCGATCATCTTCAACCCGAGCTTTCCCTATCGCTTCGCGCACATGTTCACGGCGGCCTACCTGACGACCTCGCTCGTCGTGCTCGCGGTCGGCGCCCGCTATCTCGTGCAGAAACGGTTCGAGGAGGACGCGCGGACCATGGTGCGCATGGGGCTCGGCATGGTGGCCTGCCTCGCGCCGCTCCAGCTTGTCATCGGCGACCTGCACGGATTGAACACGCGCGAGCACCAGCCCGCGAAGGTCGCGGCGATCGAAGCGCACTGGAACGGCGGCGAGCCGGCCGATCTCGTGCTCTTCGCGCTGCCCAACGCGGAGGGAAACGGCAACGCCTACGAGCTGTCGCTGCCAGTCAAGGGACTGGCGAGCTTCATTGTCACGCATGACTTCGAAGGCAAGTTCCCTGGTCTCAACGATTTTAGGCCGGAAGACCGGCCGCCCGTCGTCCCCGTCTTCTTCGCCTTCCGCGTCATGGTCGGCCTCGGCCTCGTCATGATCGCGATCGGCGTCGTCGGGGCCTATCTGTGGCTGCGCGGGACCTTGTTCGAGGCGCGCGGGTACCTCGCGCCCGTGCAATACGCTTGGCCCATGGGCTTCATCGCCATTTTGGCCGGCTGGTGGGTGACGGAGACCGGCCGCCAGCCCTGGCTCGCGACCGGCATCCTGCGCACGGCGGACGCCGTCTCGCCGGCCGTCACCGCGCCCGCCGTGCTGACGACGCTCATCCTCTTCGTCGTCGTCTACTCGGTCGTCTTCTCGATGGGCATCTACTACATCAACCGGCTGATCGACAAAGGCCCGACGGGAGCCGCGAAGAGAACGCCCGCCGGCCAGCCCTCGCGCCCTCTGTCGGCCGCCGAGGAAGCGGCCCGCGAAGCCATCGTCGGAGGACACTGACATGGACGACATGGCCTACTGGCTGCCGCTCGTCTGGGTCGGACTTCTCGGCGCCGCGGTGGCGCTCTATGTCGTGCTCGACGGCTTCGACCTCGGTATCGGGATCCTCTTTCCCTTCGCGCCGGACGAGGAGGACCGCGACGTGATGATGAACTCCGTGGCGCCCTTCTGGGACGGCAACGAAACGTGGCTGATCCTCGGCGGCGGCGGCCTGTTCGTCGCCTTCCCGCCCGCCTACGCCGTCATCATGTCGGGGTTCTATCTGCCCGTGATCCTCATGCTGCTGGCGCTCGTGTTCCGCGGCGTGGCGTTCGAGTTCCGCTGGGTCGCCAAGCCGAAGCACCGCCTCTGGGACCTGGCGTTCATCGGCGGCTCCCTCGTCGCCGCGTTCCTGCAGGGCGTGATCCTCGGCGGGCTGTTGCACGGGCTGCCGGTCAAGGACGGTCACTTCGCCGGCGGCATGCTCGACTGGCTGCAGCCGTTCTCGATCTTCGTTGGGCTCGCCACGGTGGCGGGCTACGCCCTCCTCGGCGCGACGTGGCTCGTGATGCGCACGACGGGCGAAGTCGCCGCCCGCTCTCGCGAGCAGGCGCGCACTCTGCTCCTCGTCGTACTCGCCGCCATGGCGATCGTCAGCCTGTGGACGCCGCTGTCCCTGCCGCACGTCTGGGACCGCTGGTTCACGCTGCCCAATCTCGTCTATCTGTCGCCGATCCCGGTGTTGACCGGCGTCGCGGCGCTCACCGTCTGGCGCGGCCTTTCCAACGGCAGCGACCGGGCGCCGTTCGTCGGCACCGTGGCCCTGTTCCTGCTCGGCTTCCTCGGACTTGCGATCTCGATACTGCCCTATCTCGTCCCGCCCTCCATGACGGTATGGGACGCGGCCGCCCATCCGTCCTCGCAGCTCTTCATGCTGATCGGCACGGCGCCGCTGCTGCCGCTCATCCTCGCCTACACGGCGTTCGTCTATTGGACGTTCCGCGGCAAGGTAAAGCCCGGCGAGGGCTATCATTGACCTCGCCGGGCGGACGCATGACGCAAGGCTTGCTCCTCGGCCGGCACGGCCGAGGCATCGAGATTTGGCTCAGGCTGAATACATGTGCGGCACGGGCAGGCGCGGCTCGTCGAGCGGCGCCTCGGATGCCGGCTCACCTACAGCGATGGCGCCGGCGGGCTCTTCCGTCGTCACCCGGAAGATCTTCTTGTCCTCGGGTATGACGCAGGCGGGTCCCGGAGAGAGGTCCGAGAGTGAGACCAGAAACTCATTCATGCCAAGCGCTCCCTTGCAGGTTAACCGGCCCTCGCGGCGACAACGGCAAAGGTCCGCGATTGTTCCCTGAACGCCGGCCGGATCGGTCGTGGAGGCGTCGGACGCCCATTTGACCCCCGGCCCGGCCCATGGGATAGGCTCGACACCATGACCAACCTCGCCCCCGTTCACGTCATCGGCGGCGGCCTTGCCGGCTCGGAGGCCGCCTTCCAGATCGCCGCCGCGGGCGTCCCCGTCATTCTGCACGAGATGCGGCCCGTTCGCACGACCGACGCGCACAAGACCGACGGTCTCGCCGAGCTCGTCTGCTCGAACTCCTTTCGCTCCGACGAATGGGAAACGAACGCCGTCGGCCTGCTGCACGAGGAGATGCGCCGCGCGGGCTCGCTCGTCATGGCGGCCGCCGACGAGACGAAGCTGCCGGCCGGCGGCGCGCTCGCCGTCGACCGCGATGCGTTCTCCGCGGCGGTGACGCGCCGCCTGGAAGCCCATCCGCTCGTACAGATCGCGCGCGAAGAGATCGCGGGCCTGCCGCAGGCCGACTGGGACAGCGTCATCGTGGCGACGGGCCCGCTCACCTCGCCGGCCCTCAGCGCCGCCATCGCGACGCTCACCGGCGAGACGGAGCTGGCGTTCTTCGATGCCATCGCGCCCGTCGTCCATCTGGAGAGCGTCGACACGAGCATCGCCTGGCGCGCCTCGCGCTACGGCAAGACGGGGCCGGCCGGCACGGGCGCCGACTATCTCAATTGCCCGCTGACGCGCGAGGAGTACGACGCCTTCATCGATGCGCTGCTGGCGGCGGAGAAGACCGTCTTCAAGCAATGGGAGACGAGCACGCCCTATTTCGACGGCTGCCTGCCCATCGAGGTCATGGCCGAGCGCGGACGCGAGACGCTGCGCTTCGGGCCCATGAAGCCCGTGGGGCTCGACGATCCGCGCACGGGCCGGTGGCCCTACGCCGTCGTGCAGTTGCGCCAGGACAACGCGCTCGGCACGCTGTGGAACATGGTCGGCTTCCAGACGAAGATGAAGCACGCCGAGCAGGTCCGCGTGTTCCGCACGATCCCCGGACTGCAGCACGCGGAGTTCGCGCGTCTCGGCGGCCTGCACCGCAATACGTATCTCAACTCGCCGCGCGTGCTCGACGGCTCGCTGCGGCTGAGGGCCCTCCCGCGCCTGCGCTTCGCCGGACAGATCACGGGCGTGGAGGGCTACGTCGAGAGCGCGGCCATCGGTCTGATCGCGGGTCGCTTCGCGGCCGCCGAGCGGCAAGGCCGCGCGCCGATCCCGCCGCCGGGCACGACCGCGCTCGGCGCGCTTCTGAGCCACATCACCGGAGGCCACCTCATCGCGGAGGACGAGCCGGACGAGGCAGCGCCGCGCCCGCGCTCCTTCCAGCCCATGAACATCAATTACGGCCTGCTGCCGCCGCTCGACGACGCCCCGAGAACGAACGCCGAGGGCAAGCGGCTCAAAGGGCCGGAGCGCGGGCTTGCGCGCAAGCGGCTACAATCGCGCCGGGCGCTCGCCGATCTGGCGGCCTGGCTCGGCGCCGCCGGACGAAGTGCGGCCGCCGAGTGAGCACGGCAGTTCGCGCGGTCGCCTTGGAACAATTATAACCTATTGGAATCGCGCCGAAATGACTTGACGGTCGGCGGTGCCTCCCTCACCCTTGGCGCGAAGGACAGCAGTGTCCGCCGATTGCGGGGCCTTGAACCTCGCGGATTGGAGACGAGACCATGTTGGTGTTGAGCCTCTCGCGCATGGCGCGAGGACGGTTGATTGTGCGGCCCGTGAATGAGGCCGTGAGCACCGCGCTGCGGACGCCGGCTTTGCGCCCTTTCCGCACTACCGATTCCACCTCGCTTACGGCCGTTTCCCCTTCCCCCGCCGAAGCCGCGGCGGGCCGCAAGCGCCGCGCGGTGCCGATGCCGGCGCGCGGGTGACGGACATGGAACATGCTCGCAGGCGCCCCTCCCCCTATGCGATCCCCGCACGCGGCGGGGCGGGGTGCCTGCGAGTGTGAGGAGTTGCGACCGGCTCACGAAGGAAACCAGCAAGAAGCCCGCCGAATGAGCGGGCTTTTTAGTTGCGCTCGGGTTCGCTGGACCGATATTCGCCTTCGTTGGCCGCGGCGCGGCCAGGCGGCGAGGAACGGAGGGCAACGTGGCGCGATCGGTCCTGGGCATCGTGGGCGGCAGCGGGATCTATCATCTGCCGGGCCTGGAGCACGCGCACTGGGAGCGCGTCGACAGCCCGTTCGGCAAGCCCTCGGACGACATCCTCTTCGCCGAGATCGAGGGATTGCCCATCCGCTTCCTGCCGCGCCACGGACGCGGCCACAAGGTCCCGCCGTCGTCCATCAACTTCCGCGCCAACATCGATGCCCTGAAGCGGGCGGGCGTGACCGATCTCGTCTCGGTCTCGGCCTGCGGCTCGCTGAAGGCGGAGTATGCGCCCGGACACTTCGTTCTCGTCGACCAGTTCATCGACCGTACGTTCGCGCGCGAGCCGTCGTTCTTCGGGCCGGGGCTCGTCGCCCATGTCTCGCTCGCCGATCCCGTGAGCCCGCTGCTCGTCGACGCCATCGAGCAGGCGGCCCGGACCGAAGGCATCGCTCACACGCGCGGCGGGACCTATCTCGTCATGGAAGGCCCGCAGTTCTCCACCCGCGCCGAATCCCATCTCTACCGAAGCTGGGGCTGCGACGTCATCGGCATGACGAACATGCCCGAGGCGCGCCTCGCCCGCGAGGCGGAGATCTGCTACGCGACCGTCGCGATGGTGACCGACTACGACTGCTGGCACGACGACCACGCCGCCGTCGACGTCGCGTCGATCCTCGCCGTCATGCACGCGAACACGGAGAAGGCGCAGCGGCTCGTGGCCCGGCTCGCCCGCGACTTCCCGCGCGAGCATCCCGCCTGTCCGATCGGCTCGGACCGGGCGCTCGACGTGGCGCTCATCACCGCGCCCGAGGCGCGCGACCCCGCACTTCTGGCAAGGCTCGACGCCGTGGCCGGGCGTGTGCTGACGCCGGCGGGGTAGACCGCGGCGACCGGCGCCGCATCCGTCAACTGTTCGGGAAGGTGATGAGGATCTTGGCCTTCAGGAGCTCGGGGAACGCCGCCTCGAGCGCCTGGCCGCCGAGCCAGAGCAAGACCGCGAGCAGGATGAGCGCCGGGATGGCGGCGAAGACCGCCTTGATGAAGAACAGCATCAACCGGAAAAAGGGCACCTCGATCGCGCGCACGGCGGCCGGGTAGGCGTCCTGGATGGCATAGGCGGACGCATAGCTGTCGTCCGATGCAGCATAGCCCACCGGCTCGGGGGCGGCGAGGCCCGACGCCTCGCGCTCGCGGGCCTCACGGGCGCGCGCTTCCTTCTCGCGCCGCAAGGTGCGGGGCAGATCGTCGTCCATGTCACCGTCGGCGGTGAGCGGGAGAGAGGACATCGCGCGCATTCCCAATTATCGGCCCATATGTCGGCCGTGAAGATCCTCGTCGGTCCGGCGACCTCCTGGCGACCTTTGGCACGGCGGCCAACCGAATCGCCGGCCCGGCCCTCCAGTCTAGCGGCCCGGCTATCCCATGGCGCTCGATATTGGTAGTTTGCGCCGTCAATTTGGCGGCGAGGTGGCTGTTGAGCGATCTGAAGAGCCTGATCCGGACGATCCCGGATTACCCCAGGCCCGGCATCATGTTCCGCGACGTCACCACGCTGCTCGGCGACGCGCAGGGGTTCAAGGCCGCCATCGCGCGGCTGACGCAGCCGTTCCAGACGGTGCCCGTGGACGCGGTGGCGGGCATCGAGGCGCGCGGCTTCATCCTCGGCGGCGCGGTGGCCGACCGCCTCGGCTGCGGCTTCATTCCGATCCGCAAGAAGGGCAAGCTGCCGTGGCGGACGATCGGCCAGGAGTACGCGCTCGAGTACGGCACCGACACTATCGAGATGCACGAGGACGCCGTGAAGGACGGCGAGCGGGTACTGATCGTGGACGATCTCATCGCCACGGGCGGCACGGCGCTGGCGGCCGCGAAGCTCATACGGCGAGTGAACGGCCAAGTCGTCGGCGCGGCCTTTGTCGTCGATCTGCCCAACCTCGGCGGCGTGCGCCGGCTCGAGGAGGCCGGCATCGAGAGCCATTGCCTGATGGCGTTCGAGGGGCACTAGCGGCGATGGGCGCAGCCGAGATCACGTCCGCAACGCTGCGCGCGGCCCACGCTGCGATCGCCCGCTGGCGGACGGCGCCGGACGAGCCCGTCCCCTGTCCGCTGTGCGCGGCGGCGGGCCTTATGGTCAGCGATCACTCGGCGCGGCCGCATGCGGAGTGGTATCGCCTCGTCTGCCCGCGCTGCGGGCTCGACCAGATGCTCGCCGTGCCGCTCGGCGCCAAGGTGCCGGGCAGCGAGGGGTGACGATATGAAGATCGGCGGACAGCCCTATCGGACGATCTGGCTCGAGGCGGACGGCGCCACCGTCGACATCATCGACCAGACGCTGCTGCCGCACCGGCTTGAGATCGCCCGCCTCGCGACCGTGGAGGAGGCCGCCCGCGCGATCCTCACGATGCAAGTGCGCGGCGCGCCGCTGATCGGCGTCACGGCGGCCTACGGCGTCGCGCTCGCCATGCGCGCCGATGCCTCCGACGAGTCCCTCGGCCGTGCGGTGGACCTGCTCGCCCGGCAGCGGCCGACGGCCGTCAATCTCCGCTGGGCACTGGAGGAGATGCGCCGCCGCCTGGCGCCCCTGCCCCCGGCCGAGCGCGCGGCCGTCGCATTCGCGCACGCGGCGCGGCTCGCGGACGAGGACGTCGCGATGTGCAAGCGGATCGGCGAGCACGGTCTTGGGCTCATCCGTGGGATCGCGGCACGCAAGGCGCCCGGCGAGCCAGTCAACATCCTCACCCATTGCAACGCGGGCTGGCTCGCCTGCGTCGATTGGGGCACCGCGACCTCGCCGCTGTATCAGGCGCACGACGCCCGCGTGGCGCTGCACGTGTGGGTGGACGAGACGCGTCCGCGCAACCAGGGCGCGGCGCTGACCGCCTTCGAGCTCGGGTCGCACGGCGTGCCGTACACGCTGATCGCCGACAACGCCGGCGGACATCTGATGCAGCACGGCCAGGTCGATCTCGTCCTTGTCGGCGCGGACCGGGTCACGGCCGCCGGCGACGTCGCCAACAAGATCGGCACGTACCTGAAGGCGCTCGCCGCCAAGGACACGGGTGTGCCATTCTACGTCGCGCTGCCGCACTCGACGATCGACTGGTCGCTCGACGACGGCCTCGCCATCCCGATCGAGGAGCGCGTGGCGGACGAGGTTCTAAGCCTTTCCGGGTGCACGGCCTCGGGCGAGGTCGTCCTCGTCGGCATCGCACCGGAGGGCTGCCGGGCGGCCAACCCCGCCTTCGACGTGACCCCCGCGCGGCTCGTCACCGGCCTCATCACCGAGCGCGGCGTGTGCCCGGCCTCGCGGGAGGGGCTCATGGACCTCTATTCCGAGCGGAAGGGCGCGGCATGACAGGCCGGACATGAACGCAGAGGGCACGCCGTCGCTGAAGAGGCTGCGCCGGAGCGTCGTCGAGACGGCGCGAGCGATGTCCGCGTCGGGCCTGTCACCCGGCCGGTCGGGCAACGTCTCCGCGCGCGTGGCGGATGGCATGCTGATCACGCCCTCAGGTCTGGCCTACGATGACATGAAGCCCGCCGACATCGTCCACGTCGCGACGGACGGGGCCGTTGCCCCAGGGCAGCGTCACCCCTCGACGGAGTGGCACCTCCATCTCGCCGTCTACGCGGCGCGCCCCGACGTCAACGCGCTCGTCCATAGCCATTCCCTGCATGCGACCGTGCTGGCCTGCGCCGGCCGGCCGATCCCGGCCTTCCACTACATGGTGGCGGTGGCGGGCGGCGCGGACATCCCGCTCGTCCCCTACGCGACGTTCGGCACGCCGGAGCTTGCCGGCCTCGTGGCCGCCGCGCTCGCCGGCCGCAACGCCTGCCTCCTGGCCCATCACGGGCAGGTGGCCGTCGGCGCCACGCTTGGCGCCGCGCTCGATCTCGCCCGCGAGGTGGAGGTGCTGGCCGAGCAGTACGGCAAGGTGCTCCAGCTCGGCCCGGCCCGGATCCTGGACGACGCCGAGATGAGCGCCGTGCTCGAGAAGTTCAAGACCTACGGCCGCGCGGAGGCGCAAGAGGACGCTGACGGGGCGTAACGTCCCAAAATGAGCGGGCGCTCAGCGTAACCTTAGCGACTGGAGCCCGTTTGCTTAATCGGCCCTTATCTGTTTTCGATAAGACTTGCAGGAAGTTTCGATCCCAATTTCAACCCTGGGAGCATCGTATGCGTCAGATCCCTCTCCTCAGCCTTGCGGCTGCTCTCGCACTTGTCACGGGCGTGCTCGCCGGTCCCGCCGAGGCCACGCACCGCCGTTCGTCCGGCTGGGGACACGAGCGCACCGTCGCGCACTATGGCTATTATCCGCGCTATCGCCATGTGTATGCGGGCTACGCCGACCCCTATGCCTACCGCTACGAGCCGCGCGGCTATTACCCCTATTACAACTCCGGCTACTGGAAGCCGGCGCACGTCATGCGTCTGCGCAAGCGCCGCCACTACGTGCATCCGCCCTACTATTCCGCCTGGGGCTACCCGGACTCGAGCTACAGCCATCGTGCGTGGCACGCCGAGCATCATGGCCGCATCCGTCACGGCCACTGGTGAAAGTCTGCGCAGGCGATCCGATGCATTCCGCGTATGGCCGGGCTCGTCCCGGCCATACTCTTTTCTGAAGCGGATTGAGCTTCGGCCGAGCACAAGTCCGGACTGGAATATCGAGCGTCGGCAGCCCGTTCATACCGCATTCATGTGAGTATTGATTATCTTCGGACGCAGGATCGACTGCGTCGCGCGCTGCGCGGGCAGATGGCACCACGGAAGACAAAGGACGATACGATGCTCAAGAAGATCATCGGCTCTCTCATGGCGGTCATGCTGGGGTTCGGCGCTGTGATGGCCAGCACGCCTCCGGCCGAGGCCGGACGCGGCGGCCGCGTCGCGGCGGGCATTGCGGCCGGGATCATCGGTCTTGGGGTTCTCGGCGCCTATGCGCATGCCCGCGACCGGCATTACCGCGATTATGACGAGGTCTGCTACAAGGGTCCGCGCGAATGCGGCTGGGTCGGGCGTCGCTGCTTTGCGAACCGCTACGGCGAGACGGTCTGCCGCGGCGGCCGCTGGACGTGCTGGCGCGACACCCATTGCGATTGAGCGCCGCCAAGCCGACAAACGGGCCACACAAGCGGGCGGGGTGAGCCATCACACCGCCCGATTTGCCGGCACGTATGACCGCGGGCCGATGACGGCGATGCCGCGCACGGCACGCGCCAGAGCCGGTAGGGCAGGAATGCGACACTCCTGTCAATAAGACGCCGCGGAGCGCCCGCAGCGGTGGTGACGCCGGACAGCGGCTGCTAGTTTCCAGGCCTTGAGTAGCGTGAGGAGATGTGCCGGATGTCGTTTGCGTTTCTTTCGAGGGCGGCGTGCGCGGGCGTGCTCGCGGCCGGACTGTCCGCGCCGGCCTCCGCGCAGGACTACTACTCCGCCTACCCTGCCATCTGGACGGGCTTCTACGCCGGTGCCCACGGCGGCTACGGCTGGGCCCTCGACGAGCCGGGCGGGTTCGATGTGTCCGGCGGCCTCCTCGGCATGCACGCCGGCTACAATTATCAGATGGGCCAGACCGTGCTCGGCATCGAAGGCGACTACACCGGGTCGTGGATGGAGGACACGCGCGGCTCCGGCGCCGGCCCCGTCACCCTTGATGTCGACTACTTCGCGAGCCTGCGCGCGCGTCTCGGCTATACGGTCGGCAGCGCGCTTGTCTACGGAACGATCGGCTACGCTTGGGCGGAGGCCGGCACGTCGGGCCTCGGCGTCGGCCGCACGAGCGACTTCGGCGGCCTCGTGCTCGGCGCCGGCGTCGACTACAAGTTCGCGCCGAACTGGAGCGCGCGCGTCGAGGGCCTCAGCTATTGGCTCGAGCCCGACAACTCCGCCAACGTCGACGACCTCGACGCGGCCGCCATCCGCGCCGGCGTGACGTGGCACCTCAACTGAGACGCGCGCCGGGGTGAGCGTCTTTGACCGTCGGGCTCAAAGGGACCGCTTGCGCGCGATCAGGGCCGCGTGCAGCGCGACGGCGGCGGCATTCGACACGTTGAGGCTGCGCAGGCCGTCGGCCGTCGCGATCCTGACGAGCCGGTCGCAGCTTTCGCTCGTCAACTGACGCAGGCCCTTGCCTTCCGCGCCAAGGACGATCGCCACCGCGCCGTCGAAGGGCTCGTCCTCGATGCCGGCGGCGGCCGTGCCGTCGAGGCCCAGGATCAGCACGCCGGCCTCCTTCAGCTCGGCCATGGCGCGGGCGAGGTTCTGCACGCGGGCGACCGGCACGAGCTCGAGCGCGCCCGAGGCCGACTTGGCGAGCGTGCCGTTGAGCGGCGGACTGTGGCGCCACGTTGTGACCACCCCCGAGGCGCCGAACGCCGCCGCCGAGCGCAGGATCGCACCGGCGTTGTGCGGGTCGGTCACCTGATCGAGCAGGATGAGCGGGCCGCCGTTTGCGGCCGCTTGCGCGAGTTCGGCCATCTCGGGCTCCGGCAGCAGCTCGGTCTCGAGCAGCAGGCCCTGGTGGACCGTGTCGGGCCCGAGCAGGCGGTCGAGCTCGCGCGGCGTCACGGGCTCCGGGGTGAGGCCGCGCGCGGCGATGGCATCCGCCAGGCGGTGAGCGGCATTCTCGGTGGCGAGCAGGCGTCGGACGACGCGGGCCGGATTGCGCAGCGCCGCCTCGACGGGATGGACGCCGAAGAGACGCACGCGATCGTCAGCCTCCGCCGTCGTGTCCAGCCGCTCAGGAGGGCGGCGGCCGCGCGATCCGCCGGCCTTGGGGCCGGAGCCGTGCGCGCCCCCTTGGCCGCCCGACTTTGGCTTGAAGCGCGACTTGAAACGGGGCTTGTCCCTGCGGTCGTCGTGCATGGCGTGGAATGGCGCTCCAGGCGGGTTTATGGGGCCGCGAGCGGGCTCTGCGGCGTCCCGATCCCTACACGGAAACGATCCATTTTTCCATTTGACAGCGGGGCCTTCGCCTCGGATAAGGGCGCTGCTGCCCTGCGCCGGAAGCCGCGCAGGGCGCTTTCGTTTGCGTGCCGTTCCATCCGCTTGACGAGGGGAGCGGCCCCGCGACGGACCGGAAGGGTGCCCGAGTGGCTAAAGGGGACGGACTGTAAATCCGTTGGCTTCGCCTACGCTGGTTCGAATCCAGCCCCTTCCACCACACAACCTGCTGGTTTTCCAGAAAAATCTCAAAATTGCCGTGCCTTGAAATTCGTCCGGCCTTTCCGGCGGTTGGCGAGGGCTGCATCGGCTCGAGCCTGTCCGGAGACGTAATTCGCGCCCGTCATGCGGGATCTCAGGCCCGGCGTCTCTCGAGGCCACTTTCGGCAGAGGCGGCAGGCGGCAGACAGCGAGGATTTCCTGCCGAGCCGGCCCAGTCGAAGCCCAGGAATCGGCGCTGGCCGGCCCAGTCGAGCGGCAGATCCTTTGACAGCTGCCTCAGCCGATGCGGGCCGAGGTCGACAGGGGCGCGTCCGGCGAGGACATCATCGACAATCGACGGCGCCAGATAGGAAAGACGCAGCAACAGGGTCATGTACCCCTTGCTCTTGCCAAGGCGAGCGGTGATGGCGTTCATGCTCTCATCGGTGTTAGCAAGCAGAAGATCCTTCGTGGCAAAGGCGTCATGCAGCAGTCGGACCAGATGCGGATTGATCTCTGCACGGTTGCGCTCGCCAATGACGAGACGCTTGCCCTTGCCCGCCCGTCGCAGGGCGGTGGCGACCGGTAGTGCAATCGTCTGCTGTGACGGGGCTGCCACCGCAACCTTGATGCCGAGCGTATGGCCAAGGCCGGCCATGCCGATCTCCACGGTGATGCAATCCGGCGTGAGCGCAACGCGAGCGATGATCTTGTGCACCAGCCCACGCACTTCGTCGGGCGGCATCGATGGCCATTGCCCGGCAAGCCCGGCCGCGCGCCGCAATGCGCGATCGAGCGCGGCGGCGTTGGGCTCAAGAGGCAGCAGCGCGTCGGCGATGGCTTTCGGCTCGGACAGGAATGACCGCAGCCGATCGCGCACGACGTCCTCCACGTCGCTTGCCGGAACGCGCATAGCATTCGGTCCGCTCTCTCTTCGATCGAGCAGGCCGGCAGAGATGTAATACCGATAGCGCCGCCCGCCCTTGTTGGCATGGGTGGGCGTCATCCGGTTGCCGTCGCCATCGAAAATGAGACCGCAGAGGAGGCTCGGCGCTTCGGCCCCGACGGAGAGAGATCGGGCCAACCGGTTGGCGGCAAGCTTCTCCTGCACGATCCGCCAGAGATCGGCATCGATGATGGCATCGTGCTGGCCAGGATAGACCTTGCCCTTGAAAGCAATCTCGCCGCAGTAGAGGCGGTTCTGTAGGATTTGATAGAGGGCGCCGCGGGAGATAGGGGCGCTGCCAGATCCGGAGCGATGCTTGCCGACGATGCCCAGCCGGTCGAGTTCGGGTCCGAGCAGCCGCACCGATCCCAACTCGGCGTAGCGCCGGAAGATCGTGCGCACAGCCTCGGCTTCAACTTCGTTGATGACGAGCTTGCGGTCTCTGACGTCGTAGCCGAGGGGGACGACGCCTCCCATCCACATCCCCTTGGCCTTCGAGGCTGCGATCTTGTCGCGGATGCGCTCGCCGGTAACCTCGCGCTCGAACTGGGCAAACGAGAGCAGCATATTGAGGGTCAATCGGCCCATCGAGGTCGTCGTGTTGAACTGCTGCGTCACCGAGACAAACGAGGCACCATGCGTGTCGAACACCTCGACGATCTTGGCGAAGTCTGCGAGCGAGCGCGTCAGGCGGTCGACCTTGTAGACGACCACGATGCGCACCCTGCCGGCCTCGATGTCGGCGAGCAGCCGCTTGAGAGCGGGTCGCTCGAGCGTCCCGCCGGAGAGGCCGCCGTCGTCGTAGAGATCGCGCACGGGTATCCAGCCCGCGTGCTTCTGGCTCGTGATAAATGCCTCACACGCTTCCCGCTGGGCATCGAGCGAGTTGAATGCTTGCTCGAGGCCCTCCTCCGACGATTTGCGCGTATAGATGGCGCAGGCGAAGCAGTTCATTCGAGGAGCCTTTTCAGCCGATGCAGATGGACAAGACAGAGGTTGACTGCTGCAATGAGGCTTTCGCACTGCTGGTGCGCGTCATCGCGACTGGCGGAGGCCTGGGCCTCGGCGGCGAGCACCGCCGCGTCCTCCAGCGCGCCTGTGAGATCAGCGAACATCCTGCGCACGGCGTCAAGCTGAGACTGTTTAGCCATCGGATGCTCTCGCCCTCAGGCCGAAAAATCGTGGTCCCGACCAATGTGCACCGGTAATCTCGCGGGCGATGACCGACAGGGACTTGTAGCGCTGCCCCCGCCACTCGACACCCTCGGCGAGGACGATGGCCGTGTATGTCACGCCGCGCCATTCGCGTACCAGTTGCGTGCCGGGCTTCAACGATACGACCTCCGGACCTCTTCTGCCCAGAGAACCTTCCTCGCTTCCATGTCGGAGCCGGCGACGGCTTGATCGCGACAGGCCGCCGAAGGCGCGCTCTTGCAGCCCATATGCGATGCCTCGCAGCAGAATTTCACGGCTAAGGCGTGCAGGAGGCGGCGTCTGGTGGAGACGCCGCCACACCTCGCGCAACTCGACGAGGCCAAGGCTCCCGAGCCGTTCGAGCTCGGTCGCGAGGTCGAATTCTGATCTGCCCATGTCAGCGGCCGCGCCGAGTCACAATGCGATATCGGCGCAGATCCTCATCTTCCTTCGAGGAGGTCAGCATCAGCCCGAGCTTCTTCTTGACGGTTCCAGCCAGGAAGCCGCGCACGCTGTGTTGCTGCCAGCCGGTGGCCTCGATCAGGTCGGAGATGGTCGCGCCATCGGCGCGACCAAGAAGAGTGAGCACCTTCTCCTGCTTGGTCTGTTGCGCACCACGTGGTGTGGTAGATGGTGGTGACGTCGCAACCTTGCTCGTGGGCTGTTTTTTGGCGGGGGTGACCGGGTTCGTGGCGGCCTCGCGCGCCTTCTGCCGGCGCTTCGGATGAGATGCGATGTCGGTGGCTTCGGTTGGCATGGGTCTGGGCTCCATCTGGTTTCGAGGCGTCGGAAATGACGCCCGCACCACCCGAAGCCCCGCAAACTGCGAGGCGAGCCCTGCCATCAGCCGCGATTACCGCGTCGTTCGGCAACAACCACAGCAATGCGTGCTTTCAGGGGGAAGTCCAGTTCAATTCGACGCGGGTCATGCATAGCGGCGTCTGCAATCGCACTGCAGAGGTCAGGGGTTCGATTCCCCTCGGCTCCACCAGCCATAAGCCGTTGATGTGGCAGTATTTTTTAGCATCGCGAATTGAAGCGAACTTTCCGCGGGTTAGCGGACGTTCGTCCGCGTTTCGGGCGGTCTCTGCGCCGTGGCTTGTCGGTCTTCATGCGGGAAACGTCCCGCTGTCTTTGGCGTCGAAATTCCCTTTCCGAGCGACGGTGGGCACTCTCCTCGAGAGACAGGTTTGCGCGCGAACTGAGACCGGTTCGAAAGTGGCGCGTCACTCGTCATTGCTATAGCTCGTCGTCGACTGATCGAGATGTTCTCACCTTCGAAAAGGCAGTCGTATCTGAGCCCGCCGTAGCATGACGAGTTCGCAGGCTTCATCTTGGATGTCCAAGATTTTGGTTTCGAACTCGGTGGCATCACGCAAGGCGGATCTGCAGTCGCTAGGACGAAAGGCAGAGAAAGCGGTCGTGAGGCAAACGCAACGCTCATTCTAAAGTGCGACGCCAAAGTCGCGGTAGCGACACCCCAGTCAACGGACATGTTAGTGAAGCGACGGCTCGCCGCTGACAGCGGGGCTAAAGGCTATTGCTGCTTTCCTTACCATGCACGGGAAGTGGGCGGCGGCACTGAGAGGCTGCAGTGACTGAACGGGGAGAATTTTGTTTTACGCTGCAACTGGGGGTGAGAGACTATGAGCTGGTGGGCGCAAGGCCACGGTCCAGGTGCTCCAATCGGCTTTTCCGCCATTGCGCAGACGAACAGCGCCCATGGCCGGCTGACGCCGCTGGATCGTGGCGCCCATCTCGCGGAGCTGGCGCTGCACCATAGACGGCCTTGGCGTTTGGCTTTGACCGGCGATCGCGGGCGCTGTGATGAACGCGTGTGGCGTGCGGGCGGTAATGCGCTGCACGTCGTCCGCGGTGGGCAGGCGGCCGGCACCGCGCACCCAGGGCGTCAGCAACGTAACAGGCGCGGGTTGCAGGCGGTGTTGCCAGACTTCTGGCGAGTCTGATCCGACCGAGCCGTGGTGTGGAACCTTGAAGATGGTCGACGGCGCGTCGGGCAGGGTCGTATCGGCGAGGACGGCCGCCCAACCACGACGCGGATCGGCATGCTGCTCGAGGTCGGCGCCAAGCAGGAGGGCGATATCGCCGATCTCGACATGGAGTACCACCGACATGAGATTTGGTTCTTCAGGCGGGCAGCGGCGTTGAGTCTGTGACGCGGCAGGCATCAACCGCCCAATCGCTGCGAGAGACAGTTGGTGCTCGTAGTCGGATGGGGAGAGGGCAACGGCGTTGACGGGTCGGCCGTGCGATGTGTGTGTTGCTGGAAGGCGCAGCAACGATTTGCCGGCGCCGGCGTGTCGCGGCGGTAGTATCGAGCGATCCTGTAAGATATTGAAGACGCGATTGATCTCGCGGACTCCGGAGCCGCCTCTGATCATACGTTGGCCGTCGAACGCCCTAACCATGGCATCGAACTCCTTGGTCGCGAGCGCGGCGGAGCAGGCGAACATGGCCTTGGGGCACGCCTCGACCAGGGTAGCGAGCCCCTTGATGTGATCGTCGTGCCAGTGCGTCGCGAGGACGAGGTCGACACAACGCGCAGGGTCGCGGCCGAGCGAGCGAAGGTAGTCGAGGGCTGCGGGGGAGGACGAGCCGGTAGACTGGCAGCTGTCGACGGTGAGCCAATGGTCGCCACCGAGGTGGATCAAGGCGCACTCGCCAAAACCAGGCCCGAACAGCGTGAACTCGAGCTGATCGGCGGCGGGCGGCGCCGACCAGTCATTCCCACTTGATCCGGCCGTGGCGTTCGGCTCCCTGACGCTGTGCGGCATCGATGTCTGCTTCGGTCCATTTCGGCAGCTGACGGAAGACCAGTTGCGACACGCGCCGACGCTGGCCGGAAGGCAGCGTCTCATATCCGATGGTCCAGCGGAAGACGGCGCCGACCTGTAATTCACCGCGTTGCTCGACTCCGATCTCATCGAGGTCGAGCTCGACCTGCTCGTCGGCCTGTTTGGCGGCCCGCGTCATATCGACGAGGTCGGCGGTGAACGTGTCTGAGCTGATCGAGGTGACGTAACCCTCCCATTCCTGCAGGGCATGATAGGAGACGATCCGGGTTGAGCGCCGCTCGGGTAGGAGCGGTGCCTTAAAGGCCGGACGCTCGTCCTCGATCGTGCCAATGGTCGGCTGGGCCGGAGATTGCGGCGCACCGCTCGGACGCACAGGCAATACCGACCCGAAATACTGATGCACGAGACGGGCGCCTGCAGTGTCGCGGGTATTGGCGGCGAGGTCGGGGAAGGCGGCAGCCTCTGCCGCGGCGCCGGCAGCCGGTACCGGGTCCGTCCCTTCGTCGATCCAAGAACGGCGGTTAGCGAGCGTACTCATCAGCTAGCCTCATGATTTGATCGATGATGCTGTCGGAGTTGCTCAGGGACGTTTCGAAGCGGTCCTCGAGCAGGGTGACGATCTCTCGGGTTCCGCGCGCGGGGTCTTGCTCGGTGGCTTCGAAATGATCGTTGACCTGGACGTAGATACCGAGGCCGGGGGTGATTTGACTAGAGGGCTGCACCGTGGTCGAGATGTGGCCGGAGCGGTCGTCGTCGAAGACCTGCTGTTGCATGGTCAAGGACCGAAGGCCACCGCGCTTTTGGTTGGACGAGGCCGTGATGTGGGCCCCCCACTCACCCCAAGCGTCGGGCGGTGCCAGGCGGAAGCCGATGGCGTCGCGCACGTCTGGGCTGGCCACTTGGAAGTGGACCTGCCGGTTGATGCCGAGCTGGCGTAGCGGCGTATGGGGTAGAAACTCGGAAAAGGTTCGGACGGCGAGGTCCATGATGAGGACGAGCGGGTCCTTCGAGCTGCTGATGCTGAATTTCCCAGTTTCTGCAACGATTTGGCACCAATCGAGCTTGAACTGAGCGATCTGCGGATGAACGATGAAATCGGGGTCGTCGCGTTGCACAGCCTGCTCGTTAACTAGGCCGTGACGGATGAACCAATCGGGAGAGAAAATCGCTGGGTTGAAGTTCCCTACGAGCACGATGGAGGCACCGGCGATTTTGGGTTCGATTAGCACGTCGGCGATACTCGCATGCAACTCTTGCGCAACAGTTTACCGCGGTGCCGTGGCTGCACAACCAGGCAACGATAGGACGGTGAGCGGCAGGAATGCTTTGTCATAGCGTGCGGCGGACGCGCCGTCGAGGTCGATGACACGATCCCTCAGTTTCCTGACATGCTCGACTACGACAAGAATGTCACCGACTGCGAAGCTCTTGATGTCGGCAATTGGGATAATGCGTCCAGTTAGCCGCGAGTTTGGGATAGGCCCAACTTCTTTACCTGTTCTGCCCAGTCCATCGGCAGTTCGGTCATGTCAGACAAGCCGAGCCCACGGGGAAGTGTGCCGGCGATCGCGCCGGATACGATGTCGGGCGACAGAAAGGCCAGGGAGAGGATCATGCGGACCGACCGCTCGCTCCGGCATTCCCGCTGGGCGATCGCGTCAAGATCAGGCACCGCGCCGCGCATGAGTTCGTCCAACCACTGGCGAGCCGTGGCAATGGCTATTAGCAGACGGGCGCGAGCCTCAGATCGGATTACTTTGCGACTAGGAGACACAGTGGTCGGCTTTTCTGCATCAGAAGCTGAGAAGGACCGACGACGTCTATAAACAGGCGGCGTCCAAGGAATTCGGATTGGTTCTCGCGAATTGCTAGAATCGCCCAGCGTGTGAACCGTGATCGTGATCTCACTCGACCCGATTGTGACACGGTCGACCGCCCCATGTAACGTGTCGCTCAGGTTCGCGTCCGATTTATCGAGTATTCCGTTCTCGATGAGGCTGTTGATTACGCGTTGCTCCATGTCCGGCGCCGCGACCCGGGCAACGGAACCGGCGTCTGCCTTGTTACCCTGCAGAAGGGCGGCCGAAACGTAGTAGCGGTAGCGGACGCCCCGTTTGATGCCGTAGCTCGGAGTCATGCGGTTTCCTCGATCGTCGTAGATCTTGCCGAGGAGAAGGGCATTTGATTTCCGCCAGTGCTGCCGGTGCCCCTGCCGGTTGGTTTCGAGGATCGCTTGGACGTGATCAAAGAGATCCTGATCGATGATAGGGTCGTGCTCGCCCGGGTAGCTTTTGCGGCGATGGTTGATCTCGCCGAGATAGGTGCGATTGCGCAGGAGGGAGACCAGCGCTCCCACCATGAACGGAATGCCACCAATGGTGCGTCCGGTTGCTAGACGACGCGTGCGAGTCACGAGCCCGCGCTCCCGCAAATCTCGCTGTAAGGCGGGCAGAGAGCGCAGATCCCGGTAGCGCGAGAAGATCAGCCGGACTACCTCGGCCTCCTCGGGAACGACAATCAGCTTCCGGTCTGCCACCCTATAGCCGTGCGGGACCACCCCGCCCATCCAAAGCCCTTTCCTTTTCGAAGCCGCGATCTTGTCGCGGATGCGCTCGCCTGTAACCTCGCGCTCGAACTGGGCGAACGACAAGAGCACATTGAGCGTCAGCCGGCCCATCGAGGTTGTCGTGTTGAACGATTGCGTGACGGAAACGAACGAGACGCCCTAGCTCTGCGAGGCCAGCCAGTTCATGGCTGACCTCACCCTCCGTGCAACGAGCGTTCATCAGTGCCCGGGACCAACTCGATCAATGCGGTACCGTCGAGCGCCGTCAGCGTCTCGCGTTGACGTGACGGAAAGCCCGAGCTTCTTCTTTATTGTTCCGGACAGGAAGCCGCGAACGCTGTGGGCCTGCCAGTCAGTCGCCGCAACCAGCTCTTTCAGGGTCGCGCCGTCGCGGCGGGCGAGGAGATCCAGGCACCGCTGCTGCTTGCTCGTGCTTACTGGCACGGAACTTCCTTTGGGCACCTCATTAGAGCGAATGTTCTTGATCGAATCTGACTTCCGGAGCGGTTCAATGCGCGTGGGGCGAGATTTGCTAGAATTAGCGGACTTGCGGGGTTTCGAGGGCATGGTGGGGGCTCCAGGTCTCGGGCATCGCGCCAACCGCAATGCCTGCACCAACTGAAGCCCCGCATGTCCGCGAGGCATTGTTCCGAGGCCCAATCGGCCTGCGGCCTTGTCATGACGAAAGCAATGCTTGCTGCGCCGGAGAAGTCCAGTCGCTTCCGCATGATAACTCGCTTTGGTGAACTGGGATTCCGTCAACAGTTTGATGCGCCTCAGGCTTCGCCTATCGGCTCGAGCGCTGGTATCTTGTCATTCAAGAAGGCGTGGGGCCAAGATCTCGACGGAGGGGGCATGTCCGTACCGGAATTTGGCGAGTTTGTTCATGTAAGGGGCCGGACCTGGCTGGTCGAAGGTAGGGCGACTGGCCCCGACGGGCTCGAAGCCTTGAACCTTTCGTGTGTAGCAGACGATGCGCAAGGGGATGCGCTCGAGGTCCTTTGGGACGCTGAGATTGGGACGGCGGTCCTTGGAGACACAGCTTGGAGCAACATCGCGACCGATGGTACCGACGATCCGGAAGTGTTCGGGGCATACCTGAAGACGGTACACTGGAACTCGGCGACGGCGGCGGATCGCGATCTTTTTCAGGCCCCATTTCGTGCAGGCATCAGGTTGGATGCTTACCAGCTTCTTCCGCTCCGGAAGGCTTTGCGCCTGCCGCGCGTCAATCTTTTGATCGCGGACGATGTGGGTCTAGGCAAGACCGTTGAAGCTGGTTTGATCCTTCGAGAGCTTTTGCTACGCCGTCGGATTGACTTCATTTTGGTTGCCGCACCCCCAGCAATGACCCTGCAGTGGCAGGATGAACTCGAATCGAAGTTTGGTTTCAGCTTCGACGTCTTGGATCGAGAGCGAGTGGCAGAACTGCGCCGGACACATGGTTTCGGCGTGAATCCATGGACTACAGGCAGTCGCTTCATTCTGTCTCATCGACTGATGACAGACGAGACGTACGTGGCCGGGCTGCGAGAACTCCTGGGCGACTTCCGACCTCGATCTCTGTTGATCCTCGATGAGGCTCATCATGCAGCACCTGCGAGCGGGGCCCGCTACGCCATAGACAGTCAGATCACAAGGGCCGTACGTGAACTGGCTGGCCGCTTTGAGCATCGGCTCTTTCTTACGGCCACGCCACATAACGGGCATTCCAACAGCTTCTCATCCCTTCTGGAGATGCTAGATCCGCAGCGCTTTACGCGCGGCGTAGAGATCCGCCCGAAAGAACTCGAACCTGTGATGGTGCGCCGCCTCAAAGCCGACCTGCGGAGGATCGGTGAAACCTTCCCTGAGCGCTCGGTTGAGGCAGTCAAGCTAAAGGATCTCCCGAAACAGACTGCCGAGTTGGCGCTGGCCGAGATGCTCGCCGACTACGGTTTGCTTCGGGAGAAGCGAATTTCTGGTCTTTCGCCACGGGATGCGGCGCAGGCGCGAATTCTGTTTGTGGGGCTGCAGCAGCGACTGCTTTCCTCGACTGCAGCCTTCGGGCGCACCCTAAAAAAGCATCGCGAAACCCTCGCAAGATTGGTTGCCGGCGAGCGTCATCTGGCAACTACCGAGGCTGCAAAGGCTCTCGTGAGTTCGCAGGCCGCTCAGGACGAGTTGGAGCTCGAGGACGAAGACGAGGCCGGCGCGGATGCGGCGATCGCGGATGACGACGCCGCGGTGGAAGCGGCTACTGCAATCGCGGCGAAGAATGCGACCATCGAGCAGCTGAAGGCCGAGCTATCTGCGGTCGACGCGATGATCGAACTTGCGAACAAGCATGCTGGCAAGCCTGATGCGCGCGTCGGCTGGCTGATTAACTGGATTCGCCAGGAGCTTCTCTCGGGCGGGACGACCTGGAATGAGCGGCGGGTCATCATCTTCACCGAGTATGAGGATACGCGCCGGTGGTTGGAGCGCCGCCTTCGGGAAGCTATCGCCGATACGGATCGAGCCGATGATCGCATCGGAGTCTTCACGGGAACAACCAGCTCTCAGCGACGCGAAGCTATCAAGCAAGCATTCAATGCAGACCCCGCGGAGGAACCTCTGCGAATTCTCGTCTGCACTGACGCCGCGCGAGAGGGCATCAACCTGCAGATGCGCTGCTCCGACCTCTTCCACTTCGATCTGCCTTGGAATCCGTCCCGGCTCGAGCAGCGCAATGGACGCATCGATCGCAAGCTGCAGCCCGCAAAGCAGGTCAGATGTCGATACTTCATCTACACGCAGCGCCCCGAGGACATCGTGCTCGAAGCTTTGGTGCGCAAGACGGAAGTCATTCGCGAGCAGCTCGGTTCGATCGGCTTAGTTATCGAGACAAGAGTGGCAGACCGTCTGAATGCTAGAGGCATCGAGCGTGGTCGGGCGGCGATACTTGCCGCGGAGGTGGCCGCCGAAAGCGATAAGGAAAGGCTCGACACTGCCACGGCGGAGATGAACGAAGAGGAAAGCGAACGACACGCGCAACTCCTGGCGGATCAGGACCGCCTGCGTGCCGAGCTTGAACGGGCTCGCAAGCGCGTCGGTGTCGATTCCGACGATTTAATGCGAGTCTGCAATGTTGCGCTCAGGCGGATGGAAGTGGACCTAACTTCGGCCAGAACCGATCGGCTGAAGAACATCTACACATTCCAGCTGGATCCCGAGCACCCGGCTTTTGCCCATGACCCCACATGGGCGGATGCCTTCGATGACTTGAGAATGCGTAGGCGTGCCCGTCGCCAGCGCATTTCCGAATGGCGCCGCCAGAACAAGATCCGCGCGATCGCTTTCGAGCCGCCCGTTATGCCGGATGGCAGCGATGCCAGCGATGTCGTGCAAGTTCACCTGGAGCATCGGCTGGTGCGTCGGCTTCTGTCCCGGTTTCAGTCCCACGGCTTCCAGACGAACCTCAACCGCGCATGCGTCATTCGCGGCAAGGGTGCCCAGCCACGCGTCGTCCTCTTGGGGCGGCTTTCCCTCTACGGCCCGGGCGCGACGCGATTGCACGAGGAGATCATCCCCGTCACGGCGATCTGGACGGAAGCCGACCGGCCGTCGAAGCCTCTCAAAGCCTTGGGCGAGCGCGGTGAGGACACGACACTCGAGCAGCTGGAAGACGCCATCCGTGAGGCCCGATCCGTACCGGATTCGGTCATTCAGCGGATAACGCGAATCGCCGAGCACGATGTGGCAGATCTCCGGCCGGAACTGGAAAGGCGGGCCTCGGAACAGATCGCTAAGGTCGCGAAGGATCTCGTTGCCCGCGGGGAAGCTGAGGCGAAGTCGCTGGAAAAATTGCTGCAGGATCAGCGCGACAGGATCGGCAAGAAGATACGTGACTACGATCCGGACCAGTTCCGCCTGGACCTGGAGGATGAGCGCCGGCAGCGTGAGGCTGATCGTCGTCACTGGAACGTCCGCCTGGAGCGGCTCGAGCAGGAGCTTAAGGACGAACCGGAGCGCGTTCGGCAGTCATACGAGGTACGCGCGCATCGTCTCGAGCCGGTCGGGCTCGTCTATCTTTGGCCGGCGTCGGGGTGAGCGGCATGCAGGAACAGATTTCTTCGGATCGCGAGTTCGAGTGGCTCGACCATGTCCAGCCCGTCGGTCTCGTGCTGGCCCGTAGCCTCCTTAAGTCTCTGAGCCTCAACCCTGAGCGCCAGACCAAGGCTGATGAGGAGGCCGTCAGCCAACTCTTGTCGGACAAAGAGATCGGGCCGGCACTGTCAGAGCCTTGGCCGCTGTTCGAGCGCGTGCTGGGTTGGAACGGTCGCAACGTGGCTGGCGCCCCAGGCGGCGAACCGCTGCCGCCAGAGCTGACAATCCGCCTGCCGGAGTACGACACAAACCTCTCGCCGACGTGGGCCGTTCGCGGCGTGAAAGGTGAAGCTGCCTGGCAGCTCATTGTGCGCATCGAGGATGCGGGCATTGAGCCAGACAAGCGTGGGATGTTGGACGGCTGGGAGGCAACGCCGCACCAACGCTTCGAGCGCCTGCTGCGGGAGACGCAGGTCTACACCGGCGTGCTCCTGTCCGACAACGAGCTACGTCTGATCTACGCGCCGCGCGGCGAGACGTCAGGCTGGATCAAGTTCCCGCTCCGGCCGCTCGGGACAGTTGCTGGCCGGCCGATGCTCGGCGGGCTCAAACTGGTGCTCGGCTCGTTCCGGCTCTTCAACGACGCCAAAGAGCGCCGCCTTCCGGCGCTTCTTCGCGATAGCCGCGAAGCTCAGGCGACCGTCTCGACCAACCTGTCGGCGCAAGTGCTCGGTGCGCTGCATGAGCTTCTGCGCGGCCTACATGCTGCCGAGCCGAAGCTCATTGGCGAGCTGGCGGAGAAGAACCCGCAGCATCTTTACGAGGGCCTGCTCTCGGTCCTTATGCGGCTCGTGTTTATCCTCTATGCCGAGGATCGCGATCTCATCCCCACAAAGACCGATGGGCCCTCGCGTGTGCTCTATCAGCAGGGCTATTCGGTGCGTGGACTGTTCGCGAAGCTGCTGGAGGACGAGGCGCGCTATCCCGACACGATGAATGAGCGTGTGGGCGGCTGGGGACGGCTCCTCGCCCTGTTCCGCCTCGTTCATGGCGGCCATAAGTCCGGCTGGATCAAGGGACGAGGCGGCAAGCTGTTCGACCCGAAGGAGTTCCCGTTCCTCGAGGGTCGAACCAAGCTCGAGGATGCGCCCCGTATCCTTACTGTCTCGGATGGCACGCTCCTGCGCATCCTGCGCGGGCTCATGGTGGTCGATGGGGAAAGGCTCTCCTACCGCACGCTCGATGTTGAGCAGATCGGCTCGGTCTACGAGACGGTGATGGGCTTTACGGTCGAGCAGGCGCGAGGCCCGTCGCTTGCAATCAAGGCTGGCAAGAACAACAAGGTGCCGGTGTTCGTCGATCTCGACGCGCTCCTGCCACTGAAGCCAGCTGACCGGATCAAGCGGATCAAAGAGGATACGGGGCGCAAACTCAGCGGACAGGCCGAGACGAAGGTCAAGCAGGCGAAGTCGGTTGCGGAACTGGCGACCGCGATCGATGGCATCATCGACGAGCGCGGCTCACCGATGCGCCGCACGATCGCGCAGGGCACGCCGATTTTGCAGCCGACCGATGAGCGCCGCCGCACGGGCAGCCACTACACACCGCGCTCACTCACGGAGCCGATCGTGCGGCATGCGCTGGAGCCGGCGTTCGAGCGCATCGGGCCGGATGCGAAGCCGGAGGACGTGCTAGCGCTGAAGGTGTGCGACCCGGCGATGGGCTCGGGCGCGTTTTTGGTCGAGGCCTGCCGTATCCTCGCGACACGGCTGGTGAAAACCTGGGCGCGCTGGCCGGAAATGAAGCCAACGATCCCGCCGGACGAGGATGACGAGCTGCACGCCCGCCGTCTCATTGCGCAGCGCTGCCTCTATGGCGTCGACAAGAACCCGATGGCGACCGACCTTGCCAAACTGTCGCTATGGCTCGCGACGCTGGCGCGCGATCATGAGTTCGAATTCGTCGATCATGCGCTGAAGACGGGCGACAGCATTGTTGGGCTCTCGAACGCGCAGATCGCAGCGGCGAATTGGGATGAGACGAAGCCTGGGCTACCGCTATTCCGAAAGCTTGTGCAGGA
Source organism: uncultured Hyphomicrobium sp. (assembly GCA_964589785.1). GTDB lineage: Bacteria > Pseudomonadota > Alphaproteobacteria > Rhizobiales > Hyphomicrobiaceae > JAGVSR01. The sequence continues at coordinate 40,657 of CAZPUQ010000014.1, forward strand.
TCGCATCAAGGAGGCGATGGCAGCGCGCACCGAAATCCGAGAGGCGCCGGACGACGTGCAGCGCTTCATTCAAGAGGTGCGGCACCAGAACTTAGAGAAGCGGCTTGATCCGCTTCGCAGCATGGGCGATGCGACGATTGCGGCGTTCTTCGCCGAGGCTCGGCCCCGAGCGCGCGAGCAGGCGCGGCAGAAAGTCGAGAGCCTATTCACTGCGAGCCTGCATCCCGACTGGGATGGCATCGCAAAGATCGCCTCAAGTTTGCGCCAAGGCGAACATCCCGTCCGCCCGTTCCACTGGCAGCTCGAATTTCCGGAGGTGTTCGAGGGCAAGACTCCGGGGTTCGACGCTGTCGTTGGCAATCCTCCGTTTTTGGGCGGCACCAGTATATCAGGGGCGTTGGGCGACGCGTACTTGGGCTATCTCAAGTTCAACTCGCTGAATGCCGGAAACCGGACTGACCTCGTCGCTTACTTCTTCCAACGCTCTTTATCTCTATTGCGCGATGAAGGGACCGGCGGACTTGTCTCTACGAATACGATTTTCCAGGGCGACACTCGCGTAGCCGGACCGCTGGTTATTCGACAGCGCGGCGGCCAACTCTACCGATGCCGCAAGAGATTCTCTTGGCCCGGAGATGCATCAGTTGTTGTGTCAATAATTCATTTCGCGAAGAGAGACAGTGCCTCCAGGCAGTGCTGGATCGACGAGCGAAAGGTAAGCACCATAAACAGTTTTCTTCTCCCATCAGATTACGATGGCACTCCCCAGCGACTATCCGTCAACAATTCCCGATCCTTTAAGGGTGTTGATATATATGGTGCCGGTTTCCTGTTTGACGATTCCGATGACGGCGCTAACGCACTTTCCACCATGGAAAAAATCAAAGCGACGAATCCAGGGGCAGGTAGGCGCATTTTTACCTATATCGGAGGCGAAGAAGTTAATGCATCTCCATCGCACAGTCCGAGTAGGTTCTTGTACGATCTCAACGACCTGACTGAGCAACAAGCATGGGAAGAGCAGCCCGAGTTAATGGCGCTAGCTGCTGAGCGCGTAAGACCTCAGCGCCAAGGGCTCCGGGACAACGTTGACGGGCGCCGCCTGAAAGAGAACTGGTGGAAGTTCAATCGAACGAGAGACGCGTTATTCTCAAAAATTCGAGATTTATCTCGAGTGTTGGTGATCTGTCGTGTGTCCCCCCACCTTTCGGTGGCTCTGATAGAGTCAAAGCACAAATTTTCAGACAGCCTTATCGTTTTTACTTTGGATGGGTTGGCGCCCTTCGCAGCTCTGCAGTCAAGGCCACATGAGGTGTGGACAAGGTTTCTAGCATCGTCTCTCCGTGATGATCTGCGCTACACTCCGTCCGATTGCTTCGAGACATTTCCCTTCCCACCCAACTTCGAGACCAATGCTGCGCTCGAGTCTGCTGGACAAACCTACCATGACCAACGCGCGCTGCTCATGATCGCTCGCAACGAGGGGCTGACCAAGACCTACAACCGGTTCCACGATCCGAATGAGAAGAGCCCCGACATCGTCCGCCTGCGCGAGCTGCACGACGCCATGGATCGCGCCGTACTCACCGCCTACGGCTGGAGCGATCTCGCCGAGCGGATCGCCTCCGACCCGGACGCCATGCCGCGCCACCTGACCGAGGACACTGAGGACGACCACAAATATCAGGGCCGCTATTTCTGGCCCGCCCCCATCCGCGACGAAGTCCTCGCCCGGCTGCTTGCGCTCAACGCCGAGCGCGCCAAAGCCGAGCGCCTCGCCGGCCTCACACCTCTTGCCTCAGAGGACGACGGCGAGGGCACCGACGAAGATAGCGAGAGCGATGACGAGGCAGCATAGGGGCAGGCAGACCGGACAATGGAGGCTCCCGAGTGGCACCAAACGCGAAAGGCGGCTCCCCAAGGCCCATCAGTGGCCAGTTAACCCGCTGAATCGGTGCCGGTTATTTACTTGCGGAGCAACCTTAGCAATTAAATCTTGCAAACGCGAATTCGCAAGATTACATTGCGGCTATGACCAATCTGATCGGCATACGTCTGAAGGCGCTCCGGGAGGAGCGCAAGCTCTCCCAAGATGAGCTTGCGCGCATCTTCGGCTTCAAGGATCGCCAGACAGTCTCAGCAATCGAGACCGGTGACCGCCGTGTCTCGGCCGAAGAGCTGCTTCTGGCTGTCGAGAAGCTCGGCGCGTCACTCGAGTACTTCACCGATCCCTTCCGGCTGGAGGGCGAGGGTAAGTTCTCGTGGCGCCAGACGAAGGTGCCGATCAAACAGCTGGAATCCTTCGAGCGCGTTGCCGCCCGCTGGATCGCCGCGTTGCGGACGCTCGCGCCACAGGTCGGCAAGCCCGCCTCCGTCCTCCGCCAGTCGCTGCGCCTGACGCCTCGCAGTACGTTCGAGGAGGCACAGGAGGCCGGCGAACGTTTCGCAGCCGACTTCGAGCTAGGGGATGTGCCTTCGGCTCGGCTGGCCGAGGTCATGGAGCGCCGGCTTGGAATCCTGGTTCTGATGGTCGACGCGATTGCCGGCGTGTCAGGCGCAGCCTGCCGTCTTCCTGACCTCGACACCGTCCTCATCAACCGTGGCGAGGTCGCGGGTCGCCGTCACTTCGATCTCGCGCATGAGCTGTTCCACATTCTGACTTGGGACACGATGCCCCCCGAGCACGTCGAGGAGTCGTCGGAGACAAGCAAGAACCGTGTCGAACAGTTAGCGAATAACTTCGCATCCGCCGTGTTGATGCCGCGCGCCGTACTCGAGCAGCACGGACCGTGGGAAGGCAATCTTGTCGCCAAACTCAACAAGGTAGCCGAGGCGCTCGGCGTCACGGCAACAGCCTTGAAATGGCGCCTCGTGACGGTCGGTATGCTTTCGAGCGCCGAGGCCAAGACAATTCCCGACGCCTCGCTGCGTAACAACGGCGGCAAGGGCAAAAAACTCAAGCCGCCACCACTTTTCTCGAAGCCGTTCATGGAGGTTGTCGCGCTCGCGATCGACGAGGGTCGCATCTCGCTGCGCAAAGCAGCCGACCTTCTCGACACCACAACAGATGAATTTTCCGACCTCTGTTCCGCGCATGGGTTGGTAGCCCCGGACGAGCTGTGAGGTATCATGGCTCGCTTTACCGGAACCCTGTTAGTGGACACGATGGTGATCCTCGAATGCTGGCGCATCGGGGCTTGGCGGGCGTTATCCAAGGGGTACAGGGTCGAGACCGTGGAGGATTGCGTCGTGGAAACGCAGACCGGATTCCAACGGCGTAGGCGCGAGGAGCAGATCGACAACAAGGAACTGCGGGGCTCTCTCGCGGCCGTACACGAGGTGAGCGATCGGGAGCGTGCCGTCGGTCTGGTCCGCGATCCATTGTTCTCGACACTCGATCTTGGAGAGCAGTCACTTTGGGCTCATGCGCTGAACCGGCAGGACAACGTCTGGGTCCTGTGCGGACCCGACAAGGCAAGCATGCGATTCGGAATACGCTGCGGCTTCCGCGATCGGCTGCATGCACTCGAGCGCCTGCTGAAAGACGCTGGATACAAATCGAAGGCGCTGAAGATGCCCTATACGTCGAGTTGGCTTGATAAGTCGATGGGCCAGCTCGTAATGCTCGAGGGAAAGATCAGGCCATGACCATTGCGAAGCAATCATCAGAAGAAGTCAGGGCCTCGATCGTGCGGGAGTTTCGGCGCGATCTCGTTGGTCCGGGACCTGGTCCGGACGACGCTGATCTTGCGCACGAGCGCCTGAACGAAGCACCGTCCCGCTGGTATCTAACCGGCTTCATTGCGCCTGCGGCCGATGCGCCAGAGGTTGAGGAAGATGATCCAGCGGTCCAGGAGGAGATGGACCTGGAGACCGAGGAGCCACAAAACGCGGGTGCGGGTGGTGCGGCAGGCGATCAGGATCTCCCCGAAGCGCCGGTCGTCCGCCGGCGTAATCAGCCATCCTCAATCGGCCTAACCGTGCTTGTGCCGGTGGATGTCCAAGAAATTGAAGCCATCATCACGTGGGGCGACTATCGCACCGAGCCGCCGCTTCCTCCTGAGCTCCTCACCCCGACAGAAGATGGCTCTTCGGCCACCGACCGGCGAAAGGCGCCGGAGGTCGAATGGGCGCGGATACCGAATGAGCGGCACGTGAAGATTCCGCTGAGGCCAGGCCGTCAGACTGTCCCGGTCCCTGACAGCGCCACGCCACAGAGAGGCGGTGGCCGACTCGAGCTCGATGTTCTGGCTCGGGACTATTCATTCGTTGCTCCCGATGGGACGCGCCCGCGGGTTCGCGCGGTGACCGTTTTCCTCGTGAACCGACGCGCGACGTCACGAAAGCGCTATGCAGATTTGGGCTACGCATTCCAGGCTCGAATCGAGTTGAAGTGCGATCAAGGGATTGTCGCCCGACACGATCTTTCGGGTTATCGCCTGGACGATGAGGACGTCCGGGTTGCCGATCTGCATTACCGGGACGTAGCCGAGTACGCCGTTGGACGGAACATTTCGGCCAGCTGGGGCGCCCCGGTCGAAGGCAAGGTTAGATCGGCATGGACGGACCCTCTTCCGACCGCTGAGGTCGAGCGCGTTGCGCCCACCCCAGAGGAGAAGTTGCCCGGCGTCGAGTTTCGGATGGAGGAGCTGGCCCGCCTCGCGAGATCGGGTGCCTCGGACCTGGCCTCTGTGCTGGCTCCGCTGCCTCGTCTCTATCGGACATGGATCGAAGCTCTGAACCGGTTCGCGACCGGACTGGAGCCGCGCCGGCTTGAGACATCGAAAAACCTCCTCGGTGCCATGGATGCCGCCTGCAATCGGATTTCAGAAGGCATCTCCCTGCTGGAACGCGATGAGTACGCTCGCCGGGCGTTTGCCTTCATGAATGAGGCCATCGCGAAGGCCGCTCGGAAGCGTTCCCCAAACCTCTATCCGGAAGCTGATCCCAATAAGGTTCCGAAGTGGCGGCCATTCCAGCTTGCGTTCATCTTGCTCAATCTAAGCAGCCTTGTTGACAAGGCGCATCCCGATCGGGAGGCGGTGGACCTGCTCTTCTTCCCGACAGGTGGCGGCAAGACGGAGGCGTATCTTGGACTGGCTGCGTTCGCGATAACGCATCGTCGGCTTACCGCTGGCGAGGCGGGAAGCGGCGTCACGGTCATCATGCGTTACACGCTCCGTCTTCTCACCCTTGATCAGCTGGCACGCGCAGCCGGCGTCGTCTGCGCGCTCGAGTTGGCTCGGACGGATCCAGCCCATGCAGATGACCGGGGGCAAAAGCAGCTTGGTGAGTGGCCGATCGAAATCGGTCTTTGGGTCGGGTCTGACGCCTCTCCCAATCGCCTCGGCGGGCGGGGGGATACAGGAGATGAGACCGCCGTCACTCGGGTGCGGAAATACAGGAACAATCCTCAGCGGGAGAAAGCGCCTGCTCCAATCAAGGCGTGTCCATGGTGCGGGACACCGTTCAAACCAGAGTCTTTCCAATGCGTTCCGAACAGCACCTCCCCGCGGAACTTGGAGATCCGATGCGCAAACGACAGCTGCGAGTTCACGGGCAATCGCGCATTGCCGGTGCTCACAGTGGACGAGCCGATCTACAGGCGCCTGCCGGCCTTCTTGATTGCGACGGTTGACAAGTTTGCAGGCCTGCCATGGGTCGGAGAGTCCGGCGGATTCTTCGGTCATGTCGATCGTGTTGATGAAAGCGTGGGGTTCTACGGTGCAGCGGATCCTGGCATCGGACGCAAACTCTTCAACGCGGATGAGCTCCTCCCCCCGGATCTGATCATCCAGGACGAATTGCATCTCATCTCTGGTCCTCTGGGCACAGTCGCCGGTCTCTACGAGACCGCGATTGACGAGCTTTCTACACGGTATCGCGGTGAGAAGCGCATTCGACCCAAGATTGTCGCTTCAACGGCGACCGTCAGGCGCGCTGCAGACCAAATCCGCCTCCTGTTTGATCGCGAAAAGACCAACATCTTCCCGCCTCCGGCGATAAACCGCACAGACAGCTTCTTTGCGGTGACCGTCCCTTCGAACGAGAACCCGGCTCGTCTCTATTTGGGGATCGCCGCACAGGGCCGAGGGCCGAAGCTCGTCTTCTTGCGCGCGCTCACGACATTGGTCTCGCTTGCGGAGGCAGAATATAAAGCGGCGGCTGGTGCCTCACCAAACCCAGCTGATCCATACATGACGGCGCTCTGCTACTTCAACGCCCTCCGGGAGCTGGGAGGTGCGCGCCGGATCGTGGAGGATGAGGTAAGGGATCGCGCGGCTCGATACGGCTCCGAGCGTGTGAGAGTCGATCCTCCGTCGCATATCTTTGCCGATCGCAAGATCAAGGAACCGCTTGAGCTGACCTCACGTGTATCGACCGACAAGGTCGCGGAAGCGAAGCAGCGACTCGAAGCCAGCTTCGACAATGCGGACGAGTCCGTCGACGTTGCGCTCGCAACGAACATGATCTCAGTTGGTTTGGATATCACGCGTCTCGGCTTGATGCTTGTTCAGGGCCAGCCGAAAACAGCCGCCGAATACATTCAGGCGACGAGCCGCGTCGGCCGTGACCATAATCGAAGTGGTCTCGTCGTAACGGTCCTGAATCTGCATAAGCCGCGTGACCGGACCCACTATGAGAGCTTTCGACACTTCCATCGGACGTTCTATAGAGCGGTGGAGGCTACCAGCGTAACGCCTTGGGCAGCGCGCGCCTTGGATCGAGCTCTCGCGGCGATTGTCGTCACGCTCGCCCGACATCTCGAACCCGAATTGACACCGGAAAATGCTGTTCGGGTACTTCGTGACCATGAGCGCCTGCGAAGCCGTGTAGTCGGGATCATTGCAGCACGTGCGGCAGGTCGGGTCAGTGGTGGCGATACTGCACTGAGAAACGAGATCACCTTGCTTCTCGAAGCCTGGATGCAGACAGTCGACGAACAGATCGCAAACGGTGCGCCTTTCGCGTACACGCGCGTCGGCGCCAGAAGCCATCTGCTTCAGAACCCGCTCGATCCAGGCCTTGACAACTTATCACCGGAGCACCGCCGCTTTGTCGCTGGGCGTTCCATGAGAGATGTTGAGCCGAACGTCGTCCTCAAGGTGCGAGACCCCTGGGGCGGCGATATTGCGAATGCTGGAGATTTGGCATGAGTCGGAACTTCCAACGACTGAGCCAGCTCGTCACGACATTCGGTCCGGGCTCGATGCTCGACTTGCCGACCCGTTCGGTCATGATTGGCGGGCTTGATCGATGGGACATGCGTCAGGGGACGTGGTCCCCTATTGATGAGCCACGTCTCGTAGAATTGCTTCAGCGCCGCTTGACCACGGTTGGACCAAACGGCGAGCCGCCGCGTATGCCAGTTGGTATGCGGTTATCGCTTCGCACCCCACCGCTGGCCCAAGACCTCAATGCCAACCGAGAACCGGCTGGCGTGCCGGTGTCCGTATTCCCGACGTGGTTCGTCTGCGAGAAGATTGAGCACGTCACTATTGCAGGCCGGGAACGGCGTCGCCGACGGCTGGTGAGATGGCAAGATCTCGATGCCGGACAAGGGCGGCGATACTTCTATGGCGATGACGGGAAGCGGACCGAAGTCACGCCAATTCGTTTCGTAGGCGCCTGCGAGCGGGGTCACATTCAAGACATTGATTGGCGATGGGTCGTGCATGGCGCAAAGGCCTGCCAAGAGCCGATGTGGCTCGAGGAGCGCGGGACAAGCGCCGATCCTGCGGACACCTTTGTCGTCTGCGATTGCGGCGTCGACCCGCTTTCTCTTCAGCAGGCCTTCGCTCCTGGCCGGCTCGGCAAATGTCTCGGCGCCCGTCCCTGGCTCGGGCGCGACGCACAAGAAGACTGCGACAACCATCTGCGGCTTCTGACCCGCACGGCGACCAACACCTACTTCCCGCAGGTGGTTACGGTCATCTCCTTGCCGAGTGCAGAAGATGAACTGGGACAGTTGCTTGCAGCCAATGCCGATGAGTTGAAAGAAGTCGATTCCGTCAACGACGTCGCACAAGCTATTCGGTTTAACTCAAAACTGAGAGAGGCTCTCAGAGGATGGACACCTGACCAGGTGTTTGCCCGGCTGCAACTGCTACGTTCTTTGGCCCAGGCCGACGCCTCGATTCCTCCAAAGTATGCCGAATTTGATATACTGGCCTCGGGCGATGCGGTCATTGGCGAAAACCGACTGGATGCGCGGCTTTTTGCAGAAACCTTGCCTCGCGCGGCGTGGGAAGCGGATGTCGGGATTGATCTTTCCTTTATTCAGAACCTTGTTGCAGTTCATCGGCTGCGAGAGGTCATGTGCCTATACGGCTTTACCCGCTTTGAAGCCGCCCCGACCTCTTCGGATGGCGATCTAGAAGATGTTCGGCTTGCGGTTGATGGTGCTCCCATTGGTCTCAACACCGATTGGCTGCCGGCGGTGGAGCAATTCGGTGAGGGGGTGTTCATTCACGTCAACCCCGATGCGATTGCCGATTGGTTCCGTCGTCAGAGCGTGCAGCAAAGACTTGATGCCCTGGCAGGGGGCCATGCGACTTGGTCAAGCGCGAAGTACGGCGCGCGAGCACCGGACCATCCAGGCGCTGCCTACGTTCTCCTGCACTCTCTCTCGCATGCACTGATTTCAGAGATTGCGCTCGACTGTGGCTATCCGGCGAGTTCGCTAAAAGAGCGCGTCTACGCGCTAACAGATCCGAGCGATCGCCATCGGGCAACTCGATGCGGGATCCTCATTTACACGGCCACGACAGGGAGTTTGGGGACTCTCGGAGGACTCGTCGCGACCACCGAGAGGTTCTCGCACATCCTTGCTGCAGCGCTTCGTCGACTGCAGATCTGTTCCAACGATCCAGTTTGCGCCGATCACGATCCGAGCAACAGAACAGACGATCGAGCGCTTCACGGCGCTGCCTGTCACGGCTGTCTGCTCATCGCTGAAACAAGTTGTGAGATGCGGAACGTGTTTCTTGATCGGGCGCTGCTCGTTGAGACCATGGCCCAAGAGGGAGCAAATTTCTTCTGACGCCCAAACGGTTGGTCTGAATTCGCGACACGCTGCGCATTGGCAGATGTAGCTGACGGGGGTGTGTACGCACCCCGTGGGGGATATGATGTCGGCATCAATCGAGAAACCACGCTGGACCAGGGACCTCCTGCGGTTCCTGCCGCTCAAGAGCCAGTTCGTACTCTCCGGCAATGTTCGGGACCGCTTCCCACGTCTTGGCGCGCAAGGTGAGGTGACTATCTTGCCGCTCGTTAGCTATCTCGGTGCCGAGTTGGTGGAGGCAGGCATTGAACGCGTCATTGCCTACGATCCGGCCCGCGGCTTCCGACTCCCGCCGATTGTTGGTCGAGACCTCAAGGTTGACCAGGCCTACTTTGCCGACCAGGGCATCACCTTCGACAGCGCAGGATGCGCACCAGCGTCCATCGAGCGCTTTTTCGAGTTGTCGACCAAGATCGTGAACACAGCGCCCGAGCCCACCGCGATCATTGCTGATTTCGCTGCTAGGATGATCGTCCACCCAGAGCGGCTGATCGACAATGAGCACCGGGGTTTTACAGGCGCACTGGTCTCAGGGCTCTTGATCGTGTGCACAGTGGTGGCGGCATCAGGTAGCTGGATGGCCAGCTCGCGCTCTCGGCGGCCCGCATGGTTGGTCTTGCCGATCTTGTAGTAGCGCCCCGATTTGAGGAGATAGACAAAGCCGTCAGCGCTGGTGTCGGGTGTTTCATTCTCCTTCTCGACCGCCTGTTCGTGCGCGGCGCACAAAGCGAGCACGTCATCGTTGCCGGGGTGCGTCTGACACCATGCTGTGACCAGTGCCACTCGCTGAACCTTGCCGCCGAGGCTACGGTTGAACACCGAATTCGTGGGCCAGCCGTCAGCGGTGCTTTTCAGCCGTAGGTCCCTGTCAGTCGGGAAGCGGCCGAGATTACGCGCCAGTTCGACAAGTAGCGGCACTAGCGTGTCGCGGCTATATGGCTCGGACCTGCTGTTAGGGTCCAGTCCCGCCTCTCGATGTGCGTCACTAATGCGAGCCCAGTACTTTTGCCAGTGATGTGGCTTGATCCCGGCCTCAGTTTCCAAGCGGCGAACACCTAGCGGAGTGCCACCATTCTCGGCGGCTGTGCGCTTGATCTCGTCGATGATTGTCTGGCGATCCATGACTTCACTTCAATCCCTTTAGGGCCTCCTGGATCTTCATGACTGCGTCAAAGTCGAGCCCGTCGCCTGTGTAGCGGCACTGGTAAAGACCCTGAAGGTTGGACGGCAGCTCGACGCCATCTTCGACGACCAATACGAACCGACCAGGACAGTGCATCATCGCCGCACCGATCTCGATCAGGACGTTGGGGTTGATCGGCCAGCCTCGACCGTTCTTGTCGAGCAGTTCGGCCTCTGAGCCCACATGGATGACGACGGCACTGCACTTGCCCATGTCGTCCATCACTTTCTGCGGCACCGGCTTGGCAGCAGTTTCGGTTTGAACGGACACAACCGGCTCCAGACCAACGGACGTGATCGTCCGCTTGATCTGTTCTAGGATCTTTGTGTTTTTGCCGTGCGTGACAAAGATGCGGTTGTTGAGCGCGACGGTCGGCGCGACGGCAGTCAGCTTTGTCGCCGAGACGTCTTCACCATTGAGGTGCATTGGTTCGGCCGCCGGAGCATCGACCGGAGCCTCAGAACCATCTACGAAAGCGCGAGCGTTGGCTTCGTCGAACTCAAACCTCGTGGGTTGGCCCTTTCGGCCGACGATCAGCCGTCCCAGGTCGGCGCCCTCGCACAACTGGAAGAAGCATATCGCTTGCTGGTTCAGAACTTCGTCGCTTTCCGAGGCGTCGGAGCGGAAGTGCTGATGCCAATGAGCGCCGACCTCGGTCGCCGTCACTGTCAACTCGCCCTTGTGCACAGCCCGGTCGATGATGGCTCGGTACGCCGGAACCTCCGCCAAGACGGCACTGAGCGGCGTTGCCTTGCGGGCTCCCTTGTCCTTTGCAATCGCACGACCGCGATCAGTCAGCCGCATCTTGCCCGTGCTGTCGTCCACGAGCCCCAGCGTCTTGTACGCGGTGACCTTGCGAGCATCGAGAATGGTGGCATCGAGAACGGCCTTGGCCTCTGTGATTGTCGCTCCCGTGGGCTTGGATTGCAGGAAGCCACAAAAGGTGACGATGTCGTCAGTGGTTGCACGGAAGGGAAGCTGAGCCATGTTGGCACTCCGAATCGGTTTCTGCCACGATTCATAAGCCGCATTCTTAAGGGCGTCAATTTTGCGCTGTTATTCTCCACAGCATCCGCGTCAACCATAAGCGACGATGGCGGCGGCTCGACATCGACTGAGCGGTGTCGGAGGCGTAGGATGTTGGTGCTCTAGACCCTGCGTGAGGTCGCCCCCGCTACGGCGCGGAGTGAGCAGGCGCTACCCGCCCGCGTGCGTTGAGCCGCAAAGCGTGTCGAACAAATCCCAAACTACGTCCGCAATCCGTGCGCGCGTCGGCGTGTCCGCGTGCGCACCCCTTGGAGTAATGAGTCATGACAATGCTGGAAACCGCGCTCGTCGCCGAAGAAACCTCTATCGGCACAGCGAGACTCGCTCAGCACTACGCTGAACCGCTGTTCGCCTACATGATCGAGCGGGAGAACGTCCGTCGTCGCAAGGAGGCCGGTGAGCCCGGTCCTTGGACCGACGATCCGATCCTGCGCGAGTACAGCTTCACGAACGTGCGCCGGTCCGACGACCGGACCACGCGCAAGCTAATGGCCGACTTCTATGGCCCGAACGTTACCGCGAGCACCCGACCGGGTGACCTGCTATTTCATTGTGTGATGGCCCGGAATTTCGGCAATGCAGACGGTGTTGTCGAGTTGGGCTGGCAGCATGAATGGAACCCGGAGGCGTTCGCAGCCAAAGCGCACGAAGTTCACGCTCAAGGGCGGCTATTCACGACGGCCTACGTCATCTCGAATAATGGTGAGACCGGCCGAAAAGTTGATGTGGTCGTCCGGATGCTCACGACTCTTTGGCCGATGCGCCATCGCATTGCCGAGTCCGCTATGCAGCCCGGCTGCGGTTGGGAAAATCTCTGCAGCCAACTGCGGAAACTGAAGGGCCTTGGTGGCACAACCACCCACATCATGTTCCCGTAAAACGCTTCGCGAGCGGCGCGTTCATCGGGCTTGAGATGAGAATGCTGAAACTCGATCGTCAGGCCGTGTTCGGTGCGCACATCCGCGATGTGCTTCTCGCCGGACTGGCTGAACCGGATCACCTCACGCCAGTCGGCGGGAAATCTGCTTTTCCAGTCGCGATGCCAGGGCGTCTCGGGCTCCCACCAGGCATCGCAGGCCCTCTCGCCGCGATGGGCCCAATGGTGAACTCTTTGGGTTCCGCATTTGGCGATCATGGCACCGCCGCAGACCGGACAGGAGCCAGTCAAACCCGGCGATGGGGAAGTACGTTGGTTGCCGACAAGGGCGAACTGCATATGCGTCTCCGCGCAAGCCAACGCGCGCTCAAAGGAGCGCACGAGCAAAGATTGCTGTTTGCTGACAAGTTGGCAGCGCGGCGCGGCAAATGCCGGGGCTGTTCTCTTTCTCTACGGCTTATGGATCGTTCCATCGCCGGTTATCTCGGCCGCAGCCGGCACCCTTATTGCGGCGTGCAAGATCCAGTAGAGTTGAGTTCGCTATTCGCGTCAAGTTCCGCCATATCGCAGCGCTCAGCCTAACCGCCGCCCGTCCTCGATCATGTCGTCATCTTTGATGGTCACTCCGTCCTTGACGAGCGCCTTCATGACGACGTGCTCGTGGGTGGGTGCGGCTTCGGGCATGACCGGGGTGCAGACGACGCGGGGCACACCTGCCCGCGGCGGGATGCGGCCCTGTTAGTGCTGGAGAAGACGTGCCAAGGGAGGGAGGCAGGCTGCCTCCCTGACCCCTTCAAGCAAAGAAGCGCGAAGCTCAGAACCTTCGCGTCAGGGATGGAAGGCGTGTCTGGAGTGGCTGACGAAGAAGACGGGCAAGCCCTACCGCGTTCCTA
>CAZPUQ010000015.1:0-49006 GCA_964589785.1 uncultured Hyphomicrobium sp.
GATCGACGGCGATGTCGACTTCCGGCCCCTCGCCCGATCCCACCTTCTCGCCGATATAGAGCATCGGCGCCTCGTCCATCTCGCCCTCGCCAATGACGACCGTGCCCTGGATCGAGAGCAGCGCCAGCTCGCGCCGCATCGCATCGACCGCGGCCTTGTCGGCGGCCTTCTCGTTGCCGCGCCCGCGCAGCCGCGCCGCCGCGATGGCCGCCGCCTCCGTGACGCGTGCCACCTCGAGCACGAGGACGCGCTCCACTCCGCTCAGGCGCTCTTTGCTCATGCCCCTCGTCCTCCTCCTGACGTCGGCCGCCGATGCTGGCCGGCCCGCCGCTCCTAGAGCTCTTCGATCCTGATCATCTGCGGCCGGGCCGCGATCTTGCCGTCAGCCTCGATGGAGTCGAGCGCCTTGCGGATGCTCTCCTCCGTCGTCTCGTGCGTGATGAGCACCACGGAGGCGGCCGAATCCGCACTTCCCGGCTTCTTCTGCACGATGCTTTCAAGCGACACACCGCGGTCGCCCATGCGCTTTGCGATGGCCGCCATCGCGCCGGGCCTGTCGAGCACCGACAGGCGCACGTAATAGGACCCGTAGTGACCCGAGAGGCTCGCGCGCTTGAACGGCTTCAGCCGCGCGACCGGCGTCAGGAACGGCGGCAGCACGAGTCCGCGCGCCACATCGATGATATCGCTCGCCACCGCCGACGCCGTCGGCCTGGAGCCGGCGCCGGGGCCGACGAGCAGCACGGGACCCGAGAAGTCGCCTTCGATGGCGACGCAGTTCGTGACCCCCGACACCTGCGCGATCGTCGCCTCCTCCGGAACGAAGGCCGGGTGCACGCGAGCCTCGATGCCGGTCGGCGTACGCTCGGCGACGCCGAGAAGCTTGATGCGGTAGCCGAGGCTGCGCGCCGCCTCGATGTCGGCCGCGTTGATCGACTGGATGCCCTCGATATGGATCTGGTCCGACGGCAGCCTCGTGCCGAACGCGAGGCTGATCAGGAGGGCGAGCTTGTGCGCCGCGTCGAACCCGCCGATGTCGAACGTCGGATCGGCCTCCGCGTAGCCCAACGCCTGGGCATCCTTCAGAACGTCGTCGAAGGCGAGATGCTCGTCCTGCATCCGGGTCAGGATGTAGTTGCAGGTCCCGTTGAGGATGCCGTAGACGCGCCGCACCTCGTTGGCCGCCAGCGCCTCGCGCAGCGTCTTGATGACGGGGATGCCGCCCGCGACGGCCGCCTCGAAATTGAGCGATACGCCGTTCTTCTCGGCCAGCCGCGCGAGCTCCATGCCATGCTTGGCGAGGAGCGCCTTGTTGGCGGTGACGACATGCTTCCTTGCCTTGAGCGCGGCTTCCACCGCCGCACGCGCCGGCCCTTCGTCGCCGCCGATCAGCTCCACGAAGCAGTCGATGGAGGGATCCGTCGCGAGCGCCTCCGCATCGTCGAACCACCTGGCGTCGCCAAGATCGATGCCGCGCGCCTTGTCGCGGCTGCGCGCGCACACGCCCGTGACGACGATGCGCCGCCCCAGCGTCTCCTCGAGGCAGGGACCGTTGGCTTTCATCAACTGCAGGAGACCGGCTCCGACGGTGCCAAGTCCGGCGACACCGAGTTTCAGGGGCTCTTTCATGGGTACGGGAATTCTCGGCGGAGCTAGCGGCTGGCTTTCTGCGGGATGGCGACGACGTTGTCGGCGGTCTCGGCCTGGTGCTGCGCGAAGAATTTCTTCACGTTGCGCGCCGCCTGACGGATGCGGTGCTCGTTCTCGACCAGCGCGATGCGCACGAAGCCCTCCCCGTACTCGCCGAAGCCGAGGCCCGGCGAGACGGCGAGATCGGCCTTCTCGATGAGGAGCTTGGCGAACTCGACCGAGCCCAAGTGGCGGAACGGCTCGGGAATCGGGCACCAGGCGAACATGGTCGCCGGCGGCGGCGGGATTGACCAGCCCGCGCGCTCGAAGCTTTCCACGAGGCAATCGCGCCGAGCCTTGTAGGTCGCGCGGATCTCCTCGACGCAGTCCTGCGGGCCGTTGAGGGCTGCGGCGGCCGCGACCTGGACCGGCGTGAAGGCGCCGTAGTCGAGGTAGGACTTGACGCGGGCGAGCGCGCCGATGAGCCGCTCGTTGCCGACCGCAAAGCCCATGCGCCAGCCGGGCATGTTGTAGGTCTTGGAGAGCGAGGTGAACTCGACCGTGCGCTCCATCGCGTGCGGGACCTGCAGCACCGAGGGCGGGGGATTGCCGTCGAAGTAGAGCTCCGCATAGGCAACGTCGGACAGGATGATGAGGTCGAGCTTGCGGGCGAGCGCCACGGCCTCCTTGTAGAAGTCGAGGCTGGCGACCATCGCCGTCGGATTGGACGGGTAGGACAGGATGAAGCCGAGCGGCTTGGGGATCGAATGGCGCACGGCATGCTCGACCGCGCGCAGGAAATCGTCGCCCGTCCCCGCCGGCACATGGCGCACGGCCGCGCCCGCGATGATGAAGCCGAACTCGTGGATCGGATAGGTCGGGTTCGGCACGATCATGACGTCGCCCGGCGCGGTGATCGCCTGGGCCATGTTGGCGAACCCCTCCTTCGAGCCCAGCGTGGCGACGATCTGCGTCTCGGGATCGAGCTTCACCCCGAAGCGGCGCTCATAGTAGCCGGCCTGGGCCTTGCGCAGGCCGGGGATGCCCTTCGAGGCCGAGTAGCGGTGGGTGCGCGGCTTTGCCACCGTCTCGACGAGCTTGGCCACGATATGCGGCGGCGTCGGCAGGTCGGGATTGCCCATGCCGAGGTCGATGATGTCGGCGCCCGCGGCGCGCGCCGCCGCCTTCAGCCGGTTGACCTCGGCGAAGACGTAGGGAGGCAAGCGCTTGATGCGGTGGAAATCCTCGATCACGTGCCGGGGCCCTTTCGCTAGGCGGCAATGGGTTCGCTGAGGTTGCGACGGGATTGGCGCCGCGGCCCGCCGTTAGTTAACCGGCCAGCCCACCGACGGCCTTGGAGTTCACGTCTTTACGCCCCGTGCGCCCCTTCAGTCCAGAGTCTCGTCCGGTAGCCTCGATCCTGCAGGTCTTCCATAAACAGATTCAAGTTATTAAGGCTTGGCTTCCGGCCCGGGCCGGACGCCTGGCGCAGTCATCCCATGCAAACAGGGATGCGGCAGGCCGCGCGCCGCTGTGATAGAGTTCAATTCTATCGTTGAAGCCTGGGTACCATGACCAAAGACAAGCCGCAGCCCGACCCCGTCACCCCCTACAAGATCGCCGATCCCGAGGAATTCACGCGCAACGTGCTCAGGGCCTACGAGGAGGGCGGGCGCGCGGTGACCCAGCTCCTCGACCGATCCGACACGCAGATGACGCCGTTCTCCGCCGCCAGCGAGCTGGCGCGGGCGACAGAGACGATTTCGGCGATCTACAGCCGTTGGATGGCCGATCCGGCCCGGTTCGCGCAGTCGCAGGCGGAACTCGTCGGGGCCTATGCGGAATTGTGGAACCGCACCATGCAGCGCATGGTCGGCATCGAGCCCGAGCCCGTCATCGAGCCGGCCCCGACCGACAACCGCTTCCGCGACCCGGAGTGGTCGAGCAACCCCTACTTCGATTTCGTCAAGCAGGCCTATCTCATCACGACGAAGTGGGCGGAGGACAACCTCGCCGAGACCGAAGGCCTCGACGAGGCGGCGCGGCAGAAGGCCGAGTTCTACTTCCGCCAACTGACGAGCGCATTCTCGCCGTCCAACTTCGCCATGACCAATCCGGAGGTCATGCGCGAGACGATGGCCACCAACGGGCGCAATCTCGTCGAAGGCATGGGCCTGTTGCTGCGGGATCTCGAAGGCTCCGGCGACCTCATGCGGATCAGCCAGACCGATGCCTCCGCCTTCGAGGTCGGCCGCAATCTGGCGACCACCCCCGGCAAGGTCGTGTTCCAGAACGAGCTTCTCCAGCTCATCCAGTACGAGCCGACGACCGACAAGGTGCGCGAGATCCCGCTGCTCATGGTCCCGCCGTGGATCAACAAGTACTACGTCCTCGACCTCACGCCGCAGAAGAGCTTCATCAAGTACGTCGTCGATCAGGGCTTCACGGTCTTCGTCATCTCCTGGGTGAACCCCGGCGCGGAGCTCGCCGACGTCACCTTCGAGGACTACATGGTCGAGGGTCTGATGACGGCCGCCGACGCTGTCCACCGCGAGACCGGGCTCGAGCAGTGCAACGTGCTCGGCTACTGTGTCGGCGGCACGCTCCTCGGCACCACGCTCGCCTGGCTTGCCGCGCGCGGCGAGGCGCCCTTCAATTCGGTGACGTTCCTCACCACGCAGGTCGATTTCTCTAAGGCCGGCGACCTGCTCCTCTTCACCGAGGACGAGCAGCTCGACAACCTCGAGCAGGTCATGAACGAGCGCGGCTTCCTCGACGGCTCGCGCATGGCGAACGTGTTCAACCTGATGCGGCCGCGCGACCTCATCTGGCCCTACGTCGTCAACAACTACCTGCTCGGCCGCAAGCCGTTCCCGTTCGACCTGCTCTACTGGAACCAGGATTCGACGCGCATCGCGGCCGCATGCCATGCGTTCTATCTGCGCGAGTACTACAACGAGAACCGCCTCGCGACGGGCGACATGGAGATCGGCGGCGTCAAGCTCGATCTCTCGAAGGTCACCGTCCCGATCTTCACGGTCGCGACCCGCGAGGACCATATCGCGCCGGCCCAGTCGGTCTACATCGGGGCGCGCATGTTCGGCGGGCCGGTGAAGTTCGTGCTCGCGGGCTCGGGCCATATCGCCGGCGTGATCAACCCGCCGGACAAGGTCAAGTACCAGTACTGGACCTATGACAGCCTGAAGCCGAGGACGCTTGCCGACTGGATCGCGAAGGCGGGTGAGCACCCCGGCTCCTGGTGGCCGCACTGGATCGAGTGGCTGCATGAGCACGCGGGCAACTGGACGCTGCCGCGCCGCCCCGGCGAAACCCTCGGCGTCATCGAGTCGGCGCCGGGCAGCTACGTCAAAGCGACCACTTAACGGGTGTGCCGGAACGGGGCGCCGGAGGCGTTGCCGGGCTTGAACACATAATTAGCGGGGATGGGCTAGCCTGCCGTCGAGGTCGGGCGCGCCATCTTCTGCGCACGGCGACCGGCTCGGGTGCGTCGGGTGCGTCCATGAACGACATGACGGTGATCGTCGAGAACAACGCGGTGCTGGCGCGCATCTACGCGCGCATGCCCGTGGAGATGCAGATGTCCTTCACGCCCGAGCAGCTCGCCGCCCTCGGGATGGCCACCTACGATGCGCCGACCCCGCACAAGGTCGCGATCCGCAAGTCGTTCGGCCTCTTCGGCCACCGCTACTATCTTGCCCTCTTCATGGGCCGCGACCGGCGCGGCGCACCGGCCGGCACGTTGAAGCACTACGCCGACGAGTTCCGCGCCGACTGGCGCTACATCGTCTCGATGCTTTTTGCCCTGGCGACGGGCATGGCCCTCATCGCCGCCGCGGCAAACTCGCTGTGGCACTTCGCGGCCAGCGCCGTCGGCGGCCCCTACCGGCCGGTCGTCACCAACGAATTCAAGCGCACGTAGCGTTACGCCCTATGCCAAGCGCGACAGCGCCTCATCGAGATCGGCGATGATGTCGTCGGCGTCCTCGATGCCGACCGACAGGCGCACGACATCCGGCCCCGCGCCGGCCGCGATCCGCTGCTCGTCGGTGAGCTGGCGATGCGTCGTGGACGCGGGATGGATGACGAGGCTGCGCACGTCGCCGATGTTGGCAAGGTGCGAGAACAGCTTCAGACCCGAGACCAGGGTCTTGCCCGCCTCGTAGCCGCCCTTCAGCCCAAAGGTGAAGACGGCGCCGGCGCCGCGGGGCGTGATGCGCGCCGCGAGCGCATGGTTCGGCGACGACGGCAGACCGGCATAGTTCACCCACGCCACGGCCTTGTGGCGTTCCAGATGCGACGCCACGCGGACGGCGTTCTCGCAGTGCTTGTCCATGCGCAGCGGCAGCGTCTCGATGCCGTTGAGGATGAGGAACGCGTTGAGCGGCGCGATGGCGGGCCCGAGATCGCGCAGGCCCATCACGCGGCAGGCGATCGCGAAAGCCATGGGGCCGAAGGCATCGGCGAGAACGATGCCGTTGTAGGACGGGTTCGGATCGACGAGCGTCTTGTAGCGGTGCTTGGCGCCCGCCCAGTCGAACGTGCCGCAATCGACGATGACGCCGCCGAGCGAGTTGCCCTGCCCGCCCATGAACTTCGTCAGCGAATGGACGACGATGTCGGCGCCGAACTCCTTCGGCCGACACAGGTAGGGCGTTGCGAGCGTGTTGTCGACGATGAGCGGAACGCCGGCCGACCGCGCAACGGCCGCGATCGCCGGCAGGTCGACGACGATGCCGCCGGGATTGGCGATGCTTTCGACGAAGATGGCACGCGTGCGCGGCGTGATAGCGGCCGCGAACGTCTCGGGTCGCGTCGCATCCGCCCACGCGACGCGCCAGTCGAACTTGCGGAAGCCGTGGTTGAACTGGTTGACGGACCCGCCGTAGAGCTGGCGCGCGGCGATGAACTCGTCGCCCGGCTCCAGGAGCGTGTGGAAGACGAGCAGCTGAGCGGCATGGCCGGAGGCGACCGCCAGGGCGGCCGCGCCGCCTTCGAGCGCGGCGATGCGGGCCTCCAGAACGCCCTGCGTGGGATTCATAATGCGGGTGTAGATGTTGCCGAACTCCTGCAGCCCGAAGAGATTGGCCGCATGGTCGGCGTCGCGGAAGACGAAGGACGTCGTCTGGTAGATGGGCGTGATGCGCGCGCCCGTCGCGGGGTCCGGCGCCGCGCCCGCGTGGACGGCAAGGGTCGCGAAAGCGTGGGATGGTTCGTCTGACATGGCGTCCTCCGGCATGGGCTCGATGCCAGAGGGAGCCGGTTGGCGGGGACGCTGTCAACCAGGGCTTTGCGGCATGCCGGGCCATAGGGCTGGGCCATGCCGGAAGGCGGCGTGCGCCGAACGCCGTCCTTCCCGTGCCGCCGCCCTCCGGGCGGCCTCCGTCGCAGCCGGCCCGGAGGAGGCCAGCGGCCCTCCTCAGATCTTCGCGTACTGGCCGGCGCGGTGGCACGTCCACTTGCGAAGCGCCCACTTCGGATGCGCCTCCATCCACTTCGCGATTTCAGGCTGGGCGCCCATCATGCATTGCATCGGCGTGAGGTTCTCTGCCGAGAAGCTCAGCGAGACGTCCTTGCAGCGGGCGGGATCGGCAATGAGGCAGACGGAAACCAAGAGCTCGAGCATCGGACACCTCTGCGGAAGGTCTGATCTCGTTTTGCGAGATCGGCTGCAGAAAGGGCGTCCATCCCGAGTGGATCTTTTTCGTTGAAGGAAAAGGTATGCTGCGGTGCCAACGGTGACAAGGTTAGAAAAGGTGCACTGGTTGCCGCAGAATTAAACGAAACGATCGTGTTGCGCTTATGCGACGAATTCTTGCGCAACGCCCCGGAAATTCCGCGGAATTGAACGATCCGGATGGCTATATTTCTCCACAGCGCGGATCGGGCTGCCAAAGTTTTGGATCTTTTGGCGCCCGCAGACGAGCGAATCACTGCCACGCGCGACGCCGCGAAACACGCCTGGTCAAAGCGTCTTCAGGAAGGCCACCAGGGCCGCGCGCTCGGCCGGACCGAGCTCAAGATCGCGCACGAGATTGGGCGCAAGCGACGGCCGCTTGGCGAGCTTGCCGGCGTAGTGCCCGACCACATCGTCGAGCGTGGCGAGCGAGCCGTCGTGCATGTAAGGCGCGGTTGAACCCACCATACGCAGACCCGGCGTCTTGAATCCCGGAATGCCTGGCGCACCGCCCGGGATCGCTCCGCGGCCGGGATCGTCGCTGGCAAGTCCGATATCGTGGAACTGGTCGTCGGTCATCCGCCATCCGCCATGGCAGGACACGCATCCGCCCTTGCCGACGAAAATCGCAAAGCCCTGCTTTTCCGTCGCGTCGAGCGCAGCATCGTCCCCCCGCACCCAGGCATCGAACCGCGTCTCTGGAGAAAGGAGGCTGCGCTCGTAGGCCGCGAGCGCGGCGATGATCCGTGTTTCATCGATCTGCGGCTCGCCCGGAAACGCCGCAGCGAACCGGGCCGCCATGCCGGGGTCGGCCGACAGCTCCGACACCGTCTTGCCGGTATCGATGGCGAGCTCGTTGGCGGCATGAAGAGGCCCCCGCGCCTGTGCCTCCAACGTCGGCTCGCGGCCGTCCCAGTAGAAGCTTGTGGCGGTGGCGAGATTGTAGAGATGGGGCGTATTGCGCTTCAGCGACTCCCCGTCGTTGCCCTGCGCGCGCGGCAGGCCGTCGGAGTAGCCCTGCTCCGGCCGATGGCAGGAGGCACACGAGCGCTCGCCCGTGCCCGACAGCCGCGGATCGGAGAAAAGCGCGGCGCCCAGCGCCTGGCGCTCCGCCTCAAGCGCATCCGCCGCAGCAGCCGGTGGCCGGGCGAAGATCGATCGCCACAGCGCATCGCGGCCGACCGGCGAGCCCTCCGCCACAACCGGCCGATGATCGACCGGCCAAGTCGGCGAAGCCCCGACGCCGAGCCAGACAGCCAACAGGACGCCCGTGCCGATCCTTCTCATGCAACAGCCTCATAGCACAGGTGTTTTCGCTGTGAAGCCACGCCGGAGCCTGACTCGGATCAGGATTTGGCGCGGGCTGGGGATAGCGGGGACAGACCGGCGCCGTCGGCCGTCGATCTCGGCCCCGCGCGTTCGAATCAGCGCACGGTTTTCCGCATGTCGCGTCGTTTGCGCGTGCCGACTGTCGGGTGCCGCTCGTCGCGTGTCCCGTTCCAGCCGAGCCTTGAAGGGCACCGGCGGGCAAGGGATGTGAGAGGGGGATGTCCATGTTGCAGACCGTTGCTTCGTCCGTGCGCCCGCTGCTCGCCAGCGGGCTTGCCGCGCTCCTGTGCGCGGCCTGCGCCTCCGACGGGCCTGAGCTTGGGCCGCTGGCGCTGTCGGAACCGGGCGGGCCCGCGGCGGAGGCCGGCGCCGCTCCGTCCCCCGTCACGCGCGAGGAGCTGAGCCCCGCCACGCCGATCAAGAGCGCCGCTGCGCCCGACCTGGAGGTGTCCGCACCGGTCGCCTCCGCCATCCGCCAGGCCCGCACACTGCGCACGTCGGGCAAGAAGGCGGAGGCGCTGGCGCTACTGGACAAGACGGCGGGCGCGGACAAGGACAAGGCGCTCGTCGGCGAGCGCGGCCTCCTCGCGCTCGAGCTCGGCCAGGTCGAGAAGGCCGAGCAGCTTCTGGCGCGCGCGCAAAACCCGGCCAGACCCGACTGGCGCCTGCAGTCGGCTTATGGCGCCGCGCTGTCGGCCAACGGCAAGCAGAAAGAGGCCCAGGAGCAGCTCGGCAAGGCGCTCGCCGCCGCGCCCGGAGAACCTTCGGTCCTCAACAACCTCGCGCTGAGCTACGCGCTGGAAGGCAAGATCGACGGCGCCGAGACGCTCCTGCGCCAGACGGCAGAGCGCAGCGGCGATCCCCAGGCCAAGCAGAACCTCGCGCTCATCCTCGGCCTCAAGGGCAAGGTCGGCGAGGCGCGCGCGATCACCGAGGCGACCCTGCCGCCGGAGACGGCGCGCGAGAACGTCGCCTATTTCGAGAAGCTCGGCCGCACACGCACCTCGCCGGCAGATCCGGAAGCGTCGGCGCCGCCGATCAAGTCCGCGAGCGTCGCCGCCGACAAACCCATCATGCAGCTCGGCGTACCGGAATAATCGCCCTTCCTCCGCGCAGCCGTCTCCTTTTGGTGCCGCGGGAAACTCATCAAGCGCGGGGCGCGCCGAGATCGTCGTCCGTCTCTCCCATGGCCGCCTCGTAGACCTCGTAGGCCGATCCGGCATTCATGGCAGCGATGCCGAGGCCGACGACGATGTCGGGCCAGATCGAGCCGAGCGCCGCCGTGGCGAGGCCCGCCGCGATGATGGCAACGTTCGCGGCGACGTCATTGCGGGCCGACAGGAAGGCCGCGCGCGTCAGGCTCCCGCCATGGCTGCGCACGCGGGCAAGCAGCAGCGCGCAGACCGCATTGACCGCCAGCGCGCCGGCGCCCGCCAGCGTCAGCATGACGGGATCGGCGATGGCGGGGTCTGCCAGCTTCTCCCAGGCGGTGTAGAGCGCGGCAAGCCCCGGCACGAGCAGGATGCCGGCGAGCGCGAGACCGACCAGGCGGCGCCGCGCGGCCGTCCAGCTGAGGGCGACGAGGACAAGAACGTTGATCGCAGCGTCTTCGAGAAAGTCGATGCTGTCGGCGAACAGCGCGACCGACGCGATGGCCGCCGCGATCGCGAACTCGACGAAGAAATAGCCGAAATTGAGCGCCGCGACGGCGGCGACCGTGCGCCGCGTCCTGCTGCTCAGAGCCTCATGCGTGCAAGGTGCATCCATCGCGGCGTGCGGGTCCCGAACCCCGGCCGGCCCGGGGCGCCTTCCTATAGGCGGCCCGCGCCCGGGATGGCAATGCGCACGACCGGGCCGTCCGGCGACACCGCATTCGGTCGTGAGCGCCTGCGGCGCCAGTCTGACGCTCGATCCCCGGCCGGCGGTCGCGATGCTTCCTTGGCCGAGGATGACGTTCGCGGGAGGCAAGGTTGCGCGCGGGGCACAGGACGGTCGTCGTCTCGACGGTCGCCACCCTGCGCTACGTCATCCTCGAACGCGTGAGCGCCGCGAGCGCGGTCCGGGGATCCAGCGCAAAAGGCGTCGCAGACACCGCATTCGGTCGTGAGCGGCTCCCGCCCGAGGTACGACGGTCAGCGCACGGCCGGCGCCGCGCCGGCGGCTGCGGGCGCGGCAGCCGGTGCCGCCGAGCCCCCGCCGCCGCCCGCCGAGCCCTTGTAGTCGTCCCACGTGGCGCTCCGGCGCTCGGACGACCGCGGGGTCTCCTCCTGCGGCACCTGCATGTCGCGGGCGTTGGCGACCGTCAGCGCGAGATTGCGCTGCGTGGCGCAGCCGAAGTCGTTGTAGGGCAGGCGCTCGCGGTTCTCGCCGAGGTCGGTGGACCAGTTGCGGCACTGGGGCGGGATGGCCACCGGCCGCTCGTAGGCGAGCTTCAGCGCGGATCCGACGCGCGCGCCGCCGCCATGGCGTCCGACCTCGACCGCATCGGGATCGATACCCGCCTCGTGCAGGATGCTTTCCACCTCGCGCACGGACCGCGAGGCCGCAAGGTAGCCGCCGGCGGACCTGGGGGCGGACAGCCGCAGCGGCCCTGTGCCTTCCTTCTTGTAGCGATCGACGAAACGCCAGACGTCGGCCTCCTGGCCGGCGCTGAGGCCGCCGCCACCGGGGACCTCCACGAGCAGCGCCTCAACGTGCGGCGTGTAGCCGATCGGGTGCCGGAGCGGAGGCTCGCTCAGCGCGACCGCCGTCTCGTCGTCGAGGCGCGTACAGGCGGCAGTGCCAACGGCGAGCGCGACGAGCGCGGCGACACCGATGGGCACGGAACGGCGGCGTGCCGCAGCGTGCAACACTCCGGTCCTGTTGGGCGAGCCCTTCGTAAGACGCGTCATCCCTTCACTCCCGGATATTCGATCATGTAGCCGTAATCGCCGCGATAGCGATGGTTGGCGGGGTCGTCGCCGTAGCCGTAGACACGGTTGATGTTGCCGAAGAACAGCTCCTTGAGCTCGCTCTGCGGCGCAAAGCCGTCGGTCGGCCGGGCAATCTCGGCAGGGGCCGTGTGAGTGGCGATGTAAGGCGTGACCAGGATCACGAGCTCCGTCTCGCGCTTGCGGAAGTCGTTGGAGCGGAACAGCGCGCCGAGAACAGGCAGGTTTTTGAGCGCCGGCGTGCCCTCGACGCTCTGGCGGGTCTCGTCCGACAGGAGGCCGGCCATCGCGAGGGTGGCGCCGCTCGGCATCTCGAGCGTCGTCTCGGCCCGGCGGACCTTGAGTCCGGGCAGCGAGATCGTGTCGAGCTGGACCGAGCCCTCCGTCGAGATCTCGCTCACCTCCGCGGAGATCGTGAGGCTGATGCGGCCCTCGGTCAGGACGACGGGCTTGAAGGCGACGTTGACGCCGAACTGCTTCCACTCGACGGAGATCGTGTTCTCGTTCTGCGACACGGGCACCGGGAACTCGCCGCCGGCGAGGAACTTCGCCGTCTCGCCCGACATCGCCGTCAGCGTCGGCTCGGCGAGCGTCCGCAGCACGCCCGTGCGCTCGAGCGCCTGGATCATGGCCGTGACGCTGTCCCCCCCCGACGACCACGTCGACTGCAGCGCCGAGCCTGCCGCCGCGATGGGCGGCGTCGCGACGCCTGTGGCGATCGCGGCCGGAACCAGCGGGCTCGTGATGGGGAAGGCGTTCTGTAGGACCTTCGTGAAGGTGAAGTTGCCGGCCTGCACGACGGCTCCCGGCAGATCGACGCCGATGCGCCGCAGGCCGTCGCGATGCATCTCCGCGACCTGCACCTTCAGCAGCACCTGCTCCTTGGCGTCGGTGGCGAGCATGTTGACCACCTTGTCCTTCGACTTCACCATCCGCGACGCGAGATCAGCCGCGCGGTTGGCATCGACCGGATTCATCACCGAGCCCGCGAGAACGACGGTGTCGCCCATCATCTCTGCGCGGATCTTGGAGCCGGGCAGCAGGCGCGCCAGCGTATCGTTGAGCGCTGTCAGGTCGCGGTTGACGGTGATCTCCAAGACCGCGAGGCGCCGCCCGTCGGGTGCCACCAGGAACGCATTGGCCTCGCCCACCGCCTTGGCCAGCAGATAGACCTGCCGCGAGGTCTGCACGACGGCATCGACGATCTCCGGGTTGGAGACGAGCACGTTGGAGAGATCTTCCGGCACGTCCACGAGGACGGACTTGTCGAGGCCGATCGTGATCTTGCGCTCGATGCTGCGGCCGTCACTCGGCGGCAGGACGATCTCCGACCGGTGGATGGGGTCGAACGCGGCGCCGGCACGGCCGGCCACGGCGTCTCCGCCCGCGTGCGCGGCGATGGCGGAGGCGAGGCTCACGCCCGCTCCGGTCACGACGCACAGCACGATACGGCGCAGGAACTCGATTGACGGCATGCCACTCCGCGCTCCGCCTCTCGGCCGCAGCGCGCCCCCCTTGAACGCAAATCATCGTCTCTTGGAACGCCAACGCGACACACAGCGCGGCCGCGCCGGGTGGCGCGGCGGACCATCAGCCCAGGCCGGGCGACGGCGGGATGCGCAGGAAAGCAACGCGACAGGCACAAGAAGCGTCCGCGACTGGGACGGCGCAACGCGGGATCGGCATCGCGACAGCCGGAATGTCCCGAATTTCGTTCACGAGCGCCACAGGTCGCGCCCGCCGGTTGTGGCATCGTCGCCCCGCCGCACACGATGCGCACAGGTTGTGCGCTTTGACGCGGGGCGCGCGCCCGACCGCCCTTTCAGATCGACGACAGAGATTTTCGAAGAAAGATCAGCGCCTTTGCCTCACATCGCGACGCGCAGCTTGGAGATCTTGCGGGCAATGTTCTGGAACGTGTTGACGAGCGCGACCTCGTTGGAGGCGATGAACGCGTGGCCGGGCGAGGAGGCGCAGTCCCGCAAAAGGCTGAGGCCCGTGGCCGTGATCTCCGTGCCGAAGGCCACGGTGAAGACCGTGACACCCGCATCCTTGGCGTTGGAGCAGGCTGCGAGCGTCTTGTCGTTGACGCCGTACATGTACCCGGCCTCCGTATAGGTGGCGCCAAGGCGGTCCTGCGACCCGTAGCCGTAGGCCGCATAGACCGATTTGTTGTGCTGGGGGGCCGCCAGCACGCGGTTGTCGCCGTCGGTCATGACGATCATGATCTTCTTGTTGCTGCGGTCCCCATACGAGCGGCCCTCCACGAACGGCGCCGTCGGCGAAAGCACGCGCCAAGCCCATGCCGCGCCCTCCGCCACGTTGGTATAGCCGTTGGCGACGAGCGCGTTGACCTTGGTCTCCAGGGTGCTGCGGCTCGACGTCAGCGGCAGGATCGCAGGCGTGGTGCAGGATTGGTTGGGACCGACGGCCGGTCCCTCGGACGACCCGACGGACGCGTTCTTGTACTTGCAGCTTCGCGCCTGCGCCTCGACGACGGGGAGCGGCTTTGGGCCATACTCGCGGCAGGACTTCACGCCGTTGCGCGTCCGCCACGAGATGCAGACCTGCTCCGGCGTCGGGCACGTGCCGCCGAAATCGTTCAGATAGTTGTTGGGATAGTCGTCGTCTTCGTACCCGGCTGCCTCCGCGTTGTAGTCGCTGGGCTCGTCGGGCGCGAACATGGGCACGAACATGGTATCGGTGTCGTCCGCGTCCGGGATCGTATCGTTGCTGTCGTAGGGGGCGGGGCGGGCCTCGACGCAGCCGCCCCAGGTCCGATTGCCGGCAAGCTCGGCGAGAATGTCGAAGCGGGACTTCGACCCGCCGTCGGCGAACACGGGATAGCGCAGGTTCGATTCCGGTCCTTTGTAGATCCAGTTCGCGGCCGCATTGGCCGCCCCCACGTTGACGCTGGCGGCAAAGGGCACCAAGCCGATCATGACGTCGCCGTCACGCTTGGCGCCGGCGAACAGGATGCCGATGGCATCGTGCGTGGCCTGCCGCAGGGCCTCGATCTTCCGGCCCGCCATGGAGGTCGAGTTGTCGAGCGCGAACGCCACCTCGATGCGGTCGCCCTTGACCACGGTGCTCGCCGCTCCGACATCGAGGGTCTCGCGGCGCATGTTGACCGGAAGGACCGCCTTCAGGAGCTTGGTCAGATACTTGTTGTCGGCGACGGCCGCGATCGTGCCGGCCTCGCCGTCGAGCGCGACGGCGATCTCGGCCGTGCTGCCCGGCCCCATGTTCTCCTTGAAGAACTTCTGCGCGGCATCGGGGCCGTCCACGTCCTGGTTTTCCAAACCGAGGTAGTGGGACGCGGCCAGCGCCGCCGCGTCGACCGCGGACTGCTGGCGGGCCTGCTCCTGCGTGGCGGCCGTGTAGTCGATCGCCAGCGCCACGACGAAGAAGAGGACCGCGAAGACGATGCTGAAAATGACCGCGGTCACGCCGCGCTCGTCGCCGGCGAACCGGGCGGCGGCCTGTCGCACGGACCGACGTGGAGCGGACGTTGGCTGACCGACGTTGCGCGTCGATGCGGGCGCTCTCACGAACGTGCCTGGCTGAGCTCGCATTCCCGGCTCCGTTAACGAAGGGTAAGCCCAATCTAGCGAATGCGTCCTTCGAGCCGGTAAAGCCAAAAGCTGCAATTTTACGCAATTGCAGAAATCCACCGGGGCCAGGAACGATGCGGAACGGCGCACCATCGAGGGTGCGGTGCATACCCCCCCCTTGACGTCATCCCGGCGAAGGCCGGGATCCGCGCAAGCTCCTTCGGATGCGCTCCATCTGAGGCATGCGCAGGCCCCCGCCTTCGCGGGGGTGACGGTGGGGGAGAGCGGAGCGCGCCTCTGCCCCACGTCATTCCCTGCCAACGGACTTGCGCGGTCCTTGCCGCCCCGCCGACGTCATCCCGGCGAAGGCCGGGATCCGCGCAAGCTCCTTCGGATGCGCTCCATCTGAGGCATGCGCAGGCCCCCGCCTTCGCGGGGGTGACGGTGGGGGAGAGCGGAGCGCGCCTCTGCCCCACGTCATTCCCTGCCAACGGACTTGCGCGGTCCTTCTGCCCGCCGCCGTCATCTCGGCGCAGGCCGGGATCCGTTCGCGGCATTCATGTAAGCACACCCGTTGCCTCGGCGCTGCGTTTGGTGTCCAACCACGGGGCCGACCATCGCGCAGCGAGCCCATGCCCACCGCTTTCGATCCCGCAATCAGCCGCACGACCCTGTTCGACGCGCTGCGTTCGGCCGCCCGGCAGCACGGGGGCGGCAAGGTCGTCCTGGAGGATGCGGACCGGCAGACGCTGACCTACAAGCGCCTCATCCTCGGCGCACTCGTCCTCGGCCGGCGGCTGAAGGCGGAGACGGTGCCCCGCGAGGCGACCGGCCTCATGCTGCCGAACGTCACCGCCGCCGTCGTCGCGCTGTTCGGTCTCAATGCCTTTGGCCGCACGGTGGGTTTTTTGAACTTCACCGCCGGCGCGCGCAACATCGTGTCGGCCGCGCGGACCGGGCCGCTCCCCGTTGTCGTCACGTCCCGCCGGTTCGTGGAAGCGGCCAAGCTCGAGGACGTGGTCGAGGCAGTGGCTGCCACGGAATGGGCCACGGGGCGCACTGTCCGCATCGTCTATCTGGAGGACGTGCGCAAGGAGATCGGCGGCATGGAAAAGGCCGCCGGCGTGCTCGCATCCCTGCTGCCCGGCTTACCCCTAGGACGCGAGCGGCCGCGCCCGGACGACACGGCCGTGATCCTCTTCACCTCGGGCACCGAAGGCGTGCCCAAGGGCGTGGCGCTGACGAACGCCAACCTCGTCGCCAACGCCAGCCAGATCTTCAGCCACGCCGACGGCGTTATCTCCGCGTCGGACATCGCGATCAATCCCCTGCCGATGTTCCACTCGTTCGGCCTGACCGCCGGAACGCTGATGCCGCTGCTGAACGGCATGAAGACCGTGCTCTATCCGAGCCCCCTCCACTACAAGCAGGTCCCGAAGCTCATCCGCGCGACCAAGGCCACGCTGCTCTTGTCGACGGACACCTTCCTGCAGGGCTATGCGCGCGCCTCCGAGGAGGGCGATCACGACAGCCTGCGCTACGTCGTCTCCGGCGCGGAGCGCGTGAAGGAGACGACACGGCGCCTGTGGGGACGCAGCGGAACCGAGATCCTGGAGGGCTACGGCGCAACGGAGTGCGCGCCGGTCATCGCCTGCAATCTTCCCGGCGCCAACCGCCACGGCAGCGTCGGACGCGTGCTGCCCGGCATCGAGGTGCATCTGGAGCCGGTCGACGGGATCGTCGAAGGCGGGCGGCTGCATGTGCGTGGACCCAACGTCATGGCAGGCTACATCCTGCCCGATGCGCCGGGCCGCCTGGTGCCGCCTCCCGGCGGCTGGCACGACACGGGCGACATCGTCAGCATCGAGGACGGCTTCGTCGTCATCCGCGGCCGGGCGAAGCGCTTCGCCAAGATCGGCGGCGAGATGGTGTCCCTCGCGGCGGTCGAGGCGCTGGCCTCGGGTCTGTGGCCGGAGCATACCCACGTCTGCGTCTCGCTGCCCGATCCGCGCCGGGGCGAAAGCCTCGTACTCGTGACCGACAGGCCGGATGCCGACAAGGCGGAGCTGGCCGCCCATGCGCGCGAGGAGGGGATCGCGGAGCTGTGGGTGCCGAAGGCCATCCTGGTGACACAGCAGATCCCGATCCTCGGATCGGGCAAGGTCGATTACGCCGCCACGCTCGAAATGGCGCGCGAGGCAAGACCGCTGCTTTGAGAGACACGAACGCCCCCCGCCCTCCTTCTTCCCAGCCGCGGACCTCATGAGCCAGACCGTCCTTCCCCAGTCCTTCGCCGACCGCGTGATCGAGCTTCTGACGCGCTCGGTGCTGGCCCCCGTCCGGGCCTTCCGCATTCAATATCTGCCGCTGCTGATGGTCTACTTCGCTTACGGCGCGCTCGGCATCATCGCCGTGGCCGACAGCTTCTGGGTGAAGAAGGAGCTGACGCTGTCGCCGGCCGCCCTCGCGCATCTCGGCGTCTGGCTGACGCTGCCCTGGGCGGTGAAGATGGTGTTCGGCGAGCTCGTCGACACCGTGCCGCTGCTCGGCTCGCGGCGGCGCGGATACGTCTTTCTCGGCGCGAGCCTGATCGCCACGGGTCTTTTGCTGCTCGCCGGGGCGGCCGGGAAATGGCTGACGTTCGCGCCACCCGAAGAGCTCTACATCATTGCCCAGATCGTGACCGTGATCGGCGTCGTGCTGCAGGACGTGGTGGCGGACGCCATGAGCACGGAGGTCGTCAGCCGCACGCATGCCGACGGGACCCCGCGGCCGCAGTCTGAGGTCGACCACGATCTGGGCATGGTCCAGATCCTCGGCCGCCTCGCCCTCTCCTTCGGCGCCCTCTCCGTTGCGGGACTCGCCGGATGGCTCGCCCACCGCATGGCCTACGAAAGCGTCTTCCTCATCGGCCTTGCCGTCCCGCTCGTCTCGGCGAGCGGCGCGCTGTTCGTGAAGCTCGAGAGCTCGGAGAGCCGGCCGACCGACTGGCGCATCCTGGGCGGCGGCCTCGCCTTCGGCGCGACGATCCTGCTGATTGCCGTCAATGAGGTGCCGTACGCGCAGGAGATGACCTTCGTTCTGTCCCTCATGGTCATCGTCACGATGCTGGCGCGCGTCACAGCCGATATTCCGCATCAGACGCGGATGACGATCCTCTACGCGGCGCTCATCATCTTCTTCTTCCGCGCGACGCCGGGCGTCGGGGAAGGATTCCGCTGGTTCACCATCGACGTGCTCGGCTTCGACGAGGCGTTCTACGGCGTCCTCGGCCAGATCGGCGCGGCCATCGCGCTCGTCGCGGCCTGGCTCCTGTCCGACGCCATCACGCGGGTGCCGGTGGCGCGCGTCCTGCTCTGGCTTACGATCCTCGGCGGCATCCTGTCGATCCCGACCCTCCTCCTCGTCTTCCGCGTCGATCTTTGGACGGCCGAGCACCTGGGGTTTGGCGCGCGCACGATCGCCATCATCGACGCGGCGGCCGCCTCTCCGCTGGCGCAGCTCAGCATGGTGCCGCTGCTGACGCTGATCGCAATCTACGCACCGCCGTCCAAGCGCGCCGTCTGGTTCGCGCTCATGGCCTCGTTCCTGAACCTCGCTCTCATCGCCGGCCAGCTCGCCACCAAGTATCTGAATTGGATCTTCCTCGTGGAGCGAGGCCACTATGACGAGCTTCCGGCGCTGGTCGTGACCGTCGTTGTGCTCGGCGTGGTCGTGCCGCTGACAGCGATCCTGGTGTTCGGGCGACGGTTGCGCGCCTAGGCACGGCCGAGAAGCAGATGCGTTTTTCAGCGCCCGTCGCATTCATCCGGCGGCAGCTCGCTGCGGCGAGCGTGTCATGCGTGCACCACGCAGCCTTCGAGAAAGAGTTATACCAGCCGCTGCCGCTTGACCCTCGTGGCCGCCTCTTCCAATGATTTTGGCACGGGGGCTTTCCGGCTCCGCGCGCAGGCCTTGTGGAATGGGCCGGGCCAGCCATCGTGCGTTCCATTCGCGCGATCGGCCCGAACCTTCCAGAGGCCCGCGCCGGTGGCTGGCACGAAGGCAACGAACGCAAGCGACGAACGCCAACGCCAGCGCACGCCATCAAGACATCATAAGCACCAACGCCTCCGTGGCCTCGCGGATCCTGGGGATTTCACGCGCATGACGGTTCAGTTTCATGGCTCCGGCGGCGACGCCGCCGCGGTCGCGCCGCGTTCGCCGTTCGATCGGACGTGGATGATGCGCCGGGCGCTCATCGGCATGCTCATTCTGGCATTGGGTGTCGGCAGCCTGGCCTGGTTGACCCACGCTTCCATCGATCCCGCCTTGGAGCCCGCCGCCGCACCCGGCGAGATGACCCGCTGAGGTGCGCCGCGCAACGGGAGAACGGCACGCGCCGCCCGCGACGGCCTTTCCGACGACGGCCGTTCCGGCTACCCTGCGACCGACGCGGCGTACCGCGCCGGATTGGGACCGAGCGAGCAAGGGATTGCCATGCCGACCGCCGAATTCATTCAGTTAATCGTCGTCGCGCTGGCGGCGGGATACGTCGGCTTCCTGCTCGGGCGCGCCTCCGCCGGCGCAGGCGTCCGCAACATCGATGCACCCTCCGCCCCGTTGCCCGGACCGGTTGCTGATGCCTCCGGTTCGCCCCGCGAGCGCCGCAGCGGGACGCTGCCTCCGGCTGGGGCCGGCCCGGCGACCACGTCCGGCACCTCCCGCACCCCGCCGCGCCGCTCCTCGGCTCCGCCCCCGGCCGCCGCCGGGCTCATGGACCGCCACGACGAGTGAAGACGGAACGTCCTTGCAATGAGGGGTTTCGCCGCCGCGCTTGATCGTACGGCCGTCTCACGTATCATCATGCGGCCGCAATCCAAACGGAAACGGGCGACGCACCGCGCGGTCGGATCTCGTCCGGCGCAACGCCGGTAGGCCGCGAGGGACAAGGTCGATGAGCGAGCAGCGAAAGCACTTCCCCGAGTTCTACGTCACCGCCGCGCAACCCTGTCCCTACCTTTCGGGCAAGCTCGAACGCAAGCTGTTCACCCACCTGACGCCCGACAAGCAGCCCCAGCTCGTGGACAATCTTCTGCGCGGCGGCTTCCGCCGCAGCCAGAACATCGCCTACATGCCCTATTGCGAGGGGTGCCATGCCTGCGTGTCGGTCAGGGTCGTCGTCGACGAGTTCGTGCCCTCCGGGTCCATGCGCCGCGTGACAAGCGACAACATCGACATCCAGGCGCGACGCAGGCCTGCGCAGCCGACGTCCGAGCAGTTCAGCCTCTTCCGCCGCTACATCGACGCTCGCCACGCCGACGGCGGCATGGCCGACATGAGCGCGCTCGACTACGCGCTGATGGTGGAGGAGAGCGTCATCGAGACGTCGATCACCGAATATCGCGTGAAGCCGGCCGACGGCGCGCTGTCCTCCGAGCCCAATAGTTGGCCGCTTGCGGCCGCAGCCCTGTGCGACCGGCTCTCGGACGGGATCTCGATGGTCTATTCGTTCTACGAGCCGACCGAGATCCGGCGCGGTCTCGGCACCTACATGATCCTCGAGACGATCGCCCACGCCAAGAGCCTGGGCCTCCCCTACGTCTACCTCGGCTACTGGATCGAGGGCTCGCGCAAGATGAACTACAAGACCCGCTTCCTGCCGCAGGAGCGCCTGGGTCCGGGGGGATGGGAGCGCGCGTGAGCCTCGCCTACCGCGCAAGCTCCGTATCGATCTTGCGGAACATGTAGCTCCACTTGGCGGTCTGGGTCTCTACCAGAGTGGTCATGTGGCCGCGCAGGGCCTGATACAGGCCGCAGTCCGGCGTCGCCGCAGCGGTCCCCTCGTCTCCCAAGGATGCGATCCGCCCGAGGAGCTCGCTCGTCTTGCGGTCGAAGGTATCGATCTCGGGGTCCTTCACGAACGGGGCCGCCTCGGCCAGGAACTGGTCCTCCGTCCAGGCGCGCCGATCCTTCAACTGGCGCAGCTTCTCCTGAAAGCGCGGCCGGTTCTGGATATTGAGCTCGCGCAGTGTGCTTGCCGCCTGATCGACGACGGTCTCGAAATCCTTGCGGGTGCAGCCGGCGGGAGCTGCAGGCGCGGTGGCTGCGGCCGGAGGGCCCGCCGGAGGCGGAGCAGCCGGAGACTCCTCGGCGCTCGGGGCGGTGGGCACGGCGATCGGCCCGGCCAGTGCGATGCACGCCGCCACGCCCCGCCATTTCGCTGCCCGATGACCCGCGGATCGAACCATGTCCGTTTGGTAGCGATCCCCCCGGCCCGTGGCAAGTGCAGCGCCCTGCAAAGCCGCAAACATCGCTCGCACCCGTGCATTCAAGGCACGCTCGCCGCGGCCGCTTAGAACGCCGGTCCGAATTTGTTCGAGCGCGGGAATCCCTTCGGCGCCATGTGGCCGGCCTGGGCCCGCTCGCCCGCCCAGTCCTTCAGATCGCTCCACGGCAACGTAAAGGTGCGCCCCGCACTGTCGAGCCAGGAGAGGCCGTCCTTCTTGCTGAACACGCGCACGTCGGACAGGCCGCCGTCCTTGAAGCGCTGCAGGATCGTGCCCTTGCCGCGCGCCATCTCGTTGACGTCCTCGAGCTTGAAGACGAGCAGCTTGCGGTTCTCGCCGATGGTGGCGACCATGTCGCCGTCGGCGGGCACGACGACGGCGGCTTCCTCGTCGTCGGCCACGTTGAGAATCTGCTTGCCCTTGCGCGTGGCGGCGACGACCTCCTCCTCCGGCACGAGGAAGCCATAGCCGCCGCTCGAGGCCACGATCAGCTTGCGCGCGGGATCGTGAACGAAGAGCTCGACGAAGTCGTGGTTCTCCTCCAGGTCGACCATGAGGCGCACGGGCTCGCCGTGGCCGCGGCCGCCGGGAAGCTGGCCGGCATCGAGCGTGAAAAAGCGCCCGTTGGTCGCAAACAGAATGAGCCTGTCCGTCGTCATGGCCTTGACCGCGCGCTTCAGGCCATCGCCCTGCTTGAAGTCGAGCTTGGACACGTCGTCCTGATGCCCCTTCATGGCGCGGATCCAGCCCTTCTCCGACAGAATGACGGTGATCGGCTCCTTCTCCGTCAGCGCCTCGTCGAGATCGACCGCGATATCTGGCGCATCGGCGAAGGAGGACCGCCGGCGCCCGATCTCCGTCTTCTTCGCGTAGCGCTCGCGGGTCGATTTCACCTCCTCGGCGATGCGCTCCCACTGCAATTCGTCCGACTTCAGGAGCTGCTTCAGCTCACGCCGCTCTTTCGACAGCTTGTCGTGCTCGGCCCGGATCTCGACCTCCTCGAGCTTCGACAGGCTTTTCAGCCGCAGGTTCAGGATCGCGTCGGCCTGCACGTCGGTGAGCTTGAACCTCGAGATCAGCTTCGCCTTGGGATCGTCCTCGAAGCGGACGATGCGGATCATCTCGTCGATGTTGAGGTAGGCGACGAGGTAGCCGTCGAGCACCTCGAGACGATGCTCGATCTTTCTCAGCCGATGCTCGGAGCGGCGCACGAGCACCTCGACGCGGTGCTCGAGCCATTGCTTCAGCACGTCCTTGAGGCCGAGCACATTGGGGATCTGCCCGGCCGACAGCACGTTCATGTTGAGGCCGAAGCGGATCTCCAGCTCGGTTGAGCGGAACAGGCTCTCCATAAGCAGGAGGGGATCGATCGTGCGCGACTTCGGCTCGAGCACGAGACGGACTTCCTCTGCGCTCTCGTCGCGGATGTCGCCGAGCAGCGGCAGCTTCTTCTCGGTCATCAGCTCGGCGATCTTCTCGACGAGCTTCGCCTTCTGAACCTGGTAGGGGATCTCCGTGACGACGATCTGGTAGCCGCCGCGACCCGTCTCCTCCTTCACCCACTTGGCGCGCAGACGGAAGCCGCCGCGGCCCGTGCGATAAGCCTCCAGGATGTCGGCCCGCGGCTCGACGATGACGCCGCCGGTCGGGAAATCGGGACCCGGCACGAACTCGACGAGCTTCTCCACGGTGGCGTTCGGGTGCTTGATGAGATGCAGCAGCGCGGCACAGAGCTCATCGACGTTGTGAGGGGGAATGTTCGTCGCCATCCCGACCGCGATGCCGGCCGATCCGTTGGCGAGCAGATTGGGAAAGGCGGCCGGCAGGACCGACGGCTCCTGCTCGCGGCCGTCGTAGTTGGGGCGGAACTCGACCGTGTCCTCGTCGATGCCGTCGAGCAGGTCGGCCGCCACCGGCGTGAGGCGCGCTTCCGTGTAGCGATCGGCCGCCGGATTGTCGCCGTCGATGTTGCCGAAGTTGCCCTGGCCGTCCACCAGCGGATAGCGGACCGCGAAATCCTGCGCGAGGCGGGCGAGCGCGTCGTAGATCGCCTGGTTGCCGTGGGGATGATAGTTGCCCATCGTCTCGCCGACGATCTTGGCGCACTTGCGGTAGCCGCCGTCGGGATCGAGGCCGAGCTGCCGCATGGCATAGAGGATGCGCCGGTGGACTGGCTTCAGCCCGTCGCGCACGTCGGGCAGCGCCCGGTGCATGATCGTCGAGAGCGCATAGGCGAGGTAGCGCTCCTCGAGGGCGTCCTTGAGGTTGACGGGCTCGATGGGGCCGGCGCCGGCGGGAGGAATCGTTTGCTTGGTCATGGGGCATGGGTTACTGGACCCGGCCGCCCCCCTCAAGTGCCCGGCCGCCACATCCCCTCGGTCCCCCCTCGTTCCGGCCGTTTTTTGCCGGTATTCTGAGGGCGTGCCAGGCTTGGTCCGCAACCTCGAAGAGCAATCCGCCCGATGCCCGTGCCCGAGCTTCCCGCCGTCGAGCTGGCGGTGATCGAGATGACGAACGCCGTCCGGCGCGAGCACAATCTGAACGACGTGCGGGCCAGCGCGCCGCTCGGCAAGGCCGCGCGGGAGTATGCGGCCTATCTCGCCCGCACCGGCCTGTTCTCGCACACGGCCGACAGCCGCGACATCGGCCAGCGCGTGGCAGCCTCCGGCTACACGTGGTGCTCGGTCGGCGAGAACCTGTCGCTCAACGGCAGCAGCGAGGGGTTTGCCACGCGCGATCTCGCCCGCGAGGCCGTCGAGGGATGGATCAACTCGCCGCCGCACCGGGAGAACATGCTGGCGCCCCACTTCACCGAGATCGGCGTCGGCGTCGCCGCCTCGCCCGACCGGTCGAAATACATCTCAGTGCAGGTCTTCGGACGGCCGAAGTCCTTGAGCTACACCTTCCAGATCTCCAACGTCTCGAACGTGCCCGTCACCTATACGCTCGGCGGCGACGAGCACAGCATCAGCCCCAGCATGTCGGTCCGGCATACGGGGTGCCTTCCCGAGCCGCTCCAGTTCGTCAAGGCGGGAACGGCCGAGGTGGCAGCCCGCTACGAGGCGGCCGACGATACCGTCTACACACTGAAAGGCGATGGCAGGAACGGCATCAAGATCGAGCTGTCGAAACGGCTCAAGGTGAAATAGCGCTCACTCCCCGACATGGGTCAGGATGCGCCCGCGCGATTCCGGCAGCCGTTCCCCGCGCGGCGCGAGAATGCGCTGCTCCAGAAAGTATCCGGTGAGCGCGAGCCCGGCGGCCACATCCTCCCGCGTCGCGTGCCGGTCGCGGGCGGAGGTGAGGAAGCCCGGCAGCGCCAGCATGCGGTCCTTGTAGGGCTCGCCGGCGGACGCCGAGACCGCGCGGCCCGACTTCGGCGAGACGTAGATCAACTGGTCGTTGACGCCGGTGGCCGCGCAGGCCTTGAGGTCGAGGCCGAACCCCAGTTCCTGCAGCAGCACCAGCTCCCAGCGCACCATCAGCGCCGGCCAGACCGTCGCATCGTCGAGGAAGCCAAGGACGAACAGAGTCACCTCATAGAGCGCCGGATGGGGATCGCGCTCCGGCAGCAGGCGCGCCAGGGCGCACATGGAGGTGAGCCCCGCGAGCGCGGCGGGGTCCTCCATGGCTAGAGCCGCGTAGCCGCGCCTCAGCTCGACCGACATGTGCCCCAGGTGCTCGGCGAGCCGCGCCTTCCAGATGGCATCGACATGGTTGCCCATCTGCAGCGTCGGGCGCGCCTTGCGCGAGCGGCCGCCGTGGACGAGCCCGGAATGGCGGCCGTGCGAGCGCGTGAAGAGCTCCACCACGGCAGCGGTCTCGCCGTGCGCCTTCACGCTGAGGATGATGGCTTCGTCGCTCCACTCCATCCGCGAGCCTTAGCGGGCAATCCCCCGTGTGCGCAAGCGGAGCAGCAAGGCTCTCTCAGTCCTTCGGGAAATCGAGGCCCATCTCGCGGTAGCGCTCCGGATCGCTGCCCCAGTTCTCGCGCACTTTCACGAACAGGAAGAGGTGGACATCGTGCTCCAGGATCTTCGCCAGCTCGGCTCGCGACTGGCTGGAGATCTTCTTGATCGTCTGCCCGCCCTTGCCCAGAACGATGCTCTTCTGGCTGGAACGCTCGACATAGATCGTCTGCTCGATGCGCACCGAGCCGTTCTTGAACGTCTTCCAGTCCGTCGTCTCGACCGTCGTCGCGTAAGGCAGCTCCTCGTGCAGGTACTGGTAGATCTTCTCGCGGGTGAGCTCGGCGGCAAGGAGCCGCAGCGGCGCATCCGAGATCTCGTCTTCCGGGTAGTGCCACGGCCCGGCGGGCATGCGCTCGGCCAGATAGCTCTTCAGATCAGCGACGCCGTTGCCGTCGAGCGCCGAGACGAGGAAGACGCGATCGAAAGCGTGCCGCTCGGAAAGCCGCGCGATCAGCGGCAGGAGGCGGTCCTTGTCGGCCACCCGGTCGACCTTGTTGAGGACCAGGATCTTGGGATGCGGCGCGTCCTTCAGCTTGTCGAGGATGCGCTCCAGATCCTCGTCGATCCCCTTGGCGGCATCGACCAGCAGGAGGACGATGTCCGCGTCATGCGCCCCGCCCCACGCGGCTTCGACCATGGCGCGGTCGAGGCGGCGCTTCGGCCGGAAGATGCCGGGCGTGTCGATGAAGACGAGCTGGCTTGCGCCTTCGATGGCAATGCCGCGCACGGGCACGCGCGTCGTCTGCACCTTGTGCGAGACGATCGTGACCTTGGCGCCGACGAA
Source organism: uncultured Hyphomicrobium sp. (assembly GCA_964589785.1). Taxonomy (GTDB): domain Bacteria; phylum Pseudomonadota; class Alphaproteobacteria; order Rhizobiales; family Hyphomicrobiaceae; genus JAGVSR01. The sequence goes on from CAZPUQ010000015.1 coordinate 26,162, forward strand.
CGCGTTGACGAGGGTCGACTTGCCGGAGTTCGGCGCGCCGATGACGGCGATGAAGCCGCACCGCTGCGAGGCGGCGTCGGGGACGGGCGGCGTCTGCGGGCTGTCAGACATTGCCGCTCCGTACCATCACGCCTTCGCGCTCGAGGAGGCTTGCCGCGGCCGCCTGCTCGGCGAGCCTTTTCGACGCGCCTTCGCCGCGGGCCGGGTCCAGCGACTTGATGCGCACCTCCGCGGTGAAGAGCGGCGCATGGTCGGGACCGGCACGCGAGACGACGGAATACTGCGGCAAGGCAAGGCCCCGGCCCTGCGCCCATTCCTGCAATGCGGTCTTGGGGTCCGCGCTCATCTCGGGGCGTTGCTCCGTGAGCAGAGGCGCCCACAGCTTCAGCACCACATCCCGCGCCGCATCAAAACCGGCTTCGACATAGATGGCGCCCAGAACGGCCTCCACCGCGTCCGCCAGGATGGTGTCCTTGTCGCGTCCGCCGCTCAAGGCTTCCGCGTCCGACAGGATGAGCCGCGGCCCGAGACCAAGATCGCGACCGACGCGGGCGCAGGTCTCCCCACGCACCAGGCTGTTGTAGCGGCGCGCCAGCTCGCCCTCCTTTGCGGCGGGAAACGTGGCGTTGAGAAAGCCCGCGATCGCAAGGCCGAGCACCCGGTCGCCGACGAACTCCAGCCGCTCGTTGTCGGCGAGCGCGCTCTTGCCGCCGCGCACGCTCGCGTGCGTGAGCGCGCGCTCGAGCGCGTCCTGGCTCTTGAACCTGTAGCCGAGCGATACTTCGAGATCCTTGTATTTGCGGACCTTGAACACGCGCGAGCGCTCCCTCACCGCACGAGCTTGAAGAAGCGGTTCCAGCGGATGTCGAACGGCCATGTCCACGGGCTCGTCCAGCGCAAGGCATTGGGCTCGTCGACGGCAGCGGAGAAAAAGATGATCTCCGCGCGCCCCACGAGGTTCTCGAACGGCACATAGCCCACCGCGCGCTGCGCCCGGCTGTCGGTCGAGTTGTCCCGGTTGTCGCCCATCATGAAGAAATGACCCTCGGGAACCTTGTAAGGCCCGACGTTGTCGAACATGCCGTTGGGCTCGGCATCGAGGACCGTGTAGGCGACGCCGTTGGGAAGCGTTTCGGTAAAGGAGGGGATCTCGGTCTCGACGCCCTCGTCGTCGACGGTGGTGAACGAGCCCAGCCGCACCTTCGGGACCGCCGTGCCGTTGATGACGAGCTGGCCGCCGCGCACCTCGATCACGTCGCCGGGCAGGCCGATCACACGCTTGATGTAGTCCGTGGTGTTGTCACGCGGCAGCTTGAAGACAACGACGTCGCCGCGCTTGGGCTCGGCGGCGAAGATGCGGCCGGAGAAGAGGTCGTAGCCGAACGGGAACGAAAAGCGGCTGTAGCCGTAGGACAGCTTGGAGACGAACAGGTAGTCGCCGACGAGCAGCGTCTCCTTCATCGAGCCCGACGGAATGTTGAAGGGCTGGTAGAAGAAGATGCGCACGAAGAGCGCGATCGCCAGCGCCTGAAGGACCACGATGCCCGTGTCCCGCAGACCGTAATAGCGAGACGAGCCCGCCTTGGAATTGGAAGCCATGATTTCTCCCGTGCCGCCGGCGGGACGGCGTCCCCGGGCAAACGACAACTCGGCGCCCGCTATACCTTTTCGCATGCATCCGCGCAATTCGGCCCTCTAGCCGAGCCAGTGGCGCGCGCTCAGCCTCACGTCGGCTCCTTCGACGGAAGACAGGAAATGATAACAAAGGCTTCCGCAAGCGGATAGTCGTCCGTGATCGTGAGGTCGATCTTCGCCGCGAAGCCGTCGGGCGTCAGCTTCAGGAGATGGGCCGCAGCACCGCCTGTCAGGTGCAGGGTGGGACGCCCGGACGGCAGATTCACCACGCCCATGTCGCGCCAGAAAACGCCATGCCGAAGGCCCGTGCCCAGCGCCTTGGCGCAGGCCTCCTTGGCGGCGAAGCGCTTGGCATAGGAGGCCCCCCGCGCCGCGCGCCCATCCGACCGGGCACGCTCGATCTCTGTAAAGATGCGAAGGGTGAAGCGATCCCCGAACCGGGTGAGCATCGACTCGACGCGGCGGATGTCGACGATGTCGTTGCCGATGCCGATGATCATTGCGCGGCCGCCTGGCGCCGTGGCTCGGCCCGGGCCTGGTCCATCAGCGCGCGCATGTGTCGGATCGCCGAGTGCATGCCGCCGAAGATCGCCTCGCCGATCAGGAAGTGCCCGATGTTGAGCTCGACGATTTGCGGGATGCGAGCCACGGCCGCCACCGTGTTGTAGGTCAGTCCATGGCCGGCATGGACCTCCAAGCCCGCCTCGCCAGCGAGACGGGCAGCCCGCTGCAAGCGCTCCACTTCGGCGGCGACGCCCCTGGCGTCGTCCTCCAGCGCGCGCTCGCAGTATTGTCCGGTGTGCAATTCGACGATGTCGGCGCCGATACGTTGCGAGGCCTCGATGGCGCGCAGATCGGGCTCGATGAACAGCGACACGCGGATCCCCGCGTCCCGCAGCGCGCGGACGATCTTCTCGAGCTGCATGCCGCCGCGCACCACATCGAGGCCGCCTTCCGTCGTGCGCTCCTCGCGACGCTCGGGCACGAGGCAGCAGGCGTTCGGCACGTGCCGGTGCGCGATCGCCAGCATCTCCTCTGTCGCGGCCATCTCAAGGTTGAGCGGACGGGTCAGCTCGGACTTGAGACGGGCGATGTCGCGGTCGGAGATGTGGCGCCGATCCTCGCGCAGGTGAGCCGTGATCCCGTCGGCGCCGGCCTCTACCGCAAGATGCGCCGCACGCAAGGGATCGGGGTGTCGCCCGCCGCGCGCGTTCCGGATCGTGGCCACATGGTCGATGTTGACGCCGAGCCGCAACGCTCCCACACCGTGGCCCTGAGGCCCGCTTGTCTTCATGTCCTGTCTCCCCGGCGCAGCTCGCAGCGCCGTCTACTCGAAGATGCGCTCGACCTTGTTCACAACCGCGGTCTCTTTCAAGCCGGCGATGATGCGATTGAGATGGGCGAGATCGAAGACCTCGACCTGGATACGCAGCTCCGTGAAATCGGACGCACGGCGAATCATCTTCAGGTTGTCGATGTTGCCGCCGGCCTCTCCGATCACGTCCGCGATCACCGCCAGCGTGCCGGGCATGTTCGGCGCGGAGACGCTGAGGAGTGCCGGGAAGCGCTCCTGCTTCTCGGGATCGATGTCCCACGTCATGTCAATCCAGCGCTGATGCTCGTAGGCCTTGAGGCGCGGCGAGTGGATCTGGAAGATGCGAATGCCGGCGCCGGGCTCCAGAACGCCAACGATGCGATCGCCCGGAACGGCGCCGCCGTCCTCGAAGATGACCGGAACGTCGTCCTTGAGCCCGCGGAGCGCGATGCCCGACGAGACCTGCCCGGGCAGACCAGCCCGTGGCGAGCGCACGCGCAAGCCGGCGACCTTCGTGAGGTCGAGCCAGCCCTTCAGCGGGTTCTCGAGCACGCTCGACCCCGACGCGGCCTGCACGGCATCAGGAGCGACGGCCTTGAGGACGTCGGCGGCAGGCAGCTCGCCACGGGCCACGGCGGCGAGAACCTCGTCGAGCGACTTCTGGGTGAACTTCGAGAGCACGCGCTTGACGCTGTCGTCGGAGTAGGCGACGTGCGCCGCATCGAAAGCGGCCATCGCCAGGCGGCGCCCGAGCTCGACGTACTGGCGGCGCACGGCCTCGCGCGCGGCGCGGCGGATGGCGCTCTGGGCCCGGCCCGTAACGCACAGGCTTTCCCATGCCGCCGGCGGAACATGCCCTTTGGACGTGCGGATCTCGACCTCGTCGCCGTTCCTGAGCCGGGTGTCGATCGGCACGTGGCGCCCGTTGACGTAGGCGCCGACCGCGGCATTCCCGACGTCGGTGTGGACCGCATAGGCGAAATCGATCGGCGTCGCGCCGCGCGGGAGCGCGATGAGGCGGCCCTTCGGCGTGAAGCAGAACACCTGATCCTGGAACAGCTCGAGCTTCGTGTGCTCGAGAAACTCCTCCGGGTTGGAACCTTCGAGCAGCGTCTCCACCATACGTCTGAGCCAGACGTAGGGCCCGTGCTCCTTGTCGTCGAGCGACGTCGGCGAGGTGGAAATGGCGGCCATCGCACCCTTCGACATCTCCTTGTAGAGCGCGTGGGCCGCCACGCCGTACTCGGCGACCTGGTGCATGAGCTGGGTGCGGATCTGCAGCTCGACGCGCTGATGGCGCGGCCCGACTACCGTCGTATGGATCGACTGGTAGTTGTTCTGCTTCGGCGTCGAGATGTAGTCCTTGAACCGCCCCGGCACCGCGCGCCAGGTCGTGTGCGCGACGCCGAGCGCGCGATAGCACTCCGAGATGTCGCGACAGATGACGCGGAAGGCATAGATATCGGAAAGCTGTTCCAGAGAGATCTGCTTGTTGTTCATCTTGCGCCAGATCGAATAGGGCTTCTTCTCCCGCCCCGAGACGACGGCATCGACCGGCACCTGCGCGAGCCGGCCCTTCATCGCGCTCTCGATCTCCTCGACGAGGCCACCGTTCTTCTCGCGCAGCTCGGCGAGCTTGTCGGTCACCGCCTTGTAGGCCTCCGGATGGAGCCAGCGGAAGGCATGATCTTCCAACTCGTCGCGCATGGCCTGCATGCCCATGCGGCCGGCCAGCGGCGCGTAGATGTCGAGCGTCTCCTCGGAGATGCGCCTGCGGCTCTCCGGCTTCATGTGCTCAAGCGTTCGCATGTTGTGCAGGCGATCAGCGAGCTTGACGAGGAGGACGCGGATATCGGTCGAGATGGCGATCAGGAGCTTGCGGAAGTTCTCCGCCTGCTCCGTCTGCTTGGAGACGAGGTCGAGCCGCTTGATCTTCGTCAGCCCGTCGACGAGCGCTCCGATCTCCGGTCCGAAGAGCTGGTCGATCTCCGCGCGCGTGGCGTCCGTATCCTCGATGACGTCGTGGAGCAACGCTGTTGCGACCGTCGCATCGTCGAGCTTCAGATCGGTTAGGATCGCTGCGACTTCGAGAGGATGCGAGAAATAGGGGTCGCCCGAGGCGCGCTTCTGGTTGCCGTGCGCCTTCATGGCGTAAACGTAGGCGCGATTGAGGAGCGCCTCGTTCGCCTTGGGATCGTACTTCTGAACCCGTTCGACGAGTTCGTATTGCCGCATCATCTGCCAGTCGGTCCTCGGGGAAGCCGCGGACAAAAACTATAGCGCCGCGGCATACCCGTCACGAGAGGCACGCGCGCGGCGAATGACAACATGGAAAAGGGCGCCTGGTGCGCGCAAGGCTAGTCGTCGTCAGCGCCCGCGCTCGCGCGGATTGGCCGGCCCGGTCCCGACCGACGACGGCTCCGACGGCGTCATGCTCTCCAGGCCGCGCAGCAACTGCTCCTCGGTCAGCACGTCGACCTGGGTATCGCTCGCCTGGTCGTCGCGGCCGAGGATCGGCGCGCGCCGCTCGATCGCCAGAACCGGCGCCGCGGCCGCCTCCGGCTCGTCCACCTCGACGTTCTTCTGGATCGAATGAATGAGGCTCTCGCGCATGTCGTCCGCCGGAATCGCCTGCTCGGCGATCTCGCGCAGCGCGATGACCGGGTTCTTGTCGTTCTCCTGGTCGATGGTGACAGGACTGCCGTTCGCGATGCCCCGGGCCCGGTGGGCGGCCAGAAGCACGAGTTCGAAGCGGTTCGGAACCTTGTCGACGCAATCCTCAACGGTGACGCGAGCCATCCTGGGTCAATCCTCGAGCTTTGGGGTGGGCAGGAACAAGCAGCCGGGCCCTTGGTTATTCAATCGATGACGGGCCTCGACGTTCGCAATGTCGAAGACGCGGTGCGGGTGGCGCTTCAAGTCAACAGCAATCGGGCCGCGCAGAGGCTGCCGACCCGACGCGTTCTGAAATGCCATAGACAGGCACTTGATGCAAGGGACTCGACAAGAGGTCGACCAGCCACGATAGGATCAATGCTGATGAGTCTGCTCAGCCCGGTGCGACACTAAGCTTGTTCCCCGCAGGAATAACTTTACCTCGCCACGGGGCAGCAGGTAGCCTAATCTCGGCGGACGGGGCGGTAACCATCAGCGAGGGCCGGAACACTCGGATTCGGCAGCCGGCCTGCTTCACCCTCGCGCACTGTGACCAAAAACCAAGCAAAAAACGTGCAAGCGCACAGGGACACCGAGAATGCATTTCTACCAGAACGAACGGGTCGCGCTATTCATTGATGGCGCCAATCTCTATGCCACGTCGAAAGCGCTCGGATTCGACATCGATTACAAAAGGCTTCTCAATCTTTTCAGGAGCAAGTGCCAACTCGTGCGCGCGCTTTATTACACGGCGCTCGCCGAGGACCAGGAATACTCTTCCATTCGGCCGCTGATCGACTGGCTCGACTACAACGGCTATACCATGGTGACCAAGCCGATCCGCGAATTCACGGACGCGAACGGTCGGCGCAAGATCAAGGGCAACATGGACATCGAGCTGGCGGTCGATGCCATGCGCCTCGCCGAAACCCTCGATCACGTCGTCCTCTTTTCCGGCGACGGAGATTTCCGGCCGCTGGTCATTGCCTTGCAGCAGCGCGGCAAGCGCGTCAGCGTGGTCTCGACGCTGCAGACCCAGCAGCCGATGGTCGCCGACGAGCTGCGCCGCCAGTCCGACCAGTTCATCGACCTCGCCGACCTGGAAGCCACCGTCGGCCGCGATCCGTCGGCCCGTGCCGTCCGCGAGCCGCGCTCCAGTCTGCCCGCGCGCGGGCCCTCCGGCGTTGCACGGCCCACGCCGAGCTACCAGGACTACGACGTGTCCGAGGAAGAGGTCTGAGCCCTGCGCAGCGGGGCTCGGCATGCGCCGTAGGCTGTGCTAACGCCAGCCATGCCGCCTCCGCGCCCCGTCGCCGCCGTTTCCCTTGAGCCCGAGCCGCCACACGACTGCCGGCGCTGCCCGCGGCTCGCCGCCTTCCGCGACCATCACCGCCGGCTGGAGCCGGACTGGTTCAACGCCCCCGTGCCGTCCTTCGGACCGGCGGACGCCCGCCTCCTGATTGTCGGACTGGCGCCGGGCCTCAAGGGCGCCAACCGTACCGGACGGCCGTTCACCGGCGACTATGCCGGCGAGCTGCTCTATCAAACGCTCCTCGACTACGGCTTTGCCAGCGGCCGGTATGCGGCCGATCCCGCCGACGGCCTCAGCCTCAGGGACTGCATGATCACGAACGCGGTCCGCTGCGTGCCGCCGGAGAACAAGCCGACACCGGCAGAGATCGCGACTTGTCGGCCCTTTCTCGTGCAGCGGATCGCAAGCCTCGGCCGGCTCGCGGCCATCCTCGCGCTTGGACGCATCGCGCACGACCAGACGCTCGCGGCGCTTGGACAGCGCCGATCGGCATTTACCTTCGCACACGGCGCCAGCCATGCGCTCTCCGAAAGCCTCGTTCTCTTCGATAGCTTCCATTGCTCCCGCTACAATACGAATACCGGCCGGCTGACACCTGCGATGTTCCGCGCCGTGTTCCACGACATCCGCGCCCACCTCGACCGCAAGCCGATTTGATCTATCGCCGATCTTGGGAATTTGCCTTCGGGCATGGTAGGGTCCTGACGATCGCAAGAGGATCCACCGGCATGAAGAGACGCGTCGACAGCGAGCCCATTAACGATTTCGGTATTGCGCCCGAAAAGGTGGGTCATGTGATCGTCAAGGCGCGCGAGTACGGCGCCAAGGTTGGCGCCTGGAACGACACGACCAGCGAGGGCGATGCAGAGGAGGACCCGGCCGCGATCCTGGAGGATTTCGCAGCCGACCCGACGAGCGAGGAGCTGGCGGGGTTCATCGGCGCCTTGAACGACGACGAGCAGGCCGCCCTCGTGGCGCTGGCCTGGGTCGGGCGCGGCACCTACGAGGCGGAGGAGTTCGCCGAGGCCATGGAGACGGCCCGCTCCGAGCGGGCGAACGCGACCGCGAACTATCTCCTCGGCATGCCGCTGCTCGCTGACTATCTCGAAGAGGGTCTGGAGAAGCTCGGGCACTCGCCGGAGGAGATCGTCGGCGACATCCTGTAAGCCTCCTGCCGGGAACCGGAAGCCGGCTCAGAGCTCGGCCAGCACCTGAGCGGCGTGCGTATGGGGCGGATGCACGGGATAGACCGTGCGCACGAGCCGTCCGCGATCGATCACGAGCGTCAGGCGCCTCAGATAGCGCACGCCGCCGGTCTCGAACGACGGCAGCCGCAGCGCATCGGCGAGACGATATTCATCATCCGACAGCAACGGAAACGGCAGCCCGAGGCGCAAGGAGAGTTCCCGCTGCCAGTCCGTCGCCTGTGCGCTGAGCCCGAAGACGCCGACGCCGTGCGCGACAAACGAGGCGTAGCAATCGCGAAAGCCTTCCGCCTCAGGCGTCGAGCCGTGAGCGCCGGCAATGTCGTCCCAGCCGGGGGGATTGGCGACACCGGACCGTCCGGTCCACGGATAGACGAAGACGATCGTGCGCCCCGGGATGCCGGCGAGCGACACCGCGCCTCCCGTCGTCGCGGCCAGCGCGATGTCGGGCATCGCCATCCCGGCCGTCAGATGCGCAGCCGCGCCGTCATCCGCCGGCGCCGGAAAGGGCCACGGCGTCATCTCGGGTTGGCCTTCAGCCACGCGAGCACATCGGCGGCGTTCCGGGCGGGCGGCGCGGTCATGACGCTCAACCCTTCTCGCGCATGATGCGGGCCTTCTGGCGCTGCCAGTCGCGCTTGGCCGCGTCCTGCCGCTTGTCGGCAAGCTTCTTGCCCTCCGCGAGAGCGAGCTTCAGTTTCGCGATGCCCTTGGCATTGAAATAGAGCTCCACCGGCACGACGGTCATCCCCTTGCGCTCCACCGCGTTGGCGATCTTCGCCATCTCGGCTTTGTGCAGGAGAAGCCGGCGCTTGCGGCGCGGCTCGTGCTGGAAGAAGCGGCCGGCCCCCTGGTACTCGGGAATATAGGAGTTGATGAGATAGAGCCCGGCATCCTCGAACGAGGCGTAGCTCTCCGCGATGTTCGCCTGGCCGCGGCGCAGCGATTTCACCTCGGTGCCGGTCAGCATGATGCCGGCCTCCCAGGTATCGGTGAGGAAGAACTCGTGCCGCGCTTTCCGGTTCTCGGCGACGAGCTTGCGCGCGTCATCCCTGGTGGCCGCCATGAGCCGGTATCCTTGCCCTTCAGAGCGCTTATGGCCCTCAGCCTCACTCCGCCGCGCGGGCGGTAACGATGCCCGCCTTCGCCAGGGCCTCGTCGACCGTTTTGCGGGCCGCCTCGCTCAGCGGAACCATCGGCAGACGCATCTCCGCCGAGCACAACCCGAGCCGTGCGGCGGCGTACTTCACCGGACCGGGGTTCGTTTCGCAGAACATGGCGTCGTGCAGCGGCATCAGGCGATCCTGGAGCGCGAGTGCCGACTTGAAGTCGGCGCCAAGGCACGCGCTCTGAAACTCCGCACAGAGCCGCGGCGCGATGTTGGAGACGACGGAGATGCAGCCATGCCCGCCGTGCGCCATGAAACCGAGGGCGGTCGCGTCCTCGCCGGAGAGCTGGATGAAGTCGGGTCCCATCGCCGCGCGCTGCTGAGACACGCGGGCGAGATTGGCCGTCGCATCCTTCACGCCGGCGATGTTCTTCAGCTCGAACAGGCGCGCCATGGTCGAGACGGACATGTCGATCACCGAGCGCGGCGGGATATTGTAGATGATGATCGGGATGCCGACGGCGTCGTTGATCGCCTTGAAATGATGATAGAGGCCTTCCTGGGTCGGCTTGTTGTAATAGGGCGTGACGATGAGCAGCCCGTCGGCGCCGGCCTGCTCCGCGTGCTGCGACAGCTCGATCGCCTCGGCCGTCGAGTTGGAGCCCGTACCGGCGATGACCGGCACGCGGCCGCGCGCGGCGGCGATGGTGATCTCCACGACCCGCTTGTGCTCGTCGTAGTCGAGCGTCGGGCTTTCCCCCGTCGTTCCGGTGGGGACGAGGCCGTGCGTGCCTTCGGCAATCTGCCAGTCGACGAATCGGGCGAGGCTGTCCTCGTCGAGCCTGCCGTTCTTGAACGGTGTTATGAGCGCCGTCAGCGACCCCTTGAACATGCCTTCACCCTGTCGTGCCTTGCTGTCCAACCGCGGGCCGGACACCGATTTCTGGAGTTGCCCCCGCTGCGATCGACATCGGCCGCCGGGTGCCCCTTCGCCTTGAAGTGGGCCCACCCGGTTGTTACGGTGCCTGACAACGAGAAAAGGCGGCACCAACAAGACGGCCGCCCGGATCGAGAGCGGACATTAGGCGGTCAGGCGAACGGCCGCAAGGCGACAGGAACGGCGGCCGCAGGATGCAGGCCCGCGGCAGGAAAGGCCCCCGTCATTGGCAGCCATACGGACGTTTCGCCCACGCTTTTCTCTCGTACGCGCGGCTCTGGCGCTGTGGGCCATTCCGGCCGTGCTGGCGCCGGCCGGCGCCGACCCGAAGCCGGCCACGCCCGCCAAGCCCGCGGCGAGTGATCAACGGCCCGTCCAGCCCAGCCCCTACAAGCCCGGGCCGGCCGAGGCGGAACAGCTTGCCCTCTACGACAAGGCGACCGCCAAGGTGCGCGCCACGGCGGTGTCGGACGCCGATGCGGCGGCGCTGCGCGACGCAATCAAGGCGTTCGCCGGCGGCAAGCCCGAGGACGGCGCGAAGCACCGCAGCCGGATCGCCGATCCGCTCGCGGGCAAGCTCGCCGACTGGCATCGCTTGCGCAGCGGCTACGGCAAGGCGGCGGAGTACCGCCGGTTCCTGGATGACAATCCGGCCTGGCCCGACCGCTCGGTCCTGACCCAGCGCCTCGAGGACGCCCTTTTCACCGAGGGCGGCAACGCAAATGAGATCCGGTCCACCCTCGGCAAGGGCGGGCCCGGCTACGGCGCGGGCCTGGCCGCGCTGGCGTCGAGCTACCTGGCGGACGGCGACACGGCGAAGGCGCGCACGTACGCCGCCAAAGCCTGGCGCGAGAAGACGATATCTGCCGCGCTCGAGGGCAGGTTCCTGGAACGCTTCGGCAAGCTCCTGACGCTCGCCGATCACAAGGCCCGGCTCGACCGGCTCATCATCGACGATGTTCGCTGGCAGAACGACCGCGCGTCGCGCGCGGCCGTCGCGCGCCGCCTCCTGCCCTTGCTTCCGGAGGCCGAGCGCAAGCGGGCGGAGGCGCGGCTTGCCGTGTTCCTGCAGGCGGACAAGGCCCGCGCCCTGATGGAGGCCGCACCCGCCGGCGAGGCTGCCGACTGGGGCTTCGCCTTCCACAAAATTCAAAGCCTGCGCCGCGCCGACCGCATCGACGAGGCCGCGAAGATCATGCTGACCGTGCCCACGGACGCCGGCGCGCTCGCCAACAACGACGAATGGTGGATCGAGCGGCGGGCGCTCGCCTATGCGGCCCTGCGCAAGGGCAATCCGAAGCTCGCCTACGAGATCGTCCGCGAGGCCGGACCCTTGAGCGTCAACCCGCTCAAAGACCAGTCCTTCATGGCCGGGTGGCTCGCCCTGCGCCATATCGGCAGTCCCAGTCGGGCCAAACCCCATTTCGAGGTGATGCAGAAGGCCGCCGACGGGCCGCTGAGCCGCGCCAAGGCGAACTATTGGCTCGGCCGGACGGCAGAGGCGCTGAAGGACAAAACGGCCGCACGCGCCTTCTACAAGGAAGCCGCGCGCGATCCCGATACCTTCCACGGCCTGCTCGCGCTGCAGAAGCTCGAGCCCGGCCGGCAGTCCTTCCCCATTACGTTGCCGTCGTCGCCGACCGCCGAGGAGATCGCGCGCTTCAACGGCCTCGATGCGGCGAGAGCGCTTGTCATCGCACACAAGGCGAAGCTCGACCGTTCCATCACGCGCGCGTTCCTGATCCAGTTGCGGATCTTTCTCGACAGCGAGGCGGAGATCGCGATGGTCGCGCACCTGGCGGAGGCGTTCGGCGATACGCAGACCGCCGTGCGCACGGCAAAGGCCGGCGTCGCCGAGCGCAAGAACCTCCTGGCCTACGCCTACCCGGTGCACCCCTTCCCAGCCTACGCGCCGCTCAGAAAGCCGCCGGAGCCCGCCTTCCTGCTCGGCATCGCGCGCCAGGAGACCGAGTTCAACACGCTCACCGTCTCGGGCGCCGGCGCCAAGGGCCTCCTGCAGGTCATGACCGTCACCGCCCAGCACGTCTGCCGCGACTACAAGATCAAGTGCGATATCAAGCGGCTACTTTCGGACCCGGCCTACAATACGATGATGGGGTCGGCCTACATCGGCGACCGCATGCAGGATTTCTCCGGGTCCTACATCCTGACGCTCGCGGGTTACAACGCCGGGCCCGGACGCGCCCGCCAGTGGATCCGCGAGTTCGGCGACCCGCGTGACCCGGACGTGGACCCCATCGACTGGATCGAGCGCATTCCGATCCAGGAGACGCGCGAGTACGTTGCGAAAGTGCTGGCCAACGTGCAGGTGTACCGTGCGCGGCTCGGGGACGAGACCGTCGCGCTGCGGCTCGACAGAGATCTGATGCGCGCCCGGCTTGCGGCGGGCGAGGCTCCGGCGAACAACAAGGACGCGGACCGCGGGGAGGGCGCTCGCGACACGGCCGCATCCGACGGCTGAGGTCGAGGGACCAGGGCGGCGGCTTGAGGGGGGCAATCCATATGGCGACGGCGCAGAAGCGCTACGAGGACATCTACTTCATCCAGCGCAACGGGCTGAAGCTCTATGCGCGGCGCTATCGCGCGCTGCACGACAGTCCGAGGGCCGCACGCCATCCCGCCCGGCCTCTCGTCTGCCTCGCGGGCCTCACGCGGAACAGCCGCGATTTTCATGAGCTGGCGCTCGCTCTCTCCCGCGGACCTAAGGCGCGCGACGTCTACACGCTCGATTCGCGAGGGCGCGGGCTCTCCGATCCCGATCCGGACTGGCGCAACTACACGGTGCCCACCGAGATGCAGGACGCGCTCGATTTCCTGTTCGCGCGCGGTCTGGAGGGCGCAGCCATCCTCGGCACGTCGCGCGGCGGACTGATCGCCATGGTCATGGCCGCGGCCCAGCCCGGCGTGCTGGGTCCCGTGATCCTGAACGACATCGGCCCGGTCATCGAGCGCGACGGGCTTTCGCGCATCGCCTCCTACGTCGGCCGCACACCGCTGCCGCGCGACTGGGCCGAAGCGACGGCGCTGGTCCGCGAGATGAACGCGAAGACATTCACCGCCATTCCCGACGACGAATGGGAGGCGATCGCCCGGCAGCTCTTCAACGAGCGCAACGGACGGCCGGCGCCGGGCTACGATGCCAAGCTCGGTCAGGCGTTCTCCGCCATCGACGGCCCGATCCCGCCGCTATGGGCGCAGTTCGATGCGCTGAAGGGAGTTCCCGTGATGGTCATTCGCGGCCTCAATTCCGACCTCCTGTCGGACGCGACGGTCACGGCCATGCGCCAGCGTCATCCGGACCTGAAGGACCTCGCGGTGGCAAGCCAGGGCCACGCGCCATGGCTGCGCGACGAGGCGACGATCGCGGAAGTGCGGCGGTTCCTGGAGAGAACCGACGCGGCGCAAGCGGCCTGACGCCGCCGACGCCTCAGCTCTCCTTGCTCGAATCCACTTCGCCGCGGTCGACGCGGCGCGAGAACTCGGTTTGACCGCCGGAAGCCAGGATGCGCGCCTGCTCGATCCAGTTCTCGCGCTCGATGCGGCCCTTGAAGTCGAGCTGGCTGCTGATGCTGTCGATGTCGTCGCCTGTCCAGTTGGCGATCTGCTCGTAGGACGCGACGCCCAGCGCATTGAGCCGCTTCTGGATGAGCACGCCGATGCCGCGGATGCGCTTGAGGTCGTCGACGCGGTCGCCGCGGCCGGGCGTGTCGCCGCGCAGCGCCTCGGATCGGACCGAGCGCAATCCCGCCAGATCGGGGCGTTGAGCGGCCGTCTCGGAAGGCTTGCGCGGATCGCGGCTCTCGCGGATCGCATCGGAGAGGCGAGCGGGGCGCGCTTCGGTCTCGCCCGCATAGCGCGCGAGCACGCGGGCCTGCTCCACCCAGTTGTCGAGACCGACGCGTCCGGGACGGCCGAGCTCGCGCTCGACGCGTTCGACATCCACGGTCGACCAGTGGGCGATCTCGGAAAAGCGGGTGTAGCCCATGTGGTAGAGCGCCTGCTCGGTGTCGGGATCGATGCCGATGATGCGAGTGAAGCGGTCGGGCCCGGCGCTTGCCTGTGCGACCGCGCTGGCCGCAGCCGTTGCGGCCGCCACCGCCAGGCCCGCCGCCGACACCGACTGGCTCACCTCCCGGCGGCGCGAGAACTCCGTATCGCCCCCGCGCGCGAGGATCTGGGCCTGCTCGATCCAATTCTCCTGCTCGATGCGGCCGACGAAGCCGAGGCCCTGGTTCAGGCGCGTCACGTCGGCGGCCGTCCAGCCCGCGACGTCGGTGAAGCGGCGCACGCCAAGCGCGTTGAGGCGGCCCTCGATCGCCGGATCGATGCCGCGAATGCGCTTGAGATCGTCGGCGGGCTGGCGCGCCGCCGCGGCGTCCGCTTCGCGGCCGGCCTCCGGCGCGGTGGACATGCCCGACCTCTCCGGCGACGGTCGGGCGGCCCTGGCCGCCTCGACCTCTCCGGCCGCGCCGTCCGTCTCGGGCGCGGCGGCGGCGCCAAGCGCAACGGCGGCGTAGTTGGCGAGCGCGGCAGCATCCGACAGCTCCGCCGCCGTCCGTTGCGGTACGGCAGAGCGCGGCGGCGCCTTCGGCTCGCGTTCGGCCGGAGCGTGGACGGCCTGCGCGGCGGCAGCCGCGACGGCTGCCGCCGCGTAGCTGGCGAGTGCGGCTGCGCCCGGCGCCGCCTCGATCACGACGGGCGGCGGCGGGGGCGCCGATGCTGGCCGCGCCGGCTCGGGGCGCACGGGCGGGGCGGCCGGTACGACACGCGGCGCGACGGGAGGCACGGGCTCGCGCACTGGCGGGACCACGGGAACCCGGGCGGGCATAGCCTCGGCGACGGGGGGCGGAGGCGGCGGGGGCGGAGCAGCCGGTCGTACGGGCGGCTCGACGGCGGGACGCGCCGGCGGCGGCACCCGCGGCGGCGGCGCGGGCGCGTCCGTGGGCCGGACCTGCTGCGCGACCGGCGGCGCAGGCGGCGAACCGGGCTCAGCCGGCGGAGGCGGTCTCACGCTCGGCACGGACGCCCGCTGCGGCTGGGGCGGCGGTCGCGACGCCGCCTCGCGGGCCGGCACGATCTCGATCTCGGCCTTGCCGAGCGATGTGCTCGGCGGCGGCGGGCTCTTGGGCCGCACTTCGACCACCGGCTCCCGTTGCGGCGCGGGCGCGGACGGCGCGGCAGTTCCGGTCAGCGCGGTTTCAAAGCGCCGGCTTTCCGGGGTCGCCACGCGCGGCGCCGGCACCGGCTCGGACGGCGGCGGGGCCGTATAGGCGTCGGCGGGAACACCGCGGGAGGCATGGAACGAGCGCCGGAGGAGGCATCCCACCATGCATCCGGCCAGGAAGGCCGACAGCAGCATAAGGAAGATCTGCAGCGCCAGGGTAATCATACTTGCCTACTCCTTCAACGCGGGACCGGGACCTGGAGGCGGGGCCGCCTCAGTCCTCCGGCTCGCCGCATGACACCCAGCCCGTGAAGATGCCGAACGCGAACGCGCCGAGCACGTACCAGATGAGCTTGATCAGCAGATAATCCATCGTCCGCTCCCGGCCCGGACGTTGCGCCCAGGCCGCTCCCCTATTCCGCAATCACCTTGAATTCGATGCGCCGGTTCTTGGCCCGGCCCTCGGCCGTCTCGTTGTCGGCAATCGGCCGCTCTGCGCCGTAGCCCACCGCGCTGAGACGCGCCGGATCGACGCCTGCGCCGATGAGGAAATCGAGCACCGCCTTGGCGCGCCGCTCGGAGAGCGGATCGTTCCGCTCGGGGATTCCCTCCGCGTCGGTGTGGCCTTCAATGCTGATCCCGAAGGACGGGCACGTGTTGGCGATCCGCGCCAGCTCCATAAGCGTCGGCTTGCTGCGCGGATCGAGCGTCGCGTCGGCACGCTTGAAGTGGATGGTGCCCTCCGAGACGGCGCCGGCCAGGAGCTGCTGGCACCGCTCCGCGGCCGCACGTGCGGCGGCAAGCCGGGCCTCGTCCTCGGCCTTGCGGCGCGCCTCCTCCTGCAGCCGCGCCTCTTCCGCGGCGTCCTCCGCACGGGCGGCCTCCTCGGCCTGGCGGCGCGCGGCGGCTTCAGCGGCGAGACGTGCCTCTTCGTCGGCCTTGCGGCGTGCCTCCTCCGCGAACCGCGCCTCTTCCTCGGCGCGGCGCCGGGCTTCCGCCTGCTTCTCGCCGGTGCTCGTGACGTTGACGGTCGTCTGGCAGCCGGTGCTCGCCGCGCCGCGCACCTCACCCGGCACCGCGGCCGCAACGTCGTCGTCGTCGGTCGTACCCGTCAGATCGAGATAAAGGCCGGTCAGCGTGAGGTCGCCGTTCACGAGACGGCCAAGGCCACCCAGGCCCGCCAGCAGGCAGGCCTGCCAGCCGGGATCGCTGCCGGCGCGCACATCGAGGCTGTCCTTGACCGAGAGGTCAGGAAAGCGGCCGCGCGTGGCGGCGACGAGGGCAATGCGGGCGTCCTCGCTCGGCACGCTGCCGACGAGCTCGATCTGGCCGTCTGCGATGCGGGCCTTGGTGACATACGGCCCCGCCGGTGCCGGCTCCGAGGCGGGCTCCGGCTCGGCTGCCGGTGCCGGCGCCGGCTCGGGCGCCACAGGGGGCGTTGTCTGGGCCGCCCGGATCTCGGCCTTCGCCGTCAGCGGCGCCGCGATATCGGCGACGAACGCCCGCTCCACCGCGACGGCCGTGGCCTTGTCCTCCGCGAGACCGTCGAGCACCATGGTCTTGCCCGAGAGAACGGCCCGGCCCTCCTTGAGCTGGTAGAGCTGGCGCAGACTGACGAGCGCGGCGTCGGCGAACCCGGCCGGGGCCCCGTCGCCGACCTCGAGGCGGTCGACGACCGCATGGCGGGGGAACAGCGACTTGGTCTCCTGGAAGAGCTGATCGCGGACCTCCCTGGAGGGAACGTAGCCCGAGAGGGTGACTTGGCTCGCAGCGACCGCCGCAGTCCACGTATAGGATGCGATCGGCGGTCCCTTGATGGTCTCCCGCGCCAGCGTGATGCCGGCAGGCGGGGACTTGAGCCGCGTCCGCACCGCCTTGAGGCTCGCCTGGTCGGGCGCGACGCCGTCGATCGACAGCTCCGTATCGGCAAGCTCAACGGTGCCTTCCTTGAGCGCCGCGAGCTGCTTGACGCCGAAGCCCACGCCCGAGAGGAAGACCGAGCGCGACGGGCCGCCGCGCGCAAGCTGCATGGCATCCTCGACGCGGGCATCGGGCAGCGTCGCCTTGACGGCACTGAGGACCGCACGGCGGGACGCTTCTCCCGGAACATGGCCGGCAAGCGTGACGCTGCCGCCTGAGCCGCGCGTCGCAGACCAGACGAACCTCTCGACCTTCTTGACGAGATCGGTGCGCGCATCGACGACGCGCACGCCCCAGACGCGACGCACGAGATCGGCGGCCGCCAGCGGATCGCTCTCCTCGGAGGCAACACCCGTCAGGACGGCGTCGCGGCCCGAGAAGGAGGTCGATGCCCAGCCGAGCCCAGCCCCTTCCAGCGCCTCGGTGGACCGGGCTCTAAGGTCGTTCTCGATCTCGGTCTGATGCAGGTGGAGCGCGATCCAGCTCAACGGCGCGATCAGCAGCAGGCCCCACAGCCAGCGCCACGGATTACATCTCATGAAACCGGTGCTCCCCAAGTCCTCGTCGCCCGAAGACCGGTGGCCTGTTCATGCCGGCCGGCCACGCGAGCTTGCACGCCGTGAAGCCGCCGTTTCGCAATCAACGCGAACCCCACGCCACGATGTCAGGCCGATCCCCTCGCCCCTGGCGGGCACTATAGAGGAGCAAAACCGGCTTTCCAAGCAGGCCCCTATCGGGCCGTGACGGCAACTGTTTGAAGAAACGGTTGAAATTGACCATTGTCAGAGACGGCTGACTGCCAGGGGAAACGCGGCGCCGAATCCCATAAATCTCATGGGTTTTGCCCTCTTCCGGGTGCCGCACGGGCCTTGGCGCCGGCGGCGCTCACGTGCAGCTTTTTTGACACAGCCCGCGGGCTTACGTAGAGAATGAGGGCAATACGAAGACGCGCGCGGCGGCGGACACGGCTGGGGCCCGAGACCATGGCAGAGAGCTTCCTGGTGGTGGACGATCACCCGCTGTTCCGCGACGCGCTGATGTTGGCCATCAGATCGTCCCGCCCGGACGCCGTGATCCACGAGGCCTCCTCGATCGACATCGCCAAGGGCCTGCTCGGTAAGGGGGAGCGCTACGATCTCGTGCTCCTCGATCTCTCGATGCCGGGCGTCTCCGGCTTCGAAGGCTTTCTCCAGCTTCGCAGCCTCGATCCCAAGCAGCCGATCGTCATCGTCTCGGCGCTCGAGAACGCGCGCATCATCCACGAGGCGGTGACGCTCGGGGCCGCGGGCTTCATCCCGAAGTCGGCGCGCAAGCCGGAGCTTGCCGAGGCGATCGAGACGGTGCTGCTCGGCAACCTGACGCTGCCAAAGGGCTACCAGCCGCCCACCCGGGTTGCGAACGGCACGAGCGACATCGGGACCCGCCTCTCCTCCCTCACGCCGCAGCAGTTGCGGGTCCTCACCATGCTGCGCCAGGGGCTGCTCAACAAGCAGATCGCGCACGAGCTGGGCGTCGGCGAGACGACCGTGAAGGCGCATGTCTCGGAGATCCTGCGCAAGCTCGACGTCGCCTCGCGCACGCAGGCGGTGATCGAGGTCAGCCGCATCGACTTCGACAAGCTGACGGGCGGCAGCGGCTGACAGCCGCTGCGCTCCTCCGTTCAGCCGGTGCGCGAGATGACGTGCAGCATCAGCGCCCTGAGCTCGGCAGGCTTGACCGGCTTGCGCAATAGCTCGAACGGCCCCGCCGGGGCGAGCGTGGCCTGGGTCAGCGTGTGATCGGCGGAGATGATGATCGCGGGAACGGCCCGCGCGAGACGCCGGCGCACCTCGCTCACGACGGCAACCCCGGTCTGACCGCGGTCGAGATGATAGTCGGCGAGCACGAGGTCGGGCACGAACTCGGGCTCGTTGCGAAAGACGGCGTCCACGTCGTCCGCCGAGGCGGCAACGCGCACGTCGCAGCCCCAGCGCGAGAGGAGCGCCTGCATCGCATCGACGACCGTCGGCTCGTTGTCGATGACAAGGACGCGCGAGGCGGGCAGCCCGTAGCCGGGCACCGCGTTCGGCTCGCTGATCCGCTGCGGCTGACGCAGGCCCGCGAACGGCACCGCGACCGTGAAGCACGATCCATGGCCGACCCGCGAGCAAAGCCCGAGCTCGTGGTCGAGCGCCTCGGCCATCCGCTGGACAATCGAAAGCCCGAGCCCGAAGCCGCCGACGCGCGCAGCCTCCGAGGCCGTGCCGCGCTGGAACTCCTCGAAGATGCGGTCGCGCTCGGCGGGGGCGATGCCGGGACCCGTATCCCAGATCTCGAGCCGGACCTCCGAGGCGCGCCGGCGCGCCAGCAGCCGGATGCGTCCCGTCTGCGTGTAGTGGACCGCGTTGGCCACGAGGTTCTGCACGATCCGCCGCAGCATCAGCGGATCGGAGCGCACCAGCAGCCGCGTGGCGCGGTGGCCGAGCGTCAGCCCCTTGGCGGCGGCGATGGGGGCGAGATCCTGTGCGACGTCGGCGAAGACCTCGCCGAGATCGATGACGCGGACGGAAGGCTCCGTGACGCCGGCCTCCAGTTTGGACAGGTCGAGGATGGTCTTCAAAAGCTCCTCGATGGTCGACAGCGCGTGATCGACCTGGCCGCCGAGCCGCTGCTGCTCGCCATCCGCATCGCCGTCGAGCATGGCCGACAGCGTCAGCCGCGCGGCGTGCAGCGGCTGCAGCAGATCATGGCCGACGGCGGTGAAAAAGCGCGTCTTGAATCGGTTGGCGCGCTCGGCGACGTCGCGGGCCAGCATCAGCTCGCTGTTGGCCTGCTCCAGCCGATCGAGTGCCGTCTTCAACTGGTCGGTCCGAAGCCGGACCTGGCCTTCGAGGCCGATGGCGGTCTGGAAGAGCGAATAGGCGTTCGCCTGCTGGTCCATGGAGCGCTCGACGCGCTGCATCAGGGCGGCGTTGATGCGCGCAAGCTTTTCGAGCCGCCGCTCCAGCTCGGACGCCGGGCCCTCGTAACGGGGCGGGATCGGATACGTCGCCTCGTCGCTCTTCATGCTGGACGCGCCAACTCCTTGCCGAATGCTATGCCGGTGAGTGTCTGGTTCAAATGCATGGCGTTGAACTGCTCGCCATAGGTGTGAAAGCCGACGACGCCGTAGCGGCGATAGAGATCCTCCATCTGATGACGGATCTGCCGGGTCTCGGCGTCCAGACGCCGCAGCACGCAATCGAACCCGATGACGAGGTCGATGCCGCCGATCTCGCGGCCGACCTGCTCGAGCACGTCTTCGGTCGCGCGCAGCATGTCCTGGGGACGTGCTACCGTGAGCACGAGGCCCTCGTCGATGGCACAAAAGAACGAGAGCGACCCGTCCTCGTTCATATTGCGGATGGAGCGGCAATAATAGTTGCCGCCGACCTTCACGACGAGCGGGTACGAGGCGAAACTGAACGGGCCAAGATCGTCGGGCAGGAGCCCGATCGCAGCGGCGTACTCCCGGGCGGCGGGCTCGGCGTTGAGCTCCTTGACGATGCGCCGCTCCGTATCGGCAGCGGTGACGACGAGCTTGATGGGCGTCGGCTCGAAATTCTGCGTCTTGAAGACGCGGAACGGCACGTCCGTCTCGACCATGATCAGGATGGCGGCATCCGACAGCACGCGGCCCTCGTGCACCACGACGGCGCCGCGGAAGGCGAGGCCGTCGCCCGCCGAGCCGCCGATCAGCGGCACGTGCTCGATCGCCCAGTGGACCGCGGCGACAAGCGTCTCCTCCGTGTTCGACAGCCCGTCGACGAGGATCATGGCAAAGGCCGCCACGCGCCCGTCCGGCTCGCCGTCCGGCCGCAAGCGGCCCTTCAGGCGCCGGGCGAGGTCGGTCGCCCGCTCGACGCCGAACTCCGACATGTTCTCCACCACGCCGGAATGGATCGTGAAGCCGGTCCGTGGGAAGGCGATGAGGAGGACGCCGCTGTCGAGCATGCCATGCGGGGTGATGGCGCCCGAGGTGGAGCAGCCGGAGAAGGGTGTTCCGGGGAACGCCGTGCTCAGCGCGGAGACGAGCGCTTCGGCTTCGTAGTCGGCGGAGAAATAGGCGATGATGTGCTGGAAGTCGCCCGGATCGAGCCCGGCCTTCAATTCGGCCACCGCCTCGGCGACGTCGCTGCTGGCGCTCGATGCACAGCGCACGCCACTGACGCCCGCGTTCGCCCTCGACTTCGCCAATGTCCCGTCCTCCCGGTGGGCCCGTCTGGTCGGGGCCCTCATCCCGGCAGTGTTGCCACAGCCGCCCCGGGCCGGCAAATGCCGTGCCGAGCCATACTTTCCCTAGCCGCCGCGCAGGTCGGCCATTCTATCGGGCCTGAGGCGCGACGGCCCGGCTCGTGGCCCGGCTGGCGAGCGGCGGGACGGGATGGACACCAGGCCCGCGCCGCCTTGCTGCGACCGCCGGACAACCGAAAACCGTCGCAATGGGGCCTCCGGAACGTCTTGTTAAGGTGTCAGACCTAGCATCATTCGCCCGTGACCGTCGTGTTTCAGAGTGCGTCCATGCGTATCGATCGTGTTGCGGCCGTCCTGGCCGCCGTCGCGTGCATTTTCGCCCCATCGCCGGACCTCAACGCCGGCGCCGACGCCCCGGACCGCTACTGCAGGCTCTTTGCAAAGGTGCGCGACAACTTCGCGATCAACGTCGGCCGGCAGGTCGACCCGCTCACCCGGTTTGACGGCATCGAGGTCGTGTGCGACCGCAAGGCGGTCGTGTTCCGGCAGAACGTCCGGCTCTACTCGGACGAGCTCGGCAAAGACTGGATCATGCGCCGCCAGAGGCACTGGTCGCAGACCTACTGCAAGCGCCACCGCGCCTTCGCCGAGGCCATGCGGGCCGGCTGGACGATCTCCACGATCCTCAGTCTTGCCGACGGCCAGACGTTGCGCCTCGATGCGGCCTGCCACGACGCTGAGGCTTAGGCCGGACCGGAACGATCATCACTCCGGCCGGGTGCGGACCGACAGGACGGTCGCAAAAACGGAGCATTCGGGGTTGTTCCTGCTGCCGGCCGGTGGATGCCGCCGCACCCGCGGATTATGCTCTGCGCCCGAGCGATGCGAAGCGGAGCCTGCGATGCGAGTGACGCCACCGAGCTTGAGCCGTGCGGTCCTCGCCGCCCTCTTCCTGGCAGCCGGAGCCTCGGCCGCAATGGCCGGGGTGACGGTGGAACCCGCCTTGGATGGCCACGCCATCCTGGCAAAGAACTGCGGCCGCTGCCATGCCGTGGACCGCACCGGCGCGAGTCCGCTCCCGGCCGCTCCGCCGCTGCGCGAGATCTACCGCCAGCGCCCTGACGAGCGCCTGGAGCTCGAGTTCTCGGAGGGCATGGGCTCGCGGCATCCGGACATGCCGCAAATTCCCTTCTCCGCCGAAGAGATCGCCGCCATTCTGACGTATCTGCAGAGTATCACCGTCGCGGAATGACGACCGTCCGCCTGGCGCGGCACGCCATCTGGCTGTACACTGACGGTCCCGCTCGGATGGCAGCAACGTGAAGCGGCGGTCGCGGCTGTGGAAAATATTCTGGCGTGGC
>CAZPUQ010000016.1:0-46806 GCA_964589785.1 uncultured Hyphomicrobium sp.
GCGGTGATCCTTTCGTTGGCGTTCGATGCGAGAGGGATGCGTTGCGGTGAAACGGGTCGAGCTCAAGAGGGAGCGGCGGGGCCCGGCGGCGGAGGCGGCCCGGACGGGAAGGCGCGCTGGCGCAACCGGAGTGGACCGTCCGCGAGGCCGACGATGGCGATGAGGACGGCGCTCCAGGCGGCGATGACGAGGCCGATGTAGACGACCCACAGCGCGAACGGCCGCCAGGATTTCGCGCGCGTCACGTGGTGGATGACGGCAAGGCCCGCAAAGACGTAGGCCAGGAAGAACGCGCCGAGGAACGATGTCGCGACCGCGCCGGCGATGCCGTCGGCGCCCGACCCGAGGATCGCGGCGAGCAGCATGAGCGCGGTGCCGGGCGGAAATGCGATGAGGGAGAGATCGGGCCAAGGCCGCTGAAGCTGGCCGGAGGCGAGCGTGATCCGGCCCGCAAGCCAGAGATTGAACACGAGGGCGGACAGCCACGATGCCGCGGTCGCCGCGGGCAGAAGGGCGATCACGATGGCCGTCGTCGCCTCGAGCTGGGCGTCGTCAAGCGCCGGCGCGCCGTCGACGGGCGGCATGCTGTCCTTGATGGCCGCGGCCAGATAGTCCTTGAGGCCCGCGCGGAGCTGCTCGTAGTCCTGCCCGAGGATGACGAGCACGACGAGCGCGATCGTGCCGGCCATGACCGCGGCCCACAGGACGAGGCGGCCGGGCGGATACCACTCGGTCGTCGCGGCGGGCGCGCCCTCCGGCTGATAGCTACGGTTGAGCAGCGCCAGGTGACAGAGGATGACGGCAGGCAGGATCTGCGTCAGGGCGTAGAAGGCGGCCACGGACGGGCCGGCTCCGATCGCAACGAGCGCCACGCTCGCGGCGCCGGCGAGCGCCGCGAACCGCCATCCCCAGCCGAGCCCGGCGAGGAAGATCGGCAGAGACGTCAGCAGGAAGAGCACATAGCGGAACAGGACTGGTCCCGTGGTGGCGGAGGCAAACACCACCGCCGACACGAGCCCCAATCCGATCGCTATGAGCAACTGGTTGCGCATGATCCTAGCTGTCCCGCTCATCGCGGTTAGGGACACGTCCGGCGCGGCAGCCCCGCTGTCCCAACCCTTCTTTCGCTTCGTGCGTCGCGTGACCGACGGCAGGCAGGCCGGGCGGCGCGCCTGCCGTCGCCGATCCTACTTCAGAACGTACGGCAGCAGGCCGAGGAAGCGGGCGCGCTTGATGGCGCGCGCGAGCTCGCGCTGCTTCTTGGCGGAGACCGCCGTGATGCGGCTCGGCACGATCTTGCCGCGCTCGGAGATGTAGCGGCCGAGAAGGCGCACATCCTTGTAGTCGATCTTCGGCGCATGCTCGCCCGAGAACGGGCAGGTCTTGCGGCGGCGATGGAACGGCCGGCGAGCGGCGAGCTGCTGGACTTCAGCCATGGGTTAGCCCTCCGAGCCGGGGTTTTCGCTGCGGGGCGGACGCGGACCGCGGGGGCCGCGCGGCGCATCGCCATCGCGGAAGCCGCCGCCCTCGCGCGGGGGACGCGAGCGGAAGGTTGAGCCGCCCTCGCGGTCGCCGCCTCGATCGCCGCGGAAGCCGCCGCCACGGGGGCCGCGGTCGCCGCGCTCTCCGCGTTCGCCACGCTCGTCGCGATCCTGCTTGCGCATCATCGCCGACGGCTCCGTCTCGTGCGCGTCGACCTTCACGGTCATGAAGCGCAGGACGTCCGGCTGGATGCCCATGCGGCGCTCCATCTCCGCCACGGCCGCGGCCGGAGCGTCGATGTTCAAGAGCGAGAAGTGCGCCTTGCGGTTCTTCTTGATCTTGTAGGCGAGGCCCTTGAGGCCCCAGTACTCGCTCTTGGTGACCTTGCCGCCGCCTTCGGTGATAACGTCGGTGAACTCTTTCGTCAGTGTCTCGACCTGCTGGTTGGACACGTCCTGGCGCGCCAGGAAAACATGCTCGTACAACGGCATGTGAATGGCCCTTCGTTTTTTCCGCGTTCCGTCCGCGCGATCGCCGCGCGAACGGGTCATCCTCCGGCGCAAAGCCTCTGCTGGACCGGGAAAGGGCCAACAGGAACCCATGAGAGTGAAGACACTGGGGGACGGGGCACTTGGCCCCTCCGCGCCGATGGTCGATCGACCGATACAACGCGGCCCCCCGTTCAGCCTCCAACCGGAGCGGGTGACGAGGGCGCTTATACGCGAATTTGCCCGCGAGGCAAGGGCGGGGCAGGCTGCGGCGCCGCGCTGGGCGGCCGCGGACGGGCTCGGGGTGGCCGCTGGAACCGGTTTCCAGCGGGGACGGCAGGCACGCCCTTGCCCGCCGGGGACGGATCAGGTGAAAGAGGACGTCGGCGCGCTGTGGCGCCGACTGGCGCCGTCCGGCGGGAACAGGAGATCAGCGCATGAGCGGCCTGCTCGCACTCCTCGACGATGTCGTGGCGCTCGCCAAGGTCGCCGCGGCGACGCTCGACGACGCCGCCGCCCAGGCGACCAAGGCCGGCGCCAAGGCCGCGGGCATCGTCATTGACGATGCGGCGGTGACGCCGCGCTATGTCACCGGGCTCGCGGCGACGCGCGAATTGCCCATCATCGGGCGCATTGCGCTGGGCTCGCTCAAGAACAAGCTCGTCTTCCTCCTGCCGGCGGCCCTGATCCTGTCGTCGTTCGCGCCCTGGGCCATCACGCCCATCCTGATGCTCGGCGGCCTCTACCTCGCCTTCGAGGGCTACGAGAAAGTGCATCATCTCGTCGCCCCCCACGCGGAGGAGAAGACGATCGCCTCCGTCCCGGCGGGAACGTCCGCGGCGGCCGAGCTCGAGGAGGAGCGCGTTTCGGGTGCCATCCGCACCGATTTCATTCTCTCCGCCGAGATCATGGCCATTGCGCTCGCGACCATCACGGCGCCCGATTTCATCACCCAGGGCGTCGTCCTGGCGGCCGTCGGCCTCCTCATGACGCTGCTCGTCTACGGCGCTGTCGCCCTCATCGTGAAGGCGGACGACTTCGGCCTCTATCTGTCGCGGCGCTCGGGCCGGCTCACCCGGGCGATCGGGCGCGGCCTCGTCAAGGGCATGCCGCCGTTCCTCAAGGCCCTGAGCCTCATCGGTACGATCGCCATGCTCTGGGTCGGCGGCGGGATCCTGATCCACAGCCTCGCGCACTACGGAATTGGCGGACCCGAGCACCTGATCCACGACGCGTCGGAGTGGGTGGGCGCGACCGTCCCGTTCGCAGGCGCGGTCCTTGCCTGGCTGACGGGCACGCTCCTGGCTGCCGTCGTGGGCCTTGTCGCGGGTGCGGCCGCGGCGGTCGTGGTGGGCATCCTGAAGGCGGTCTTTGGAAACGGCGAGAAACCAGGTTCGGAGACGGCGGGGTCCGACACGGGGTCGCATTCCTAGCAAGGTTGCGCGCAGCCTCGGTTGTGGCGCGGCGGGCCGATCCTTCAGGCCATTTGGCTCAGCTCCTTGACTTCACGGATGCCCCCGTGCATCTGCGCCGCCTGAGGACCTCCAATCACGAACCAGTCGAGGCGCACCATGGCCATCGCATTCGTTTTCCCCGGGCAGGGCAGCCAGGATGTCGGCATGGGCCGGGAGCTCGCCCAGAATTTCCAGGTCGCCGCCGACGTCTTTGCCGAGGTCGACGAGGCGCTCGGCCAGAAGCTGTCGGCGCTCATATGGGAGGGGCCGAAGGAAACCCTGACGCTGACGGAGAACGCCCAGCCGGCGCTGATGGCCGTCTCCATGGCGGTGATGCGCGTGCTCGAGCGCGAGAGGGGCTTCGTGCTCAAGGACAAGGTGAAGTTCGTGGCGGGTCATTCGCTCGGCGAATATTCCGCGCTCGCCGCGGCGGGCGCCTTCTCGCTCGCCGACACGGCGCGCCTTTTGAAACTGCGCGGGCAGGCGATGCAGAAGGCGGTGCCGGTCGGGCAGGGCGCCATGACGGCGCTGCTCGGCGTCGGCCTCGACGTCGCGCGCCAGGTGGCCGAGGCCGCCGCCGAGAGCGAATGCTGCGAGGTCGCCAACGACAACGAGCCGGCGCAGGTCGTCCTCTCCGGTCACAAGACCGCCATCGACCGCGTGCCGGAGGCCGGCAAGGCCTTCGGTCTGCGGCGCGCCATTCCGCTGCCCGTGTCCGCGCCTTTCCATTGCGCCCTCATGCAGCCGGCCGCCGAGGCGATGGCGGCCGCCCTCGCCAAGGTTCAAGTGAACACGCCGGCCGTGCCCGTCGTCGCCAACGTCGTCGCCGGACCCATCTCCGATCCGGAGGAGATCAAGAAGCGGCTCGTCGAGCAGGTGACGGGCACCGTGCGCTGGCGCGAGTGCGTGCAGTTCCTGGCCGCCAACGGGATCACCGAGGTGTACGAGATCGGCGCCGGCCGGGTGCTGTCGGGCCTTGTCGGCCGCATCGACAAGTCGCTGAAGGCCACGCCCGTCGGGACGCCCGCCGACATCGACGCCGCCATGGCGGCGCTCGCCTGACGCCCATCCGGAGCCGGCCCCGGCGCCGGGCTGAACGCCAATCCGCCCCTTGACGGGGATGCGGCGGCGTTTCAAAGGGGGGCTCAACCCGCACCCCGCCACCTCACGAAGGATACCCGCGATGTTCGATCTGACAGGCAAGACCGCGCTCGTGACCGGCGCCACCGGCGGCATCGGCGCCGGCATCGCACGCGCCTTTCACAAGGCGGGCGCCACGGTCGCCGTCTCGGGCCGCCAGGTCGACAAGCTGGAGGCGCTGAAGGTCGAGCTCGGCGAGCGCATCGTCGTCGTGCCCTGCGATCTCGCCGACCGGGGGCAGGTCGCAAAGCTCATCGACGAGGCCACCAAGGCGCTCGGCGGCCGCCTCGACATCCTCGTCAACAACGCCGGCCTGACGCGCGACAACCTCTTCATGGTCATGAAGGACGAGCAGTGGGACGAGGTCATCGCCGTCAACCTCACCTCGACCTTCATGCTCTGCCGCGCCGCCGCCCGCGCCATGCTGCGCAACAAGACGGGGTTCGGCCGCATCGTCAACATCTCGTCGGTCTCCGGCGTGTTCGGCAATCCCGGCCAGGGCAACTACGCGGCCTCCAAGGCCGGCATGATCGGCATGACGAAGAGCCTCGCGCGCGAGGTCGCCAACCGCGGCATCACGGCCAACTGCATCGCGCCGGGCTTCATCAAGACGGCCATGACCGACGTGCTGAACGAGAAGCAGCAGGAGGATATCGCCAAGATGATCCCCGCCCAGCGTTTCGGCACCGTGGAGGATATAGCCGCCGGCGCGCTCTATCTGGCCTCGAACGAGGGCGGCTACATGACCGGGCAGACGCTGCACATCAACGGCGGCATGGCGATGATCTAGCCAAGGTCCTTGAGATCGCGGGGATTTCGGCCCGGGATGGGTGCCGCTGCGGCAAAGTTCCACGACGGTGGCCCAATCCAGGGGAACTATGTTAACGAGCGCTGTTTTTTGCTGCGGAAGCTGGGGAAAAGCCCTATCGATCGTGGCGATGGCGCTGGGGAGCCGGAAGGACTCAGGGTAGCCGACAGATGAGGCGGGCAGCGCCGCCCGTTGTCGGGAGGGCGAAGGCCGGCGACGGCCGCCGCCGCAACATCAACCGACTACAGACATAATTCAACGCAAAAGACAGGGACGCGAGGAAGACGATGAGCGATGTCGCAGAGCGCGTGAAGAAGATTGTTGTCGAGCATCTGGGCGTCGAGAGCGAGAAGGTGACGGAGAACGCCAGCTTCATCGACGACCTCGGCGCCGACAGTCTCGACACGGTCGAGCTGGTGATGGCCTTCGAGGAGGAGTTCGGCTGCGAGATCCCCGATGACGCCGCCGAGCACATCCTGACCGTCGGCGATGCCGTGCGGTTCCTCGAGAAGAACGCAACCGCCGCCTGACCGGCGCCGGAGCGGCCGCGACCCGTCGCAATCGGCGCGTCGACGGTCTGGACGACTTGTGCGGCGTTCGGGTTCGTTCGATCCCGGACGCCGTTCGTTCATCGGGCGCAGGCCGACCTCGGTCAACGGTGGTCTCGGTCAAGGCGGCGCCGGAGGAAGGCGGAGCGCCGGCGGGCATGCCGGCTGAAGACGAGCGAGGAATCGGGGAATGCTGCGACGCGTCGTCGTGACGGGACTGGGGCTGGTGACGCCGGTGGGCGTCGGGGTCGAGGCGGCTTGGCGCAATCTGCTTGATGGCGCGAGCGGCGCCCGGCGCATCGACGGCGAGTTCGATGCCTCCGATCTGTCGTGCCAGATCGCCAACTTCGTGCCGCGCGGGCCGACGGCCGAAGGCCGGTTCAACCCCGACGACTGGATGGAGCCCAAAGAGCAGCGCAAGGTCGACGACTTCATCATCTTCGCGCTGGCCGCCGCCGAGCAGGCGCTCGCCGACTCCGGCTTCAAGGCCGACACGGTCGAGAAGCAGGAGACGACCGGTGTGCTGATCGGCGCCGGCATCGGCGGCCTCTCGGGCATCGCCGATACGTCGCTGCTGCTGAAGGAGAAAGGCCCGCGCCGCGTCTCGCCGTTCTTCATTCCCGGCCGCCTCATCAATCTCGCCGGCGGCTACGTGTCGATCCGGCACCAGTTGAAGGGTCCCAACCACGCCGTCGTCACCGCCTGCGCGACGGGCACGCACGCGATCGGCGATGCGGCGCGGCTCGTGGCGCTGGGCGATGCGGAGGTGATGGTGGCGGGCGGCACCGAAAGCCCCATCTGCCGCATCGGCATGGCCGGGTTCATCGCCTGCCGCGCGCTGTCGACGGGCTTCAACGACACGCCGACGAAGGCCTCCCGTCCCTACGACCGCGACCGCGACGGCTTCGTCATGGGCGAGGGCGCCGGCGTGGTCGTGCTGGAAAGCCTCGAGCACGCCAAGGCGCGCGGGGCGAAGATCTACGGCGAGATCATCGGCTACGGCATGTCGGGCGATGCCTTCCACATCACCGCGCCGTCCGAGACCGGCGACGGCGCCTATCGCTGCATGCGCGCGGCCCTGAAGAACGCCGGCATCGAGGCGTCCGACATCGACTACATCAACGCCCACGGCACCTCGACGCCGATGGGCGACGAGATCGAGCTCGGCGCGGTGGAGCGCCTCTTCGGCAACACGTCCGCCAAGCTCTCCATGTCGTCGACGAAGTCGGCGGTCGGGCATCTGCTCGGCGCGGCGGGCGCGGTGGAGGCCGTCTTCTCGCTCCTCGCCTTGCGCGACCAGGTGGCACCCCCGACGCTGAACCTCGACAACCCGTCGGTGGAGACCGCGATCGATCTCGTGCCGCACACGGCCAAGCCGCGCCCGATCGACACCGTGCTGTCGAACTCGTTCGGCTTCGGCGGCACCAATGCGTCGCTCATCATGCGCCGCGTGGCCTGACGCGGTCTCGACCGCCGGCATGGGCGGGATCGGGTGAGCACGACAGCGGGCGGGCCGGGAAAAGGACGTGTGCGCAAGCCGTGCGGGCGCCATAATTTTCCCCGGATGCCGGGCTTTTAGTGAGCCGGGGGCCGACCGGCGGCGGGGCCGGACCCGCCCCCGTCACGTCGAGCAAGGAGCTGTAATGATCGAGCGCCGAGATGTGCCGCCGACGCTCTCGCTGCCCACGATGCCGCGCCCGCGCAGTCCCGCCGAGGCGCTGGAGCCGACGCGCGCGCCGCAGCGTCCCCGCGGCGGCAAGATCCGCCAGCCCTCGCGCGTCCTGTCGTCGGTTGCCCGCGTCGGCAGCGCCAGCATCACGACCGCGGTCGCGATCCTGGTCGTCCTCGGCGGCGCGGCTCTCCTGCTCGGCCATTTCTACGAGCGGCCCGGTCCGCTCGCCGCCGCGCAGACAATCGTCGTCGAGAAGGGTGCGGGCCGCATCGAGATCGCCGAGCAGCTGGAGAAGGACGGCATTATCGCGAGCCGCTGGGCGTTCCTCGCCAACCACCTGATGCGCAACATTTTGAGTGGCGGCAAGCCGATCGAGATGAAGGCCGGCGAATACGAGATCAAGGCCGCCGCCAGCATGCGCGAGGTGCTGGAGCTGCTCGGCGAGGGCAAGTCCGTGCTCTACAAGGTGACGCTGCCCGAGGGCCTGACGAGCCAGCAGATCGTCGAGCGGCTCAACGCCGAGGCGAGCCTGACGGGCGAGATCACGCAGATCCCGCCGGAGGGATCGCTGCTGCCCGACACCTATCGCGTGTCGAAGGGCACCTCGCGCCAGGACCTCCTCGACCGCATGCAGGCGGAGCAGAGCGAGTTCCTCGCCGCCGCCTGGGAGAAGCGGGCGCCGGACCTTCCCGTGGCCACGCCGCGCGAAGCCCTGATCCTAGCCTCCATCGTCGAGAAGGAGACGGGCCGCGCCGACGAGCGCCAGCGCGTCGCCGCCGTGTTCGTGAACCGTCTCAAGAAGAAGATGCGGCTGCAGTCGGACCCGACGATCATCTACGGCATCGTAGCCGGCCAGGGCTCGCTCGGCCGGGCCATCACGCGGACGGACATCGTCACCAAGACCGACTACAACACGTACCGCATCAACGGCCTGCCACCGGGGCCGATCTGCAACCCAGGACGCGAGACGATCGCGGCGACGCTGAACCCGGCGCAGACGAACGACCTCTACTTCGTGGCCGACGGAACGGGCGGACATACGTTTTCCGCCACGCTCAGCGCGCACAACGCCGCCGTGCAGACGTGGCGCAAGATCGAGAAGGCGCAGGCGACGGGCGACGACAAGGAGACGTCGGCCGGGCCCGGCGTTACGCCGCTCGCCGCCGCCGAGGACGGTGCGCCGGACGCCTCTGCATCGCCCGACGCCGGTGCGGCCGCCGATCCGGGCGAGGCCGCCGTGCCCGCCACGCTGCCGGCCAACAAGACGGCCGGTCCGACGAGCACCATTCCCCTGCCGGTCCGCAAGCCGAAGACGCCTGCGCGCTGAGGCGAGCAGGCGGCCTGGCTGCGCCCCGCCCACCCCGTGACGTCATCCCGGCGCAGGCCGGGATCCGCGCAACCCCGCTCAAATGCGCTGTTCCGCCGCTTGCGCAGCCCCCCGCCGTCGCGGGGGTGACGGTGTGGGAGGAGCGGAGCGTGCCTCTGCCCAACGTCACTCCCGGCCAACGGAACGCGTTCCTTTCCTCTCCGCCGACGTCCGTCATCCCGGCGCAGGCCGGGATCCGCACAACCGGCTTTCGAATGCGCTGTTCCGCCGCTTGCGCAGACCCCCGCCGTCGCGGGGGTGACGGAGGGAAATGAGGGCATGCGGAAATAGGTGAGGCACAGTCCGTCACGGCCGAGGGATTTCCGATCGCATCTGTCGCCCTTGGCGGATCGCTAGGCAGCCGCTAAACACCTCTCCACGCCCGCCTCACGGCGCGGCTCTCCCGCCTTCGCCATCCGATCGAGTCCCCCTGATCGTGAACAGCCCGACCGTGAACAGCATGACCGGTTTTGCCCGTGCCGACGGCGCGGAAAAAGGCGTGCGCTGGTTCTGGGAAGTGCGCAGCGTCAACGGCCGCGGCCTCGACCTCAGGGTGCGCCTGCCGCAGGGCCACGACCAGCTCGAGCCGAAGGTGCGCGAGGCGGCGACAAAGCGCTTCGCGCGCGGCAGCCTCACCGTCAACCTCAACGCCCAGCGCGAGCTGCCGGCCGTCGAGGTGCGCATCAACGAGGCCGCCCTCGTGCAGGTGCTGCGCGCGGTGGAGGAGGTGCGCCGTCTCACCGGGGCGCCGCCGCCGAGCGCCGACGGGCTCCTTGCCCTGCGCGGCGTCCTCGACGTCGCCGACCTGTCGGAGGCGGCCACGCTCGACGCCGCCGTCGCCGAGGCGATGCTCGCCTCCCTCGACGCCGCGCTCGCAGCGCTGGCCGAGGCGCGTGCGGAGGAGGGCCGGCGCCTCACCGGCCTGCTCACGGCCCACCTCGACGAGATCGAGCGCCTGACGGAGCTCGTCAAGGCGTCGCCCTCGCGCACGGTCGATGCGATCCGCAAGCGCCTCGCCGACCAGGTCGCACGCCTCCTCGACGCCGCGCCGGCGCTCGATCCCGCCCGCCTGCATCAGGAGGCCGTCCTGATCGCGACGCGCGCCGATGTGGAGGAGGAGATCCAGCGGCTGACGGCGCACATCGCCGCTGCCCGCGCGCTTTTCGCGAACGGGGGGCCCGCTGGCCGCAAGCTCGATTTCCTCGCCCAGGAGCTCAATCGCGAGGCCAATACGCTCACCTCGAAAGCCGTCGACATGGAGGTCTCGCGCGCGGGCCTGGCGCTCAAGACGGTCATCGACCAGTTGCGCGAGCAGGTGCAGAACATTGAATAGCGCCGCCACAACTGCCCATGCGCCCATCGCACGCCGCGGCGTGCTGCTCGTGCTCTCGTCCCCGTCGGGCGCCGGCAAGACGACGCTGTCGCGCGCGCTCCTCGACGGCGACGACGGCATCCGCCTGTCGATCTCGGTGACGACGCGCACGCCGCGTCCCGGCGAGGTGGACGGCAAGGACTACATCTTCGTCGACGCGGCGCGCTTCGAGGCGATGCGCAGCGGCGGCGACCTCCTCGAATGGGCGCGTGTGTTCGGCCATTCCTACGGCACGCCGCGGGCCCCCGTGGAGGCGGCGATCGCGCGTGGCGAGGACGTGCTGTTCGACATCGACTGGCAGGGCGCCCAGCAGCTCGCGGAGAAGATGGCCGGCGATCTCGTGCGCGTCTTCATCCTGCCGCCGTCGGGCGACGTGCTCGAGCGGCGCCTGCAAGGACGGGCGCAGGACCCGCCCGAGGTCGTGGCCAAGCGCATGGCCGAAGCTTCCGCCGAGATCAGCCACTGGGCCGAGTACGACTACGTGATCGTCAACGCCGATCTCAGCCAGAGCATCGAGGGCCTGCAGGCCATCCTGGCCGCCGAGCGCCTCAAGCGCGACCGGCTGCTCGGACTGTCGCAATTCGTGCGCGATCTCCAGTCGGGGCTGTGAGCATCAGTCCTGCGGCCTGGCACCGCGCTCCATGATGAGCGCCAGGCGGGCGAAGTCCTCGACGCGCAGTTGCTCGGCGCGAAGCTCCGGCGCCAGGCCCGCCTCCTTCAGCAGGAGCTCCGGCATCGGCGTCAGCGCTTTCAGCGACTGGCGCAGCATCTTGCGTCGCTGGCCGAATGCGGCCTGCGTCACGCGGCCGAGCGTGGCGGCCGAGCAGGCCGGATCGGGCCGCGCCTTCGGCTCGAACACGACCACCGCCGAGGAGACCTTCGGCGGCGGGGTGAACGCGGCCGGCGGCAGGGTGAGCGCGATGCGGGGGCTGGTCCGCCATTGCGCGAGGACGGCGAGGCGGCCGTAGGCCTTCGATCCGACCTCGGCGACGATGCGCTCGGCCACCTCCTTCTGGAACATCAGCGCCATGCGCCGCCACCACGGCGGCCACGGCTCGGCCTCCAGCCAGCCGACGAGCAGGCGCGTCGCGATGTTGTAGGGCAGGTTGGCGACGATCGCCGCATCGCCCCCGGCGCCGGCGACGAGCGCGGGCCAGTCGGTCGCGAGCGCGTCGCCCTCGTGCACCGTGAGCCGGCCGGGATAGGCGGACGCCACGGCGGCGAGCGCGGCCAGGCAGCGCCGGTCGCGCTCGACGGCGATGACGTGCCGCGCGCCCTCCATGAGGAGCGCGCGCGTGAGGCCGCCGGGGCCAGGGCCGACCTCGACGACCGTCAGGTCCGTGAGCGGCGCGGCCAGGCGCGCGATCCGGCGCGTCAGGTTGAGGTCGAGGATGAAGTTCTGGCCGAGGCTCTTGCGGGCGCTGAGATCGTGGGCGCGGATCACGTCGCGAAGGGGCGGCAGGCCGTCGTCGCCCGCGCCGCCCGACGGCACGCTCATGCCGCCGCGCTCCGCGCGCGACGCCGCTGCGAGAGCTCGGCCGCCATGCGCAAGGCCGCGATCAGGCTCTCCGGCGAGGCGATCCCCTTGGACGCGATGTCGAACGCGGTGCCGTGGTCGGGCGAGGTGCGGACGAAGGGAAGCCCCAGCGTGACGTTGACGCCGGTGTCGAACGCCAGCGTCTTGATCGGGATCAGCGCCTGGTCGTGATACATGCACACGGCGGCGTCATAGGTCGAGCGCGCGGCGGGATGGAACATCGTGTCGGCCGAATGCGGGCCGCTGACCGCAAGCCCCTCGCGGCGCAACTCCTCGACCGCCGGCGCGATGAGGTCGATGTCCTCGCGCCCGATGGTGCCGCCTTCGCCGGCGTGGGGGTTGAGGCCGGCGACCGCGACGCGCGGCTCGGCGATGCCGAAGTCGAGCTTCAGGCTGCGCCACGTCGTCTTGATCGTCTCGTGGAGCAGGGGACGCGTCAGCGAGCGGGGCACTTCCGAGATCGGCACGTGGATGGTCACGGGCACGACACGCAGGACATCGGAGGCGAGCATCATGACGGGATGATGCCGGCGGCCCGGCACGAGCGAGCCGGCAAGGGCGGCGAGGAACTCCGTGTGGCCGGGATGGACGAAGCCCGCCGCGTAGAGGACCGCCTTGGCGATCGGCCCCGTGACGAGGGCTGCGGCCTCTCCGGCCACGACCGCACGCGTCGCCTGCTCGATGGCCGAGATCGTCGACATGCCGTTCTCGGGCAGCGGCGTGCCGGGCCGCGCCTCGCGCGCGACGCCGACGGGGATGACGGGCAGGCGGTCGGCGAAAAGGGTCGGCGCGCCAAGCGGCGAGGAAATCTCGGCCATCGGCACGTCGAGTCCCAGAAGCCGGCCGCGCTCGGCGAGCGTTCGCGGACAGCCGTAGACGGCGAACGGAGAGAGGCCGCGCGCAACGCGGTCCAGATAGGCCTTGAGCGTGATCTCCGGACCGATCCCGGCCGGGTCGCCCATGGTGACGGCCAGCGGAAGGCGGTCGGTGGCAGGGGAGGGCATCAGCGGTACTCGATGGCCGCGTCCTGGCGCAGGTCCTTCAGGTGTTTCTTGGCAAGCACTTCGAACTCCTTCTGGCGCAGCTCCGCCTGGACATTCTGGCGCCGTTCGAGATCGGCCGCCACTGTCTTGCGGCTGCATACCGCCCAGACCTCGACGCCCTCGCCGGCGACGGTGGGCGGCAGGAGCTCGCCGTCCCGCGCGTTGAGGAGCAGGCTGCGCGTCGGCTCGGGGATCGTGCCGGGCGTGCGCGCGCCCAGGCTCTCGAAGCGCGCGCCGGCGACGGTGGCGGCATTCGCCGACATCTGCGCGCAGCCGCCGCCGCGCTGGACGAGGCTTTCGGCGTCGGCCATCCGCTGCGCGAGCCGCTTCTGGTCCATGCCGCCCGGGATCGGCAGCACGATGCGCTGGACCTGCAACTCGACGCCTTCGCCGCCCTCGCCGGGAGACTTCTCGACGAAGCGGTCGACCTCGCGCTCGCTGACGGCGATCTGCGTGCCGAAACGGCGGCGGATCACCTCCTGCCACGACATGTTGGCCTTGAAGCGGCTGCGCATCACGGTCGCGTCCGCACCCATCTTCTTCAGGTGGGCGGAGAACTCCGCGTCCGTCATTTTGTTCTTCTCGGCGATGGAGCGCATGATCCTGTCGACCTCCTCGTCGCCGACGACGACGTTGAGGCGCTTCGCCTCCTGCAGCTTCAGCCGCTCGTCGATCAGCTCCTCGAGTGCCTCCTTGCGCAGGCCCGGCATGACGCTCTGGCGCGCGCTGTCGACCGCCTGCTGCTGCAGGCCCTTGGCGAAGTCCTGCTTGCGGCGCTCGAAGATGGCGATGATCTCGTCGCGCGACTTGCCGGGGTTCTCCTTGATCGTCTTCTCCAGGATCGCTTTCAGCCGGTCGTTGGTCGATTTCGCCTGGATAAGCGCCTTGAAGTTCGCCTGCGCGCGCTCGCCGATATTGGCATTGCCCATGCCCATGAGGCGCTGGCGCTGCGCGACTTCGTAGCCCGTGATCGGCTCGTCGTTGACGAGCACGACAATCGATTGTCCGCCGCCCCGGACCTTGCCGTCGCCGCCCTCGCCGCCGGGCTTGACGGCGGCAGGCTTGGCCTTGGCGGCGGGTGGGGCCGGCTCGGTCGGAACCACGATCTCGGGCATGGTCTTTGAGCCGCCGGGAGGCACGGTGGCGGTGACGCCCTGCGCCTGGACGGCGGGGACGAGGAGGCACGCGGCGAGCACGAGGGCAGGCGCGGGCCGGATCATCGCCAGGAGGAGGGGGCGCGGGCGTCTGCGCATGCGGGGCTGTCGTCTCCTAAGGTCAATCCACTCGCGAGCCATTCAGCGAAGCCCCGGTCAAGGCGGGCCTGTGGGGGCCGGCTATCGCCGACGCCGGTCGCCGTCTCGCTCGCGGCCGTGCGCCGCGCGGGCGCGATTCGGCTGGCCAAGTGTACCCAAGCCCTCCGGACGAGAATATCAGGTTATCCACGGCAACCATGGCCTCGGCATGGCAGCGGCCGCTTTCGCCGCGGTCCACCGCTGGCGATGGATCACTGGCCGATCGGCTGCTGGTCGGAGAACACGTGATCGAGCACGTTGCTCTTGTAGTTGAAGCCGCCGAGATACTTGTATTCGACGCGGAACATGAGCGTCTGGTCGGGCTCGATGTCGCGCTCGTCGTCGGTGATATTGTACTGGTCGTAGGTGACGCTCAGCATGAAGCAGTCGTCCTGATAGCGGATCTGCGCCGTATTGGTCAGGAAGGTGCCGTCGTCGATGTCGTAGCGCAGCCCGCCGAGCACCGACCACGTCTCGGTCAGCTTGAGCCCCATGGTGCCGCCGACGAACTGCTGGCTGCCGGTGCCGAGCTCGGGGTCGGTGAAGGTGTAGCTGTAGACGCCCATGAGCGCGAGCGGGCCGTAGTTGACGGCGATGGCGGCATCCTCGCGGCGCAGATCGAGGTCGTCGTTGTCGAAGCGGCTCTGCGAGATGACGCGGAAGAAGTCGGTCGGCGCGAGATAGGCGCCGAGCACGTAGTCCGAGGTGTCGGTCTCCAGGCCGCTGCGCGGCGAGAACACGGGATTGCAGTTGTCGTCGACGCCCGGCGCGATGACTGTCGACGTAACTCCGTCGTTGTCGGTACAGACAATGGACCGGTTCCGGTACGGGTTGTCGCCCGCCAGATGGAAGCTCTGGCCGGCGAGCACGCGCGCATAGCCGCCGGTCCACGGCTGGAAGGTGTACTGGACGCCGACGTTGGCGCGCGTCCCGGTCTCGAGCCGGTCCCAGCCGGAGAACTTGTTGCTGTCGAAGAGGTTCGTGTCGTCGAACACGAGGCTCTTGGCATCCTCGACCGGCAGATCGTCCTGATTGATGCTCGCCTGGCGCACGATGACCTGGCCGATCGGCTCGATGATGTGCGAGGCGCCGGCGGTGTTCGCGATCCACGGATAGGCGACCGTCACGCCGCCGGCGGCAAGCCCGCGCGAGACATAGTCGTCGTCGACGGGGTCGCCGGTCACCGGATCGATGTAGTTGTTGTACTGCAGGAGGTCGCCGCGCAGCTCGCCGAAGGGCGTGTAGGTGATGCCGAGCTGATCCGTCAGCCGGCGGCGCCAGTTCACGTCGACGGCGACACGCGCCATCTCCTGATCGTCATCGCCCTCGACGCCATCCGAGCGCGAGAAGCTCAGAGCGTTGGCGTCGAAGGAGAGCTCGCCGCCGATGACCGGCGCGTCGACGATGTAGTTGTAGTCGACGATCGGATGCACGCGGCTTTCCGACTGGGCCGTGTCGTCGAGCAGCAAGCCGCCGAAATGATAGAGGTTGGTGGCGAAGTAGTTCCGGTCCGACAGCCCCTTGAAGTAGATGTTGTTGACGCGGTCCGTCAGCAGGATGCTGTCGAGCTTGTAGAAGCGGCGGAAGGTATCGTCGGTCTCCAGCGTCACGTCCCAGCCGTAGCGCCACCAGCTCGCTAGCGAGAAGTCGCCGCGCGTCTCGAGGCTGCCGCGGAACCCGTCGAGCTCGTTCTGCTGGGCGAGCGAGACGTCGAGATCGTCGCCGTCCTGGTCGATGCCGGCGAGCTTGACGGTGTATTGCCCGGTGGCGAGCCGCTGCCTCCAGTCGCCCATCCAGAGCACGCCCTGGCCGGTCATGTAGCGCGGGTGGAAGGTGAAATCGTAGGAGGGCGAGAGCGCGAAGTAGTACGGGATCTCGGTAAAGAAGCCGAGATCACCGGAGGTTCCGAAGTCGGGGGCGAGGAAGCCGGACTTGCGCTTCACGGTCGGGTCGGGGTGCTCGAAGTAGGGCAGGCCGAGGATGGGCGTGCCGAACATCTCGAACTGGGCATCCTGATAGCTGATCGTCTGGGCCATCTGGTCGTGCGTCACCGTGCGGGCGGAGATACACCACAGGGGCGGCATGGTCCCGTCGGTGCGGCACGGGGTGAAGCGGGCGTTGGTGAACTCGGTGACGTTGCCGTCGCGGCGCACGCCCTGCTCGGCCGAGATGCGCGACTGATCCGCCGCGACCACGCTCAGGGACTGCACGAAGCCGTCGCGGAAGTCATCCGTCAGCGTGTAGCGCTCGGCGCGCACGATGTTGCCGTTGACATCGCGCAGGACGACGTTGCCTGCCGCGTTGAGCGTGTTCGTCGCCTGGTCGTAGACGACCTCGTCGGCGGTCAGCACGTTGCCTTCGTACTGGATCTCGACGTTGCCGCGCGCGATGACCTTCGAGCCCTCGCTCTCGTAGACGAGCTCGTCGGCCTGCAGGTGCAGCGGCAGCCCGCCGTCGAACTTCTGCGTCTTGCCGAAGATGCCGCCCTTGGGCTTGGGGAACGCGGATTTATTGTTGAGCTGGTTGTTATTGAGCTGGGCCAGGGCGGGCGTGGGGACGGCGAGCGGTGCGGCGAGGCCAAGGACGACCGCAAACGCAAACGCGACCCTGGCCACCCTGAGGCAGCGAGCCGTTCTGCGTTCCCATGTCCTCGTTGCCTGCGGTTGCCGCAGAGCACGCATCACTCAGCCATCCTCCTGGTGCAGAAGCACCGTTGTCGTAGCCACCAGGGCGAGGGTGATGGGGAACCAGACTGCGATCCGCGGCGCCACCAGTCCGGCGGCGCCTAACTGCCGTGAAATCTCAGCCAAAAGGAAGAATCCGAAACCCCCGATCATCCCGGTCACGACCATAGTCTGGATGCCCCCGGAGCGGAATGACTTCAGCGACACAGTGGCGGCCAAAAGCACCATCGCCAGGCACAGGAACGGCCGCGACAGGAGGAGCTCGTACTGCAGCCGCAAGCCATCGGTGGAAAGTCGAGCCTTTTCCGCGACTTCAATAAGATCCGGCAGCTCCCAGAACGAGACCGCGATGACCTTCCCCAGAGCGTCCGACGCACGCTCCGGCGTCAGGTAGGTCGAGAGCAGGTAGGTGCGGTGGGTCTCGGAGGGATCGCCGGGCCGCGAGAGCGTCACGTCCTGAAGCTTCCAGAACCCGTCGTGGAGGCTGGCCCGGGCGGCTTCGAGCCGCTCCTGGAAGTGGCCTTCGGCGTCGTAGAGGAAGGCCGTGACGAGGGTGAGCTCGGTGCCGTTGCGGGCGACGCCGCCGGCGGTCATGACCGACTGGCCGTCGAGCCCGTCCTGACGCAGCCAGGAGCCGGCGGAGCCCGTGCGCAACAGATTGGTTTCGCGGCCGAAATACTCGTTGAACAACTGGTCGGCGCGGTCGCGCGCGCCGGCCGCCATGGGATTGTAGAGGGTGACGCTGACGACGCCCAGCGTGAACGCCACGACGAGCCCCGGCCAGAGGAACTGCCACGCCGACATGCCCGATGAGCGGATGACGGCGAGCTCGCTCTTGCGCGACAGCATGAGGAGCGCGCCGATCGAGCCGACGAGGACGCCGAAGGCGAGCAGGAACTCCGTGTAGGCCGGCAGCCGCAGCAGCGTGAGCCAGGCGATCTGCCATCCCGCCACCCGGCCGTACTTTCCAGATTGGCGAAGCATTTCAACGAGATCGATGACGAAAATCAGGAACGAGCAAACGACGAACGTGATCACGATCGCGCCGAGGAAGCGCCGGGCGATGTAGAGGCCGGCAGTCGAGGGCCAGAGCCGCATCAGACGCCTCCCAGGGGCCTGGCGGTGAGGTCGCGGCCCGGCCGGCGCGCGAACCTAGGCCGGCGGAGCCGGCGGACGAACCCCGTCACGGCGTCCCCGATGTCGTCGGCGAGCCGGCCCAAAAGGCTCTGGCCCGGCCGCTGCCGGCGGGCGCGGGCCATCACGAGGAGGCTGCCGGCGATGGCCGCCAGCGGCAGGACGTAGAGCAGGGGGATCAGGTTCGGGTTGACCACGACGACGTTGTTGAGCCCGAGGCCGGCGAGGCGCACGCCGGCGCCGACGAGGAAGCCGGCGACAAGGGCCCGGGTGCGGTTCTGGCGCGTGCTCTGGGCCTGCCCCACGGCGGCCAGCGCCACCATCACGAAGGCCAGCGGATAGAGCGGGCTCGCGAACCGCTCATGCAACTCGGCTGCGAACTGGCCCGGGTTGCGCTTGTAAAGGCGGCTCGTTCGGTCGGGATTGACGAGCTCGCCGAAGTAGCGCTCGCGCGGACGCAGGTCCGTGTCGTCGGACGTCTTGGGCTCGAAGGCGTCGAGATCGAGCGCATACTTGTCGAAGGCGACGATGCGCGGCGGCTCGGCCGGATCGTCCTGCGACAGCACGTGGCCGGCCGTCATGACGAGATAGGCCCCGTCGTCCTGCTTCACGATCTGCCCGCGCTCGGCGAGGTAGGACATCACCGATTTGCCCGACCGCGTGTCGTGCATGACGAGGCCCAGGATGTCGCCGTTCGCCGCCCGCTCGCGGATGTGGAACGTGAGGCCCTTCTCCGGGCTCGAGAAGCGGCCGGGCTGGAGCACCTGCGTCAGGAGGTCGGTGCGCACCTCCAGGACGTAGTCGCGCAGCATCCTGAGGCTCCACGGCATGCCGATGTGGTTGACGAAGGCGACGCCCGCCATGACGATCATCGCCAGCGCCACGAGCGGGCGCGCCACGACGGCGGTCGTGGATCCTGACGCCGTCATCACGATGAGCTCGCTGTCGGCGTTGAGGCGGTTCAGCGTGTGCATGACCGCGATGAGCAGAGCGAACGGCGCGATGAGGGCGAGCAGGTTCGGCAGCGCGAGCGTCGTCATGGCGAGGAGCGTCGCCGCGTTCTGGCCCTGGCTCGTCACGACCTCGAGCTGGCGCAGCGCCAGCGCGATCCAGACGACGCCGGACAGGGACGACAGGATGAGGACCAGCGCACCGGCGGCCTGGCGGAACACGTAGCGCGAGAAGATGCTCGTCATGCGGGTTGGCAACCGGCTCGCTCGCGGATCGGTGGGCGGGCGGCCACTTGGCGGATTCGCTTCCGACCCGTCAAGCCATGCGTCCCCCCGGCTTCAGGCATGGGGCTCCCACAGCACGATGGCCAAAATTCGGCGCCACGCCGCGACTTGCGCGGCGCGGCCAGGGGGCCGGGACCAGCCGGAGCCGGCTGCGGTCCGGGGGTGGCCGGATAGGGCCCAAATGGGGGCGGACCGAGGGCGAAACGGCCGCCTCGGCAGGGCTCCGGCGAGGCGGGCGCGGGGCTTCAAGGCCGCGGCCGTCTTGCGCTTGGTCGGGAAGGCGATAATCTCCCGGCCCTGAACCGCTTTTCACTTCCCCGAGATGCGACCGGCCGCCTCCGCGCCGCGCGTGCGCGAGGCGCGCCCGCCGTCGCCCGGCCATCTCGCTCGTGATGTCCCCCATCCCTCTGCCCCACAAGGAGCCCCTTCGATGTCGTCCGCACTGGAAATCACCTTCGCCCCCCTCAACGGCGGGCTCGAGCCGGCCACGCTGGTGTTCGCCGGCGGCGAGCTGGCGCTCGGCGACAGCGTCAAGGCCCTCAACCAGAAATGTGGCGGTCTCATCCTGAAGGCGGCGGAGGCCTCCGGCTTCAAGGGGAAGGCGAAGTCGTCCTTCGAGCTTCTCGCACCGCCCAAGCTCGATGCCGATCGCCTGATCGTGGTCGGCGCCGGCAAGGTCGCCGATCTCAACGACACCGACTGGGCGATGCTCGGCGGCTATGCCTACGCGCAGATCGTGGCGCGCAAGA
The DNA here is from genome assembly GCA_964589785.1 of uncultured Hyphomicrobium sp. Classification (GTDB taxonomy): domain Bacteria; phylum Pseudomonadota; class Alphaproteobacteria; order Rhizobiales; family Hyphomicrobiaceae; genus JAGVSR01. The sequence continues at coordinate 20,005 of CAZPUQ010000016.1, forward strand.
CGGCGCGCGCGAGCCTGATCGCCGACTTCGAGGACGCGGGCGACACGAAGCCGGCCGAGGCGGCCGCGCTGATCGCCTTCGGCATCGTCCTGCGTCACTACACCTTCACCAAGTACAAGACCAAGAAGACCGGTGGCGAGGAGGGTGCGGTGCCCCAGGAGGGCAGCGGCAACGAGGCGGCTCCGGTTCCCGACGGCCTGGAGAAGGTCGTCATCCTCACGGCCGATCCGGAGAAGGCCCGCAGCCTGTTCCGCCGCCAGCAGGCGGTGGCCAACGGCATCATGCTCGCGCGCGACCTCGTCAACGAGCCGGCCAACGTGCTGGGACCGGTCGAGTTCGCCGACCGCGTCAAGGAGCTCGAGCGGCTCGGGCTCGAGGTCGAGATCCTCGACGTGGATGCCTTGGCCGCGCTCAAGATGGACACGCTTCTGTCCGTCGGCCAGGGCAGCGACCGGCCTTCGCGCGTCGCGATCATGCACTGGAACGGCGCCAAGTCGCGGCGCGCCAAGCCGATCTGCTTCGTCGGCAAGGGCGTCGTGTTCGACACGGGCGGCTACTCGATCAAGCCCGCCAGCGGCATGGAGGACATGAAGGGCGACATGGGCGGGGCCGCCGCCGTCACCGGCCTCATGGCGGCGCTGGCCGAGCGCAAGGCGAACGTCAACGCGGTGGGCCTCATCGGCCTCGTGGAGAACATGGTCTCCGGCAACGCCACGCGGCCGGGCGACATCGTGACCTCGATGTCGGGGCAGACGGTGGAGATCCTGAACACGGACGCGGAGGGCCGTCTCGTGCTGGCGGACGTGCTCTGGTACGCGCAGGAGCGCTACAAGCCGAAACTCATCGTCGACCTCGCCACCCTGACGGGCGCCATCATGATCGCGCTCGGCAAGGAGTACGCCGGCCTCTTCGCCAACGACGACCGGCTCGCGGCCGATCTGCTCGCCGCCTCCAAGGCGACGGGCGAGAAGCTCTGGCGCATGCCGCTCGACAAGGCCTTCCACAAGATGATCGACGGCAAGACCGCCGACATCAAGAACATCGGCGGCCGGTGGGCGGGCTCGTGCACGGCGGCGGCGTTCCTGGAGCGGTTCATCAAGGACACGCCGTGGGCGCATCTCGACGTGGCGGGCACGGCGATGGATTCCGGCCGCACGGATCTCAACACGAGCTGGGGCTCGGGCTGGGGCGTGCGACTGCTCGACCGGTTCGTGTCCGACCACCACGAGCGGGGCTGACGGTGAGCGACGATGGCCGCCACTGTCGCGGCGGGCCGTCACCGGCCGGGTCCGTGGCGATAGCCCAGCCACGGCGCCGCGCTCGGAACGCAGGTCGCCGCTTGCATCGATCGGGAGAGATGTCCTAGCAGTAACCATCTGTTAAATATGCTGTCTCTTCATATATTTTCCATAATATATATTATGCGAATAGACGGAAGGCCGTCGTCCAGGTAGCCCAACCACCCCGTCATGGCCGGGTTCAACCCGGCCATTCAGGGCGACAGCCGCCGACAGTCGAGCCTGGGCTCCATGACGTTGGGAGCGAAGTTGTCCCCGCCGCTTATCGCGCGCCCTACACTGGCGCACCTGCATCACTCGGGGGCGCCGTCCGGAGGCGTCTGGATCGCGCGACGCAGGGGCGGGTGCGGGAGGACCTTCGAGGCTCGACGCGGGCCAACCCTCCCGACTTTATCTCCATACCCCGCGGTAACGCAGGGTCCGGGTGGGGTACCGGTGAAAAGTGGAGGCCGGCAGGCCTGGGGTAAGAGCGAGCCCAGGCGAAGCCCGTCAAAGCGGGGCGCCGCGGCGCTTCATTCTAGATCCTTGCGGACGACCCGCGGCTCCGCCGCGCCCCGCTCCCCGAACGGTGTCTCTCCCTCCGGTGCAGCCGCACGCGGGGCGCGCGCGATATTGGAGATTCCGTTGATCGTAGGAACAAGCGGCTGCCCCTCACGCGCGGCTGCCCCTCACCCTGGCCCTCGCCCCGCAACGCGCCAGCGTGACGGGGTCAGCCTTCGACGCGGCGGACGATGCCCGCCAGGATCGCGGCATAGAGCGCCGCGACGAAGCCCGCGAGCACGTTGACGCTGAGGACGATCCCCACGCCCCGCGCCCAGGCGGGCGGCAGGACCGTCGACAGCAGGGTCACGACGAACTCGTCGAAGGCCTGCTTCAGGCGGAAGAACAGCTCGCTCGCCTGCTCCACCGTCGGCACCTTCGGCATCTCCCACACGATGGTCCAGCCGATGTCGCCGACGGTCGGCGCGGGCACGACGCCATAGACGGCGAGCAGCGCGATGAGCGCCGAGAACAGGAGTCCGAGGGGCGGCCCCAGTCGGAAGAAGCCCCAGCGCTCGGGCCGCGCGTCGAGCTTGATGGCGAGAAAGCGCAGCAGGCCGACGCCGATGTAGATCGTCAGGCCGAACGCCGCCGCGACCCACACAAGCCGGTCGTGGTCGGTTCCGGAGAAGGTGAACAGTGCCGCGACGCCCGCGAGCAGCCCCTTGAAGAGCGCTTCCCCGAACCCCACGAACGGGAGGAAGAGCCCGCGCAGCGTGTTGCCGGGGCCGAAATAGAACGGCATCTCGTTCCTGAGACGCAGGACCTCGAGCCGGAGACCCAGCGCAAAGGCGAGCGCGGCGGTCGCCGCGGCGAACGGCATCGGATACGTCAGCCCGAGCCAGGCGAGCCCAGCGCACGCCGCGATCTCGAACACGATGAGCAGGAAGTTGAGGATCACGTGCATGCGGGCTGAGGCTTCCGGGCGGGCGACGGCTGCGGCCGCCAGGGCCAGCACGTCGGGGCCAGCATAATGGGGCCCGCTGCGGGCGGAAAGTGGGCTCACCCTGCCCTTCTCCGTGCTCGATTCCTTGCCCTGCCACGACCGGCGCCGGTCGGGTGCGGGGCGCCGGAACCTTTCCCCGGCTGCTGCATCCATGTCTAAGATCGTGGAATCGCACCGGAGGCCGACGCCATGGCCCATCCCCAGCTCAAGACGAGCCCCGTGGCCGCGGAGGCGGATCTGATCCGCCGCGCGGTGGCGAAGGACGAGAGTGCCATCCGTGCCATTCTGACGGCGAACAACCGGCGCCTCTATCGCGTCGCGCGCAGCATCGTGCGCGACGATGCTGAGGCCGAGGACGTCCTGCAGGAGGCCTATCTGCGCGCGTTTGCGGCGCTGCCCGGCTTCCGCGGCCAGTCGAGCCTGGCCACCTGGCTGACGCGCATCGTGCTCAACGAGGCGCTGCAGCGACGCCGCCGCCGCACCGAGCGTCCCGTGTCGGAGGTCGATCCGCCGGCGGCTGCGGCCGGCGCTGCGCGGATCATCGCCTTCCCGCTGTCGGCCCATCAACCCGCGGATCCCGAGCGTGCCATGGCCCAACGCGAACTCTGCCGCCTTCTGGAGCGCGCCATCGACGACCTGCCCGACGCGTTCCGCACCGTCCTCGTCGCGCGCGCGGTCGAGGACATGAGCATCGAGGAGACGGCGCGCCTCCTGGGACTCAGGCCCGAGACCGTCAAGACGCGGCTCTATCGGGCCCGGCGCCTCATCAAGGCCGCGCTCGCCGAGCACATCGGTCCGCTTCTCGACGATGTCTTTCCCTTCGCGGGCGCGCGCTGCGAACGGCTGACGGAGGCGGTCGTGAGACGGCTCGGCGTTTCGTCGTGACGCGAGGTGGCCGCGACCGGGAACCTTTGGGCCTGAGTGCGCATCCAAGTCTTCGTGCAGGACCGAGCCGGTCGCGGCTCGACAACCACGGAGGCCGACCATGCCACAGTCTCGAACACGCAGCCTCGCCGCCACGCTCGCGCTGGCTACGCTCGCAGGAGCGGCCCTTGCGGCCGACACGCCCTCGGATGCGCAGATCGCCCACATCGCCTACACGGCCGGCGACATCGACATCAAGGCCGCCGAGCTCGCCCTCAAGGTCTCGAAGACGAAGGACGTGCGCGCGTTCGCCGACGACATGGTGCGCGACCACACGGCCGTCAACGAGAAGGCGCTGGCGCTCGTCAAGAAGCTCAACGTGACGCCCGAGGACAACGACACGAGTCGCAGCCTCGTCAAGGACGCCGAGACGAAGCGTGCCGAGCTTGCCAAGCTTTCGGGCGTGGCATTCGACAAGGCCTATGTCGACAACGAGGTCGCCTACCACAAGACGGTCAACGGGGCGCTCAAGACGACGCTCATCCCGTCCGCCCGCAACGGCGAGCTGAAGAGCCTGCTCGAGACGGGCCTCAAGGTCTTCGAGGGCCATCTGCACCATGCCGAGCAACTGGCCGGCAAGCTGCCCTAGCGGAGAGGTGCCATGCGGCGTGCGACGTACCCGGCCCTGACGTGGCCGGTCCTGTCCGCGGCAGCCTTGCTCGCGCTGTCGCTCGCGATGAGCCCGGCAGCCGCGCGCGCCGGCGAGGTCATGCAGATCAGGATCAGCGACCTCGCCTTCGCGCCGGCCGAGATCACGGTCCGCGTCGGCGATACGGTGGAATGGGTGAACGAGGACTTCCTCGATCACACCGCGACCGCGCAGGACGGCGCCTTCGATGTCCTTATCCCGGCCGGCAAGGCCGCACGCCTGACGCCGACGGCGGCGGGAACGTTCGCCTACTTCTGCCGCTTTCACCCCGACATGACCGCCACGCTTCGCGTCACCGCCCGCTAGGCGCGGCGTCCGCCCGCAATTCGCAACCGCAGGACTTCGCAATGGATGCGCTGGTTGAGCCCCTCGAAACTTGCCTGACGTGGCCGACAACGACTAATGAGGCGCGCCGACCCGACCGGGCCGAGGCCGAGGCGGCGCTGCGCACCCTCATCCGCTGGGCCGGCGACGATCCTGCCCGCTCCGGCCTCCACGAGACGCCGGCCCGCGTGGCGCGGGCCTTCGAGGAGTACTTTGCCGGCTACGGTCAGGACGCCGCCCGCATCCTTCAGACGACGTTTACGGAGATCGCCGGCTACGACGAGATGATCGTGCTGCGCGGCGTCCCCTTCACCAGCCATTGCGAGCATCATCTGGCCCCGATCGTAGGACGGGCCTGGGTGGCCTATGTGCCCCACGGCCGCGTAGTCGGCATCAGCAAGCTCGCCCGTGTCGTGGACGCCTACGCCCGGCGCCTGCAGATCCAGGAGCGGATGACGGCCGAGATCGCCAACACCATCGCCGACGTCCTGAAGCCGCGCGGCGTCGGCGTCCTCATAAAGGCGGCGCATCACTGCATGACGACGCGGGGTGTCATGAAGCCGGGCACCGATCTCGTCACGAGCCGGATGCTCGGCTGCTTCCGCGACAGTCCGCGGACACGCCAGGAGTTCCTCGCCCTCGTCGATTGAGGCGGTGCGAACGCCGCATCGATACGGCGCCTCGGGGCCTCACAAGGGAGGACGAAACGTGACACAGGAACAGGCAACGGCCACCGGCCCCGATCTCACGCAGGGTGTCGCGCTCACCGAGCTGGCCGACGGCGGACGGCTCGTCGGCCACGTGGGCGACGACGAGGTGCTCCTCGTGCGCCAGGGCGAGGACGTGTTCGCGGTCGCCGCCCACTGCACCCACTACCAGGGGCCTCTCGTCGAAGGGCTCGTTGTCGGTGAGACGCTGCGCTGTCCGTGGCACCATGCTCGCTTCGACCTCAGATCCGGCGAGGCCGTCAGCGCGCCGGCCTTCACTCCGCTCTCCTGTTGGCTGGTCGAGCAGCGGGACGGGAAAGTCTTCGTGCAGGAGAAGAAGCGAGCGCGCACCAAGCCGGCGCCGCGCGGCCGACCTGCCGGTGCGAAGCCGGAGACGATCGTCATCGTAGGCGGCGGCGCGGCCGGATTTGCGGCCGCGGAGATGCTGCGCCGCCAGCGGTACGAGGGCCGCATTCTCATGCTGAGCCAGGACGACGCGCCGCCCGTCGACCGGCCGAACCTGTCGAAGGACTACCTGGCCGGCACCGCGCCCGAGGATGGGGTGCCGCTGCGTCCCGACGACTTCTATGCCACGCACGGCATCGAGTTGCAGCTCAACGCCGAGGTCGTGCGCATCGACGTGCACGCGCGGGCGGCCGCGCTCGCCGATGGCAGCAGGGTCTCCTACGACCGCCTGCTGCTCGCGACCGGTGCGGAGCCCGTTCGCCTCACCATTCCCGGCGCCGAGCGACCGCATGTGCACACGCTGCGCTCGCTCGCCGACGCCCGGTCCATCATCGCCGCGGCCGGGACGGCGCGCCGGGCGGTCGTGCTGGGCGCGAGCTTCATCGGGCTCGAGGTGGCCGCCAGCTTGCGCACGCGGGGGCTCGACGTCCATGTCGTGGCGCCCGGCAAGCGGCCGATGGAGCGCGTGCTCGGACCGCAGATGGGCGACTTCGTGCGCGCGCTGCACGAGGAGCATGGCGTCGTGTTCCATCTCGATGAGCTGGCGCGCGCCATCGGGGAGACCGAGGTGAAGCTGAAGGGCGGCGGCACGATTCCCGCGGATCTCGTCGTCGCCGGCATCGGTGTGCGGCCGAGAACGGCGCTTGCGGAGCGCTCCGGGCTCGTTGTCGATCGCGGCGTCGTCGTCGATGCCCATCTCGGGACGAGCGCGCCGGGCATTTTCGCCGCCGGCGACATCGCACGCTATCCCGATCCCCGCACGGGCGACCGCATCCGCGTCGAGCACTGGGTGGTCGCCGGGCGCCAGGGACAGACCGCGGCCCGCAACATGCTCGGCCAGGGCGAGAGCTTCACCGCCGTGCCCTTCTTCTGGAGCCAGCACTACGATATCCCGATCAACTATGTCGGCCATGCCGAGACGTGGGACGAGATCGCAGTCGAGGGCGACATCGCGGCCAAGGATTGCCTGCTGCGCTTCAAGCGCAACGGGCGCGTGCTGGCCGTCGCCTCCATCTTCCGCGACCTCGACAGCCTCAGGGCCGAGCTGGCGATGGAGCGGGAGGCGGCGGGCTCGTTGGCCAAGGCCTCGTAGGCGATGCGCGCGCGGACAACCACCACCGAAGCGGTTGACGGCGGGGATGCGAAGCCGCTTCACTCGCGGAAAGCGTCGGGACCGTTCGGAGGCAGCATGTCGAGGTTGGTGCGCGTGGCGATCGGTCTGTTCGCCGGCTACGCGCTGGGCGCGGTGCTCGGCGCCGCCGCCGTCCACATCTTCTCCGACAATGCCCACGATCGGGCGCTGGAGACCGTGATGACGGCGTTCTTCGCCACCGGTCCTCTCGGTGCCGCGCTCGGCGTCGCGGCGGCGCTGGCGTGGGGCGGGCGGCGCGATCCCGCACCGTGATTGCGGCGGGCACGAACCTGCCCACCGGTCATGTCTAGCTTACGGGCTTCTCGGGCTTGCAGACGGCGTCGCCGACGCGCGCCAGGGTGGCATGGAAGGGAAACGAGCGTCGGAACATCATGAACTCGGGGCCTGTGTCGCCGATGAGATAGAGCCGCGCCGGCTGTCCGTTCTCGGCCGCCTCGTACGTCGCCTCGATGACGTAGCTCTGCGTCTCCTGGCCGAGCGACAGCTTGCCCTCGAAGGCGCCGACCCGCTTCGGATCGCTGTGGACCGAAAGTTGCATCGCCTCCGCGCCGCAGGCCTTCGCGCGGGTGACCTCGATGCCGCACCATCCCGTGCCGCACGCGACGATGTCGAGCACGAGCTTGCAGCCGTCGGGACCGCAGCGCGACGCGTCGTTGCGGATCGCGTGCGGCGTGCCGCTCCAGCGGCCGGTGATGGGAGGCGCGGCAAGCGCCGCGACCGCCAACGGCGGCGCCGGGCGCGCGTCTTCACGAGGGCCGGTCTCGTCGGCTGCGACGGCCGCAGAGAGGCCATAGAGCGTCGCCATGATGGCGGCCATGACGCTTGCGATTCCGATGCCCCTCCCTGCCCTCTCGCCGTTCGCGCGCGCCGCAACGGCGCTCGGCGTGGCGCTGTCGCTCATCGTGGCGATGGTGGCACTCGCATCGGGACTGGGACTCATCGCGCTTCCTTTCGAGATGTCGCTGGTCGACCGGCGGCTGCCGGTCGTGTTCCGCATTCACATGCTGGCGTCGGCGATGGTGCTCGTTCTGCTGCCGGTGGCGCTCGCCCTGCGCTTCCGCCCGCGGCTGCATCGCAGGATCGGATGGCTGTTGGGCGCTTTCGTGGTGGCCGGAGGGCTGACGGCGCTGCCCGTCGCCATATTCAGCTTCTCCTCGATCCCCGCCCGCGCCGGGTTCTTCGCGCAGGGGCTCGTTTGGCTGTGGCTCTTCCAGGCCGCCGTTCAGGCGATCCGGCGCGGCGACCGCGGCCGTCACGCGCTCCTGATGCTCGCCATGGTCGCGGTGACGACAGGGGCGGTCTGGTTCCGCCTCTTCACCGGCAGCGCGATCCTGTTCGACCTGCCGTTCGAGCCGATCTATGCCGCCTCCGCCTGGATCGCGTGGCTGATCCCGCTCGCCCTCGTGCTGCGCAATCGGGAGCGCCTCGACGCGTGGGCCTTCCGCCGCGCGCCCCTCGCACGCAGCGCGGCGATCGTCTAGTCTCGCGGCCCATGACGAACTCCGATCCGCCCTCCTCCGCCGCCGATGAGTTGCAGCGGCTTCTCTCCATCATGGCTGCGCTCAGGACCCCGGGCACCGGATGCCCGTGGGACCTGGAGCAGACGTTTACAACCATCGCGCCCTATACGATCGAGGAAGCCTACGAGGTGGCGGACGCGATCGCGCGCGGCGACCTCGCCGACCTGAAGGACGAGCTCGGCGATCTCCTGCTCCAGGTCGTCTATCACGCGCGCATGGCGGAGGAAGCCGGCGCGTTCGCGTTCGCGGACGTCGCCGAGGCGGTCAACGCCAAGATGATCCGCCGCCATCCGCATGTCTTCGGCACGGACGAGGAACGCGCGGCGGGCGCGCAGCCGGATTTCTGGGCCCGCATCAAGGCGGAGGAGACGGCGGCCAAGGCCGTCGCGCGCGCGGGGTTCGCGGCGGCGGACGGGTTGGAGCGAGCGACCGGACGCGGGCCGTCGGCATCGTCCCTGCTGTCGGATATCCCGCTCGGGCTCCCGGCCCTCACGCGCGCGGTCAAGCTGCAGGAGAAAGCGGCGAAGGTCGGGTTCGACTGGCCGGACCTTGCCCCCGTGTTCGAGAAGCTGAAGGAAGAGATCGCCGAGTTCGAGGACGCGGCGCGCGCCGCCGATCCGCGCGGGCAGCGGGCGTCCCATCCCTCCGGCGCGTCCGAGGCCGCCAGGACGCAAGCCGCGATCGAGGAGGAGCTCGGCGACATGCTCTTCGTGCTCGCCAACATCGCGCGTCACCTGAAGCTCGATCCGGAGGCGGCGCTCCGCGCGGCGAACGGCAAGTTCATCCGCCGCTTCGCCTACATCGAGGCGCGGCTCGCCGAACGGGGCCGGATGCCGGTAGGGTCGACGCTCGAGGAGATGGACGCCTTGTGGGACGAGGTGCGCCGCAAGGACAAGGCGGCGCCCGGCTAGGCCGGGGGCGCGGGCTCGGTCGCGACATGCTCGGGGCGGACGCCGACGCCGATGAGATACGCCGGAAGCCGCGCGAGGATGGGCGCCCATGCAATCGCGCGCAGGAAAAGAGGTGGCTTCACCTCGTCCTCGGCCGTCAGTGCGGGCGCGACGACGGCCTTCTGCAGGGCCAATTGCAGGCGCTGCGTCACGCGCGTCGGCCACGCACGCCGCGCCTCGACGGCGGCAACGTCGGAGTCGGTGAGCGTCCCGTTGCGCAAGGGACGTGCGAGCACATTGGCCGCCGCCACGGCGTCCTGCACGGCGAGATTGACGCCGACGCCGCCGATCGGGCTCATAGCGTGCGCCGCGTCGCCGATGCACAGGAGGCCCGGCCGCGACCACGTCTTCAGACGGTCGACCTGCACGTTGAGCAGCTTCACGTCGTCGAGGCTCGCGATCGCCTCGGCCCGTGACGCCTCGAACGGCAGCAGCGCGCCGACGGCGGCCTGGAAGGCGGCAAGGCCCTCGCGGCGCACGCGCTCGTTGGTGCCTTTGGCGATGACGAAGGCACACTGCCAGTAGGCGCCGCGGTTGAGCATGATGAAGATGCGCCCGCGCGCGAAGCGGCCCTGCGTCTCGGCGGTGTCGGTCGCATAGCGCGGCAGGCGGAACCACAAGACGTCCATGGGTGCGCCGAACGGGAGAACTTCCAGCCCGGCCGCCTTGCGCAGCGCCGAGTCGCGGCCGTCGGCGGCCACCGTGAGCGCGGCCCGAACCGTGAGCGGGCCCTCGGGCGTCTCCGCCACCACGCCCTCCACGCGGCCATTCTCGATGATGAGCCCGCGGGCCTCCGTCTGCATGAGCAGGGCGAACCCGGGATAGGCCTCGCCCTTGCGGGCGAGAAACGTCAAGAAGTCCCATTGCGGCATCATGGCGATGAAGGGTGCGGCGACGTCGAGGTGCGAGAAGTCCGCGACGAGGAGCGTGCGGTCGCCGAAGCGCGCCGAGAGGCGCGGCACGGGCTCGTGCGGCAGGCGCAGGAACTCCTGCAGCCAGCCGAGCTCGTCCAGCACCTGCATGGTCGAGGGATGGATCGTGTCGCCGCGGAAATCGCGCAGGAAATCGGCGTGCTTCTCCATGACGGCGACCGAGATGCCCGACCGCGCCAGCAGAACGCCGAGCATCGATCCCGCCGGACCGCCGCCGGCGATCGCGACCTGAACCTGCCGTTCCATTGTTCCAGATTACACGTCGATGCCGGCTTTGCGAAGCTGCGCCTGCAGCCGGCCCTTCTTCTCTTTCGCGATGCGCAGCGTGAGGTGCACGGCGCCGGTGTCGTCGTCCGTCGTGCGCGCGAGAACGTCCGCGTTATCGTGGAGCCAGGCGAGGAGCCGGCCGTCGCGTGCGGGGACCGTGAGCTCAAGGGTCTCGTCGCCGACGCCGAGGCGCGCGTCGATGGCATCGAGCAGCGCCGGGATGCCCTCGCCCGTCACCGCCGAGACGAGCGCCGGGTGGCGCTCCTCGAAGCGGGCCATGTTGCGCGCCTCGTCGCGCGTCGCAGCCGACAGGAGATCGATCTTGTTCCACACCTCGAGGATATGGTTGTGAGCCGGCACCGTGTCGATGCCGAGCTCGCCGAGAACGGCCTCCACGTCGGCGGCCTGGGCGTCGGTCTCGGGATGGGAGATGTCGCGCACGTGCAGGATGAGGTCTGCCTCGATGACCTCCTCCAGCGTCGCACGGAACGCGGCGACGAGCATCGTCGGCAGCGAGGAGATGAAGCCCACCGTGTCGGACAGAATGATGCGCCGCCCGCTCCTGAGGCGCACCTCGCGCATGGTCGGATCGAGCGTGGCGAACACCTGGTCCTTGGCGAGCACCGTCGCGCCGGTGACGAGGTTGAACAGCGTCGACTTGCCGGCGTTCGTGTAGCCGACGATGGCGACGACCGGATAAGGCACCTTGCGCCGGCCGGCCCGGTGCAGCTCGCGCGTGCGGACGACCTGGGAAAGCTCCTTCTTGATCGCCTCGATGCGCGCCTCGATGATGCGCCGGTCGAGCTCGATCTGCGCCTCGCCCGGTCCGCCGAGGAAGCCGCCGCCGCCGCGCTGGCGCTCCAGATGCGTCCAGGCGCGCACGAGGCGGCCCTTCTGGTACGTCAGGTGCGCGAGCTCGACCTGCAGCCGTCCCTCGCGGGTGCGGGCGCGGCGTCCGAAGATCTCGAGGATGAGGCCGGTGCGGTCGAGCACCTTGGCGTTCCACGCCTTCTCCAGGTTGCGCTGCTGCACGGGCGTGATGGCGTGATCGACGATGACGAGCCCCGCACCCGTCTCCTCCACGAGCGTGCGGATCTCCTCCACCTTGCCGGAGCCGAAGAGCGTCGCCGGCCGCGGGGTCGCGACCGGGACGATGCGGGCGTCGGCGATCTCAAGGTCGATCGCCTCGGCGAGTCCCGTCGCCTCGGTCAGCCGGTCCTTCGGCGAATGCGTGACGACCGGCGCGCCGCGGCTGTCGCGCGCCCCCTCCTCGCCGCCGCGCTGGAGCACGGGCACGAGGACGATCGCGCGCCCCGTCGAGACGCGCACAAGATCGTGCCCGCGCGTCTCGCTGCGCGCCGTTGCAAGAAGATCGTCTTCAGTCGTCTTGTCGATGGCTCGGTCGCCCTTGCTCGCGTCAAGGTCGGCCTCAGCCCTCCTCGCCTTCCCCGTCCATGAGGTTCACGGGGGCGCCGGGCATGATGGTCGAGATCGCATGCTTATAGACGAGCTGCGAGTGGCCGTCACGGCGCAACAGCACGCAGAAGCTGTCGAACCAGGTGACGATGCCCTGCAGCTTGACGCCGTTGATGAGGAAGATCGTGAGCGGGACCTTTTGTTTGCGAACGTGGTTGAGAAACGTATCCTGAAGGCTGGGGGAGCGCTCGGCGGCCATAGTCTTCTTTCCGATTGTGCTACCGTTTCTTGTCTTTTAAGGCGCGCGGGTCGAGCCGACGGCCGTCTCAGCCGGGTGAGGCCGCAACGGCCTCGACACGCCGCGCGTACGTTACCGCTTTCCCTTCGCAGATGCAGCAGAAATGGTGACCGGCACATGGCGCCGTTTGCGGCAAGCCTCAGGTTGCAGCGGCGTCAGACTGCCGTCATTTCCGTCATAGTGTGGAATTTTTCCCGCAGACGCCGGGTCAGGGGGCCGGGTTGGCCGTCACCGACCGGTTGCCCGTCGATCCGCACGACCGGCATGACGGTGGCCGACGCGGAGGTCACGAACGCCTCGCGGGCGGCCTGCGCCTCGCGGACGGTGAAGGGGCGTTCCTCCACCGGCACACCCTCCCCGTTCAGGAGATCGAGGAGCGTCGCCCGCGTGACACCGCCGAGGATGCGATGGTCGAGCGGCCGCGTCTGAACGGAGCCGTCCGTGCGCACGATCCAGGCATTGCTCGACGCCCCCTCCGTGACGAAGCCGGCCTCGTCGACGAACCACGCCTCCTGCGCGCCCGCCGCCCGCGCCGCCTCTTTCGCCAGTGCCGCCGGCAGGAGCATCACCGTCTTCAGATCGCAGCGCTCCCAGCGGGTATCGGCGACGGTGACGACCGAGATCCCGGCACGCGCCTTGGCGGCAGTCTTCGCCGGATCGATGGCGCGGGCGACGACGACGAGCGTCGGAGAAGCGCCGCGGCCCGGAAACAGGAAGTCGCGCGGCGCCTCGCCCCGGGTGACCTGGAGATAGACGAGCCCGTCGCGGACCCGGTTGCGGCGCACGGTCTGACGCAGCACGTGGCGCAGCGCGGGGTCGGACATGGGCGGCGCGATCCTGAGCTCGCCCAACGAGCGGGCGAGCCGCCGCAGATGGCGCGTCACATCGACGAGCGCGCCGCCCTTGACCTCGCAGACCTCATAGACGCTGTCGGCAAACTGGAAGCCGCGGTCCTCGATGTGAACGCCGGCCTCCCGGTAGGGAAGATAGCGGCCGTTGACGTAGGCGGTTCGCGGCATGCTCTGCAGGCTCCGGATCGCAGGCGCTAGAAATAGTCGGGGCTGACGCGGAAGAGCTGCTCCACCTGGCGCACGTAATCCGCGCGCGCAAAGAGGACCGCGCGGTCGCCGACCTCGAACTCCGTGTTGCCGGCCGGCTTCAGAAGCTTGCCGCCGCGCAGGATGGCGCCGAAGCGCACGCCGTCGCCGAGTTCCAGCTCACGGATCGACCGGCCGACGAGGCCCGACGTCTCAAGCACCTCCGCCTCCAGGATCTCGCCCGCCCCGTTGTGCACCGAATGCAGCGCCCGGATGCGGCCGCGGCGGACGTGCTGGAGGATGCGCGAGACGGTGACCGACTTGGGATTGAGCTGCGCATCGATGCCGAGCGAGCGGATCATGGCCGCATAGTTCGCCGAGTTGAGGAGGCACAGCGACGACTTGCAGCCGATCTGCTTGGCGAGCGCCGCCGTCAGCAGGTTCGTCTGGTCATCGTTGGTGACGGCGAGCAGCGTGTCGGACGAGGGCGCCTCCGCCTCGCGCAGGACGTCCTCCGACAGGGCCGAGCCGTGCAGGACCACTGCGCGGTCGAGCTTCTCGGCGATCTCGACGGCGCGCTGGCGCGACATCTCGATCACCTTGATGCGCATGTTGGGATCGCGCCCCTCGATCTCGCGGGCGATGAAATAGCCGATGTTGCCGCCGCCGGCGATGATGATGCGCCGCGCCTGCGTCTCCTCATGTCCGAAGATCTGGAGCACGCGGCCGATCTGCTTCACGTCGGCGATCACGTAGACATCGTCGCCGGCCTCGACCTGATCGGCCGTGTGCGCAACGATGAGCCGGCCGTTGCGGACGATGGCGACGATGGCCGCGTTGAGGTCGGGAAAGAGCTGCCCCAGATGCGAGAGCGGCGTGTCGATGACGGGACAGTCGCTGCCGGCGGCGATGCCCAGCAGCACGGCCTGCTTCTCGGCGAAGGTGACCGTCTCGAAGGCGCCCGGCGTCTCCAGGCGGCGCAGGATCATGCGCGCGACCTCGATCTCGGGCGAGATGATCTGGTCGATCGCCATGTTCTCGCGGTCGAAGAGTTTGCGCCACGCGACGTCGAAATAGGCTTGGGCCCGCACGCGGGCGATCTTCGTCGGGATGTCGAACAGCGCGTGCGCCACCTGGCAGGCGACCATGTTCACCTCGTCGTGCAGCGTGACGGCGATGATCATATCGGCCTCACGCGCGCCCGCCTTCTCCAGGACTTCGGGGTGGGCGGCATTGCCGTGCAGCGCGCGCACCTCCAGCACGTCGTTCGCCCGCTGCACGAGGTCGGCGCTGGCGTCGATGATGGAGATGTCGTTGCCCTCGGCGGCGAGACGCTCGGCGATGCCGGTGCCGACCTGGCCTGCGCCGCAGATGATGACCTTCATGTCGGATCCCGCCCGCGCGGGCCTCGCAATTGAGTTGCAGCTACGCGCTGCCGGGCGCGTGCGCCACACGGCTGGCGGAGAGCCTAGCCGATCCCGCTGACGGCCGGGCTAACCGCAAGGGCGTCTGCCTCCCGCGGCCGTCACACAAGGCCGTCACATGGGACGCCCTTCGCCGGCGCGCTGGTCGGACGACACGCCGAGCGCGCGCAGCTTGCGATGCAGCGCCGAGCGCTCCATGCCGACGAACTCCGCCGTGCGCGAGATGTTGCCGCCGAAGCGGTTGATCTGGGCCAGAAGATATTCGCGCTCGAAGATCTCGCGCGCCTCGCGCAGCGGCAGCGACATCAAGTGCTCCGCGCCGCCGTTCACCGGCAGGGGCACGTTGGAGCCGATCTCCTCGGGCAGCATCTCGGCGGTGATGACGGTATTCGGGTCGCCGCCGGCGAGGATCATGAGCCGCTCGATGTTGTTCCTGAGCTCGCGCACGTTTCCCGGCCAGTCGTGCGCCTGCAGCACGGCGATGGCATCCTCGCCGATGCGCCGCGGGGCAAGGCCCGATGCCTGCGAGAGCTGTGCGACGAAATACTGGATGAGGTCGGGGATGTCCTCGCGCCGCTCCGCCAGGCTCGGCACGCGCAGCGGCACTACGTTGAGACGGTGGTAGAGATCCTCGCGGAAGCGCCCCTCGGCCATCTCGCGTTCGAGGTCGCGGCTCGTCGAGGAGATGATGCGCGCGTCGACGGATACCTTCTGCGAGCCGCCGAGGCGCTGGAACTTCTGCTCGACGAGCACGCGCAGCACCTTGCCCTGTGTCTCGAGCGGCATGTCCGCCACCTCGTCGATGTAGAGCGTGCCGCCGTGGCTTTCCTCGAGCGCGCCCACCTTGCGCGGGCCGCCGGTGCGGTCCTCGGTGCCGAACAGCTCCTCCTCCACCCGGTCAGGCGCCATGGCCGCCGCGTTCAGCACGACGAAGGGTGCATCGGCCCGGCGCGACTTCAGGTGGATGACGCGGGCGGCGAGCTCCTTGCCGGTGCCCGACGAGCCGCGGATGAGGATGCGGCTGTTGGTCGGCGCGAGGCGGTCGATCTGGCCGCGGAGCTGGTTGATCGCGGCCGACTTGCCGATCATCTCCGCCGAAACGGTGGAGCGCTCGCGCAGCTCCTTCACCTCGCGCTTCAACTGAGAGGCCTCGAGCGCGCGCAGGGCGACGAGGACGAGGCGGTCGGCCTTGAACGGCTTCTCGATGTAGTCGTAGGCGCCGCGCTTGATCGCGGTCACCGCCGTCTCGATGTTGCCGTGGCCGGAGATGATGACCACCGGCAGGTCGGGGTAGGTGCGCTTGACGACGGACAGCACCTCGAGCCCGTCGAGACGGCTCCCCTGCAGCCAGATGTCGAGGACGACCAGGTGCGGCCGGCGCTCCTCGATGGCGCGCAGCGCCTCGTCGCTGTCGCGGGCGAGCCGCGTTCGATGTCCCTCGTCCTCGAGAATGCCGGCGACGAGCTCGCGGATGTCGGCCTCGTCGTCGACGATCAGGATGTCGGCTGCCATGGTGTCTCCTCTCGCCTCGTCATTTCAGGGCCACGCGCGGCAGGGCGGCTTCCTGCGGCGCGAGCGCGTCGCGTTGCTCTGCGGATTGCACGTTCGGACTGCCGTCGGGCGCGGCCGGGCGTCCCGCGCGCGGCATGGTGATGCGCACGAGCGCACCGTTCGCCCGGTCGGGCGCCGCCGGCGCGTCGTCGAGCGAGAGCGCGCCGCCGTGCTGCTCGGTGATCTTCTGCACGATGGCGAGGCCGAGCCCCGTGCCCTTCGATCCCTTGGTCGTCACATAGGGCTCGAGCAGCCGCGAGCGGTTCTGCCGGGGCAGGCCGATGCCGTTGTCGATGACGTCGATCTCGAGGCGCTCGGGCGACACGCGCAGTATGGTCTCCACCCGGCCCTGCGCGATCTGGCCCGCCTGCACGGCGCTCTCGACGGCCTCGGTGGCGTTCTTGACGAGGTTTGTGACCGCCTGCGTGATGAGGCGCCGGTCGAAATGGGCGATCACGGGCTCCGCGGGCAGGACGAGGTCGTAGGTCGTGGCGGGATGCCCCTCGCGGAACAGGATGACCGGCTCCTGCACGGCGTCCCTCAGATCGCCCTCCTCCATGACCGGCTTAGGCACGCGCGCGAAGGCGGCGAACTCGTCGACCATGGTCTTGATGTCGCCCGCCTGCCGCTCGATGGTGGCCGTGAGCTTTTCGAACGTCTCTCGGTCCTCGACGATGAGCCGCCCGTACTTGCGGCGGATGCGCTCGGCCGAGAGGATGATGGGCGTCAGCGGGTTCTTGATCTCGTGCGCGATGCGGCGCGCGACGTCGCCCCAGGCCGAGGTGCGCTGCGCGGCGACGAGCTCGGAGATGTCGTCGAAGGTCACGACGGAGCCGACGGCGCCGCCCTTGGCCTGCTCCTCGGTGAGGCGCGCGGAGAACGTGCGCTCGTCGTTGCCGACGACGCGGGTGACCTCGGTCGCGCCCTTCACCCGGATGGAGCCCTCCTCGGGGCGCTCGAAGACGGGCGCGAACTCCGGCAGGACATCGCCGATGCGCCGCCCGACCACGTCGTCCTCGCGGATGTCGAGCAGCTTCTGCGCCGAGGGCGACAGGAGGGTGATGCGCCGCTCGGCATCGAGGCCGATGATGCCGGAGGAGACACCGGCGAGCACGGCCTCGATGAAGCTGCGCCGCTCGGAAAGCTGCGTGTTGGCGGTGATGAGCGCGTCGCGCTGGTGCTTCAGCTCGCGCGTCATGGTGTTGAAGGTGTGCGACAGGCGCCGCAGGTCGCCCTCGCCGCGCTTCTCCGGCAGCTCCACCTCGAGATTGCCGGTCGAGACCTCGCGCGCGCCGGCGATGAGGCGCCGGATCGGGGCGACGAACCGTCCCGCGAACCACAGGCCGGTCCAGATGGCGGCGAGCAGCGCCGTCATCGAGATCATGGTGTACATGAGGCCGTGGGCGAGCTTCAGGCCGCCGCGCGCGCGGCGGAGGCGGTTGTATTCGTCGACGTTCTGCTCGGTGCGCTGCAGATGGCCCATGACCTTGGGACTGACCGCGCGCGTCACCAGGAGAAGCTGGCCGGGGAACCGCTGCAGCCGCGCCAGCGCGGCGACGCGCGCCCGCTCGAGCGACTTGATGATGGCGATCTGGCCCTTCTCCGCCTCGGCGATCGCCGCCGGCGGCGGGCCGACGAACGGCTCCTTGTCGTCGTCGAAGGCCGACATGAGAAGCTGGCCGTTGGGCGAGACGAGATAGGCGCTCTGCAATTCGCGCAAGCCGGCCTGCGCGATCAGGAGCTGGCGCAGCGCCTGCGGGTTGTCGACGATGTCGTCGGCCGCCGCATCGATGTCGCGGGCCATGTTGGCGACGTCGGTGCGGATCACCTGCCCGTGCTCCTGCAGGTAGGATTGGGCGACCTCCATCGAGTTGTCGATGATGGCGCGCGTGCGCGCCGTGAACCAGCTGTCGATGGCGCGCGAGAAGGTCGTCGTCGCGGCGATCGCGAGCAGGATCGCCGGCAGCGCCGCGATGATGGAGAAGAGGCCGACGATGCGCACATGCAGGCGCGCGCCGGGCACCTCCGCCCTCCAGGCGCGCCACAGCCCGAGGCCCTGCCAGGCGAGGATCGCGATCATCGCCAGGATGAGCGCGATGTTGACGAAGAGCGCGCCGAGCACGACCTCGTCGCGCGGCGTGATCGGCGTGAGGCCCGTGAGGATGAGATAGGTCGCAAGCCCCGAGACGAGCGACAGGACGACGGTGATGAGGCCGATCCAGAAGGCGCGCTCGCTCGCATCCAGCGACGGAGCCTTGCCGGTTCCGGCCGGACCTTCAAAGAGGCCCCTCAGTTTGTCCATCGCCATCACGTGCTAATGCCGCTGTTCCACACCAGGGACGCCTGCCCACGCGGGTTGTCCGCCGTCTCGCCGTGCCGCCGCTTGCAACGCGACAAGCACGCTGGCCGCGGACGAAGCGAGGCGCTGAAGACACGGTCAAGACGGCCGGTGCAGCGCCTCAGTCACAAGAGCCAGCCAAGTGTGACATTTTCGCGACAAGATCGTCAACCGCGCAATCCCGCGTGGAAACGGGCGGCTTCACCCGCTCACGTCAGCGGCGTGCGGAACACCTTGATGTTGAGCTCCTTAATGCGGCTGCGCAGGGTGTTCCGGTTGAGCCCGAGAAGCTCCGCCGCTCGGATCTGATTGCCGCGCGTGGCGGCGAGCGCGGCCGACAGCAGCGGAAACTCGACCTGCCGGATGACGCGGTCATAGAGGCCCGGCGGCGGCAGCTCGTTGCCGAAGTCGGCGAAGTAGCCGGCGAGGTGGCGCTCGACGAGTTCGGACAGGTCCTTGGTATTGCCGCCAGCCGCCGGCAAGTGAGTGGGGAGCGCTTCGGCGAGCTCCTGGTCGATGATGGGCGCGGTGATGAGGTCCTGGGTGTGGAGGGCGGCCACGCGGCGCACGAAGTTCTCGAGCTCCCGCACGTTGCCGGGCCAGGGATGCTGCTTCAGTCGGTCGATGGCGGCCTGCTCGATCGACTTCTGGCCGAGCCCCTCGCGCGCGGCCTGACGCAGGAAGTGGCGCGTCAGGTCGCCGACGTCCTCGGTGCGCTCGCGCAGCGGCGGCAGGCGCAGCGGCACGACATTCAAGCGGTAGAACAGGTCCTCGCGGAAGAGGCC
The DNA here is from genome assembly GCA_964589785.1 of uncultured Hyphomicrobium sp. Classification (GTDB taxonomy): domain Bacteria; phylum Pseudomonadota; class Alphaproteobacteria; order Rhizobiales; family Hyphomicrobiaceae; genus JAGVSR01. The sequence goes on from CAZPUQ010000016.1 coordinate 39,529, forward strand.
CTGCTGGATCTGCGAGCGCAGGTCGCGGTGCGTGGCGGCGATGATGCGCACGTTGGTGCGGATGGGCGTGCGCCCGCCGACGGTCGTGTATTCGCCCTGCTGCAGCACGCGCAGAAGGCGGGTCTGCGCCTCGAGCGGCATGTCGCCGATCTCGTCGAGAAAGAGCGTGCCGCCCTCCGCCTGCTCGAAGCGGCCCTGGGTGCGCGCCTGCGCGCCGGTGAACGCGCCCTTCTCGTGCCCGAAGAGCTCGCTCTCGATGAGCTCACGCGGAATGGCGGCCATGTTGATGGCCACGAACGGCCCCTGCCGGCGCCGGCCGTGGTCGTGCAGCACGCGGGCGACGAGCTCCTTGCCCGTGCCGCTCTCGCCTGTGATCATGATCGTGAGCTCGGTCTGCGTCAGGCGGGCGAGCGCGCGATAGATCTCCTGCATCGCGGGCGACCGGCCGATGAGCGGCAGGTCCTCCCCGTCGGTCGCCTCGGGACCGCGCTGCGGCTTGCGGCCGGGGGCGGAGAGCGCGCGCGCGACGACGGAGACGACCTCGGCAAGATCGAACGGCTTCGGCAGGTATTCGTAGGCACCCTTCTCGGCGGCCGTGAGCGCCGTCATCAGCGTGTTCTGCGCGCTCATGACGATGATCGGCAGGTCCGGGCGCAGCTTCTTGATGCGCGGGATGAGATCGAAGGCGTTCTCGTCGGGCATCACGACGTCGGTGATGACGACGTCGCCCTCCCCCTGGCTCACCCAGCGCCAGAGGGTCGCCGCGTTGCCGGTGGCGCGCGGCGCATAGCCCGCCCGCGCCAGCGCCTGGTTGAGGACCGTGCGGATCGCCGTGTCGTCGTCGGCAATGAGGATCGTTCCACGCGCCATGTGGGTCATGCTCCCGATGTCGGTTCGCCGCGGCGGGCGTCCTGCAGCGGCAGGAGCACACGGAACACGGTGCGGCGCGGCTCGCTGTCGTATTCGATGATGCCGCCGTGATCGCCGATAATCTTGGCGACGAGGGCGAGGCCGAGGCCGGTCCCGTTGTGCTTGGTCGTGACGAAGGGCTCGAAGAGATGCGGGCGCAGATGCTCGGGCACGCCGTTGCCGTTGTCCTCGACCTGGATGAGCAGCGGCAGGCTGACGCGCGTATTGGAGCCCGGCACCGACAGGCGCACGCCGGGGCGGAACTTCGTCGTCAGCACGATGCGGCCGTGATCGGCGCTCTCCGAGGCGGCCTCGGCGGCGTTCTTGACGAGGTTGAGGAACGCCTGGACGAGCTTGTCGCGGTTGCCCGGCACGTGCGGGAGCGAGGGATCGTAGTCCTCCACGAAGCGGATCGCGCGCGCAAACCCGGTCTCGGCGAGGCGGCGCACGTGGTTCAGGACGTCATGGATGTTGACCGGCTCCTTGGCGAGCGGCCGCTCGTCGCCGAACACCTCCATGCGGTCGACGAGGTTGCGGATGCGGTCGGTCTCCGCGCAGATGAGCTGCGTCAGCGCGCGGTCCTCATCGGAGAGCGCGGGCTCCAGAAGCTGGGCGGCGCCGCGAATGCCGGACAGCGGGTTCTTGATCTCGTGCGCGAGCACGGCGGCCATGCCGGAGACGGTGCGGGCGGCGGCGCGGTGCGTGAACTGGCGCTCGATCATCTGCGCCATGTTGCGCTGCTGGATCATGACGAGGATGTGCCCCGTCCGCTCCGGAAACGGCCCGGCGTGGACATCGACGAGCTTCGGCATCAGGAACTTCGGGGAATGCATCTCGACGCCGTACTCGTTGACGGTCGCCCCCGAGCGGCGGACCTGATCGAGCAGCGGCAGCAGCGGGCAGCCGAAGGCGAGCACGTCGTCGAGCGTCTGGCGCTTCAGGACGGCCATGCTCGTCGAGAGGAAGGACTCGGCGGCCCCGTTGGCGAAGACGACGCGATTCCTCTCGCCGAGCACCAGGATCGGATAGGGCAGCGCATAGAGCAGCAGATCGAGCTCGACCGGCGCGTCGGCTTCCGGCGCGCTCGGATTGCGGACGTGGGCGGTCGGCGTCATGCGGCGCATCTCTCCCGCTCGGCCGCCTCGCGATAGGCCTCTTCAAGGCCCGACAGCACCGCGTCGGCCCTCTCCTCGGTACAGAGCCGCCGGCGCCAGCGGCGCACAGCTTCCTCTGGCAGACCGCTGGTCTCCAGGTACCAACCGATATGCTTGCGCGCGTTTCTGAGCCCGAGGGCGGCGCCGTAGTGATCGAGCATCGCGTTCACATGGGCCCGCGCGATCCGCGCCTGCTCGGCGCCGGCGGGCGGACCCGGATCGGTGCCCGTGCCGAGCGCCTCGGCGATGCGTCCGGGCTGCCAGGGCGCGCCGTAGGCGCCGCGGCCCACCATGACGCCGTCGGCGCCCGACTGCTGAAGCGCGGTGCGCGCGTCCGCGACCGACACGATGTCGCCGTTGACGACGACGGGAATGCGGATCGCCTCCTTGACGCGGCGCACGAACGCCCAGTCGGCCCGGCCCTTGAAGAACTGGTTGCGGGTCCGGCCGTGCACGGTGACGAGACGGATGCCGGCTTCCTCCGCGCGGCGCGCAAGCTCGGGCGCGTTGCGCGAGGCATCGTCCCATCCGAGCCGCATCTTGAGCGTGACGGGCACCTTGACGGCGCCGACCACGGCCTCCACGAGCGCCAGGGCGTGCGAGAGGTCGCGCATCAGGGCGCTCCCGGACGCCTTGCCGGTGACCTCGCGGGCGGGACAGCCCATATTGATGTCGATGACGTCGGCGCCCTCCCCTTCCGCGATCCGCGCGCCCTCGGCCATGTAGCGCGGCTCGCATCCGACGAGCTGGACCACATGCGGCTTGAGATCGCCGCCCTCGGCGCGGCGGCGCACGTCCGGCCGGCTGGCGACCAATTCGGCGCTCGCCACCATCTCGGAGACGACGAGGCCCGCGCCCAGCGCATGGGCGAGGCGGCGAAAGGGCAGATCAGAAACCCCCGTCATCGGGGCCAGGAACACGGGGTTCCGCGGCACCACCGATGCGATGGAGAGAGACGTCACCGGCCGAAACCCCATTCGCGACCCCGTAAGATGAATATATTTTAGGCAAATAACAGAGCTGCCCCCAAGTTGGGCAGCTTAAGGCGGCCCCGCGGCTTCCGCAAGCGCGAACAAGGATCTCCGATTGCGGTGTTCCGACCCGGGGCTGTATGCCAGCGCCAGTCGCCCCCAAGTCCGTCCACCGCACGGCAAGGAGACCTGACCCGGTGCGCACCGCCGCCCTGATCGTTGCTGCCGGCCGCGGAAGCCGTGTCGGGGCCGACGTCCCCAAGCAGTATCTGCCCCTGGGCGCGACGAGCGTCCTGCACCAGGCTGTCGCCGCCTTCGCCGGCCACGCGGCGGTCGACCGGGTCCAGGTCGTGATCCACCCGGACGACCGGGACCTCTACGCCCGGAGCCTCGCCATCGAGGACCTGTCGTCCGGCCGGGGTAAGCTTGCGCCGCCGGTTCCGGGCGGGGCTTCCCGCCAAACCTCCGTGCGGCTTGGCCTGGAGGCGCTCGCCCCCGTCGCGCCGGACGCCGTGCTGATCCACGATGCCGCCCGTCCCTTCGTTCCCGCCGACGTGATCGCGCGCGTGCTCGCCGCGCTCGCCGGCCATCCCGGCGCGATCCCGGCGCTCCCCGTCGCCGATACCCTGAAACGCGCGGCGGGCGACGGCACGGTGGCCGCCACCGTGGCCCGCAAGGGCCTGTGGCGGGCGCAGACCCCGCAGGGGTTCCGCTTCGCCGACATTCTCACCGCACACCGCAGGGCCGCGTCGGCGGGGCTTGACGATCTCACTGACGACGCGGCGGTCGCCGAATGGGCGGGACTGGCCGTGGCTCTCGTCGAAGGAGCGCCCGAGAACGTGAAAATCACGAGCCCGGCCGACGTCGCCGCCGCCCGGAGCAGCCTCGAAGCTGAAACCGGCAGGACCGACAGGAACCCCAGCGAGGCCCGCATGATCTATGAACCGCGCATCGGCACGGGCTTCGACGTGCACCGCTTCGCGGCGGGCTCGAGCCTGTGGCTCTGCGGCGTGGAGATCCCGCACACGCACCGGCTGGAGGGGCACTCCGATGCCGATGTCGGCCTGCACGCGCTCACCGATGCGCTCCTCGGCGCCATCGGCGACGGCGACATCGGTCAGCACTTCCCGCCGACCGACCCGCGCTGGAAGGGGGCCGCCTCGGACCGCTTCCTTGCCGATGCGGCGCGGCGCGTCGGCGCCCAGGGCGGCCGCATCATGAACGTGGATGTTACGATCCTGTGCGAGGCCCCCCGCATCGGGCCGCATCGCCAGGCGATGCAGAAGCGCGTGGCGGACATCCTCGGTATTGCCCCCGGCCGGGTCGGCATCAAGGCCACGACCACCGAGCAACTGGGCTTCACCGGGCGACGCGAGGGCATCGCCGCCATGGCCAGCGCCCTCGTTCTTCTCCCGTTCTCCCCTGCTCCGGAACAGACCTGACCCCCGCGACATTGACCCCTCTGGCAGAATCGCGGCACACCGGCCATAGCAGTTGTATGGTCAAAAAGACCTTCAGACCGTGAGACCGATCTCCCCAGAGGCGATGCGATGAACATTATGACCCAACCCCTCGAACGCGCGGCCAAAGAGACCGCCAACATGGCCGACATCGCCGAGACGACGGCGGCCTCGTGTCTGGCCACGCGCGTGCGCCAGCTCTCGCGCATCATCACCCGCGTCTACGACGACGCCATGCGCCCGCTCGGCATCACGGCCAGCCAGTACACGCTGCTCGCCCAGCTCGCCGCGCGCGACGGCATTACCGCCGTGGAGATCGGGCACGAGCTCGACATCGAGAAGTCGACCCTGTCGCGCAACCTGAAGCGCCTGCTGGCGCTCGGCCTCATCATCATGGACCCGCCGGCCGGCCGTCGCGGCCGTGGTTTGCACCTGACGCCGAAGGGCCAGGGCGTGCTGCGCGACGCCTTCCCCGTCTGGCAGAGCGCCCAGAGCCATGCCACCGCCGTGATGGGCTCGGAATCGCGCGGCACGCTCGACGCCCTGCTGAAACAAGCCGAGAAGCTCGTCACGCCCTGATCGGTTTGCGCGCTTGTTTTGCGCGGGGACCTGATCGGCGCTACGTTGGCAAGCCGGTGCCTTGTGAGGCGCCGGCTTTTTCGTTGCTTCTGCAGGACAGGCGACCATGCTGCCCGCCGACGTTCTGGATACGGCTGCCGAGCTCGTGGCGCGCCTCGAGGCGGCGGGCCTCCAGCTTGCCACCGCGGAGAGTTGTACCGGCGGGCTCGTCGCAGCGGCGATCACCGACGTCGCGGGCGCCTCGGCCGTGCTCGACTGCGGCTTCGTCACCTATTCAAATGCGGCAAAGGTCGCGGCGCTCGGCGTCGATCCCAACCTCATCGGGGCGCGCGGGGCCGTGAGCGCCGAGGTCGCCATCGCCATGGCCGAGGGTGCGATCGACCATTCGCGCGCCGACGTGGCGGTCGCGATTACGGGCATTGCGGGGCCGGGCGGCGCGACCGACACCAAGCCGGTCGGCCTCGTCCATCTCGCGGTGGCCCGCCGGGGCCGTCCGACCGTACAAGAGGCGTGCCGCTTCGGCGACATTGGCCGGCGCCCGGTCCGTGAAGCCGCCGTCCGCGCGGCCTTGCGCATGATCGGCGAGGCCATCGCCGGAGGCACGCCGGCCACCTGACGGAGTTTTGATGCCGCTGCCGCGCGTTATGCTTGTCGCTTTCCTCGCCGCATTCCTCGCCGGTCTATCGGCCGGACGCGCGCTCACGGCCGATCTCACGGCGCGCGAGGTCACCGAGCAGCTCTTCCGCGCCAAAGGGCCCGTGGACCTGTCGGGCCGGGACCTGGAAGGCCTCGACTTGTCGCTCATCGACTTCAAGCGCACGCGGCTCGCCAACGCGCGCATGTTTGGCGTCAACCTCTCCGGCTCCAACCTCGCCGGCAGCGACCTCGCCGCCGCCAATCTCGATCGCTCCAACATCATCGGGGCCCGCTTCGACGGCGCCAATCTCTCGGGTGCGAGCCTGTTGCGTCCGGCGACGACGCTTGGACGGCGTCCGGGCGCCGAGCCGCCGCCGAGCTTCGTCGGCGCGGACCTGACGGGCGCCAAGCTGTTCGGGCAGTTGAGCCGCGTGGACCTGACGCGCGCCAATCTCGCGGGCGCCACGCTCGCCCCGTTCGGCAAGACGGGCTTCATCGAGGAGCTCTACCGCACCGAGCTCGAAGGCGCGCAGCTTGACGGCGCCAACCTGCGCGACAGCGATCTGACGCACGTCTCGTTCCGCTTCGCGAGTCTCAGGGGCGCGAGCCTCAACGGCGCGCGGCTGCGCAACGCGGATTTCTCCAAGGCCGATCTCACCGGCGCCGATCTCACCGGTGCCGACGTGACGGAAGCCGATTTCGATGGCGCGAACCTTACCGGCGCCACCGGCCTCAACCGGCTGACGGGGCGCGAGCAGGCGCGCAACCTGCCGCGCTGAGGGTTACCTGCTGCCGTGCTTCGGGCCCGAGCGTTGCGGGAGCCGGACTCGTTGCTCCAAACGTCATGGCCGCCCGTGAGGCGGCCATCCAGGAGCCCATGCTCGACGGTTGGCGGCTGCAGCCCTGGATGGCCGGGTTGAACCCGGCCATGACGTGAGACGTAGTTCCGCCGCGCGACCGGAGCGAGGATAAGCTGACGTGGGAAGCGGAGGGATGCGGCGCTGACCTGCTCTCTCTCCGCATTGGGAGAGAGAGGGTCGGTGTGACGGGGGCGTCCTCAGGTGGAGACGGGCTGCAGCACCGAGCCCGAGGCGCCTTTCGACCGCACCGCCGAGGCCGGCCGCTGGGACTCGTCCTTGCGCGCGCCACCAGCGGCGGCCGCTTCCTCGATGATGTAGCGGCTCGGCTCGTGCCGCGGCGAGAAGCGGTTGCCGTACTCGAACACGTCAATATAGCACGAGTCCATGCACGCGCCGCAGTTCGTGCAGTCGCCCGATAGAATGAGATACGTGCCCGTCCCCTTGAGCGCCGGCGTGATGACGTGTGGCTCGGGGCACGCCTTGAAGCAGGCGCCGCAGTCCGTGCAAGCGGTGCGGTTGATGGCGCTGACGCGGACGAGGCTCGTTGCCCCTATAAGCCCGTAGAAGGCGCCGACGGGGCACAGATGGCTGCACCAGCCCCGCCGCGTGACGAACAGGTCGAGCATGAAGACGGCGGCGATGATTCCCCACCCGGCGCCGATGCCGAAGATGATGCCACGCTGCAGCAGGCTGACGGGGTTCAGGAACT
>CAZPUQ010000017.1:0-40898 GCA_964589785.1 uncultured Hyphomicrobium sp.
TAGGAACGCGGTAGGGCTTGCCCGTCTTCTTCGTCAGCCACTCCAGACACGCCTTGACGCCGCGACGACATGGCTATTGCGGCGCATGCAGAGCTCCGGCCCTGCCGGACGACAGCGCCAGCTACTGGCCGATCTGCCGGTCCGTGTAGCCGGTGCGTTCGAGCTTCACGCCCACCGAAGGCGCGCAGGACCATCGACAAGATCGTTCTAGATCGATGGCTATCAAAACCGCCTCAAGGCGGATCCGAACGCGATGCCATGAGCGACAACCGTCATGGCTCGGCAATTGCCACCGATCCTCGCATTTCTTCGACATTCCGCAGCTGGCGTTCTCGCACGTCAGCCGACGCGCTCTATCAGCCATTCGAACAGCCCCGTGGTCATCCTCGACAGGATCGCAAAGGCCTTGAAGGTGCCCGCCGGGCAATTGCTGGATGGGGCCAGAGCGTCCACCAAACGGGGTTAGCCGGAGCCGCGCCCCACTGTGACGGCCGGTGCCTGCGACGGCTTTGTCCACCGCACATGCCGAGGAGGACGTGGACTTCGCGCCCGACCAGAGTGTCAGTACCGCTGTCGCGGAGGACACATATGGAGCCCGAACAACGCGAACTCATCCGGCACCTCTTCGCCGAGATCACCGCCCTGTTGGAGGAGGCGCACGACTGCGCCACAGAGGGGCAGGCGCAAACTCGGTCGGCGCCGAGGCTGCGTGCGATTGCCGATGATCTCACTACGGCCGCGCATGACGTCCTAGCGCTCGCCGGTGCGATCGACGTCGTTTTGGGACCTCAGAGGCAAACGAAAGCCAAGCCGAGCAAGCGCCGCTAGCGCGTGTGGTCCGGCAGCGTCGCGGCACTAACTTGGTGAGCGTAAGACGACGGTTACGATGATCGAAACGTCCCGCTGGACTTCCTCGCCCCCGCAAGCCTTGCTGTGACCATGCCGGACGCGAACCAGCGTCAAGTCCGCTCGTGTGGTAGTCGGCGGTATCTTCCCCGTCGCCGCCGACAAAGATGACGCCAAAGCCGGCTCCACTGGACTCCGACTTTGCAATGTACGTATCGTCGTTTGCCCCACCGATAAAGACATCCCGTCCCGGCGAGCCGCTGTTGCCGCCGGTCTCGAATCGGTCGTCACCGGCACCGCCAACGACGAAGTCGACAGCGTCGGAGCCGGCAACAATATCGTGTCCCTGGCCGCCGACGATCACGTGGCTGAAGGTCTTGTAAGCTCCGCCGGCGTCGAGGCCGGCATTGTAATTCAGGACGCCGTCCGCAGATCCGGCTTGGCCGACAAAGACCTTCCAATCTCCCATGTGCTTTGTGGTCGTGTTGGCAAACTCGCCTGGCGTTGCGCCCAGCACGGCTTCGACGATCAGCCCCGCGTCCCCGAGAGCCACGCGGCTCTGGGTCAGCGACCCCACCAACTCTTCGGCGACGTGCACATCGATCTCCCGGACACCCCAAGGGCGCCCGGTGATATCCACCTGGCTCGTCTCTATGTCCCCGCTTACAAGGGGCCCATCGATGCTTCCCGTGTCGATCACGACCTTGTCGGGGTAGGCATGGCCATTGGAGCTGCCCGCGAAATGCCCGCCATGTCCATTCCTCACCGCTGCGAGGTCGCCGTTGGCATCCTGTATCGCGTCTCGAAAAACGCCAAGGGCGAGCTGAACGACGCCGCCATGGAGAGTGTGAAGGGACTCGAGTTGGTTGACGGTCGTCAGGCCCTCAGCGACGGCGCCCTGCGTCAGCGTATCGCTGAACACCTTGTGAAAGTAGCTGTAGAGGCCGTCAGTGTCGGCGACTGTCTTGCGCAGGACGCGGTAGACCTCGCTTGCCGAGACGCCCTCGGAGCCCATTCCGCTGGTGGAGATGCCGTTGTCGGCGCGCGGCGAGCTCTCGACGCCTGCTATGCCCGATCTGTAGTCCCCAAGAACGCCTCCGGCGCCCGCTTCACCAAGAAAGGCGAAACGCAGGGCACCATCGTTCGCGAGCAGATCGCCGAAGCTATGCTCGGTCGATGTACGCACCACCAGATCGATCAGGGAATAGCCGTGCAGCGAGACCGCGTTACCGTCGCCGACGGCATAGAAGGTTGGCGCAACATTCAACTGATCTGCAAATGTCTCCACAAACGCACCGATCGCGCCGGACGAAAGGGCCTCGCCGGCGATAATATGCGCCTGGAAATGCTCGGAGAGACTGTTTAGATAGACTTGGTGTCTCGTATCACGGTATGCGTCATAAGCCGCCTCGATTTGCGCGCGAATACCGGCCTCAGCTGTGCTGTAGACGAAGGCCTTCTCTTCCAGCCAGCGAACCTTCTCCGCAAGAGTTGCTCCCAGGAACTGGGCGGAAAGGTACTCCGAATAGGACTGTTCGACGTATTCGACCGCATTTCGCTGCGCTTCCGCTTCGAGCTGCTTGTTGAACGGCGCCGAATTGAAGCCGATCGCGTTGACGTCCCGCAAAGCGCCGACCAGCCCGGCCAGCCCGCCGCCCAGCGACTGACCGACGACGACGATCTGCTTGCCCTGTGAGGCGGCCTTGGCCGCGTCATAGAGAGCGAGAGCATCGTCGAGTTGCGAGCGCCCCAGCGTCCCCGCTCCCAGGGGCACGTTCGCCATGTCCCAGTCATGGACATCGATGCGCGCCGGATCAGGATCAGAGTAGCCGAGGTTGGCCGCGGCGATGTCCGCCAGTCCACCGGCCAGGTCCGTGCCGCGGTAGACGACGTAGATGACGTTGTCCTTCTCCACCACCCGCCCGACGAAGCCGGTGTCCATGCCGTAATAGTAGTCGCCGACCTGAGTGACCATTGCACCGTCGCGGGTCGTTAGGTGGCCGAGAGTAATTGCTGTTGCAGCGATGTCGGCAACTTCATCGCTCAAGACACGAATGCCGAAGTCGAGTGTGTCTCTTCGATAAATTTCGTCGGCAAGCGCGGCCGCGACATGCAGTGAATTGGTCGTCGTATCACTCATCGCCTTGCTCTCCTATGAATCCGCCGCCGTTGACGTGTGTTTCGCGAAAAATGGTCTGATCTCGATAAACAATTTCGCGGTGCATCCAGCCGAAGCCGATACCCTCAATTGCAGCGCCGCTGGCCGCGACAATCGGCATTCCATTGATGGTGAAGCGAGCGCTGCGCATTCTGTCCTTCAGCACCGACTTTGCATTCGGGTCCATGAGGAGTGCCTGCTCGCTCGGAGGCCCGTTCGTCACGGGGTGGGTGCACGACATGAAGCCTCGGACGGCATCGCGCGTGTCGATGTCGTAGTGGATCTCGCCGTTCGTCCAGGCATTCGCTACAGGACCCAAGTTGAGGACCTGTCGACGCACAATCGGATAAACGGAGGGGGTGAAATCCCAATGGACACGACCGTACGGCACAGCACCCTGACCGCGGGTTCTGGGCAACCCTGACATTCGAGTGGAGTCAGGCGTCATGAACGCCGAACCGCCAAAGAGGGTTTCCGGATCATGCTGGTAGATAATGCGCTCCAGCTCGGCACCGGACTCGAGGGTCCAGTAGTCGGGACGGCTGTCGGGCCAGAGCTTGCGCACCTGCTCTCGGCCGGCGGGGGTCAGCTCAAATTTCAGCACCCCAACGCAGTCATTCTGTATCGGATGCTTGCGTCGAGGCAGATTACGATTGAGAGGCGCACGGCCATCGTTCGTAACAGAGCGCACGACATTCGGCGTCGGCGTCTGTCTGAGCTTCATGAGCTGCTCGGCCGTCAGCCGCTCGAAGCGCACTTTCGGCTCGGTCAGGACCGAGCTCGCATTGTGGTACGCCTCGTCCGAGGCGTAGAGCGTGGCGGAGTAGAGCGTGTCGGGATCATCGTAGACGAAGGTGATCGGAAGAAAGTCTTCAGGCGCTCCCCAATTCGGCTCTTTGGGCCGCAGGGTGTCGCAGTAATTGGCCGTCGAGATGACGACCGCCTTGCCGTCCTTCGTGCGCACGCCATAGAGCTTCGGGCCCGCCGTGACATCCATCGAGTACTTGTGCTGCTTGGGGTCGCTCCAGATCGAGGTGCAGGAGATCCCGAAGTCGAGAACCAGCGGCTCGCCCTTGTAGGTGTACTCCGCCGTCATGCGGTAGTAGACGCCGAGGTCGCGGTCTCCCAGCGGGTTCTTCTTGGCTTCTTGGGGTGTGCCACCTCCAAGCACGTACCAGCCCGCAGCCGCCAGCCCGAGCGCGACGGCGGCGCCCGCCCAGCCGATTTTCCCAGTCATGCCCCCTCCGCTTTGATCGCCGGATTCGTCGTCCGAGCGTTTCCGGCTATAGCGAACCGGTTGCGGTGAGGCGAGCGCTGGCGTGCGGGAGTGACACTGAGCGGTCCGGCGATGGCAACAGGACCGAGACGGTCCGGTAGGGTGTGGCGCGATTGAGCGGCCGATTGCGCTGTGTTGCGGTTCAATCGGCCACGCCGGCCTTGTGGATGTACCATCAATACGCCTCTACGCCCCTGCGACGGCCGGAGCCGTATACGGACGGAACGAAGCACAGATAGTCAGTCGACGTCAATAAACCCGGCTATGGGATTTTTTCTCGGATTCGCAATCAAATGGGGCGCCATCACGCTGTCAGCGGCATGAAATCTGGCCCTCTGACCTCGTCAACCATAAACGGAATTCTGATTATGATGCGAAATCAGGTTGAGAATTATCACGCCGTTGGACGAAGCCCTGCCTTTCGTGGGGAATGGCATCGCGCGAAATGCGCTCGACCTAGCTTCCAACGACGCGCCGGCCGCGCAGACGCCGACGCCGGAGACAACGGCGTCAACCGGAGATGCAATCTGCGGTCTGACCAGCTCTTGGGTCAGGACTAGTCCGGCAGCCGTCCACGAGCCTCCTGTGCTCAAGGTCGTGACAATCAAGACCAAACCCGGCGACGCTAACGGTCGGCTGCGCGCGGCGCCTTTCTCTTGCCCCGACTGTTGCTGTACGATCGAGTGACAGCTCACGATTTCGGTCTCTTGACGGCATGCTGCGTCAAGGGAGCGATCCAGGCGCGCACAGCAGGCCGGGCTGAGAGGATAGAGTGTCTCGATCAACACTCACCGATATGGCAAGAAGGGCGATGCTGGCATCGGCGGCCAGCATTTTCATATGGCCGTTGGATTATGGCTTGGCCGAGCCCTCCAAAAAGACCGACGGTGGGACGGCAGCGGCCGCAGGTGCGATCGCCGATGTCTTCAGTCGAGTCGGCGATGAGCTTTACGAGAACTGCATATTCGAGCTGTCACAAGAGCAGATTGATGTTCAGGCCGCTCTCATACGGGCCTACATCCAGCAGGGGGCCACGAGCGCCGTTGCACGGCGGCTCGCCGCCACACAAATCCAGCCCCCGAAGCTGTCGGAGAAATGCGAAGAGATCAGACGGTCGCCAGAGACGCTTGCCTCAAGCTGGGGTACGAGGGTCTCTGTCCCGGAGAAGCCGGTCATAGACGCCGCGCCCACGCCGCCCCCTCGAAAGCCGGCGCCGGTCATCGCGCTCAAGGGCAAAAAGGGATTGCCTCAGTGGGACTGCGCCGCCGGCGTCGACTATGTCACGATCAATCTCAATGGTTACGAAAGAAAGCTGACCGGCGGAGAAATCTGCAACCCATACGAGGATGTCGTTCGCGAGGTCCCCGCCTCCCTGCAGAGCTTCCGTCTCGGCTACACGATAAAGACCGGGCGTCTCTTCGTCATTGCCGATGACAAGAAGAGCAGTGGGCAAACGATCGCATGGGCGATCTCCGGCAGGGACGTCTGCAGAAACAACCCCGACCCGGACTGCCTGGCCGCAAGAGCCGTAGGCCCCTTGCCCCCTGGGGAATATTCCTTCGCAGCGGATCCCAATCACCGGGTCAGCTGGGGTCCGAAAACGAAACGGACTGTTGCGGGTCTCTATTTGCGGAAACTCTGGAGCAAGGATCGGTTCAGTCCTCAGCAAACCGCTGCCATCCTGGCGCGAGGAAACATTGCCATTCACGTCCGCTTGAAGGGCGAAATGTCCGAGGCCTGCATTGGATTGGAGCCAAAAGGCTGGGCCTATGTTGCGTCGTTGATCAAGGAAGGGCGCGCGAAGGGCGTCAACGTCTATATCGATGAGCCGTACACGCAGATCGCGGAAGCTCCCCCCGTCATTGTCGCCTCGTCGTTTTCGCTCACCTCTTTATTCAAGTGAGGGCCTTCGCTGCCACAAGTTCGATGCCGGCGACACTCCACAGTCAGCGCGGGCCAGGGCGATGGACCCCCGAAGCCGTTGAGGGTTATGACTTGGGCAGCGGCCGGTTTCCGCGGGGCAGAGATCTAGTGGCCGTGCGCGCGGCTTCGGCTTGGGTTCAAACCGAAATGCGCGTCCGTCGGCAGGGGCGTGGGCCGAGCGGCAGAAGGGGCATCGCAGACGTCACTTAGCAGCTGCAAAGCACCATCGTTGTCAGCCCGGAGCTTCACTAGGTCGATTCCCACCACGTAAGCCGATCGCGGCCCTTGGGCTTGGCAGAGCGCACCGAAGCAAGTATGAGATGAGGTTATGAGGCTGATCGCTCGCATCATGCTCGCCCTATTCGCCGTCGCGTCCGTCACCGGACCCGTCGCGGCAAAGGCTGCACAGTGTGGCGACGCTCAACATGAGATCGTTGCGCACGACACCATCGTGCCGATCGACCATGAACACGGGCCGATTCAGGCGTTCCCTGAGGAGTTTGATGCTCAATCGGGTGCCGTTGGGGCGGGCGATGAACCTGCCTGCGGCACGCACTGCGCGCATATCCACGTGTCCTGCTGCAGCTCCTCCGTGGCGTTGCCATCCGACAAGAGCAGTTCCAGGTTTGCCATAACTACTGCCGTCGATTTTGCGATCGACCGCTCGATCCTCGTGCTCGGCGATCTTCGTTATTCGCTCCTCCGCCCGCCGTCTCAGCCGATCTAAATGCTCTGAGCAGGCCTTGTTCATAGGCCCACTCAGCCAGCGGATACGGCTTAGGCTTTCTTCGAAATTCCGCACGTTCTCAGCGCTCTCTGTGCATCAGAGAGGATAAGCGCTGTGCCGTAGCAGAGCCTCAGCCGATCCAAGTTCTCCGCTTGCATCAGATCGGCTCCAGCTATGCGTCGTTTCACGCCTCTCTCCGCCTTTTTAATGCTTGTCTCTCTCGTCTCCGGGGCAGGCCGCGCTCATGCACATGGCGATCACGATGCGGCTCCTCCTGCCGCGATAGCGCATGCACCGCGCCTTCAGAGCCTTGGCTCGAATATTGAACTGGTCGCGACGTCGGAGGGCCATCGCCTGACGATCTATCTCGACCGCTCCCTGTCAAACGAGCCCGTCGATAATGCTTCGATCGAAGTATCAGGCGACGGTATCCCGACCGCGGCTGCCAAGGCTGTGGGACCCGGAACATACGAACTTGAGGCGGACTGGGTCGACGAACCCGGCACTCGACCTCTGATCTTTGCGGTCACCACGATCGACGACGCCGATCTTCTGACCGGGACTTGGACCGTCCAACCGCGAGAAAGCCAAGAAAACTCAAGCATAGCGTCCGACACGCTTGCTCACATTCTGACTCGTACCGACGTTTTGGCGACGCTGGTCGGTGCGGTCGTCGTCGGCTTCGTTCTGGCGCTTGCAGTCCGTTTGCGGGGAGCTCGGAAACCGGACGACGACAGCGAAGGCATAGCGGCGGACGTCAGGCCTTTCAAGAAATCGCGCGCCTTTCGCAGCGCTGCGGAAGTCCTCCTGCTGGTTTCGCTGGCTCAGGCCATCCTTCCCACGGGTGTCCTCGCAGACCCGGGTCACGACCACGGAGATGGCGGACACGCGGAGCGGGCAGCCGGCGCGGCGGGCAATACACCGCGCAGGCTTCCCGACGGCACCGCATTCATCCCAAAGCCAACCCAGCGTCTGCTCGAGGTGCGCACGCAAGCGGCAGAAATGGTCACGACATCCCGCGTGAGAACGCTTATCGGGACGGTCATTCCAGACCCGTCGAGCGTCGGCCAGGTCCAGGCGCCGATGGACGGGCAAATCGAGCTCAGCGAACGCGGCATCTCGCACGCCGGACAGAAGGTCAACGCAGGAGAAGTCCTCGCGCTTCTGTCCCCAGCCATCCCGGTCGCCGATCTCGGCACGATGCAGCAGCTGCGTGCCGAGGTCGAAGGCAAGTTGGCGGTTGCAGAGCAGAAGCTGGACCGCTTGACCCGCATCGCGGGCGTGGTGGCCAAGAGCCAGATCGACGACACGAAAGCGGAGCTTGTCGCATTGCGCGAACAAAAGCGCGTGCTGGAGCCAAAGGACACGCAACGGATCCAATTGAAGGCGCCGGTCAGCGGTATCATATCCGTAGCGAATGTCCGTCCAGGTCAAGTCGTGACGGCGCGCGATACCCTGTTTGAGATCGTCGATCCCGATCGATTGTGGGTCGAGGGCATCGGCGGCGATACGCACGGTCAAGGCGACGTTGCGTCGGCCCGGGCCGTGGACAACGAAGGTCACGCGCTTCGTCTCGACTACGTCGGCCAGTCACCTGCGCTCCGCCAGCAGGCCCGTCCGTTCCTGTTCCGGATTGCGGAGCCCCACCCGGACCTGGTGATCGGTGCGGCCGTCAAGATCCTGCTCCAATCGCAACAGGCTGCCGATGGCATCGTGGTTCCGGCTGTAGCCGTGGTCCGCGGTGGCAACGGGCTCTCACAAGTGTGGATCAAAGACGGTCCCGAGCGGTTCCGGCCCGCACCCGTCAAGACTGAGCCGCTCGATGGTGAGCGAGTGCTGATTTTGGGGGGCATCAAATCCGGTGAACGGGTCGTGACGAGCGCTGCCGAACTTATCAACCAGATCCGGTGAGGAAGGCACAGTCATGTTCAATGCAATCGTTCGCGCCAGTCTCTCCAAGCGGCTCTTTGTCCTTATCGGCGCCATCGCCGTCACGATTTACGGCCTCCTGACGCTGAAGTCATTGTCGGTCGACGTCTTTCCGGATCTCAATCGGCCGACGGTCACTCTCATAGCCGAATCAGAGGGACTGGCACCCGAAGAAGTCGAACTGCTCGTCACGTTTCCCATCGAGACGGCCATGAACGGCATGCCCGGCGTCACGCGCGTGCGCTCCGTTTCGGGTGTCGGGCTGTCGATTGTCTATGTCGAGTTCGACTGGTCGACTGCCATCTATCTCGCCCGCCAGCAGGTCGCCGAGCGTTTGCAGCTCGTGCGCGAGCAGCTGCCTGCGAACATCCACGCGCAGATGGGGCCCATCTCGTCGATTATGGGCGAGGTCATGCTGATCGCGATGTCCAGCGAACAGGCAGATCCGATGGAATTGCGGGAGATCGCCGACTTTACCGTGCGGCCGCAGCTCCTCACTGTCCCGGGCGTCTCGCAGGTCATTCCGATTGGTGGCGAGGTGCGACAGTACCGCGTGATACCCGACCCGCGGCAAATGACGAGCCTCGATGTCAGCTTCGAGGCGATTGAAAAGGCGATCCGACAATTCGGCGGCAACACCGGCGGCGGCTTTGTTGATTTGAAGTCGCGCGAGTATCTCATCCGCAATATCGCGCGAACCACGCGCATTGATGACCTGAAAAAGCTTGTTGTGGCCTTCCGCGACGGCCAGCCGATCTTCCTTTTCCAGGTGGCGACGGTCGATTTCGCTGCGCGAACCAAGCGGGGCGACGCAGGCTATCAGGCAAAGCCAGCGGTCATCCTGGCGGTTCAGAAGCAGCCCGCTGCCGACACGGTCACCATCACCCGTCAGATCGAGGCCATGCTGCCGGACCTGCAGCGCGTGATGCCCGAGGGCGTGCGTGTCACTGATGTCCAGTTCCGGCAAGCCACATTCATCGAGACATCGATCGAGAACCTGTTGCGCGTGCTCGTCGAGGCCCTGGTCGTCGTGGCCATCGTCCTGTTCGCCTTTCTGCTGAACTGGCAAACGACATTTATCTCTCTGGTCGCGATCCCGCTCTCGGTCCTGACCACCGTGATCGTCTTCTATTTCATGGGGCTTTCAATCAATACAATGACGCTCGGCGGGCTTGCGATCGCTATCGGCGCGCTGGTGGACGATGCGGTGGTGGATGTCGAGAACATCTACCGCCGGCTTGGTTTGCATCGGGCCGCGCGTGGACGGGACCGGCGCAGTATCGAGACGGTTGTTGCCGATGCCTCGATTGAGGTCAGAACAGGCATTCTCTACGCGACTGCCATCATCGTCCTGGTGTTTCTGCC
This sequence comes from uncultured Hyphomicrobium sp., assembly GCA_964589785.1. Lineage (GTDB taxonomy): Bacteria > Pseudomonadota > Alphaproteobacteria > Rhizobiales > Hyphomicrobiaceae > JAGVSR01. The sequence continues at coordinate 10,225 of CAZPUQ010000017.1, forward strand.
GTTGTTTGCGCTGTCGGGGATCGAGGGGCGTCTGTTCGCGCCGCTCGGCATCGCCTTCATCGCCTCGATTCTTGCAAGCCTCTTGGTTTCCATGACGGTCACGCCGGTATTGGCCTACTGGCTACTTCCCCCCATGAAGAATCTGGCGGAGCACGAATCCGGACTAATCCGCTTTCTGAAGCGTCTCCAAAAGCGCGGATTGGAATGGGCCTTCGACCGGCCCGGCTTCGTCATCGGCCTGCCGTCTCTTGCGTTGGTTGCGGCACTGGCTGCCGGCCTGATGCTGCCTCGCGCTTTTCTCCCAAGCTTCAACGAAGGCACTGTCTTAGTCAGCGTCATCCTGCAGCCTGGGATCAGCCTTACGGAATCGAGCCGAATTGGTGCGCTAGCCGAAAAGCTTGTCGCAGATGTCCCAGAAGTGAAGTCGGTCGGCCGGCGAACGGGCCGCGCGGAGCTCGACGAACATGCCGAGGGAGTCCACAACAGCGAACTCGACGTCGATCTGGCGAAATCCGAGCGGAGCCGCGAAGAGGTGCTCGCTGATATCCGCCAGAGGTTGTCTGTCCTGCCCGCAAGTATCGCTGTGGGACAGCCGATAGCGCACCGGATCGATCACATGCTGTCGGGTGTGCGCGCCCAGATCGCGCTCAAGATCTACGGCGACGACTACGACAGCCTGCGCAGCCTCGCAGCTGATCTGGAGACACGTCTCAAGAATATTCGAGGCATCACGGATCTGCAAACCGAAAAGCAGGTGCGCATTCCACAACTCCAGGTGCAGATCGATTACGAGAGAGCGAACCGCTACGGCCTAAATCCGAACGATATTACAAACGCGCTGGAGACGCTGTCTAACGGACGCGTGGTCTCGCAGATCGTTGACCAGTCGAAGCGCTTCGATGTGGTTCTGCGCTTGAGCGACGCAGACCGCAGCCCTCAGGCATTGGGCGACATGCTGATCGAGAGCCCGGCCGGACGTATCCCGCTGAGATCCGTGGCGGAGGTCGTGGAAACGGATGGGCCAAACCAGATCCTACGCGAGAACGGACGGCGGCGTATCGCCGTCCTCGCCAATACGGACGGCAGTGACGTGGCGCGCATCGTCGGCGACATAAGGCGCGAGATTGCGCGTGCGCAACTGCCACAGGGCTACTACGCAAGTCTCGAGGGTCAGTTCCAGGCGCAGGAAGAGGCCTCGCGCCTTATTGCGCTGCTGGCAGCAGTTTCGCTGGGACTGATCTTTGTCGTTCTCTATTCGCGCTATCAATCCGCGGTGCTCGCCCTGATCATCATGGGCAACGTCCCCCTGGCATTCATCGGGGGCGTGGCGGCGTTGTGGATCGCAGGGCAAAGCCTCTCTGTCGCCAGCGCCATCGGCTTCGTTACGCTCGCCGGGATCGCCACCCGAAACGGCATCCTCAAGATCAGCCACTACATCAATCTCGTGCTGCTCGAAGGCGAGAGCTTCGGGCGCAAGATGATCGTGCGGGGAACGCTGGAGCGCCTCAGGCCGGTGCTGATGACGGCGCTGGCGGCCGGCATCGCACTCGTTCCGTTGATGGTCGGTGCGGATGAGCCCGGCAAAGAGATCCTTAGCCCGGTCGCTGTGACGATCTTTGGCGGTCTCGTTTCCGCGACGGTTTTGGACGCGTTTCTCACCCCGGTTCTTTTTCACTTGTTTGGCCGAGCGCCGCTTGGACGACTGGCCGGCATCGAGGCCGCGAAGGCCCACGCAGAAGCGTTCTAGTCCAATCGCTGAAAAGGGAGATCACGCTGATGTTCACACGCACTTGGTCTGTTCTTGTGGCGCTTGTGATTGCTGTTTCACCTGTCGGGGCCGAGGAGCGGCACGATCATGGAGCCAATCACGGCGGCATCGTCGTCGAGAGCGGTCATCATCATTTGGAGATTACGGTCGTGGACGGCCGGATCGACCTCTACGTCAAAGGTGAAGATGGTCAGCCGGAAGACGTGAAGCACGCCACGGCCAAAGCAACCGTTCTGTCAGAGCGAAAGAAGGAGGACATCGTCCTCAGTCCTGCGGCCTCCAACATGCTCAGTGGAATGGGAGCATTCAAGGCCGTCAAAGGAACCACCGTCGTCATCACGCTTACCATGCCTGGCCATGCGCCGGAGCAGGCTCGTGTCAGGTTGGATTGAGGAGGATCAAATATGCACAGGCCATCCCTGCTGATCTGCTCCGCAGTTACGACAATCCTCACAACCGCATTCGTGACCGCTATTCCCGGCAACGCTGTGCGTGAAGCGGGGTCGATCATTGCCGACGCTCGGCAAGTTCGCCACTGCCACAACACTCCACGGCGAACGTATTGCCACACGCGCGAGCCGCTGCCTGTAAAAATTCGCGTTTCATCCCGTCGGGCTTAACGCGCTCATGATCGGATCGGGAGCGAGGAAATGACTTACGAAGAAGCCGTGGCGCTTCGACCATGCGCCATCAGAAGCATCGGTCGTGGCAACGCGTTCTGGCGCATCTTGTTTCTCATCGGCCACGCATTGACGGTCTCGGTCGTCGTGCAGATCGGCGAGGCTCGATCGGCGACGGACAACAACCCCGCTTCCTTGTTGAACTCGATAGACAGCGATCGCGTGAACCAACGCGCGCAGCGTTTGGCCACTGAGGCGAAGGCTGCGTACGCCAAGGGCGAATTTGGAGCGGCCGTCAAGCTGTTCACCGAGTTATTGGTCCTGAAGCCTGCCGATATCCGTATCCTTTTCAATCGCGGACTGGCGTATCGCAAGCTGGGAGACGAAGACAAATCGTTCGCGGATTTCAGCATGGCTCTAAGGATGGACCCGTGGTTCACGCCCGCACTGGTGAACAGGGCCCGCATTCTCCAGAGCCGCGGTGCTCTACCGGATGCGATTGCAGACCTCAATAAGGCGATCGAACGCAACCCAGAGGATGCCGGTCTGTGGCACGAGCGCGGCAGATTAAGCGCAAATCTCGGCCGGTCCGACGACGCACTTCGCGATTTTAACGAGGCCGTTTCTCGCGCGCCGGGTTATGTATCAGCTTATGTCGAGCGCGGGCTCTTGCTGCTGCTGCTCAAGCGACATCTTGAGGCGAAACGCGATCTCGACACGGCGCTTCGCATTGAATCGGGCAACGTGCGAGCGCTGAGCGGACTAGAACTGCTCAGACGCGAATGGAGCGGACCGCCCACGCCGTAGTCATAATAGCGTGCGGCGATAAGAACAGGGGGGAGTATCGGATCATTTTGACCTTTGTCTCCGTCATCCGCGCCGCTCGCACGCTGGCGGCCGGCCGATGCCCGCCATGGCCGCTGTCGGCATAGCTCCGCCAGCGGCCAAGGATGTTTTCGCTGCCATAGGCCGAGCCGACATAGGCTTTAGCGTCGCGGGTGTCGAAGATCAGGTAGATGCCGCGCCACTCCGCCAGCGCCGTGTTCAACAATGTAGTCATGACGCATTACTCCAGCGCGTGCTGACGCGCGCACGGATTTCGGGTGTAGTTTGGGATTTGTTCGATGCGCTTTGCGGCTCAACGCACGCGGGCGGGTAACGCCTGCTCATTCCGCGCCGTAGCGGGGCGACCTCACGCAGGGTGTAGAGCGCTTAGCAAGGTGGCTCTAGCAAGGTGTGAGGTTCTAAGATGCTGGTTTTATTGGTGGAGCCGAGGGGAATCGAACCCCTGACCTCTGCAGTGCGATTGCAGCGCTCTCCCATCTGAGCTACGGCCCCGAACCCGTGGGTCGGCGCATTTAGTGTGCCCCTTTCCGCCTTGTCAAGGAACGCTCCCGTGCCGCCGGGTGGCCCCCGTGAGCGCGGGTCGACCGGGGCCGCGCTCCGTCATCGGCGTCGTCTCCCGGCAGGCGACGGGGCAAAAAAGCGCAGCGGAGCGCGTCGCCGCGACGGAGTCGCCCGGCGGGTCCACAGCGAGCCAATTCGGAGCGAGCCGGAGCGACGACCGGCCGGTCAGCCCAGGGATTCGACAGCGAGGACGGCCCGGCACGGACGGAATGCACCCCACTCGCACCTTGCTCCACCCCGGCGGGGCGGCTACACCTCTGCGGCGCCCTTCCGGCAAGCGAGCGACGCGGGGATCCATGCTCGAACTCATCGGCTTCATCAATCACGTGATCAACCTTTACAGCTATATCGTGTTCGCGGCTGTCATCATGAGTTTCCTGCTGGTGTTCAACGTCATCAATCCCCGCAACTCCATCGTCCAGGCGATCTGGAGCGCGCTCAACGCGCTGACCGAGCCGCTGCTGCGTCCCATCCGGCGGGCGCTGCCCGATTTCGGCGCCATCGACCTGTCGCCGGTGGTCCTCCTGCTCGGCCTCTATTTCATCCAGAGCGTGGTCCTCACCAACCTCGCCAAGGCCTTCATCTGACACGTCGGCATGCGGCGAGCTTGCCACGAGCCTTGCCATGTCCCGTGACGACCGCCCGTGGCGGACCGCCGCCGGGTGCGTCATCGTGCGCGTGCGCGTCACCCCGAAATCGTCCAAAGATATAATTGACGGGGTCGAGCCGACCGCCGAGGGCCCGGCTTTCAAGGTCAAGGTCCGCGCGGTTCCGGCCGACGGGAAGGCCAACGAGGCCGTCGGGCGCGTGCTCGCGGACTGGCTGGGCATTCCGAAGAGCAGCGTGTCGGTGGTCTCCGGTCACCGGTCGCGCGTGAAATCCCTGCAGATCGACGGTGATGCCCCGAGCCTCGAGACCCGGCTCGCGGACCGCCTATTGAACATGTCCTGAAGTCATCGAAGTGCTGAACGAGGAGGAGACCCCCCAATGCAATCGCGTGTCATCGACGGCAAGGCCGTCGCCGCCGAGGTCCGCGCCGGCGTCGCCAAGGACGTCCAGGCCCTCAAGAGCAGCCACGGCCTGACGCCGGGCCTGGCCGTCGTGCTCGTCGGCGAGGATCCCGCGAGCAAGGTCTATGTCAAGAACAAGGGCGAGCAGACCAAGGAAGCCGGAATGAACTCCTGGGAGTACAAGCTCCCGCCGGAGACGAGCGAGGCCGATATCCTGGCCGTCGTGCAGAAGCTCAACAACGACCCGGCCGTGAACGGCATCCTCGTCCAGCTTCCCCTGCCCAAGCACGTCAACGCCGAGCGCGTGCTGAACGCCATCGACCCGAACAAGGACGTCGACGGCTTCCATCCGGTGAACGTCGGCCGGCTGTGGATCGGCGAGCGCACGCTCGTGCCCTGCACGCCGACCGGCTCCGTCATCCTCGCCAAGACCGTGCAGCCGAACCTGTCCGGCCTCAACGCCGTCGTCATCGGCCGCTCCAACATCGTCGGCAAGCCGGTGGCCGCCCTTCTGCTGCGCGAGAACTGCACCGTGACGGTGGCGCACTCGCGCACGCGCAACATCGAGGGCGTGGTGAAGGGCGCCGATCTGCTCATCGCCGCCGTCGGCATTCCCGAGATGGTCCGCGGCGACTGGCTGAAGCCCGGTGCCATCGTCATCGACGTCGGCATCAATCGCGTGCCGGCCGCCAACGGCAAGACGAAGCTCGTCGGCGACTGCAGCTACGAGGACTGCGCGCGCGTCGCCGGCGCCATCACGCCGGTGCCCGGCGGCGTCGGCCCGATGACGATTGCCTGCCTGCTGCAGAACACGGTCGAGGCTGCCAAGATGCAGCACGGCATCAAGTAGCGCCGCACGGGTCCGCGATCCTGCCCGGGTGCGACAGATAAAGGGGGGCGCTCCCGACGGGGCGCCCCTTATGCGTCTTGCACGCGCAAGCGCTCAGGTAGGGTCGGACCGGGGGGTTACGACGCTGGCGGCCGTAGGCTAGTGTCGGGCCCGCGAGCCCGCCTCGCCGAAGCCGCAGCCCGACCGCCATCGAGAACAGCCGTTGAAACCTCTAGGACTATGGACGCTGCCCAACGCCATCACGTGGTACCGCGTGGTCGCCGCCGTCCCCATCATCCTGCTGCTTGTCCACGGCTCTCAGGCCGCCTTGTGGGCCGCCCTGGCGCTTATGGTCGTGGCCGAGGTCTCCGACGGTATCGATGGCTACGTCGCGCGCCGCACCGGACAGGTCTCCGCCATCGGCAAGATCCTCGATCCGATGGCCGACAGCCTCTACCGCGTCTCCGTGTTCACCGCGTTCGCGGCCAACCGCTGGATGCCGGTGTGGATGTTCCTCATCATGCTTTGGCGCGACGTGAGCGTATCCTACCTGCGCATCGTGGCCGAGCAGAGGATCGGCACGCTCGCCGCGCGCCCGAGCGGCAAATGGAAGGCCGTCGCGCAGGCGATCGCGCAGCTCCTCGTGGTCGCCGCCTATGCGATCGCAGGCCCCGTCCTTTCCCCGGCGCTGCACGCGCTGCTCTGGACGGCCCTCCTCCTCGCCACGCTCGTCACGGCCTGGTCGCTCATCGACTATGGCGTCAGCGTCTGGCGCAGTGTGACGTCGGCGTGACCCCCGAACCGCGCCGGGCCCGCGGCCGCCGCGGCGATCGGCCCGTAATCCCCTGCGATTCATGGATTTGCCTGAAAACCACGATCCCCGGGGTGCACACCACGTTCGGACTGTGGCAAGAAGTCGGGGACCCGGCGCACGGAGCGCCTCCGAGCTGATCGCGGCCGGCACCGCCCGGCGGGGACCGTGGTCCGGAGAGGGAAGCAGACGGGAATTCGCATGTCGACGACGAACGGGCCGGACGTGGAGGGCATGCGGACGACCACCGGGGTCGCTACGCTCCCCAATCTCCTGAGCCTCCTGCGCGGGCTTCTTGGACCGGTAGTGCTGGCCCTCATCCTGTCCGAAGCGGCTTGGGCGCTGTGGGCGGCCCTCGGCCTCATGCTGCTGGCCGAACTCACCGATTTCATCGATGGCGAGATCGCACGGCGCTACGGTCAGGAGACCGAGCTCGGGCGCCTCGCCGACCCCGTCTGCGACAGCGTCTATCACCTGTCGGTTTTCCTGGCCTTCCTCGCCATGGGCTGGATGGCCGCGTGGATGCTGTTCGTGATCTATGCCCGCGATCTGATGGTCCCCTATCTGCGGACGTTCGCACGCCAGTCCGGCCACGACCTGCAGGTCCTCGCCTCCGGCAAGATCAAGACCGCCGTTCATGCCACGGCCCAGATCGGGATCGTCGCCATCGCGCTCGGGCTCCTCGGCCCGCATGTGACGATCGACGGCATCGTTCCGACGGTGCTGCTGCTCGCCGCCATCGCCGCATCGGTCTATTCGCTGGCCGACTATCTGGCCGAGGTCGGGCGCCTCGTCCGCTCCTGATCGGGACCGCGCGTCGCTCCCGGACTCCAGAGGTGCCATGGATCTGCTGCCGACCGTCTTGCCGCACGATCTCGCAGCGGTCGATTTCGTGCTCTCCGATCTCGACGACACGCTGACGCTCGACGGCCGCCTGCCGGCCGCCAGCTACGCGGCACTGGAGGCCCTCGAAGCTTCAGGCCGCAAGGTCGTGGTCGTCACGGGACGGCCCGCCGGCTGGTGCGATCTCATCGCCCGCTTCTGGCCCGTCGCGGCCGTCGTCGGAGAGAATGGCGCGTTCTATTTCCGCTACGACCGCGCGGCCCGCTCCATGCGGCGGGCCTTCCAGCGCACAAAGGAAGAGCGCGACCGCGACCAGGCGCGACTCGACCAAATCTGCGCCGCCATCCTCGCCCGTTATCCGCAGGCCCGCTTGTCGGCCGACCAAGCCTACCGCATCAGCGACTATGCGGTCGACTTCTGCGAGGACGTCCCGCGGCTCGACGAGCCGACCATCGCCGCCATCGTAGCCATGTTCGAGGCCGCCGGCGCTACGGCCAAGGTCTCGTCGATCCACGTCAATGCCTGGATCGGAACATTCAGCAAGCTCGAGATGTCGCTGCGGCTCCTGACGGATGAATTCGGCCTCGGCGCCGCGGAGGCACTCGATCGGGTCCTCTACGTCGGGGACTCTCCCAACGACGCGCCGATGTTCGCCCACTTCAAATGGACGGTCGGGGTCGCCAACATTCGCCCCTTCGCGGCCGGGCTCGAACACCGGCCGAAATGGATAACGGAACGCCCCGGCGGGTTAGGCTTCGAGGAGCTCGCTGCACGCCTGCTGAAGATCCGGCTGCAGTCGCCCAGAGACAATTTGAGCTAGCTCAACTCCCTTTTCCAATCGGGACGGATCGAGTAAACTTTGTCAACTGCTGTTGAACTCTTGGCGCTCAGCGCGTAAGGGCGTCTGCCGACGCTCGAAAAGCGCCGCTGGTCTGCTCTCCGGGGAAGCGGCACCCCTACGGCCACGTCGAAGCTCGACAGGTCCGAAAGTATCTCTCGAACCCTCTGCCGAGGTCGCCATGGGTGAGCATCTGCTTCGTTGCGAGAGTTGCGCCATCAGGCATCGGGCCGTATGCGGCGCTCTGGAGCGCAACGAGATCGAACGGCTCAACGCCGTTGCGCATCACAAGCTGCTCCCGCCCGGCCAAGTCATCCTGCACGACAACGCCGAGATGAACTATTTCGCCAATATCGTTTCCGGCGTCGTGAAGCTGACCAAGACGCTGGCCGACGGGCGTCAGCAGATCGTCGGCCTCCAGTTCGCCTCCGATTTTCTCGGCCGGCCCTTCCGCAAATACAGCCCCTACCATGCCGAGACCGTCACGGACGTTCATCTGTGCACCTACGACAAGGGCAAGTTCGAACGGCTCGTAAAGGAGATCGAGGGCTTCGAGCACCGCCTGTTCCAGAACACGCTCGACGAGCTCGACAGCGCACGCGAATGGATGCTGCTGCTCGGCCGCAAGAGCGCCGGCGAGAAGGTGGCGAGCTTCCTGCTGATGGTCGCCCGCCGGATGGAGACCATCGGGTGCAAGGCCTCCGACGACCCCGATCGCCCGCGCTTCAATCTTCCCCTCTCGCGGGCGGAGATTGCCGACTTCCTGGGCCTCACCATTGAGACGGTCAGCCGTCAGATCTCGCGGCTGAAGGTCGACAAGATCATCGCGCTCGAAGGCAACCGCACCATCTCCATCCTCGACATGCAGCGCCTCATGGCGGCCATGGAGCTGGAGCGGGACTGAGCCTCGCCCGCTGGGGCTTCATCAGCCGTCAACGCAGGCTGCTTCGCCCGCCGCGTCCCGGTGCGCGGAGAGATCGCGGATGGTTGGGTTGCGCCCGCTCAATGCGTTGTCGGGGTCCCACGCGATGCTCACCCGCTCGAAGCGCGCCTCCTTCGCGTCGTAGATGATGAGCGCCCCGGCGAGGCTCTCGCCCGCGCCCGTAATCTCCTTCAGCGTCTCCACCGCCTGCAGCGTCCCCATGACGCCGACGACGGCGCCGAGCACGCCGACCTCCGCGCAGTTGGCGACGGTGCCCGGCGGAGGCGGCTCGGGGAAGAGACACCGGTAGCTCGGATACGGCGTCCCGTCCGGCCGCCTTTCGTGCGGCTTCAAGACGGTGAGGTAGCCGTCGAACGGGCCGACCGCCGCGAACACGAGGGTCCGCCGCGCGAGATAGCACGCGTCCGAGACGAGGTAGCGCGTGGCGAAGTTGTCCGACCCGTCGACGACGATGTCGTAGCGCCCGATGAGGTCGAGGGCATTCTCCGCCGTCAGCCGCACGGCATGGGTCTCAACGACCACGTGCGGATTGAGCCGCGCGATGGCCTCGCGCGCGCTCTCCACCTTGAGCGCGCCGATGTGGGCCGTGTCGTGCACGACCTGTCGCTGCAGATTGTCGAGAGACACACGATCGTCGTCGACGATGCCGATCGTGCCGACCCCGCCCGCCGCGAGATAGAAGAGCACGGGCGACCCGAGGCCGCCCGCGCCCACGACCAGCACGCGGGCCGCCTTGAGCCGCTGCTGGCCCTGGCCGCCGACCTCCTTCAGCACCAGGTGGCGCTTGTAGCGCTGGATCTCCTCCGGCGTGAGCATGAACCGTCAATCCCGATCGGGCGGCTGCCTCGGCGTCCTTCGCGCGGGGCCGCACCCCATCCTAGCCCAAAACGAGAAACGGCGCCGGAGCACATCCGGCGCCGATGCCTCGTGCGGCCTGCCGCGACGCCTCAGCTCTTGGGCGTCGGATCGAGGAAGAGCTCGCTCGTGTAATAGCGCTCCGCCGACGACGGCGCGAACGTGACGACGGTCTTGCCGGTCATGTTCTCGCGCGTCGCCACCGAGATGGCGGCAGCGACGTTGGCGCCGGTCGAGATGCCGCCCGGGATGCCCTCGGTCTTGGCAACGAGGCGCGACACCTCGAAGGCCTGCTCGTTGGACACGGTGACGATCTCGTCGATGTAGGAGGTATCGAGCACCTCGGGCACGAAGCCGGCGCCGATGCCCTGGATCTTGTGCGGACCGCGGTTGCCGCCCGACAGAACAGGGCTTCCGGTGGGTTCCACCGCGATGATCTTGAGGCCCGGCTTGCGCGGCTTCAATACGCGGCCGCAGCCGGTCAGCGTCCCGCCGGTCCCGACCCCCACGACGATCACATCGACGTTGCCCTTCGTATCGTTCCAGATCTCCTCCGCCGTCGTGCGCGCATGAACGAGGGGGTTGGCGGGGTTCTCGAACTGGCTCGGCTGCACGGCGCCCGGCGTGTTGGCGACGATCTCGGCCGCGCGCGCGATGGCGCCCGGCATGCCGCTCGCCGCCGGCGTCAGGTCCAGCTCCGCGCCGAGATGGGCCAGGATCTTGCGCCGCTCCATCGACATCGACTCGGGCATCACGAGAATGAGCTTGTAGCCGCGCGCGGCGGCGACAAAGGCGAGCCCGATGCCGGTGTTGCCCGACGTCGGCTCGACCAGCACGCTCTTGCCAGGCGTGATCTTGCCCTCTGCCTCGAGCACGTCGATCATGGCGACGCCGATGCGATCCTTCACGCTCGAGAGCGGGTTGAAGAACTCGAGCTTCAGCAGGAGATCGGCGCGCGCGCCGGCCTGCTTGGCGATCTTGCCGAGGCGAACGAGCGGGGTGTGGCCGATCGTCTCCGTGATGTCCTCATACACCCGGCCGCGCCCCCAAGTCTTGGTGGCGGCAAGGGTTTTGATGTCCGGGAGCTCAGTCATGGACGTCGCGTGCCTTCTGTTGGAACCGCTCGGAAAATGATGTCGGCGCAGGGAATAGCCTTGCCATCGGCGGGCTGCAACTCGGTCGAATGAGAATTTTTGTTCCCAAATTGACCGCCTTCCCGAAATACCATGACCTCAGGACCGCCGGTCGGGCGCGCGCCGGGAGGATCGCACCGTTTGGCCGGGTAAAGCCTTCTTTTTTTGCCGCTTTGCTTTTTGTTGCCGGGGTGACCGCGTCGCCATCTTGCCGGTCGAGCCGAACCCTCCGGCCCCGCGCTCGGTCGTCGAAAGCATCGCGCTCGCCTGCAGCCGGACGACGGCATGGGCCGCAACGACGAGCTGAGCGATGCGCTCGCCGCGCCGGATCGAGAACGCCTCCGATCCGAGATTGACGAGCAGAACCTGCACCTCGCCGCGATAATCGCTGTCGATCGTGCCCGGGCTGTTGAGCACGGTCACGCCATGCTTCACCGCCAGACCCGACCGCGGCCTTACCTGCGCCTCCGTCCCGGCGGGCAGCTCGAGCACGAACCCGGTCGGCACCAGCGCGCGGGCGCCGGGCGCGAGCACGGTCGGCGACGCCTCCGGCACGGCCGCTACGAGATCGAGACCCGCCGCCCCGGACGACTGCGCCTTCGGCAGAGGCAGGCCCTCCCCATGCGGCAATGCCTTCACGCGGACCGTCACGCGCCAGCCTGGCTCCGCTCTCGTCGCCTTTACCATGCCTCACACGTCCGCCTGGTTGCCGGCAAGGAACGCGGCCGCGCGCTGAACGAGGCGCCGGGCGACCTCGTCCTTCGATTGCGTCGGCCAGCTTTCGACCTCGGTCGCTGTGACGAGATGCACCGTGTTGCGGTCGCCGCCGAAGGTTCCGCTCGCGGGCGAGACGTCGTTGGCGACGATCCAGTCCGCGCCCTTCTCCGTGCGCTTCCTCTGCGCATGAGCGACAACGTTCTCCGTCTCCGCGGCAAAGCCGATGACAAGCGCGGGCCGCGCCGGGCCGCGCTGAGCGAGCGTCTTCAGGATATCGGGGTTCTCGGCAAGCTGAAGCAACGGCGGTCCTTTCCCGGCCGCCTTCTTCAGCTTGTGGCCCGCTGCTGCGACGACACGCCAATCCGCGACCGCCGCGGCGAGGATCGCAATATCGGCCGGCAGCGCCTGCGCGGCCGCTTCCAGCATCTGGGCCGCCGTTTCGACCTTGACCGTCGCCACGCCTGGGGGATCGGGCAGCGCCACGGGGCCGGTGAGGAGCGTCACGCGCGCACCCAGTGCCGCCGCGGCCGCCGCCACCGCGTGACCCTGCTTGCCCGACGAGCGATTGGCGATGTAGCGCACGGGATCAATCGGCTCGTGCGTCGGCCCGCTGGTGACAAGCACATGGCGCCCCGCGAGCGGTCCCTTCGACGGCGCACGAACGGCGCTCGCAAGGAGCACGTCCACCGCATCGGCGATCTGCAGCGGCTCCGACATCCGGCCGAGGCCCGCTTCGCCCCGCTCGGCCATCTCGCCCGTCTCGGGCCCGATGAAGCGTACGCCGTCGGCCTGAAGCCGCGCCACGTTCCGCCGCGTCGCGGGATGGGCCCACATGCGCGGGTTCATGGCCGGCGCCGCGAGCACGGGCTTGTCGGTGGCCAGCAGCACGGCGGTCGCGAGATCGCCGGCCTGCCCGGTCGCCATCTTGGCCAGGAGATCGGCGGTCGCCGGCGCGACGACGACGAGATCGGTCTCGCGCGACAGCCGAATGTGGCCGATCTCGCGCTCGTCGTCGAGATCGAAGAGATCGGTGAAGACGCGGTCGTTCGTCAGGGCAGCGACCGACAGCGGCGTCACGAATTCCTGCGCGGCCCGGGTCAGCACCACGCGCACCTCATGACCCCGCTCGCGCAGGCGGCGGATGAGATCGAGGCACTTGTAGGCGGCAATGCCGCCACCGATGATCAGGAGGATACGTCGTGCCACGTCGCGCCTGCGAAACCTGACATGCTAGAACCTTGACATGGTAAATCTGCGTGCGGGAGCACCATCCTCGTCTCTCTTAGCATGGCGTCGGCGGAGATGTGTTAAGCACGCCGCCGACGCGCCTGACGGCGGTGTGAGGCAGGACTTGGTCGGCAGGGTCTGGCGCTCTCAGGTAATGCAAAGAGGACAACGCAATCGGAGGCCCGCAATGTCGGCACGGATCGCAGTCACGAGCATCCTTCTCGCCCTGGTGGCGCCAGCGCTCGCTGCGGCGCACGAATACGAGGCCGGGGGCGTGCGCGTGTCTCATCCCTGGGCACGGGCGACGCCCGGCGGTGCCAGCGTCGGCGCGGCCTATCTCGAGATCACCGCCCAGGCCGGGGTTGCCGATACGCTCGTTTCCGCCTCGTCGCCGGCGGCCGAGCGCGTCGAGATTCACACCCACACCATGGAGGACGGCGTGATGAAGATGCGCAAGCTCGACAAGCTCGCGATTGCCGCCGGATCCTCGATCGTTCTGCGTCCGTCCGGCGACCACATCATGCTGCTCGGGTTGAAGGCGCCTCTCAAGGAAGGCGATCTCCTGCCGCTCACGCTCGTGTTCGAGAAGTCCGGTGCTGTCACGGTCGACGCGACCGTCGAGCCACCCGGCGCCAAGGGACCGCACGGTCTCGATGGCCAGCCGGGACACGAGCATCACTGAGGCCAACGCGCGACGCAGGACGCGGCACACGCCGCACGTTCGATTTCTCTGGTGCTGTCAACCCCTTTTCGGATTTGCTTGCCACCACAGCAAATTTTAGGCTTTTGCTGATCGCGGCGGCTTGACACGCGTCAGTCTGTCCAACATCCTCCGCGCCGTCGGGAAGGGACGACCCGATCAAAAAAAGAATGGTCCAAGTCTGGGGAGACGGAACGGGGTGGAGCTCTTTGCTGTGAGCTCTGCCCCGATCTCATTCCGGCCAATCTCTTCTCCGTCGCGATCCGCGGACGCCACCCGGCCGCGCAACCATCCGCCCGCCCGTGCGACCCAATACGCTCAAAGCGAAGATTGCCGGAGGCGAGCCCGTTCTGAACGCCTGGTGCTCGATTGCGAGCTCGCACGTCGCGGAAGCGATCGCCCACCAGGGCGTCGACAGCGTCACGGTCGACCTGCAGCACGGCGCCATCGATTTCGCCTCCGCGTTCCAGATGCTGCAGGCGATCTCGACCTCTGCGGCCGTGCCGCTCGCGCGGGTGCCGTCGAACGAGCCCGCCATCATGACGAAGCTGCTCGACGCCGGCGCCTACGGCCTCATCTGTCCGATGATCGAAACGCAGGCCGAGGCGGCGCAATTCGTCGCCGCCTGCCGCTATCCGCCGGCGGGCACGCGCTCCTATGGTCCCAACCGCGTGGCGTTCTACGCCGGGGCCGACTACGCGCAGAATGCAAACGCCGAGATCCTGCTCCTGGCGCAGGTCGAGACGCGGCGGGCCGTCGACAACGTGAACGGGATTCTCTCGGTGCCCGGCCTCGACGGCATCTACATCGGCCCCGGAGATCTTTCGCTGTCTTACGGCGCCAGGCCCAGCATGGCGCCGACCGACGGTCCCGTGCTCGAAGCCATGGCCCAGGTGCGCGAGCGGGCTCGCGCTTCTGGCCTCATCGCGGCGGTCCACACCGACGGCGCGGCGACGGCACGCAAGCGGTTCGCGGAAGGCTTCCAGTTTTGCTCGCTGCCGACAGATATCCGCCTGCTTGTCAACGCGGTTCAAGCGGCCGTGGCCGACGCGAAGCCGTGAGGCGTCGGCCTTCGCCAGCGGGACTTTCGCGCCGCGCCTGCATTGACTAGTCTCCGGCGGGGCGAACACGGGTCCAGGGGAATGCGCCAGGTCGAGATCGTAGCGGGCCTTGTTCTGGTGGCAGCGGCTGTCGTGCTGGCCCTCGGGATCGGCGGTCCCGCCGTTCCCGTTCTTCCGGCCGGCTTCGCCGCGCCGCTCGTTCTTGCCGTTGCCGGCAGCGGCCTCGTCGCGGACGGCGCGCTCGCCCTTCGTATCCGCGCCCACCCGGACGACGGCGGGCCGCTGCGCATCGGCCGACACAGCCTTGCGACCCTGATCGCCGCCGTCGTCCTCGTCCTGCTCCTGCCGCCGGCCATCGGACCGCTCAACCTCGTTGCGGTGGC
The DNA here is from genome assembly GCA_964589785.1 of uncultured Hyphomicrobium sp. Lineage (GTDB taxonomy): Bacteria > Pseudomonadota > Alphaproteobacteria > Rhizobiales > Hyphomicrobiaceae > JAGVSR01. The sequence continues at coordinate 25,370 of CAZPUQ010000017.1, forward strand.
CGGTTTCCCGCTGGGCTTCTACGTGTCGGCGCAGGGCCTCCTGGTCCTTTTCGCCATCCTCGCCTTCCGGTCCGCGCGTCGGCTCGACGAGGACGACGCGAGGAGTGCCGCCGGTGCGGCCGGAGACGGGAATGGATAGCGCCGCCAGCGACGAGAGCGGATGGCCCGCGCCGGCGTCGTCCCGGATCGCCCCGGCGATCCTCGGGCTCATGGCAGCGACGGGGCTTCTGGCCGCCACCGGCGAGTCTGTTGTGGCCCCCTCCATGGTCGTGCCGGCGGTCGTCGCGCTTGCCGGCCTTGCTGCGGCAGCCGTGGCAATCGCGGTCCGCGGGGCGGACCGGGACGGCCGCCTCACCGGCGGTGCGTGTCTGACGCCCGTGACCGGCGGGCTCGCAATCGCCGCCGTGTTCGGTCTCGCTGCCACGGTCCTGCTGCCGGGCCTCGTGCATCACCATGGATTCGATGGCCTGATCCCTCTCGTCGGCATCGCGGGCGGTCTTCTGCTACTGCAGATAGTCGTGGGCCCCGCGCTCGTGCGCGCGCAGGCAGCCACGCTCCCTGGCCTCGTGGGTCAGCGGTTCGGCCGCACGGCGCGCGTCCTCACGCTCCTCGTCGCGGCGGTCACCACCGCCGGTCTTCTTGTCGGCAGCCTGTCGGTGGCGCTGTCGATTGCGGCCCGCGTGTTCGACGTCCCCATCGCGGTCGCGGCCGCGGCGGCCACGGCCGCGGTCCTCGCCCTTGTCTTGCCGGGCGGGCTGCGCTCGGCAGCGGCCGCGGGCGCGCTGCTCTTGCTGCTCGCCCTGCTGACACTCTTCGGCGTGCTTGCGTACGTCTCCTTCGCGGTCCTCGGCAATCCCGTTCCGCAACTGGCCTACGGCGCCGCGCTGAAGGAGATCGCTGCCTCTGAACTCGCACTGATCGAAAGCGGATCGGTCGACTTCGGAGTCTTCAAGCCGTTCCTGCGCGAGTTCCTCACCGTCGACAGTCTCAACTGGTCCCTCCTCACGCTCGCCCTCATGGCCGCGGTGGCGGCTCTGCCGCCTCTGGTGCAGGTCAAGGGGATCTTCCGCGGGCCGGCGGCCACCCGGCGCGGCACCGCCTGGGGACTGACGTTCACGATCCTCTTGCTCACCGCCGTGCCGGCGCTTGCCGCGCTCGCGCGGCTTGAAACCTACCGCGTCGTGGCCGCAGGCCTCACCTTTGCCGACGTGCCGGACTGGATGCGCCGCGCGTCGGCGGCCGATGCCCTGCGCATTCACGGCGTGTCGCTGGGCCTCGTGGAGGATGCCGCCCGCGCCGTGACGGCCGGCGCAGACAGTGTGGCGGCGCTCTCCGCCGCGATGGCCTCGCGAGGCACGCGGCAGGAGACCCATTGGCAGCGGCTCGATCCGTCCGTGCAGGACGCCGTGCTCGCCGCCGCGCGGACGTTCGCCGCCGACCCCAGCGCCGGCGCGCGCTGGTCGCACTTTGCGCAGACGGTTCTTGCCGGGGCCGCGCGCGCCGCGGGCAACGACACCGGCAAGCCGACGCTCGCTTCCATAGCCATCGACCCCGAGCTCATGACGCTCGCCTTGCCGGCGGCGGCAGGGCTGCCGAATGCCGTCTCGGCGCTGCAGATCGCAGCCGTATTGGGCGCGGCCCTGGCGCTGATCGCCACACTCGTCGCCACGCTGTCGGGCATGGTCGTGCATGACACGCTGGGGTTGGTCCGGACCGGGGCGACGTCGGGTGCGACCTCGGGCGCGACAGAGACCGTGCTGACGGCCATCGCGGCCGTCGTCCTCACAATCCTGGCCGCGACCGCGGCCGTGCGGGTGCCCGTCGCCGCCGATGTCGTGCTCGTCACCTCGCTCTCGCTCGCCGCCGCCGGCCTGATGCCGGCGCTCGTGCTCGCGATCTGGGTGCCGCGCGCCAACGCGTGGGGGCTCGTCGCAGCGCTCGCGACCGGCCTCGCCGTCTGCGCCTACTATCTCGTCGGGACCTCGCTCTACAGCGTGACGTTCTACGAGACGTGGTCCGCCCTCTCGAATGCGGGCGGAGGCGCCTTCGCCGAGTTCGAGGAGGCGAGAGACCTCTGGCTCGCGGCCCAAGGCGAGGAGCGTGCCGCGGCCTATGTCGATCTCGCCGCACGCACGAGCGGCAGCCTGTGGAGCCCGGGCCTGGCGAACTGGTACGGCGTAGCCCCGGCCGCCGCGGCGGTGCTCGCCATCCCGCTCGCGCTGCTGGCCGGGATCCTCGTCAGTGTCCTCACACCCCGCCCGAAGGACGCGTCGCGGAACGCGTTCGAGCGCATGCATGGCAGCCCCTTCCCTCGCCGCGCGGACGGCATCTGATGACCGGCAAGCTCTACGATCTCATCGTGATCGGCGGCGGCATCAACGGCGCCGGCGTCGCCGCCGACGCGGCCGGGCGTGGCCTCTCGGTGCGGCTCGTGGAGATGGGCGACCTCGCGAGCGGCACCTCCTCCGCGAGCTCCAAGCTCGTCCACGGCGGGCTGCGCTATCTCGAGCACTCCGAGTTCCGTCTCGTGCGCGAGGCCTTGGCCGAGCGCGAGGTGATGCTCGAGCGGGCGCCGCATATCGTCTGGCCGCTGCGCTTCGTTTTGCCCGAGGCGGCGGGATTGCGCTCGCGCCTCCGGCTGCGCGCCGGGCTGTTCCTGTATGATCACCTCGCCCGGCGCCGTCGCATTCCGGGCTCCGCGGCCGTCGACTTGCGTCGCGACGCCGCCGGACGCGTGCTCCGCGCCGACCTGCGGCATGGGTTCGCCTATTGGGATTGCTGGGTCGATGATGCCCGCCTCGTCGTGCTCAACGCCCGGCTTGCGGCCGACCGGGGCGCCGAGGTCTGCACCCGCACCAAGGTCGCGGGGCTCGTGCGCGGCAGCGACGCCTGGACCGTCACGCTCGAGGCGGACGGCCGGCGCGAGAGGTGCCGCGCGCGGGCGGTCGTCAACGCGGCGGGGCCGTGGGCCGACCGGATCGCCGCGCTCGCTGACGATCACGGCCATCCCGCGGCGCGCGGGCCCTCGCGCCTCCGACTCGTCAAGGGCAGCCACATCGTCGTGCCGCGCATCGCGGGGTCGGAGGATGCGTTCCTGCTGCAGAACGACGACGGCCGGGTCGTTTTCGTTCTGCCCTTCGTCGAAGCGTTCTCGCTCATCGGCACGACGGAGGTGCCGATGACAGGCGACCCTCACGAGGCCGCGTGCTCGCCCGAGGAGGAGGCCTACCTCCTCGCCGCCGCGAACCGCTATCTCGCCCGCCCCCTCACGCCGGCGGACATCGTCTGGCGGTTTGCCGGCGTGCGGCCGCTGCAGGCCGACGAGGACATCGCCGACCCCTCGGCCTTGACCCGCGACTACAGACTGGAGCTCACCGCCCCGGGCGACGCCGCACCGCTCCTCACCATCGTTGGCGGCAAGGTCACGACATTCCGGCGGCTTGCCGAAGCCGTCATGGACCGATTGCGGCCGTTCTTCCCCGGGCTCGGGCCGGCATGGACGGCCGCGGTTCCGCTGCCTGGCGGCGATCTGCCGGGCGCCGACTTCGGCGCCTACCTCAAGGATCTGGCTCTCGCGTGGCCGTGGCTGCCGGCGCCCCTCCGCACGGCGCTCGCCCGCCGCCACGGCACCCGCATCGGATACGTGATCGGCGATGCGCGCCGCCTGGAGGATCTCGGCGCCGACCTGGGCGGCGGGCTCACGGAGCGGGAGGTGGTCTATCTCGCCCGCCAGGAATGGGCGCGCACGCCGGACGACATCCTGTGGCGAAGGACGAAAGCCGGGCTGTTCCTTCGATCCCCGTCGGCCCGGACGGCGGCTGCGGAGCGGATCGCGGCCTTGCTGTGACCCGGCGCTGCACGAGTCGGCTTCGTCAAAACGACTTGGCCTGTTCTTGCGCCCGTCTCGCCTTGTCCAGCAGAAAGAGCGTCAAAAAGTATCAGAGTAGTCTATTTTTCTGTTTCTATTACATGCCAGACGTCCTGCACCCGTAAATCTCGCGCGTATAAATACTTATGCTGAAATGTTGTATTATGAATACCTGATATTTAACAAAGTATAAATAATCGTTATATTCTCTATATTAACCAAACGATAAAAAATGCCTCTGGATTACCTTCCCGTCCGTGTACGGCATCCCGTGTCTGTTTTCGGCATTAACCAAATCGGGCGCAGGGGCGGCGCGGCGCGCCACAACCACGCCGAAGGGAGGGGAGTAATGCGTAAAATCTCGAACACGGTGATGGCGCTCGGGCTGCGGTATCTCGGTGCTGTCCTGGCGATCGCGGCCGGAGCTGGCCTTGCGGCCGGCGCGGCGGAAGCCAAGCCGACGGGCTGGATGAGCCCGTCCGAGGAGCGCGCGGCAGGACCCTCCGCGTGGGCCGGCTACGGCGATACGGGCTACTCGGGCCGTCCGGCCAAGGCGCGCCGGTCCGCCGCCGCCCGGTCGAAGGCCTTCAAGGCCTATGGCGAAGCTTATGCCGGCAAGCCGAAGAAGAAGTACGCCGGCAAAGGCACCAAGAAGCGCTACGCCGCTCTCGACACGGGCGCGATGATCGATACGGCGCCCGCAAGAAGCGTGACCGGCGGCGGCATTCGGTGGGCCGCGTCGTCGTCCTGCCTCAACGGCACGCTGGCCTCCGTCGTGAGCCAGGTGGCCGCCAGCTACGGCTCGGTGACCGTGAACTCGACCTGTCGCAGCAAGGCCCGCAATCGGGCCGTCGGCGGCGCGCATCGCTCGCACCACCTGACAGGGAATGCGGTCGACTTCCGCGTGCGCGGCGGCAATGTCCGCGCCGTCTATGCCTTCCTGCGCAGCCACGGGTCGCTCGGCGGCGTGAAGCACTATGGCGGCGGACTGTTCCACATCGACACCGGCCCGAAGCGCTCCTGGTAAGGGACCGGCCGGCGCCTCAGCCGCAGCCCGCCGAGCCGGATCCGGGGCGGCTCCCCGCCACCGTGCGATGCAGCAGCAGCACGGGGATGAGCCCAACCGCGACGATGGCGAGCGCGCCCAATGCGGCGCGCTCGAACTGCTCCAGCGCCGTCAATCCGTAGACATGGGTCGCCAGTGTCTCGAAGTTGAAGGGCCGCAAGAGCAGGGTCGCCGGCAGCTCCTTCATCGCATCGACGAAGACGAGCAGGCTGCCGGCGCCCACGGCCGGCAGCAGCAGCGGCAGATGGATGCGGCGCAAGGCCGACAGCGGGGTCTCCCCGAGCGTGCGCGCCGCCGCGTCCAGATTGGGCGAGATCTTCTGCAGTCCGGCCTCGACGTTGCCGAGCGCGACGGACAGGAAGCGTGCCGTCAGCGCAAAGATCAGGGCCGCGAGCGTTCCGGAAAGCAGCAGTCCCGTTGAGGTTCCGAAGTTGGCCCGCGCGATGCCATCGACCCAGTTGTCGAAGGCGGCGAACGGGATCAGGACGCCGATCGCCAGCACCGTGCCGGGCAGCGCATAGCCGAGGCCGGCAAGGCGCAGGGCCGATGGCACGACGGGACCCTTGCCCGCGATGCGCCCGGCGTAGGCGAGAACGATTGCCAGCGCGACCGCCACGAGCGAGGCGAGCGACGCCACCAGGATGCTGTTCGCCGCCGCCGCCATGAGCCCGTCGGCGACCGCCTCGCCCGCGTGTGCCAGCGCATGGCGTGCGAGCACCAGCACCGGCAGGACGAAGCCGAGAAGAACGGGCAGCGCGCAGAGGCCGGCGGCGAGGTAGCCCCGCGCGCCCTCGATATCCTGGAACGGAATGGCCCGATACCGGCCCGTCGTGTGGTGGAAGCGGCTGTCTCCGCGTGCGATGCGCTCGGCGACGAGCACGACGGCCACGGCGATGAGGCCAACCAGCGCGATCTGCGCGGCGCCCGGCAGATTGGCTCGCTGCAGCCACGTCGCATAGATGCTGACCGATAGGGTCTCGACGCCGAGATACTGCACGGCGCCGAGATCGTTCAGCGCCTCCATGATGACGAGCGCGGTGCCCGCCGCGAGCGCCGGCCGCGCCAGCGGCAGGGCCACGCGCCAGAAGGCGCCCAGCGCCGACTGGCCGAGCGTCCGCGCCACCTCGAGCACGCAGGTCGACTGCTGCACGAAGCTCGCCCGCGCGGTGAGATAGACGTAGGGGTAGAGGACCGCCGACAGGACGAGGATCGCGCCGCCGAGCGAGCGGATCTGCGGGAAGATGTAGTCGCGCGGACCGGCATAGCCGCCGAGGCTGCGCACGAGGCTCTGCACCGGCCCGCCGTAGTCGAGAATCTCGACGTAGCAATAGGCGACGATGTAGGTCGGTATAGCGAGCGGCAGCACCAGCAGCCGGTCGAGCAGGGCGCGCCCCGGAAAGCGGTACATCGTGACGAGCCACGCGGCGGCCGTTCCCGTTACCAGCGAGACGGCGGCCACGCCGACGACGAGCAGCAGCGTCGACCAGGTCGTGTGCGGCAGAACGGTGCTGAGAAGGTGCGGCCATTCGTTGTTGGTCGAGGTCAGCGCCAGGACCACGATCGCGCCGATCGGGACCAGCATCAGCGCGGCCAGCGCGCAGGCGACCACCGCCCACCCCGTGCGGCCCGCCGCGCCGACGCGCAAGACGCCGACGGCACGCCGCCACGAACCCGATGGACCCGTGCCGGGCGAGCCCGCCTCCGCGACCGGATGCTGGGCGAGCAGCGCCTCAGGCATGCGGCATGACCGCGCCGGAACCGCCCGGCATCAAGGCCAGCGCGTTGCAGACCACGTCGGGCGAGAGGATCTGGCCCGCCTCGCGCAGCGCGGCGCTGAAATTGCCGGCCGAGCGGATGCAGGGTTCGACGTTTGAGCACGCGATCAGCGCGAAGGCGCAGGCGCGAAGCGCCGGGCAGGCTCCCAGTTGCGAGGCCGCGATGATCGACACCGCCAGGCACTCGTCGCGGCACAGCCCCGGGCACCCCTTGGGCAGGACCTCGACACGTCGCGCCGCGGCGGCATCCACGCTGTCGACGAACAGCCCGAGCGAGGCGATCAGGCCGTCGGCGCGGTCGGGGCCGGCGACGCCCGCCAGCTCCTGCCATGCGAACGACCACGAGACGGCGTCACCCTGCCGCGCCAGCATCCCGCAGCGGAAGGAGCGGCCCACCATCTGCGCAACGCGCATTTCCGGCCGCGCGCCGAAGGGCAATGCGCCGTCGGGCGGTGCGTAGTGTCCGGATCGCGACATGGTTCCTCGCTCTTACGGCTCAAGTCCCCGGTCCGGCGTCGAACTGCACCTTGTCGACGAGTTCGGAGGCTTCCTTGCGCAGGCGCGCGATCTCGGAGAGCGGCAGGCTGTCGGGCTTCAGCTCGCCCCAGCTCGTGACCAGCGCGGTCGCCTCCACGCCGGGCACGACGGGATACTCGCTGTTGGCCTCGGCGTAGATCTTCTGGGCCTCCGGCGAGGCGAGATACAGCATCAGCTTCTCCGCCTCGGCGCGGTTCGGCGCGTGCGCGGCGAGAGCCATGCCGGAGACGTTGACGTGCGTGCCCCGGTCGGCCGCGTTGGGGAACACGATCCGCACCGCTTCGGCCCACGCCTTCTGCTCCGGGTTCTTCAGCATCGCGGCCATGTAATAGGTGTTGCCCACGGCAATGTCGCACAGGCCCGCCTGCACATCGCGCACAGCCTCGCGGTCGCCGCCGGCCGGCTTGCGGGCGAGGTTCTCCTTGAGGCCGCGGAGCCAGGCCTCGGTCTTCTCCTTGCCGTGATGCGCAATCATCGACGCGATGAGCGCCACCGAATAGGTGTGCTGGCCGGACCGCATGCAGATCCTGCCCTTCCACTTCGGGTCGGCGAGGTCTTCATAGGTGAGCGCGGTATCCTTCACGCGATCCTTCGAGACGTAGAGGACACGGGCGCGGCGCGTCAGCGCGAACCAGTGCGACTCGGGATCGCGCAGCGTTGCGGGAATGGCGGCGGCGAGCTCCGGCGACGGATTGGCTGCGGTCACGCCCGCTTCCTTGGCGCGCGTCAAGAGCCCGAACTCGGCGGTGAGAAGCACGTCGGCCGGGCTGTTCTTGCCCTCGGCCTGCATGCGCTCGATGAGCCCGTCCTTGGCAAAGATACTGTTGACCTTGATGCCGGTCTTGGCGGTGAAATCCTCCAGCAACGGCTTGATGAGGTCCGGCTCGCGGTACGAGTAGACGTTCACCTCCGCCGCAAATGCGGAGCCGATCGACACGACTGCGGTGGACGCAAGGGACAGGAAGGCAAGCAGGCTGCGCGCGGCAGCGAGCGCCCGCGGCGAGCCGAGAGTTCCGGACATCTGTGTCTCCAATAGACCGGGATCAAGTTCCCCGCCATCGGTTGAGTCTGTGCACGCAAGCGCGGGGCTGGTGCGGGCCGAATAGAGCAGCACGGCCTCAGATGGTCAATGGCGTTGACGGGGACCGAAGCACATTAGAAATGATCTAATTCCAATATGTTAGGCGACTGTTTGTGTGCGTCGTCGGCCTCAGATCAGAGCAGCGGACCGACCGGAAACGTGACCGTTACCCGCGTGCCCTTGCCCGGCGCGCTGTCGATCGACAGCGTGGCCCCCATGGCCTCGGCGAGCGAGCGCGAGAGCGGCAAGCCAAGGCCGAGGCCACCGCCTTCGCGCAGTGCCGGCGCACCGGTCCGCTTCGCGCGCAGCGCATCGGCAATCGCCGTCGCCGTCATGCCGGGTCCCGTGTCCTCGACCGTCAGCGCCGTGGGTCCCTGCCGGCTGCCGACGGTGGAGACCGTGATGGTTCCCTTTGCCGGCGTGAACTTCAGCGCATTGGTGAGGAGGTTCAGCACGATCTGCTTGAGCGCGGTGCCGTCGGCCGTGACGACGGCCTTCGAGTGCGCCCGTCGCGACCGCAGACGCACGCCCTTCGCTTCCGCGAGCGGCTTGACGGTCGACAGGCAGGACGCGACGAGCGCGTCGAGCTCGAGCCGTTCAAAGCGCGGCGCGGTGAGGGCCGGCCGTTGGTCCTTAAGCCCGCGGCCGAGCATCCGCTCGATGAGCTCGAGAGCATGGCGGGCGCTCGCATGGATGTCCGCCACGTAGCCGGCATAGCGCGCATTGCCGATCTCCCCGAAGCGGCCTTCCGTCATGATCTCCGCCGCCGCAGCGATGGCGCTGAGAGGCGTCTTCAGCTCGTGGGCGAGGTGCGGGAGGTCGATGCCGGCCGTAGCGTGGCCGGTGCGTTCGGTGCCTTGCGCCGCACCGGCAGAGCTCGCCACCGCCGTCGCCGCGGGCGCATCCGCGTCGTCGGCATCCGAGGCACGGACGGCGGGCTCCGTCGTCTCCTTACTCCCGGTGGCGAGCGGCGGCGCCGCTGCGTGCCGCTGTTGGCCCTGGCGGATGCGACGGGCGATCTCGGCCAACGTCTCCTCGTCCGTGCGCGCCGGCGATGGCCCTTCTTGCGCCACGGCCGGATCGGCGGACGCAGGCGCCGATCTCGGCTCGGACCGCACCTCCTTGACGAGGAACAGCACGCGCCCGTCGCCGGCCGTCCCGCGTTCGACGAGACACGGCAGGGCGCGGAGACCGCGCGCGGTCCAGAAGACGAGCGGCAAGGGTCCGTCGGGCACGCTGTCCGCACGCACGAGCTCGCGCAGCCGCCGCACCGCGGGCATGGCCCCGTCGAGCGCGAGGCCGCGGCCCGGCTCCAGCGACGGAAAGAGCTCGCGCGCCGACGCGTTGACGGCCACCAGCACGGCCGCCTTGGCATCGATGACAAAGCCAGCGCCTGTCCACGCGTCGAGCGCTGCACGCACGGCGGCGGAGACGGCGCTCGCGGCCGGCCGGCCGGAAGCGGGTTCGGGCGAACTCATGACATTAAAAAAATACCACACCGCGAACGTGTTAGCTCGAAAGCTTCGGCGCGTCCATGAACGCAACGTCAACGCGCGCCGCGTGGGCGAGGCCCCTTCGGCCGGCGGCTGCGCAGAGCCTCGCACAACCTTGCGCCGACGGCGGACGCCACGTGGCCGTGCAGCAGGGCTAATGGCCTCCGGCGCCACGATATTCCGCTGCGCACGTCAGCTTCCGCACGACCTTCTGCCGCGGCCAGTTTTTGCTTGACGGAACGGCGCAGGAGCGGTTCTTACGGGGTCCGCGCCCGCACGGCGCGTTCCCCCCGTGCCGCCTTAGCTCAGATGGTTAGAGCGCTAGATTGTGGATCTAGAGGTCCCCCGTTCGATCCGGGGAGGCGGTACCACCAAGACCGGTTCGCGCGGCGCCTCTCATGGCGACGGTCAGCCGCGACGGGGTCTCCACCCGGTGCACTTTTCCCGAGCGGTGGGTATCACACCCGCAAGCGCAGCAGCCCGCGCTGTGGCGCAGCCCGGGCTGCCGCTCTGGCCGGCCGGCTCAGCCGTAGCGGTAGGGAGGTCCGGCCTTCTCCATGATCCCCTTGTACTTCTTGATGATCTCCACGACCTTGGCATTGCGCGGCGACTGGTTGGCGATCTCGTCCCAGAACTTCGTCGCCTCGTTCTCGATGGTCTTCCACTCCGATTCCGGGATCGTCGTCAGCTCGAGCTTGCCGCCCGAGGTGCGATAGTGCGCCTCGCCCCACCAGTACCAGTGCTGGCGATAGTAGTGCGAGGAATCGATCGCGAGCTGGAAGAGCTGCTTCAGGTGGTCCGGCACCGCGTTCCATTTGGCCGTGTTGACAAAGTAGGACCCGGCCCAGGCTCCCGAGATGTTGTTCGTGAGATAGTACTTCGTCACGTCGGCCCAGCCGACCGTGTAGCACTCGGTGATGCCGCACCAGCAGATGCCGTCGAGCTCGCCGGTCTGGATGGCCGGCTGCACGTCCTCGTAGGGCAGCGAGACCGGCACGACGCCGAAGCGGGACATGAACTGACCGCCCGTCGGGAACATGTAGACGCGCAGGCCCTTGAGATCGGCAACCGACTTGATCGGCTTCGTGGTGGCGAAGTTGCAGGGATCCCATGATCCGGTGCTGAGCCAGGTGACGTCCTTGATCTCCGCGTAGGCCTCCTCCCAGATCTCCTTGAGTCCGTACCAGTGCCACAGCGCCGGGACATCGAGCGAATAGCGTGACGCAAACGGGAAGTAGGCACCGAAGACCTTGACGTCGACGGGCGCGGCCGCCGAGTCGTCATCGCTCTGCGCGGCGTCGATGGTTCCCGCCTGCACGGCGCGGAACAGCTCGCCCTGCGGCACGAGCTGGTCGGCCGTGTAGAGCTCGACCACCATCTCGCCGTTGGCCGCCTTGTTGAACCAGTCGATCGAGTTCTTGATGACGTGCTCGGCGAGCGCGGGGCCGGCATACGTCTGCAGGCGCCATTTGATGGGCGCCTGCGCCTTGACGTAGGGCGCGGCGACCGTGGAGGCCGCAACGCTGGCGGTTGCGATGCCGGCGTTCTTTAGAAACTGTCGCTTGCTGACATGGGTGTCCTTCGTCATTATTGTTACTCCCTACTGGGTTACGAACACTTGCCTCCGCTCACCGGACATCCGGTCCTCGACTTCTGCACTTCGTGCAACGCCCTCGGCTTCTCCTCTGCTTCTCGTTTCTGCTTCTCGTTTGCTCTCGATCGACCTGCGGCGGGCGCTCATCGGCGCGCGTAGTACTCGGGCAGCCAGAGCACGATCTGCGGGAAGACCATGAAAATGATGAGCGACAGCACCATCAGGAAGAAGAACGGCACGATGGACCGGTAGATATCGAGCAGGGTGATCTCGGGCGGCGCCATCGCGCGCATCAGGAACAGGTTGTAACCGAACGGCGGCGTGATGTAGGCGATCTGGCAGGTGACCGTGTAGAGTACGCCGAACCAGATGGGGTTGAAGCCGAGCTTGATGACAAGCGGGATATAGAGAGGCGCCACGATCACGAGCATCGCCGTGTCGTCGAGGAACGTCCCCATCACGATGAACGAGAACAGCATCAGGATGAGAATGGTCCACCGATCGAAGTCCCAGGTCTTGACCAGCAGGTTCTCTATCGCCTTCACCGCGCCGAGGCCGTCGTAGACGGCGCTGAAGCAGAGCGCGGCGAGGATGAGCCACATGAACATGCAGCTCACCGCGAGCGTGTTGCGCGTCGAGTCCTCGAGCACCTTCCAGGTGAATTTCCGCTCGATCAGCGTGGCGATCACGATCAGCAGCGCGCCGACCGCCGAGCTTTCGACGAGGCTCGTCACGCCGGTCATGAAAAGCCCCATCATGAGGCCGAAGACCGCGAGCGGCATGATCCCTTCGCGCAGTAGGACGAATTTCTCACGCCACGTGATCTGCGCGCGCTCCTCCGCGCTCAGCGCGGGCGCCAGCGACGAGTTGATGCGACAGCGGATGTAGACGTACAGCGCGAAGATCGCAGCCATCATCAGGCCGGGCAGGATGCCGGCAAGCCAGAGCTGCAACACGGGCTGGCGGGCGATCATCGCATAGAGAACGAGCACGACACTCGGCGGAATGAGAATCCCGAGCGAGCTTCCCGCCTGGATGACGCCGGTGATCATCGTCTTGTCGTAGCCGCGCTTCATCAGCTCGGGCAGCGCGACCGTCGCGCCGATGGCCATTCCGGCCACCGAAAGCCCGTTCATGCAGGCGATGAGGACCATGAGACCGATGGTGCCCAGCGCCAGACCGCCGTTGATCGATCCGAACCAGACATGGAACATCCGGTAGAGATTGCTGGCGATGCCGGACTCCGACATCATGTAGCCCATGAAGATGAAGAACGGCACGGTGATGAGCGGATACCAGTTCAACACCTGGAAGGCGGCGTTGAACGGCAACTCGAACGATCCCTCGCCCCACAGCCAGAGCGCCGCCGCCGTGCCGACGAAGCCGATGACGCCATAGACGCGCTGGCCTGTCAGAAGCAGCACCATCATGCTCGCGAACATGAAGATGGAGATGAATTCCGAGCTCATGCGATGGGTGTCCCTCGCGCCTCGGCCACGTTCTTGAAGAAGGTCGCGATGGTCTGCAGCAGCATGAGAAGGACGCCGAAGGTCATGATGACCTTGATCGGCCACAGGAGCGGCGCCCACGACGAGTAGTTCTGCTGCTTGTAGACGACGGCGTAGTGCGTGGAGGACACACCCCCGGCGAACAGGAACACCAGATAGAAGATAACGAACAGGATCGTCACGGCATCCGTGGCGGCGCGCCGGCGCGGCGACAGCCGCTCATGGACAAGGTCCATGCGCACGTGCGCGCCAAGCTGCATGGAATAGGCCCCTCCCAGCAGATAATAGGCCGAGAGCACGAACTGCGCCATTTCGATTGACCAATTGATGGGCGCGCCGATGAGGAGCCGCGAAAACGTCGAATAAAGGAGAATGGCGCCAAGGACAAAAAAGAGATACATCGCGAAGCGGCCCACGCGATAGCTGAGGGCATCCACGTGCCTGACGAAGGCAATGATGAAAATCGGCATCGCTGCTCAATTCTCCCTCAATCGATTCCCGCGTGCACCCTCTTAAGTTCTCTTAAGCCCTCGCCCTGGGCTCGGGCTCGAATGGGACAGCCGCGAAGGCGTCCACGTCCTCGCCATCGGACGGTCGGCCACGACGGGCCACGTCGGCCAGCCAGCCCATCACCGACGGTTTGGTTGAAGCCTCTGTCTTGAAGGGGTGATCGGCGTGCATCGCATCGCCGCTCGCGGTCGCTCACATGGACGCTGCCGAACGACCCCGGCCGGACGACGGACGACCGTCGGGCAAATCCCATGTTGCAGCGCATCGAAAAGAAAGCGTCATCGCGGCCGGAGGCGACAAATCCGGCCAGATCGGGCTTTTCGGTTTCAGCCGGCTTGCATCTGGCCTGCATTTCCCGCCCCTGCTCGTTGCAGCGAATGAACTTATTCGGCCGAACGAGCGCATTGGGATGCTAGAATAAAAAATAGATCTCGCGCAAGAAGCGCCGCGCATATTTCCCGGCTGCCGACAAATCGGGCACGCCAGCCGGGCACGCAAGGCGGACCCGATGCCTACAGCCTCCCCTCCCTCTGCAGGATCATCATGTAGGTGTCCATGGTGTGCTCGGAGAGCTGGTGCCAGAGGTAGCCGTCGCGGCGCACCTTCGTCATGGCCTCATAGGCGGTCTTGAAGTCCGGGTTCTTGGCCGACAGCTCGGCATAGACCTCGTTCGACGCCGCAAAGCAGCCGTCGAGAACCTCCTTCGAGAACGGACGCAGCACCGCGCCGTTGCGCACGAGCGAGCGCAGCGCCGGCGGGTTCAGCATGTCATAGCGCGCCATCATGACGGTGTTGGCCGTATGCGCCGCTGCGCGCAGAACCGCCTGGTAGCCCGGCGGCAGATCGTTCCACTTCTGCAGATTGAAGAAGAAGTGCAGCATCGCCTGCCCTTCCCACCAGCCGGGGTAATAGTAGTAGCGCGCCACGCTCGCGAACCCGAGCTTCTCGTCGTCGTAGGGGCCGACCCATTCGGCGGCGTCGATGGTGCCCTTCTCGAGTGCGGGATAGATGTCGGCGGCCGCGATCTGCGTCGGCACCGCACCGAGCTTCGACATGACCGCACCGCCGAAGCCGCCGATGCGGATCTTGAGTCCCCTCCAGTCGGCCGGGGTGTTGATCTCGCGGCGGTACCAGCCGCCCATCTGGGCGCCGGAGTTGCCGCCGGGCAGGCCATAGATGTTGTAGCGCTGGTAGAAGGCGTTCATCAGCTCGACGCCGCCCCCCTCCCACATCCACGCGTTCTGCATGCGCGAGTTGAGGCCGAACGGCACGCCGGTCGCCAGCGCGAACGTCGGGTCCTTGCCCCAGTAATAGTAGGACGCCGTATGCGCGCTCTCGACGGTGCCGTCGCTGACCGCGTCCGCCGCCTGCAATCCGCCCACGATCTCGCCGGCCGCGAACACCTGGATCTGGAACCGGTTGTCGGTCATGTCGGCGACCGCCTTGGAGAAGACCTTGGCGGCGCCGTGGATGGTGTCGAGGGACGGCGGAAAGCTCGACGTCATCCGCCAGTGCAGCTCCGGCCGCTCGGCGACGACCGCGGGCGCGGACGGACTGGTCTCGCCGCAGGCGGCAGCGACGAGCCCCGCGCTGCCGGTGGCCGCTCCGGCAACGAACTTGCGGCGGGAGATGCGCGTCACGGTCGGTCCCCTCAAATCCCATCCCAATTGCCCGGGCCTCGGCCGGACGCGACCTTATAGCGGGGGCCCGCAGCGTTCTCAAATGCGTGTGTGGCGGAACGGGCGGCGGAAGACTGATAGGATCGGCCAGTCACGAGACCCGGCGCGGACGCGCCGTTCAAGGCAGGCGAGCCGATGCAGAGGCGAGAGTTGAAGACGGCCGTGCTCGGCGCGCTCGCGGCACTCGTTCCGCACGCCGCCGCGGCCCAGGACCCTAAGGTACCCCCGGCCTCGCCGGTCGCCGGGCAGACGCCCGTCGCGCTGCTGACGACCGGGTTCGACTACACGCGGCCTGAGATCGCCGCCCGGCTGGCCCGCGATGGCGAGGGCGAATTGATCGGCTGGGATGTCGTGGAGGAAGACCCGTTGCCCTACGCCGTCGCGGGCGCGGAGACCGATCGCGTGCGCGCGATGGTGA
>CAZPUQ010000018.1:0-40050 GCA_964589785.1 uncultured Hyphomicrobium sp.
GTCCCCAACGACACGCTGATGGACGCGCTGCTCGCGCGGCTCCCCAGCGCTCCCAAGCTCACGGTCCACACCACGGCGGGCGCCCGCGCCGTCTGCGCCGGCCGCGACGACGTCGCCGTGACGCTGGCCGAGGGCGAGACGCTGACCGCGCCGCTCGTCGTCGCTGCCGATGGCCGCAAGTCGCCGACCCGAGAGGCCGCCGGCATCACGGTCTCGACGTGGACCTATCCGCAAAGCGCGCTCGTGACCTGGTTCACGCACCAGCGCGACCATGAGGGTGTCTCGACCGAGTTCCATCGCCCCGTCGGCCCCTTCACGACGGTGCCCATGCCGGGCCGCGCCTCGAGCCTGGTCTGGGTCGAGGAGCCGGCGGAGGCCGAGCGACTCCTGAAGCTCGCCGAGCCCCAGTTCCGCCGCGCCGTCGAGATGCGGCTCGCGGGACTCCTCGGCACGGTCGGCGAGATCGGGCCGCGGGCCGTGTTCCCCTTGAGCGGACTGACGCCGGACGTGTTCGGCCGCAACCGCGTGGCGCTCGTCGGCGAGTCGGGCCATGTCATCCCGCCCATCGGCGCGCAGGGGCTGAACCTGGGGCTCCGGGACGCGGCAACCCTCGTCGACTGCGTCCTGGATGCGCTGGCCGCCGGCCAGGACCCAGGCGGGCCGGACGTCCTGGCCCGCTACAGCGCGCTGCGCACACCCGACGTCAACGGCCGCATCAGGACCGTCGACATCCTGAACCGCACGCTGCTCTCGCCCTACCTGCCGGTGCACCTGCTGCGCGGCTTCGGGTTGCATGTTCTCAACATGGTCGGGCCGCTGCGCCGCCGGCTCGTGCAGGAGGGCGTCCAGCCCTCCGGCTACGTGCCGGTGCTGATGCGGCCGGGCGGACGGGCCATGCTGCGGCCTGCCGGCGATGAGGATGCCACGCGCCTCAAGGCGCCCGCTTGACGGACGCCGTACGCCCCCGCATGACGCTCCGATGACTGTCGAGACCTCCTTCCTCCGCGACCTCCAGTTCCGACTGGAATACGCCGTGCTGCGGCTCGTCACCGGTCCGATCCGGATGATGCCGCTCGAGACCGCCGCACGCTTCTCGGCCCGCTGGTGGCGGCGCCTCGCCCCCATCGTCAGTCCCAAGCGCCACCAGCGCGCGCTCGAAAACCTGAAGGTCGCCTTCCCCGAGAAATCGGACGCCGAGCGCCTCGCGATCTGCCTTGCCCACTGGGAGAACCTCGGCCGCGTCATGGCCGAGACGATCCAGATCGACAGGATCAGCGACGAACCGGACCGCATCTCGATCACGCCGGAGCGCGTCTTCCGCCGCTACAAGGACAAGCTCGGCCCGGCGCTCGGCGTATCGCTGCACATGGGCAACTGGGAGCTCGCCATCTGGCCCTTCGTGCTCGCCAACGCCAATCCCGCCGCCGTCTATCGCTCGGTCAACAACCCCTATGTCGACCGCTATCTGCGCCACCTGCGCCGCGATCTCTATCCTGGCGGCCTGTTCGGCCGCGGCAAGGTCGAGGGCGACCACGGCGACAACCAGAGGACGGCGCGCATCCTCACCGATTTCGTCCGCAACGGCGGCCGCCTCGGCCTCGTCTGCGACCTCTACGACCGCTCCGGCCTGCCGGTGCCGTTCTTCGGCAAGCCGGCGCGCTCGCAGGCCATCGGCGCCATGATCGCCCGCCGCGTCGGCAGCCGCATGTGGATGTCCTGCTGCCGGCGCATCGGCACGTCGAGCCGCTTCGTCGTCGAGATCAAGGAGCTGCGCGTGCCGCGGACGGGGAACCAGTCGGACGACATCCGCTGGATCATGACCGAGATGCAGCGCCAGTTCGAGACCTGGGTGCGCGAGACGCCCGAGCAGTGGATGTGGTCGAACCGGCGCTGGAGCTGAGCCGCGCCAAAGCCGGAACGGCTCTGGCTCTTTGTTTTGTCGTGATTCTAATCGGAAAACCGGTTCCCACTTTTCCGGAAGCACTCTAAGGCGCCGGCGCGGCGACGGCGGGCGTCGCGGCGGCCGCCGGTGCGGCGTGGCCTCGCTGCGCGGCTGGCAGGCGGGCGAGCCGCGCGCGGCTGCGGCGCCGCGCCTCGCCGTCGAGGCGGCCGTTCGCGTCGGCATCGAGCAGCGCAGACATGATGGCGTTCAGGTGCTTGTCGCTGAACGACACGAGGATGAGGTCGGCACCCGCGTTGAGCGCCCTGACGGCCGCGCCGCCGACGCCGTCCTTCGACAGCGTGACGGCTCCCATCGAGAAATCATCGGTGATCAGCAGCCCCTCGTGCTTCCACTCGGTGCGCAGAAGCCCGCCGATCACGGGGGCCGAGAAGGAGGCCGGCACCGCCTTGTCGAGCTCGGCGAGACGCACGTGGGCGAGCATCGTGACGACGTGCGGCCGCTCCATGAGCGCGCGGAAGGGCAGCCAGTCGGCGCCCTTGAGCTCCAGGAGCGGCGCCTTGATCTCGCCCGCGGTGCGATGCGTGTCGAGCCGCACCCGTCCCAGTCCCGGGAAATGCTTGATCGTGCAATGGATGCCTTCCTCCGCGAGCGTGTCGCAGTACCAGCCGGCCGCGTCGGCGACGATCTTGGGGTCCGGCGACAGGGCGCGGTAGCGCAATTGCGTCTCGCCGTCGCTGCGCCGCTTGGGATCGATGTTGAGATCGACGACCGGCGAGAAGTTGAGGTTGACGCCGACGCGCTTCAATTCGCGCGCCTGGACGCGCGCATAGCCGACGACGGCCGCTTTCATGTCGCCCTGCGGGCCAACCTTGGCGATGACGCGCCGGAGCCCCGGCTGGCGCGCGAGCGGCGGCGACAGGCGCGAAACGTTGCCGCCTTCCTGATCGGCGGCAACGATGAGCGGCGGCAGCCCCTGCGCCGCACGCACCTTCTGCAGGGCCTCGATCTCGCCGAGGATGTCGTCGACCTTGCGGCGGTGCACGTTGTGATCGGTGATGAAGATGCCGGCGATCGCCTTCTTCTCCACAAGCGCCTTCACGGAACGCGGGTCGTGATAGCCGATGACGATGTGGCGGCCGATACGCTCGAGCGCGGTCGGATCGGCGGCGAGGATCTCGGCACGGGAGAGAAGCTTCGGCCGCGTCTCGGTCGTGGCCGCCGCGGGCTGAGATAGGGCGCGCTTGGATTTTGCCTTTTTCGCCCGGTGCGGCGCCTTGTCCGTGGCGCGGGCCACGACCACGAGCCCGTCCCGGGACGGCTCTCCGGCCGCCGCCGGGACGCCGGCGCAGAAGAGAGCAAGGCCGACCGCTGCGACCGCAGCGCGGCGCCCCTTCCGACGGCAATGGTCTGCGGCTGCGTTACGCACCTTAGCGCTCCTCGCCGGACAACGCCCCTGACGGTGGTCCGTTCCCGGACTTATAGCCGATCCGCGTTCGTTTGGCCCAGCCTGCCGGTCCGCCGCCGTTATGCCGCCCGCGCCGATTGACAGACGGCGGTCCCGGCCTAATGTGCGCCGCGGCAACCCTCCCCAACCCCTCGAAGGTAACGACACGATGAGCGTCACGCGCACGCCCGCCAAGCATTTCTCCCCTCTCGCCATCGGCGCGCCCGAACCGTACCGCACGCTTCCCGTCCGCATCGAGCGGATGATCCACTTCATCCCGCCGCACAACGAGAAGATCCGCGCCAAGCTGAAGGACACCATCCGCCAGGTGGACGTCGTTCTCGGCAACCTCGAGGATGCGATCGCGGTCGGCGAGAAGGAGGCGGCGCGACAGGGCTTCGTCGCCATGGCCCGCGAGTTCGATTTCGGCCAGACGGGACTGTGGACGCGCATCAACTGCCTCAACTCGCCGTGGATGCTCGACGACGTCACGGAAATCGTGAAGCACGCCGGCAACAAGGTCGACGTCATCATGCTGCCCAAGGTCGAGGGGCCGTGGGACATCCACTACCTCGATCAGCTCCTCGCCCAGCTCGAGGCGAAGCATGCGGTGACGCGCCCGATCCTCATCCACGCCATTCTCGAGACGGCCGAGGGCGTGAAGAACGTGGAGGCGATCGCCGCCGCGTCCCCGCGCATGCACGGCATGAGCCTCGGGCCGGCCGACCTCGCCGCCTCGCGCGGCATGAAGACGACGCGCGTCGGCGGCGGTCATCCCGACTATGGCGTGCTCGCCGATCCCACGCAGGACGGGACCCCGCGCGCCCACTACCAGCAGGACCTTTGGCACTACACCGTCGGCAAGATGGTCGATGCGTGCCTGTCGTACGGCTTGAAGCCCTTCTACGGTCCGTTCGGCGACTTCGCCGACGGCGCCGCCTGCGAAGCGCAGTTCCGCAACGCGTTCCTGCAGGGGTGTCTCGGCGCCTGGTCGCTGCACCCCTCGCAGATCGAGATCGCCAAGCGCGTCTTCTCGCCCGATCCCAAGGAGGTCGCGTTCGCCCGCCGCATCCTCGAGGCCATGCCCGACGGCACCGGGGCCGTGATGATCGACGGCAAGATGCAGGATGACGCGACCTGGAAGCAGGCCAAGGTCATCGTCGACCTCGCGCGCCTCGTCGCCTCGAAGGACCCCGATCGCGCAGCGGCGTATGGTTTTTGAGGGGTTGAAGCGCGCCATGAACGATAAGCGCCGCCCTCCCTTGACACGCGCCGCCCGGACAGCGCGTAATTCGGCCATGAGCACGAAGCGCAAGACGCCGGCCTCCGGCGCGGAGGGGAAAGCTGCGGCTGCGGCGACGGTCCCGGTGAACCAGAAGAATACCGCCAGAAAGCGGACAGCGGACGCGAAGGTGGCCGTGTCGGCGGCAAAGCCCGATGCGGTCAAGCCGGTCGCGACCAAGGCAAAGCCTGCGTCGTCGGCCGGAAAAGGCGAGCGGGCGGCACGGTCGCCCGCGACGACGCCTGCCGCCACGAGGTCCGCGTCCAAGACCGGAACGGCCAAGCCCGCGCTTGCGCGCGGCGAAGGTGCCGTGCGCAACGCGACGGCCCGCCGCGGCTCCCCCGTCTCCGAGGCGCGGTTTG
Source organism: uncultured Hyphomicrobium sp. (assembly GCA_964589785.1). Lineage (GTDB taxonomy): Bacteria > Pseudomonadota > Alphaproteobacteria > Rhizobiales > Hyphomicrobiaceae > JAGVSR01. The sequence continues at coordinate 4,992 of CAZPUQ010000018.1, forward strand.
CGGTCGGCGACGTCGTCCGGCACAGGATCTACCCATTCCGCGGCGTGATCTTCGATATCGACCCGGTGTTCGCCAACACCGAGGAGTGGTGGCAGTCGATCCCCGAGAAGATGCGGCCGCGAAAGAACCAGCCATTCTATCATCTTCTGGCCGAGAACGCGGAGACCGAGTACATCGCCTACGTCTCCGAGCAGAACCTGCTACCCGACACGAGCGGCGTGCCCGTGCGCCACCCGCAGGTCGGCGAGTACTTCGTCGAAGACGAGGAAGGCCGCTACCGCCCGGTCTTTCTGGCGATGCTGAACTGAAAATCTGCTCGACGATCCACATCCGCTAAAAGCCCAGATACAAGAGTCGCGAATCGGCGCGCTGACCTGATCCCCTCTCCCCGCGTGCGGGGCGAGGGGCACGCAGACACCGAGGCACGCTCCGCGTGCGGCTGCACCGGAGGCAGGAAAGGTTCGGGGAGCGGGGCGCGGCGGAGCCGCGGGTCGTCCGCAAGGATCTAGAATGAAGCGCCGCGGCGCCCCGCTTTGACGGGCTTCGCCTGGGCTCGCTCTTACCCCAGGCCTGCCGGCCTCCACTTTTCACCGGTACCCCACCCGGACCCTGCGTTACCGCGGGGTATGGAGATAAAGTCGGGAGGGTTGGCCCGCGTCGAGCCTCGAAGGTCCTCCCGCACCCGCCCCTGCGTCGCGCGATCCAGACGCCTCCGGACGGCGCCCCCGAGTGATGCAGGTGCCGCCAGTCTAGGGTGCGCCAGCGGTGGCGGGGACAACTTCGCTCCCAACGTCATGCCCGCCCGTGAGGCGGCCATCCAGGAGTCCATGCTCGACTGTTGGGGCTGTCGCCCTGGATGCCCGGGTTGAACCCGGCCATGGGGTGGGGGGAGAAAACCGCGCGACCGGAGACCGGATAAGGCGACGTGGGAAGGTTTGGCGAAGAGGCACGGTATCGCGAGCGGCGATCGGCGTCCCGTCGGCCATGAAAAAACCGCCCGGCGGGATGCGCCGGGCGGTTGACGTGATGGCCGTGAGATGCCGGCGCTACTTCTTCTCGGCCGGCTTGGCGGCCGGCGTCGTGGCGCCCGTCGTGGTCGGAGGCGCACCCGGCGCGTCGGTCGGGATCTTCTTCAACTGCTCGGCCTTGAACTTCTCCAGCGCCGCCTTCTGGCGCTCGCGGATCTGGGCCATCAACTGGCCGCGGGCCTTCTTGTACTCGGCGTTGTCGACCGGCTTGCCGGCGAACGCTTCGCCGAACCCGTCGAGCGGAATGGGAAAGCCGATCGGCTGCGCCGCGGCATTCATGGCCACGACCATGAGGCCGCCGCCGACCTTCATCTGATCGATGATGCCCGCGTCAGCCTCGATCTCGGCCGTGCAGCCCGAGGCGTGGCACAGCGAGTACTTGAGATCGACGGGCTTCAGCTCCTTGTCCTCGACTTTCTCGTTCTTGGCGATCTTGCCCCACTGGTCTTTCGTGTAGACCGCGGCGCGCAGGCCCGGCGGCAGCGCCATGCCGAGCGGCACCATGATCATCAGGTGCTTCTTGTCCTGCCCCTCGACCTCGCGGATGGCGGCGGAGACGAGCACCATGCCGGTGTTGCCGTCGAGGCGCTCGTGGTGGGTGAGACAGATGTTTTTCTCTTCCTTCGCTTCCTTGCCGTCTTCGCCCTTCTTCATCACCGGGGTCGTCTCGCACAGCTTCACCCAGGCGCTCTTGGCCTCGTCCGCGTTCTTGCCCGCATCCTTGCCTGCGTCCTTGGCAGCGGCCTTGGCCGGCGCGGCCGCGGCGGGCTTGGCAGGGGCCGCGTTCTGCGCCTGCGCGGGCAGACCCGCGAGCATCACGGCGGCGGCCAGCGCGCCCGTCGAACTCAGACCAAACTTAGCAGCGTGTGCCATGGGAAAATCGACCTTTCTGTCAGGGCCGGACGACCGGCTCCACCCTCTGCGGCGCGTGTGATGGGGAAGGGTCGTTGGGACACCGGTCCGACCGACGTCGTTGTCGAGCCCGCACACCCACCAGCGCCCCTCGCGCCAGACGAGCGGCAGTAAGGCTCGGATTGCGGCAATCCCGTGACCAGTCGGAACGGCTCAAAGACGTGCACAGCCTTAAGCAAGCGGCTCGTTGCAAACCGGCCACGGATCGGTCGTCTTTGGCCTTCAAGGTCGTCCCACCGCGACGCTCTAACCTCATGCCGCAACTGTGCTAAAGCGAAGCCGCCGGATCGGAGCCGGCCTCGTACCGCGGCTTCGGACAGCCTTACGGAGACGTCATGGAGCGCCTCAGGAGAGGTCTTATTCCCGCTGCCGCCGGCGCCATGCTCGCGGGCCTTGTCCTCGGCGCCGCGGCCGCCTCGGCGCAAGCGGGCGCGCATGCCCTCGCCATGCACGGCGAGCCGAAGTATCCGGCCGGGTTCGAGCACTTCGCCTATGCCGATCCGGCAGCACCGAAGGGCGGCCGCGTGGTGCTCGGCCAGACCGGCTCGTTCGACACGCTGAACCCGCTCATCATTCGCGGCGAGCCGGTCGCCGGCATCCGCGAGTGGGTCTACGAGACGTTGATGGCGCGCGGCTTCGACGAGCCGTTCACGATGTACGGCCTCATCGCCAAGACGGCCGAGATGCCGCCCGACCGGTCCTCCGTCACGTTCCATCTCGATCCCGCCGCCCGCTTCTCCGACGGCAAGCCCGTCACCGCCGACGACGTCATCTTCTCCATGGAGGTGCTGCGCGAGCGCGGCCGACCCAACCACCGCAACTCCTACAAGAAGGTCACGCGCGCCGAGCGGCTCTCCGATCACGCCGTGCGCTTCGTGTTCGACGACAGCGGCGATCGCGAGATGCCGCTCATCATGGCCTCGATGCCCGTCCTGCCCAAGCACCTGCTGACGCCCGAGACCTTCGATCGCACGACGCTGCAGCCCATCGTCGGCTCCGGCCCCTACACGATCGCCGCCGTCGATCCGGGCCGCTCCATCACCTACCGCCGCAACCCGGACTACTGGGGCCGCGACCTGCCCGTGAACCGCGGCCGGTTCAACTTCGACGAGATCCGCTACGAGTACTTCCGCGACATGTCGGTGCAGTTCGACGCCTTCAAGTCGGGCCTCATCGACGTACGCACGGAGGACGACCCGAAGCTGTGGTCGTCGGGCTACGACATCCCCGCTCGCCGCGACGGCCGCATCCTCACCCGCGAGATCGAGACAGGACTGCCGGCCGGAATGGCGGCGTTCGCCTTCAACATCCGCCGGCCCGTGTTCCAGGACCCGCGCGTGCGCCGCGCGCTGCTCCTGCTCTTCAACTTCGAGTGGGTGAACAAGACCCTCTACCACGGGCTCTACAAGCGCACCGAGAGCTTCTTCGAGCGCTCCTATCTCTCCTCCGCGGGCAAGCCCGCCGACGCGCGCGAGCGTGAGCTCCTGGCGCCCTATCCCGGCGCGGTGCTGCCCGAGGTGATGGAAGGCCGCTACCGGATGCCCGTCAGCGACGGCACGGGGCACAACCGCGAGAATGCCCGCGAAGCCTTCCGCCTCTTCGGCGAGGCGGGCTACGTCATCGAGAACGGCCTGCTCGTCCACAAAGAGACGCGCCAGCCGCTCGCGTTCGAGATCCTGGCGGGCTCCACCGTCCAGCAGCGCCTCATCGCGAGCTTCGTCTCCGATCTCGCCAAGCTCGGCATCCGCGCCCGCCTCCGGGTCGTCGACAGCGCGCAATACCAGTCGCGCCTCAAGGACTACGACTACGACATGATCCAGACCGCCTGGCCCTCGTCGCTCTCGCCCGGCAACGAGCAGGTCTTCCGCTGGGACAGCCGCAACGCCGACGTGCCGGGCTCGTTCAACTTCGTCGGCGTCAAGAGCCCGGCCGTGGACGCGATGATCAAGCGGCTCCTGGAAGCCCGGACGGACGAGGAGTTCACCTCCGCCGTCCGCGCCCTCGACCGGCTGCTCCTGTCGGGGCACTACGTGATCCCGCTGTTCCACGCCTCGCGGCAGTGGGTGGCCCACTGGCGGCACGTCAAGGGTCCGCAAAGGTTCCCGCTGTGGGGATACAATCTCGACACGTGGTGGATTGACGGGCAGAAGTAGCGCCGCCCAATCTCGTCTTGAACCGCGTCTCGTCTTAAACCCGCCAATGATCCGTCGTCCCCGAACATGACCGCCGCCGTTCCGCCTCTCGTCATCCCCGAGCAGTTCAACATGGCGCGCTACTGCCTGGAGGCGTCGGCGCGACGCCGGCCCGGCCAGCCGGCGCTCGTCGTCGTGGGCGACCCGGCGCCCGGCACGCCCCCGCGCGAGACGTGGACGTTCGCCGAGCTGGAGGACGCCGTGCTGCGCGTGGCGGCCGCGCTTCAGGATCGCGGCCTGAAGCCCGGCGACCGCATCCTCATCCGGCTCGACAATACGAGCACCTATCCGATCCTCTATTTCGGCGCCATCGCGGCAGGCCTCATCGCGGTTGCGACCTCCAGCCAGCTCACGGCGGCCGAAGCCGGCGTCCTCCTCGCCGACAGCGCACCGCTGGCGGTGGCGCTCGCCCCGCACCTGCCGCGCGGCGACATCCCCGCCGACGTCACGGTGCTCGCGGAGGCGGAGGTGCGCGCGATGATCCGCTACCCGCGCCGCGGGACCTATGCGGAGACGCGCGCGGAGGACCCCGCCTACCTGCTCTATACGTCGGGCACGACGGCGCGGCCGAAAGGCGTCGTGCATGCCCACCGCGTCGCGCTCGGCCGCTCGCGGACCTACCAGGGCTGGTACGGCATCCGCCCCGACGACGTCATGCTCCACGCGGGCGCCTTCAACTGGACCTACACGCTCGGCACCGGCCTCATCGACCCATGGGCGAACGGCGTGACAAGCACGATCTACGTCGGCGAGAAGACGCCCGAGATCTGGCCGGCCGTGATCCGCAAGACGGGCGCGACGCTCTTTGCCGCCGTGCCGGGACTGTTCCGCCAGATCCTGAAGTACGCGCCGCCCGGTCCGATCGACCTCGGCCGTCTCCGCCATGGCCTCATCGCCGGCGAGGCCCCAGCCCCCTCGCTGTTCGCAGACTGGTCCGCGCGCACTGGCACCGAGCTCTACGAGGCGCTCGGCATGAGCGAGATCTCGACCTATATCTCGACCGCCCCCGGCATGGTGCGCAAGGAGGGATCGCCCGGCCGCGCGCAGCCCGGCCGCCGCGTCGCCATCCTGCCCGTCGAGGGCGGCACCGATCCGCTGCCGCCGGGCGAGGAAGGGCTGCTCGCCGTCCACCGCTCCGATCCGGGACTGATGCTCGGCTACTGGAACCGCCCCGCCGAGGAGGCGGAGGTCTATCGCGGCGAGTGGTTCCTCGGCGGCGACCTCGCCGTCCTCGACGCGGACGGCTACGTCTTCCACCAGGGGCGCGCCAACGACGTCATGAAGGCGCTCGGCTACCGCGTGTCGCCGCTCGAAGTCGAGTGCGCCCTGGCCCAGCACCCCGACATCGCGGAGGTGGCCTGCGCCGAGATCTCGCCGCGCGAGGGCGTCACCGTCATCGGCGCGTTCCTCGTCGCCAAGCCCGGCCACGCGCCCGACCCGACGTCGGTGCTGGCGTTCGCGCGCGAGCGCCTCGCCCAGTACAAGTGCCCGCGCGAGGTCATCCTCGTCGAGGCCCTGCCGCGCACGCCGAACGGCAAGGTCAAGCGCTCCGAGTTGCAGAACGCCTACCGGGCGCTGCACGCCGGCGGCCAGGGCTGAAACGACAGCCGGCGCTCACGCCGCTTTCCGGCCCTCGGCGGCAATGCGGGCGAGTGCCGCCACGAGGGCGCGCACGCCCTTGATCCGTTCGGCCGCCGTCTCCCACTCGCCGCGGTAGACGAGCTTGTGGTCGGGCTGCATCTTGGCGCGCGCCCGCTCGGCGTGGAGGAACTGCGCAAGCCCCGCGGCGTTGGCGAAGTCGTTCTTGCGGAACGACACCACGGCCCCCTTCGGGCCCGCGTCCACCTTGGCGATGTTGGCCGCCCGGCACAGCCCCTTGATCTCCATGACGTCGAGCAGGTAGCGCACCTCGTCGGGCAGCTCGCCGAACCGGTCCACCAGCTCGGCGGCGAAGGCGTCGATGTCGGCGCGCGCCTCGAGCGAGGAGAGGCGCCGGTAGAGGCCGAGCCGCAACTGCAGATCCGCGACGTAGGCCTCCGGGATGAGCACCGGCATCCCGAGCGCGATCTCCGGGCTCCACGTGTCGCGCGCCTCGCCGAGATCGCCCCCCTTCATGGCCGCGACCGCCTCCTCCAGCATCGACTGGTAGAGCTCGAAGCCGACCTCGCGGATGTGGCCTGACTGCTCCTCGCCGAGCAGGTTGCCCGCGCCGCGGATGTCGAGGTCGTGCGAGGCGAGCGAGAAGCCCGCGCCCAGCGTGTCGAGCGACTGCAGCACCTTGAGCCGCTTGTCGGCGCCCTCGGTCAGCACGCGGTTGGGCGGCGTCGTGAAATAGGCGTAGGCCCGCCGCTTGGACCGGCCGACCCGCCCGCGCAGCTGGTAGAGCGCGGCGAGCCCGAACATGTCGGCGCGGTGCACGATGAGCGTATTCGCGTTCGCCACGTCGAGCCCGGATTCGACGATCGCTGTCGAGAGCAGGATGTCGTACTGCCCCTCGTAGAAGGCCGTCATGATGTCCTCGAGCTCGGTCGGCGCCAGCTGGCCGTGCGCGCGGGCGACCTTCAAGTCCGGCACCACCTCGCGCAGGAACTCGGCCACCTCGTCGAGATCGGCGATGCGCGGGACGACATAGAAGCTCTGGCCGCCGCGCGCGCGCTCCCGCTTCAGGGCGTCGGCGAGGATGACCGGATCGAACGGCGAGATGAAGGTGCGCACGGCGAGCCGGTCGACGGGCGGCGTCGTGATGAGCGACAGCTCGCGCACGCCCGTGAGCGCCAGTTGCAGCGTGCGCGGAATGGGCGTCGCCGACAGGGTCAGCACGTGGACGTCCTCGCGCAGCTTCTTCAGCCGCTCCTTGTGCGTGACGCCGAAGTGCTGCTCCTCGTCGACGACGATGAGCCCGAGGCGCGCGAACTCGATCGCCTTGCCGAGCAGGGCATGCGTCCCGATGACGATATCGACGCTGCCCGACTTCAGGCCCGCCTTCACCTCCGCCAGCTCCTTCGCCGAGACGAGGCGCGAGGCCTGCGCGATCTTCACCGGCAGCCCCTGGAACCGGTCCGTGAAGGTCTTGAAATGCTGGCGCGCGAGCAGAGTCGTCGGCACGACCACGGCCACCTGCAGGCCGTTGAGCGCCGCCACGAAGGCCGCCCGCAGCGCGACCTCGGTCTTGCCGAAGCCGACATCGCCGCACACGAGCCGGTCCATGGGACGCCCCGCCGCCAGGTCTTCGAGCACGGCATCGATGCTCTGCGCCTGGTCCTCCGTCTCCTCGTAGGGGAAGCGGGCCACGAACTCGTCCCACGTGCCGGCCGGCGGCGCAACCGAGGGAGCCTCCTTGAGCTGGCGCAGGGCTGCGATCTTGATGAGCTCGCCGGCGATCTCGCGCAGGCGCTTCTTGAGCCGGGCCTTGCGCGACTGCCAGGCGCCGCCGCCCAGGCGGTCGAGCTGGCCGTCCCCCTCGTCGCTGCCGTAGCGCGACAGAAGCTCGATGTTCTCGACCGGCAGGTAGAGCTTGTCGCCGCCGGCGTAGATGAGCTCCAGGCAGTCGTGCGGCGCGCCGAGCGCGGTGATGGTCTTCAGCCCCGCGAAACGGCCGATGCCGTGGTCGGCATGCACGACGAGATCGCCGACCGACAGGCTCGTCGCCTCCGTCAGCACGCTCGCGGCGCGCTTCGGCTTGCGTCGCGGGCGCACGAGGCGGTCGCCGAGGATGTCCTGCTCGCCGATGACGGCGAGAGTCTGCGTCTCGAAGCCTTCCTCGATCCCGAGCACGCCCAGCGCGGTCACGTCGCCGGGCAGCGCCAGCGCCTCGTCGTAGCTCTCCACCTTGCGCACGTCCTTCAGACCGTGCTCGGTGAGCAGATGGCTGAGGCGCTCGCGGGCGCCGGCCGTCCAGGCGACGATGAGAACACGCCGCCGTCCGATCTGCATCGCGCGGACGTGATCGACGACCGCATCAAACACGTTGACGTCGGGATTCTGGCGCTCGAGCGCGAAGCTTTTGCCCTTCTTCGCCTTCAGCGAGCGCACGTGCGGACCTTCGGCCTGCTCGAAGGCGGTGAGACGGATGAGCTCGTGGCGCCCGAGCGCGGAGCCCCAGGCCTTGGCATCGAGGAACATCTCCTCCGGCGGCACGGGCTTGTAGGGCTCGGCGCCGAACGTCTTCGTCTCGAGCCCCTCGACGCGGGCTTCGTAATGCTCGCCGATCTGCTCGAAGCGAGCCGTCACGACGTCCTCGGCGTGATGGTCGAACGACACCCGCACGCCCGGCACATAGTCGAACAGCGTCTCGAGCGTCTCGTGGTAGAACGGCAGCCAGTGCTCCTGGCCCTGGAAACGGCGGCCGGCGCTCACCGCCTCGTAGAGCGGATCATCGCCCGTGGCGCCGCCGAACCGCTCCACGTAGCGGCGCCGGAAGAGCGCGATCGCGGCCTCGCCGAAGGCCACCTCCGACACCGGCATCAGGACGACCTTCGGCACCGGCTTCAGCGACCGCTGGGTCTCGATGTCGAAGGACTTGATGCTCTCGATGGTGTCGCCGAAGAAATCGAGGCGCACGGGCGTCTGCCGGCCGGGCGAGAACAGGTCGAGGATGCCGCCGCGGACGGCGTACTCGCCGGGTTCCATCACGGTGGAGGCGCGCGTGTAGCCGGCGAGCGCGAGGCGCCGGGTCAGCTCGCCCATGTCGATGCGCTGGCCGGCGGCGAGGATCTTCATGGCGTTCTTGATGAAGAGCCGCGGCGGCACCTTCTGCAGGACCGCATTGACGGTCGTCAGCACGATCGTCGGGTCCTTGCGTCCGCCGTGGGCGAGCTTCGCCAGCGCCGTGATGCGCCGGGCGACGATCTCCGCGTTCGGCCCGACGCGGTCATAGGGCACCGTGTCCCACGCCGGGAAGGGAATGACCTTCACCTTCGGCGCGAAGAACTTGAGCGCGTCGCCGATCTCCTCGATGCGGCGGTCGTCGCGCGCGATGTGCAGGATGAGGCCGGCGCCGTGCGCGCCGCGCCCCTCCTCGACGAGGCCCGCCAGCACGAGCGCATCGAGCCCCTCGGGCACGCCGCACAGGATCTGATCGTGCTTGCCAGTCATCCCGGTCACGCCGACGTCAGGCCGTGGAACGAGCGGATGGCGGCGACGACGTCCGCGAACGGCGCCTCGCCCGCCATCTCCGGAGCCAGCAGACGCGCCTGAAGCTCGGTCTCCGGCAAGGTCAGGAACTCCTCGAAGCGCGTAATCTCCGCCGCGGTCATCGCCGTCAGGCGCGCGGCGGCGAACGTACCGATCAGAATGTCGAGCTCCCTGGTGCCGCGGTGGGTCGCGCGCCACAGCGCCCGCCGGCGCCGCGCGTCAAGATCGTCGATCGCAATGCTCTCCGCCATGGCCGGCCGGGCAGGTCCTTGTGGGGTTCTCGGATGAAGGCTTGACGGTTCGGGGCCGGACCGCTTTGCTCCCGGTCCCGGCCCGGAAGCGGGTTCTATAGCGCCGGGCCGAGCTTCCGGCTAGGCCGCCGGGCATCCTTGCGCCGCGAACGGTGAAATGCCGCGGCTCCTCTCCGGAACAAGAGCGCCCGATGGCGTCATGAGGCCCGACGAACTCACACCCCTGTTCGCCCCGGCGGAGACGCTGAAGGGCATCGGACCACGGCTGGCGATGCTCCTGAAGAAGGCGCTGCGCCTGCCGCCCGGCGTGCGCGAGCCGCGCCTCATCGATCTCGTCTGGCACATGCCGACGGGCGTCATCGACCGCCGCGCCGAGCCCTCGGTGGCCGACGCCGTACCGGGCACGATCGTGACGCTCAAGGTTCGGGTCCTGAAGCACAAGGCGCCCCCGCGCGGCAATGCGAAGGTCCCCTACAAGGTCGCGGCCGAGGACGACACGGGCCGTCTCGACATCGTCTTCTTCCGCGCCGAGCCGGGCTTCGTGGAGCGGCAGCTGCCGGTGGGGGAGACCCGCTACGTCTCAGGCCGCGCCGAGCGCTACGGCGAGACGCTGCAGATGGCGCATCCCGACTACATCGTGGCCGAAGACCATCGCGCCGACCTGCCCCTGCTCGAGCCCGTCTATCCGCTGACCGCGGGGCTCTCGGCCCGCGTCGTGCTCAAAGCCGTGCGCCAGGCGGCCGAGCGCGTGCCGCGCTTTGCCGAGTGGCAGGACCCCGCGTGGCTCAAGTCGCGCGGCTGGAGCGACTTCGCGGCGAGCGTCCGGTGCATCCACGTTCCGGAGGATGCCGGCGACGTCTCCACCGCTTCGCCGGGCTGGCAGCGGCTTGCCTTCGACGAGCTGCTGGCGAACCAGCTCGCGCTCGCCATCGTACGGCAGGGCTTCAAGGCCGAGCGCGGCCGTCCCGTCCGCGGCGACGGCCGCATCCGCGCGCGCATCGCCCGCGCGCTTCCCTTTGCGCTCACCGGATCGCAGAACGAGGCGCTGCGCGACATTGCCGCCGACATGGGCGCACCCAACCGCATGCTGCGCCTGCTGCAGGGCGACGTCGGCTCGGGCAAGACAGTCGTCGCCCTGATGGCGATGGCGGTCGCCGTCGAGGCCGGCGCGCAGGCGGCCCTGATGGCGCCGACGGAGGTGCTGGCGCGCCAGCACCTCGACACCATCGCGCCCCTCGCGGAGGCCGCGGGTCTGCGCATCGCCCTGCTCACGGGCCGCGAGAAGGGCAAGCCGCGCGAGCATCTGCTCGACGCCCTGCGCGCCGGCGACATCGACATTCTCATCGGTACTCACGCGCTCTTCCAGAGCGACGTCGCCTTCCGCGACCTCGCCTTCGCCGTCATCGACGAGCAGCACCGCTTCGGCGTGCATCAGCGCCTCGCCCTGCAGATGAAGGGCGGCGACGGCGGCGCCAACATGCTCGTGATGACGGCGACGCCGATCCCGCGCACGCTGCTCATGACGCACTACGGCGACCTCGACGTCTCGCGCCTCACGGAGAAGCCGGCCGGACGCAAGCCGATCGTCACCAAGGCGGTGCCGATGGAGGCCATGGAGAAGCTGATCGAGCGGCTCCGCGTGCAGCTCGGCGAGGGCGCCCAGGTCTATTGGGTGTGCCCGCTCATCGAGAGCTCGGAGACCTCCGAGCTTGCCGCCGCCGAGGAGCGCCACGCCCACCTGCAGCAGATCTTCGGCGACAAGGTCGGCCTTCTCCACGGTGCCATGACGGCGGCGGCGAAGGACGCGACCATGGAGGCGTTCGCCGGCAACAGGTTGCAGATCCTCGTCGCCACGACGGTGATCGAGGTCGGCGTCAACGTGCCCAACGCCAACATCATGGTGATCGAGCACGCCGAGCGCTTCGGCCTCGCCCAGCTCCATCAGTTGCGCGGCCGCGTCGGGCGCGGCAGCCGCGAGAGCTTCTGCATGCTGCTCTACGCCCAGCCGCTCGGCGAGACGGCCACAGAGCGGCTCGCCATGATGGAGGCGACGGAGGACGGGTTTGCGATCGCGGAGAAGGATCTGGAACTGCGCGGCGGCGGCGAGGTCTTGGGCGCGCGCCAGAGCGGAATGCCGGAGTTCCGCGTCGCCGACGTGCCGGGCTTTGCGGCCCTGCTCGCGGCCGCGCGCGACGACGCCCGCCTCGTCCTCGAGCGCGATCCGGCGCTGACCTCGCCGCGCGGCCGGGCGCTGCGCACGCTCCTCTACCTGTTCGAATGCGACGAGGCCGTGCGCCTCTTCCGCGCCGCCTAGACCTTGGCGGTCGCCTTCGCGCTTTCCGCAAGCTTGCGCAGGCTGGCCTGCTGCTGGTCGGGCGTGACCATGCCGGCGGAGATGACGATCTTGGCCGCGTCCTCGACGCTCATGCGCAGGAACGTCACCTCGCGGCGCGGCACGAAGCAGATGAACCCCGTCGGCGGCACGATGCCGGTCGGCATGAAGACGGTGACGAGGTCGGTCTCGCCGCCGGGCTTGCTCGCCGCGATCTCGCCGCCGGCGACCCCCGTCACGAACACGAGCGACCACAGCCCTTTGGACGGGAACTCGATGAGCCCGACCTTCTGGAACGCGCGCGTGGACCCCGTCGCCGTGACCGCGCTCTCGAAGATCTGCTGCAGCGCCCGATAGACGTTGCGCACGATCGGCATGCGGTCGAGCAGCATCTCGCCGAACGAGATGAGCGACCGGCCGAGCAGGTTGGCGCCGAAGAAGCCGATGAGGGTCACGCCCACGACGCCGAACAGCACGCCGATGCCCGGTACGGCGAAGGGCAGATAGGTGTCCGGCAGATAGATCGACGGGATCAGCGGCTTCACGTGCTCGTCGGCAAACTCGACGAACCACTTGAGGAGGTAGATCGTGACCGCGAGCGGCCCGACGATGATGATGCCGGTCAGGAAGTAGTTGCGGATCCGCGCGCCGAGCCGCAGCGGCACGTCCGGATCCTCGTGCGCGAGACGCTTCAGCCCCTCCGCCAGCACGGCCTCGCCGTCGGCGGGCGTCGGCGGCGAGCGCGGCTCGTTGGGCTCCGGGGTGCTCATGGACGCATCGTGCGGCGCTGGCCCTGCCGCGTCAACCGCGGCGGCCTCGGCTCATTGCGTGATCACCATGCAGTCGTAGCCCTGCGGCTTCAGCGCCGTGCAGAACTGCCCCGGCTCGGCGGCGCTCGCATAGGGACCGACCTGCACGCGGTAGAACGTGCCCATGTTGCCGTAGACCACTTCGTCGATCGCCGGCACGGCCTTGCCGAGCGCTGCGCCGTGGCTGGATTTGAGAGTGGCGGCGATCTTTTCGGCCTCCGCCCGCGAGCGCACGACGCCGACCTGCAGGCGGAACTGGCCGCCGGCGGCCGTACGCGGCTTGCCGGCCGCCGCGCCCGCCTTCTTGGCCGTGCCTTCCACCACGCTCGTGCCGGAGCCCCAGCCGGAGGCGGGCGAGGTCGGGTCGGACGCAACGTACGGAGCCGTCGCGGCGGTCGTGACCGGCGCGGAGGCCTCGCTCGTAGCCTCGCTGCCGCCGCCCCCGAACATGTTGCCGAAGAAGCTGCCGACCGCCGCCCCGGCGTCGCTGACGGCCGTCCCGACGCCGGAGAGGGGCGACGACGTCGGCTCCGCGGCGGCCTCGCCCTGCGGCAGAGCGGAGAGGACCGGGGCACTCGGCTCCGACGTCTGGAGCGTGGCGTAGCCGGCCGGCGGGGAGGACGAGACCGGCGGGGCGGACGGCTGGGAAAGATCGGGCACGGATGCGGCGGCGGCCCCCTTGGCCGACGTCGCCGTCCACGACGAGGTGGCCGTGTCGGCGGGCCCGGCGGCGACGGTGGCCGCGGGCGGCGCCAGAGTGGCCATTGCGGGAGAGGACGGGGCGGGAGAGGCCGTTGCGGGAGAGGGAGGCGCATCGAGCGGCGCGGCGCCGACGGGCACGCCCTCGCCCAGGCCCGCTTCTTTGTAGGCGGCCTGGCGCTCGTCCATGGCGGCGGCGCGGTCGCTGTCGTTGAGGCCGTTCTTCAGCCAGACGGCCGACGTGAGGTCGGAGATCGCCTGCGCCGTCTTGCCCGTCTTGCGATAGGCGACGCCGCGGTAATAGAGGGCCTTCGCCATCTGCTGGCTGGAGAGGCTCCCGGCGGCGATGGCGGTCGAGAGCGACTGGATGGCCGGTCCGTACTTGCCGGCCTCAAAGGCCCTGGCTCCGGCCTCGTAGGATTTCACGCCGCTGGCCGCAGCGCTTTTGGCCACCGGCTTGGCAACCGTCTGGGCAACCGTCTGGGCAGCGGCAAGCGCCGGCGCGGCCAGGAGCGCGACCGCGCACCCTGCGGCGAGCAACAGACGTTGTGCTGGCATGTTCGTTCCCATCCCCGGGGTCTCAAGCCAAGGCACGCGGCACACGACTAAGACGCTGGCCCCCTCTCCGGCCCGTTCTATGTCAACCCGGCCCGGGTGGCAATTCTGGGGCGGACGGATCGAGCGGACGGCTGAACGGCCGCGACCGATGGCAGCGCACCCTGCGTAGAACCCCTGAGGTGCAGGGTCTCACGTCCCCTCAGGCGGGCCGCTCTGGCGGGGACCGCGCACCGGCCCTCACTCGACCGTCACCGACTTGGCGAGATTGCGCGGCTGATCGACGTCGGTCCCCATGAAGACCGCCGTGTGATAGGCGATGAGCTGGATCGGCACGGCGTAGAGCAGCGGATTGGCGAAGTCGTGGCCCTTCGGCACCTTGATGTGGGCGACGAGCCTGCAGCCGCACTTCTCCGCCGGCGCGTCCGAGATGAGGATGATCTGGCCGCCGCGTGCAGCGACCTCCTGCATGTTGGAGACGGTCTTCTCGAACAGCGCGTCGTCGGGCGCCACCACGATCACCGGCACGTTCTCGTCGATGAGCGCGATCGGCCCGTGCTTCAGCTCGCCCGCGGCATAGCCTTCCGCGTGGATGTAGGAGATCTCCTTGAGCTTCAGCGCGCCTTCCAGCGCCAGCGGGTAGTTGATGCCGCGTCCGAGGAAGAGCACGTCGCGGGCCTTGGAGAGGTACTGCGCCAGCTCCTCGTACTGCTGCTCCGAATGCAGCATCGACGACATCAGCCGCGGCACCTCGATCAGCGCCTGGACGAGCTCGCCTTCCGCCTCGGCCGTGATCGTCCCTTTCGCCCGGCCGATGGCGATGGCGAGGCAGGCGAGCGCGGAGAGCTGGCAGGAGAACGCCTTCGTCGAGGCGACGCCGATCTCCGGCCCCGCGAGCGTCGGCAGGACGGCGTTGCTCTCGCGTGCGATCGTCGAGGTGCGCACGTTGACGATGGAGACGATCCGCTGGCCGCCCGCCTTGCAGTAGCGCAGCGTGGCGAGCGTGTCGGCCGTCTCGCCCGACTGCGAGACGAAGAGAGCGAGCCCGCCCGTGACGAGCGGCGCCTCGCGGTAGCGGAACTCGGACGCAATGTCGATCTCGACCGGCACGCGCGCATAGCGCTCGATCCAGTACTTGCCGACGAGCCCCGCGTAGTAGGCCGTTCCGCAGGCCGAGATCGTCACCCGCGGGATCGTGGCGAGATCGATGCCGAGATCGGGGAACGCGATCGCACCCGCCCCCATGTCGAGGTAGTTGGCGAGCGTGTGGCTCACGACCTCCGGCTGCTCGTGGATCTCCTTGGCCATGAAGTGGCGATGGTTGCCCTTGTCGATGAGCAGCGCGCTCGCGACCGACTTGATCTTCGGACGGTCGACCCTTTGCCCCGTCTCGTCGTAGATCTCGACCCCGGCGCGGCGCATGACCGCCCAGTCGCCCTCGTCGAGATAGGTGATCGTGTCGGTGAAGGGCGCGAGCGCGATGGCGTCGGATCCGAGATAGACCTCGCCCGTGCCGAAGCCGATGGCGAGCGGGCTGCCCTTGCGCGCGGCGACCATGAGGTCGTCGTGGCCGGCAAAGATGATGCCGAGCGCGAAGGCGCCCTGGAGCCGTGCAAGAGCGGCCTTCACCGCGGCGATGGGGTCGAGGCCCTTGTCGAGCTCGTCGGTGAGGAGATGCACGACCGCCTCGGTGTCGGTGTCGGTCTCGAAGGCGTGTCCGCGGGCGCTGAGCTCTGCCTTGAGCTCACGGTAGTTCTCGATGATGCCGTTGTGGACGACGCCGACCTTGGCGCTCATGTGCGGATGCGCGTTGCGCTCGGTCGGCCGGCCATGCGTCGCCCAACGCGTGTGGCCGATGCCGACGTGGCCCGTCAGCGGCTCATCGATGAGGCGCGTCTCGAGATTGCGCAGCTTGCCTTCCGCGCGGCGCCGGTCGAGGCGACCATCCTCGAGCGTCGCCACGCCCGCGCTGTCGTAGCCTCGGTACTCGAGCCGGCGCAGCGCCTCGACGAGGTCGATCGCGACCGGCTTGGAGGAGAGAATTCCGACGATGCCGCACATGCCTGGCTGTCCCTGTCCGTGATGTCCGGCGCCGGCCGGACCGGTCTCATATCTCAATCGACTAAGCGGTGCGTCGCCAGCGGCGACAAATCACAACCTGTTTCCGTTTCTGGCCGCCAAGTCCTAGGCCTTGCCGCCCGATGCCTTGGCCGCCTTGCGCCGCGCCATCATCGTGCGGAATTTCGCCGCCCAGCCGGGGCGCTCCTCCTGCTCGGATCTCTCGAGCGCCAGGGCGCCGGCGGCCACGTCCTTGGTGATCACGCTGCCCGAGCCGACGTAGGCGCCCTCCCCGATCCTCACCGGCGCGACGAGCGCGCTGTTGGAGCCGATGAACGCGCCGTCCCCGATCTCGGTCCGGTGCTTGAAGAAGCCGTCGTAGTTGCAGAAGATCGTGCCCGCGCCGATGTTGGCGCCGGCACCCACCGAGCCGTCGCCGAGGTACGACAGGTGGTTGGCCTTGGCGCCTGCACCGAGGGCGACGTTCTTGACCTCGACGAAGTTGCCGACGTGGACGTCGGGGCCGAGCGCGGCGCCGGGCCGCAGCCGCGCATAGGGTCCGATGCGGGCGCCCGGCCCGATCGTCGCGCCTTCGATGTGGCAGAAGGCCTTGATCTCGGCGCCGTCGGCGACCGTCACGCCGGGCCCCACGACGACATGGGGCTCGATGACGACGTCGCGGCCGAGAACCGTGTCGAAGCTCAGGAACACCGTCTCCGGCGCAACGAGCGTGACGCCCCCGTCCATGGCGGCCTCACGCGCGCGATCCTGCCAGATCCGCTCGGCGGCGGCGAGCTGCGCGCGCGAATTGACGCCCAGCACCTCGTCCTGCGGGCAGCGCACCACGCTGGCCCGCGCCCCCTCGGCCCGCGCGATCTCCACCGCGTCCGTCAGGTAGTACTCGCCCTTGGCGTTGCGGTTGCCGATGCGGCCGAGCACGCTCAGGAGACCGGGCAGCCGGAACGCGAGCACGCCCGAGTTGCAGAGCGTGATCTTCAGCTCCTCCGGGCTGGCGTCCTTGTGCTCGCGGATGGCGAGCAGCGTGTCGGCCCCGGCCGTCAGGAGCCGTCCGTAACCCGCCGGGTCCTGCGCCTCGAAGCCCAGCACCGCGACGCCCGCACCGGCATCGAGCGCATTCCCCAGCGCCTTGAGCGTCTCGGTCCGGATCAGCGGCGTGTCGGCGTAGAGGACGATCACGTCGCCGGCGTGTCCGTCGAGCGCGCGGCGCGCGGCGAGAACGGCGTCCGCCGTGCCGGCCTGATGCTCCTGCACGAAGACCTCCACACCCGGCGCGAGCCGCCTCGCCTCGGCGCTGACGTCGTCCATGCCCGGACCGACGACGACGCAGAGACGCGCGCCGGCGATGCCGCCCGCCAGCGCCAGCACGTGGGCCAGCATCGACCGTCCGGCGATCTTGTGCAGGACCTTCGGCAGCGCCGATTTCATGCGCGTGCCCTTGCCGGCGGCCAGGATGACGATGAGCGGGGCGGGGGAAGACACCACGTGCGGACAACCTCTTGCTGATCACGACCGCCGGGCGAGGCGGACAGCTCCGGCCGGCACCGTGCGGTCCGCACGCGCCCGGCCGCACGCACACCGCGGCAGGAGCCGGCTGCGGCCGTGCAAGGACCATACCGCCCTCTAGCGCCCATCGGTGACGGGCGGAAGGCGACCAAAGCGGCCGCTGGCGGCCCGGGCCGCTACCAAAGCCGGCACCAGATCAGATTCGGCGCCACGCCGTCTCCGGGCGGCCACAGCCCAACACGGACTGCCGGCCCCAGGGGCCGCGTCGGGACGCCGAACGGGCTATGGGCGAAAGCTTACTCTCTCCCCATCGAAGGCGATGGGGAGAGGGAGAAGAACCCGACCGCGCCGGTCACACCACCTTCGCCTTGAGGATGTTCGTGCCCGCGTGATCCCACGCTCGTCCACAGGCGGGGCCGATCCGGGCAGGGCCGCGCGTTGACCCTCCCACACGACTCACGGCAGCAATCAGGCAAACTCCCAGCCTGTCGAGGGTTTTTGCGCATGCCCCTGCATCCCGACCAGCATCTGCCGGCGCCGCCTCCGCTCCCGCCGGGCTTCGGCCCCCAGCCCATGGCCCCGGCGCCCCATTCGACCGAGGCGCTCGCCCGCATCGAGGCCGCGCTGGCGCCGGAGCGGCTCGCCCCTCCGCCTTACCACGGCCCGACGGCCCCGCCGCGGCGCGGCGTTTCCGGCGCCTCGCTGGCCTGGGTCCTGCTCGCCACAGCGGCCGCGGCCTACCTGTGGGTCGTGCTTGCGAGGCCGGACCTCGTGGCGCGCTTTGAGGCGGCGCCGTCCACCGCCGTGGCCGAGATCGAGACTTTGCGCGGGGAGGTCGAGCTGATCCGCCGCGACGTCGCCGATATCAAGTCCACCGTCAGCGAGGCCAGCGCCGAGCAGAGGGCGCTCGCTGAGCGCGTCGCCGCGCTCGCGACCCCCGTGGCCGAGCCCGTACCGGTCGCCGATCCGCATGCGCCTCCGCCGGCGCTCCGGCTGGACAGCGTGCCGGTGAACGGCCCCGTGTCCCCGCGCGCCGAGGCCGAGCCTCTGCCCAGCCAGGGCGCGGCGAAGAAGATCGCCGAGGCCAAGGTGCTGAACGCACCCAAGCCCGCTCTCGAGACGGGCAGCGTAAAGCCCGTTCCGCCGCCCGCCCCTGCACCCGCCGCGGCGCCCGCCGCAGCGCCGGCGGCCGCCGAACCGCCGCCGTTCGGCCCTGCCGTCGTCAAGCCGGCCGCGCGGCCCGCCGCCGTGCAGATCGCGACCGGCTCGTCGCTCGACAGCCTGCGCTTGAGCTGGAACCTCCTGTCGGAGACCCATGCCGACAAGCTGAAGAGCCTCGAGCCGCGCTATTCGCTCTCCGTCGACGGCGCCGGCGGCGGCGTGGTCTACAATCTCATGGCGGGCCCCGTGAGCTCGGAGGCGGAAGCCAGGAAGATGTGCAAGGCGCTCGCCGCCAAGGCCGTCCCGTGCAAGGTCGTCGGCGACTTCGGCGGCGCGGCCCTCTGATCGGCGACTCCAAACGTCATGGCCGCCCTTGAGGCGGCCATCCTCGACTGCTGGCGGCCGTGGCCCTGGATGGCCGGGTTGAACCCCGCCATGACGTGGGGTGGTTGGGCTGCCTGCCCACCGTCAGGGCGACGCGTAACCCGGGCCTCAGGCCGTCCAAAGTGTAACGACCGGTCGCGGTCGACCTCAGGCTGGCGAACGGTGGCCGGTCGCGAGCCAGGCGGAGCGCTTCAGCCAGCGCCGCTCGATCTCGCGCGCGATCGCGGCCGTGGAATCGATCGGCGCGTAGCGCCACGCCGGCAGCCGCTCGACCGTCTCGGGCAGCGCGCGCGTCGCGCCGATGTCCGCGAGCCGCGCATGAAAGCGATGGAACTTCGCCTTGCCTCCGGACGGCGTGAAGACATAGACCGGCCGGCCCGTGGCACAGCACTCGCCCGTCATGTTGACGCTGTCGGCCGTGACGACGAAGGCATCCGCGTGCGCGAGGAAGTCCGGATACGGGTTGGTGCCCGAGCCGTCCCACAACAGGCGGGGCGCGTCCCGCGTCGCCTCGTCGGTCGCCTCCAGCAGGCGTGCGTGCGTGCGCCGCGACGGCGTGATCAGGAAGCTCGCGCCGAGGCCGGCCAGCGCGCGGAGGCTCGTCTGCAGGCGCCGGTCGTCGGCCTCGCTGAAGGCATAGGATCCATTGCGGCCGCCGAGCAGCACGGCGATGCGCGGCGGCGGCAGGGCGGCGATCTCCGGCGGCATGTGCGCGCGCAGCTTGGCGAGGCGCTCAGGCGAGAAGCCGTGCGGCGAGGTCACGGTCGTAAAGACGTTGGGCCCGCGTCGGCGGTCGTGCTCGGGCACCCAGATGAAATCGGCCGTCGTCGGCCCCGTCTGCGGATCGAGGAGGACGACGGTGTAGAGCGCGGGGCCGGCGCGGCGTTTGAGTTCGCGCAGATAGGGGATCGCGGCCCGCCCCGTCGCAATCGCGAGCACCGGCCAGGGCGGACAGAAGTCCGATCCCGGCAGACCGAAGCCGGAACGCTTCGGCACGCGCCCCCAGGGCGCGGTCAGCTTCTTCAGGCCGTGAAGCGCAACGCGCTTCATCTCGACGTCGACACCGAGCGCATCGGCGAGCCCGCGCGTCTGCGTATCCATGCCGGCCTTCGCCTCGCTGATGATCCAGCAGCGGGCGCCGGCCAGGGGCCGGTCGGAACGGTGCGGGGGCAGGTGGACATCGCTCGCCATGGCGCGGAGCACAGGATATTCGGCCCGGCCTGTCCAGCGGATGCGTGCCGCAGGCGGGGACGGCACACGCAATTTTGTTTCTGCGGGAACGCCGGCTGAGACATAATCGGAGGCCATGAGGAAGGCTCCGACCGCGCCATGACCCGCAAGCTCGACACGACCGACTGGCGCATCCTGAAGGAGCTGATGGCCGACGGGTCGCTCACCAACGTGGCGCTCGCCGGCAAGGTGGGCCTCTCCGCCCCGCCCTCCTTGCGCCGCGTGCGCGCGCTCGAGGAGGCGGGCGTCATCACCGGCTATACCGCGCTCGTGGACGAACAGGCGCTCGGCTTCGCGCTGACGGCCTTCGCCCTCGTCGGCCTCCACAACCAGGCGGAGGCCGACCTGCGCGCGTTCGAGAACCGCATCCTCGGCTGGCCGATCGTGCGCGAGGCCTACATGCTCTCCGGCGAGAGCGACTACGTCCTGAAATGCGTCGCGCGCGATCTCTCGACGTTCCAGGAATTCCTGTTGAAGGAGCTGACGGCGGTGCCCAACGTCGCCAGCGTGAAGACGTCGCTCGCCATCCGCCGCGCCAAGCTCGCGCCCGGCGTCCCCGTCCCGACAGAGGGCGAGAAGGCCTAGCCGGTCCGCCTCAGTCCATCCGGTCGAGCCGGCGCACGTCTCTGAGGTCCGGGAACAGCCGCGCCCACAGCGCCGCCGTGGCGAGCGCGCCGACGCCGCCCACGACCACCGCCGCCACGGCCCCGAAGGCTGCCGCCATGCTGCCGGCACGGAACTCGCCGAGCTCGTTGGAGGCTCCGATGAAGGTCATGTTGACGGCGCTGACGCGGCCGCGCAGCTCGTCCGGCGTCTTCAATTGGATGAGCGTCTGGCGGACGTAGACGCTGACCATGTCGGCGGCGCCCATGACGATAAGCGCCAGCACCGAGAGCGAGACCCACGTCGAGACGCCGAACACGATGATGGCGACGCCGTACACGGCCACGGCGGCGAACATGGTGAGCCCGGCATGGTCGCGCACGGGGTTGCGCAGGAGCCAGAGGCTCATCAGCAGCGCTCCGACGCCGACCGCCGAGCGCAGCGCGCCGAGGCCCCACGGCCCCACGTCGAGGATGTCGCGGGCGAACACCGGCAGCAGCGCCGTCGCCCCGCCGAGGAGAACGGCCACCATGTCGAGCGACAGCGCGCCGAGCACGATCGGCTGGCTCCAGATGTAGCGAAAGCCGGCGAACAGGGCTTCCGTCGAGACGGGCTCGGCCGGCATGCGCTGCGGCGGCTTGGGGATCGCGAGCGTCAGCGCGCCGCCTGCGAGAAAGAACAGGATCGAGACGGCATAGGCGAGCTCCGACGACACGCCATAGAGCAGCCCGCCCGCCACGGGACCGACGATCGTCGCCACCTGGAAGCTCGACGAGTTGAGCGCGATGGCATTGGCGAGCGCCGCCGTCGGCACGAGGTTGGCGAGGAGCGACTGCACCGCCGGCCCCATGAAGGCGCGGGCAATGCCGAACACGAGGAGGACCGCATAGACCGGCCACACCGACGCCGAGCCCTGATGCAGGATCGCCAGCAGCGCCGCCGCGCAGGCCGCTTCAACCGCCATGCAGGCGGCCATGATCCGGCGTCGGTTGTAGCGGTCCGCCACCGAGCCCGTGACGAGCACGAGCAGCGGCGCCGGCAGGAACTGCACGAGCCCCACAAGGCCGAGCAGGAAGGGATCGCGCGTCTGGTCGTAGATCTGCCAGCCGACCGAGACGCTCAGAACCTGGATCGCGAAGACGAGCAGGAAGCGCGCGACCCAGTAGAGCCGGTAGCCGCGATAGTCGAGCGCACGGTCGGAGGGAGGGCCGCCCGCGGCTGCCTCGATGACGGTCATGTCGCAAAACTCTAGGAGCCGGCCGCGCGCGAGGGCCGTCGCGCCAACCAGACGGGGGCCTGTGCGCCGGCTATTTCCACTCGACCTTCAGGACCTCGTAGGAGCGCGAGCCCTTCGGCGTCGTCACCTCCACGCTGTCGCCCTTCGTCTTGCCGATCAGCGCGCGGGCGATCGGCGAGGAGATGGAGATCTTGCCGTCCTTCACGCTCGCCTCCAGGTCACCGACGATCTTGTACTTCACCTTCTCGTCCGTATCCTCGTCGACGAGCGTGACGGTGGCGCCGAACTTCACCGTGGCCCCCGTCAGTTGCGCCGGATCGATGACGTCGGCGCGGCTGAACTTGTCCTCCAGCTCCGCCACGCGCGCCTCGTTGAGGCCCTGCGCCTCCTTGGCGGCGTGATACTCGGCGTTCTCCGACAGGTCGCCATGGGCACGCGCCTCCGAGATCGCCTGGATGATGCGCGGGCGTTCCACGGCCTTGAGGCGATGTAGCTCCTCCTCGAGCTTCTTGTAGCCCTCGAGGGTCATGGGAACCCGTTCCATGGACATCGCTAACGCCTCCTGATTGGGCCCGGCCACACGACCGAAGCCCCTTCGATGCATCTGCAAACGCGAGAGGGAACCTCTTGGAAGCCCACGAGGGCACGACGGTCCCGCCGCACCCTGAAAACGGGCTTCCGACAGCCTCAGCCGGCGCGCGCGACGTAGGCCTGCAGCGGCGCGACCTTCAGCGTGTCGGACTTCATGGCCTTGATGGCCCTGGTGACGGCAACCGCCCCGGCCAAGGTTGTATAATAAGGTACGTGGTGAAGCAAGGCCGTGCGCCGAATGTCCTTGCTGTCGGCGAGCGCCTTGGCACCCTCCGTCGTATTGAAAACCAGGGCGATTTCGCCGTTCTTGATGGCATCCACGATGTGCGGGCGGCCCTCGAGCACCTTGTTGACGACCTCGCAGGGAATGCCCTCGGCCTCCAGGTGGCGACGGGTGCCGCGGGTCGCCACGATCTTGAACCCCATGGCGCTGAGCTCCCGCAGCGGCGCCACGATCCGCTCCTTGTCGCGGTCCTTCACGGAAACGAAGACGGTGCCTTGAGTCGGCATCTTCTGGCCAGCACCGATCTGGCTCTTGCCGAAGGCGATCGCGAAGTCGCGGTCGAGCCCCATGACCTCGCCGGTGGAGCGCATCTCGGGCCCGAGGATCGGGTCGACGCCGGGGAAGCGGGCAAAGGGGAACACCGCCTCCTTCACCGCAATGTGCTGCAGCGCCTTCGGCTTCAGGCCGAACGACGCGAGCGGCCGGCCCGCCATCACTTGCGACGCGATGCCGGCGATCGGCTCGCCGATCACCTTGGCGACGAACGGCACCGTGCGCGAGGCGCGCGGATTGACCTCCAGGATGTAGATCTCGTCGTCCTTGATCGCGAACTGGACGTTCATGAGGCCCTTCACCTCGAGCGCGAGGGCAAGCTTCTTCGCCTGATCGCCGAGCTCGGCGACGACCGCCTCGGAGAGCGAATGGGGCGGCAGCGAGCAGGCGCTGTCGCCCGAATGGATGCCGGCCTCCTCGATGTGCTCCATGACGCCGGCGATGAAGGTATCCCCGCCGTCGCACAGGCAATCCACGTCGACCTCCACCGCGTCCGACAGATAGCGGTCGATGAGAAGGGGCCGCTTCGCCGAGACGACGAGCTCGGAGGGGTTGTCGAGGGTTGCGGAGAGCCTGGCGATGTAGCGGTCGATCTCCGCGCCGTCGTGGACGATCTCCATGGCCCGGCCGCCGAGCACGTAGGAGGGACGGATGACGACGGGATAGCCGATGCCGTCGGCCACCGCGCGCGCTTCGCCGGGCGTGCGGGCAATGCCGCTCGCCGGCTGTCTCAGGCCGAGCCGGTCGATCAGGGCCTTGAAGCGGTCGCGGTCCTCGGCGAGGTCGATGGCGTCGGGCGAGGTGCCGAGGATCGGCACGCCCGCCTCCTCCAGGGGACCGGCGAGCTTCAGCGGCGTCTGGCCGCCGAACTGGACGATGACGCCCTTCACGGTCCCGTTCACCTGCTCCTTGCGGATCACCTCCAGCACGTCCTCGGCCGTCAGCGGCTCGAAGTAGAGTCGGTCGGAGGTGTCGTAGTCGGTCGAGACCGTCTCGGGATTGCAGTTGACCATGATGGTCTCGTAGCCCGCTTCCGTCAGCGCGAAGCAGGCGTGGCAGCAGCAGTAGTCGAACTCGATGCCCTGCCCGATGCGGTTCGGGCCGCCGCCGAGAATGATGATCTTCTCGCGGTCCGTGGGCCGTGCCTCGCAGTCCGGCACACCGGCCGCCCCCGCGTCCGACACGGCAAGACCGGATTCGTACGTCGAATACATGTAGGCGGTGGGCGCGGCGAACTCCGCCGCGCAGGTGTCGATGCGCTTGAAGACGGGCGCGACGCCAAGCTCGTGGCGCAGGCGGCGCACGTCGGCCTCCGTCGTGCCCGCAAGCCTGGCGAGGCGCGCATCGGAGAAGCCGAACGACTTGAGGAGTCGCATCTGCCGGGCCGAGGCGGGCAGGCCGTGCGCCCGGACGCGGACCTCCAGGTCGATGATCTCCTGCAGCCGCGCGATGAACCACGGGTCGAACCTGGAGAAGGCCTGGACCGTCTCGTGGTCGACCCCCATGCGCAGCGCCTGCGCGACCTTGAGGAGCCGGTCGGGCGCGGGACGCGACAGGGCCGCGCGCACGACGTTCTTGTCGTCGCCGCCGCCGAGACCTTCGAGCACCACGTCGTCGAGCCCGGTGAGCCCCGTCTCCATGGAGCGCAGCGCCTTCTGCAGGCTTTCGGCGAACGTACGCCCGATGGCCATCACCTCGCCGACGGACTTCATGGCGGTCGTCAGCGTCGAATCCGCGCCGGGGAACTTCTCGAACGCGAAGCGGGGGATCTTCGTGACGACGTAGTCGATCGTCGGCTCGAACGAGGCCGGCGTCGCCCCGCCCGTGATGTCGTTCTCCAGCTCGTCGAGCAAGTAGCCGACGGCGAGACGGGCCGCGACCTTCGCGATCGGGAATCCCGTCGCCTTCGAGGCGAGCGCGGAGGAGCGCGAGACGCGCGGGTTCATCTCGATGACGACGAGGCGGCCGTCGGCGGGGTTGACGGCGAACTGCACGTTGGAGCCGCCCGTCTCCACGCCGATCTCGCGCAGCACCGCCAGCGAGGCGTCGCGCATGATCTGGTATTCCTTGTCGGTCAGCGTCAGCGCTGGCGCGACCGTGATCGAGTCGCCCGTGTGCACGCCCATCGGATCGAGGTTCTCGATGGAGCAGACGATGATGCAGTTGTCCGCACGATCGCGGACGACCTCCATCTCGTACTCCTTCCAGCCGATGAGGCTCTCGTCGATCAGGATCTGGCCGACGGGCGAGGCGTCGAGGCCGGACTTGGCGATCGTCTCGAACTCCTCGCGGTTGTAGCAGACGCCGCCGCCGGTGCCGCCGAGCGTGAATGCGGGACGGATGATGGCCGGCAGGCCGATCGTGTCGAGCGCGCGCATCGCTTCCACGAAGCCCGCCGAGCGGTCGTAGCCGGTGACGTGGCCGTCCGCGTCGCGGATCTCCGGCGAGGAGGCGATCGCGGCCCGCGGGCTCTCCAGCCCGATGCGCTCCATGGCCTCGCGGAAGAGCTTGCGGTCCTCCGCCTTGTCGATGGCCGCCGCCTTGGCGCCGATGAGCTCCACGTCCATCGCGGCGAGCACGCCCTGGCGCTCGAGCGCCAGCGCCGTGTTGAGCGCGGTCTGGCCGCCCATGGTCGGCAGCAGCACGAGCTTCTTGCCGGGCCGCGCCGCCTTCTCCTGCGCGATGATCTTGGCCACCACCTCCGGCGTGATCGGCTCGATGTAGGTCGCGTCCGCCAGATCCGGATCGGTCATGATCGTGGCCGGATTGGAGTTGACGAGGACGATGCGATAGCCGTCGGCCTTCAGGGCCTTGCAGGCCTGCGTGCCGGAATAGTCGAACTCACAGGCCTGGCCGATCACGATGGGCCCGGCGCCGATGATGAGGATCGTATCGATATCTGTGCGTTTGGGCATGGCGGGGCCGACTCTTATTGCAGGGCAAAAGGTTTGGCTATAGGCCGCGACGGTTCGCGCGAGACCTGTCCGGACAGCCCCGGCAGAGCCGGTTCGGGCCCCGGCGGAGCCGGTTTCGAGAGGCCCGTCAAGCTCTCCTGCGGCTCCAGGCGCGGTTGCCCCCGTAAAAAGCCCGGCGCCGCAGAGCGGGCCGGGCCTTATCGTTCGGCGTGCGGGGGAGGACCGATCAGGGCTGGGCGCTTTCCGGCTTCTCGATCTTGAGGTCGGTCGGGTAGCTGTAGACCTCCTTGAAGATCGGCTTGTCGAGCATCCCCTCGCGGGCGAAGACGATGCGCGCCGGCAGCCCCGAGTCCACGTCGAGATAGATTACCCGCACCGCCTCGTTCTTGGGCGCCTCGGCGACGGTCTCGCCGCGCTTCTTGGCCTCGGTCGCCTCGGGCGACTCGGGCTTCTTCTCATCGACGCCCTTGTAGGCGCGCACCTTCTGCCCCTCGACCGTCTCCGCACCCAGGCACTCGAACGTGCCGACGTTGGCTGGCACGTCGCCGACCGTACTCTTGAAGAAGGCGACGAGCTGTTCGGTCGTTGCGGGATCGAGCTTCTGCCAGCCTTCGGCCGCCTTGCTCCAGGCCTCGCTGCCGACGAGCACGGTCTCGGTCGGCTTGTCGGGCTCGGCGAGCGTCGTCACGACCTGACGCATGCGGTCGGGCTTCACGTACTCGACCACCATCTTGAACGGGCCCTGCTCGCCGATGAGATTCATGTCCTTGCGCACCCTGTCGGCGTGGCTCTGGCGCACGAAAGCCTGCTGCACCTCGTGGGTGCAGTCGGCGGCCGCGGCCGTGGCCGTGAGGCCGAGCGCGAGGGCGGCCACGGCGCCGCTGATCGGAAACGTCATGGGGGATACTCCATCGGGCCCGCCTACCGGTGCGAACCCCTGCTGCGGATCGGCTCACTTCTTGTCGGCGGCGGGCTCGGAGCCGGCCAGCAACTCGGACGGCGGGCTGATCGTGATGTCTTTATAGGAGTAAACGGCGACGAACTTCGCCGGGCCGTCCGACTTCACCGACTTCGTCACGTAGTAGGCGGGAAGGCCCGTGTCGGGCGCGACGTAGACGGTGGTCACGACCTCCATGCCGTCCGTGTCCCTCGCCGGCGCCGTGCCGTAGCCCATATATTCGCCGCCCTCGTAGGAGACCTTCCCGAGGCAGGAGAAGTCGGCGGCGGCCTTCGGCGGCACCTTGTAGGCGTCGCGCTCCTGCGCCACGACCTGCGCATTGTGCGGAGGCTGCTCCTCCCAACCGCCTTCCGTGTTGGCCCAGGCCCACTTGCCAATGCCGATCGTCTCCACCGGCGCCTCCTCGCTCGGACTCTCGATCTTGTTGTAGATCGCGTCGGGCGCCACGAAATCGATGGTGCGCACGAGCGGACCGTTGAGCGTCTGCGCGGTGGCGACGGTGCGGAACGCCGGCTGGGCCCGCTGCTTGACGAAAGCGGCCTCGACCTCGGTCGTGCACGTCTCGTCGGCGAGCGCGGGCGCGGCGGCAACGAGGGCCGCAAGGGACAGAACGACGGCTCGCATGGCGGGGTAACCTCCCTGATTATTTCAGTTTTGCCGCCCTTATACGCGCTCCCTGCGGCGCGCTGTCCTTAAATCTGGGAAAGGTTTCCCGGCCAGGGCCGCACCCCGGCAACCCTACTTGCCGAAGGCCTTGCAAGGGTCCTCACGGTCGATCGTGGGCGTGAGGATCACGAAATCGGCGGCGGGCTGGCCGTCGGGATCGCGCGGAACATAGCTCTCGGGATCGCCCCGCCGCTCCTCGACCTCGGCCAGGATCACGGACACGACTTTCGTCGCCGGCGCGCGGGCGCGGATGTACCACGGCACGCCCCGGTCGGTGCGGGCATGGCCGTTGCCCGTGAGCAGGACCGCGGAGCCATGCGCAGCCGCGGCCCGCAAAGTTGCATCCGCCAGATGCGCATCGCGATACCGCTGCGCCAGCGCCATCCGCGGGATCGCCGCCTTCGGCAGCTTGCCGCAATGAGCCGTTTCGATCTCCGACGCCGCGGCGGCCTCGAGCGCGGCGCCGAGAGGCCGGTCGAGTTGCAGCCGCGCGCGCTCCGGATCGGGCAGCGCCTCGAAGCCGACCTGCGCGACTTTGCGCAACAGATCGCGCGGCGGATCGCCGGCATAGACGGGCACGCGTGCCGCCACGACCGCGGCGAGCAGCGGATCGAAGGGGTACTTGGCCCAGCCGCTCTTCGCCCAATCGAGCTTCGCCGTGAAGTCGGCAACCGTGGCCCCGCCCTCGGTGTCGCGATCGAGGGCATTGAAGGCGTCGAGCCCAGGCTGTTGGTCGGCGCGCACGTGCTCCATGGCGATGGCGTTCGCCTTGAGCAAGGTCGTCCGCAGCCGGTGATGGTGCGGGTTGTCGTGCGCCTCGCCGAGAATGAGCACGTCGAGGTCGGCCGGCAGCGCGAGCGCGGCCGCCACGTCGGACCCGCTTGCGCCCGTCAGCCGTCGCGGACGTCCCGTCGTGCGTCCGGTGTCGTACACGAGGCAGGCGTCGGCGCCGGCGCCCGTCTCGGCCGGTGGGCACAACGGATGCGGCCCCGCGCCGGCAGTTGCGTTCGTCGGCGCTGCGAACGCGAACGCGGCTACGGTGAGGATCGCGACGAGAACTGCCGTCGCACGTCTCATGGAGGTCGTCGTGGGCCGGCGTCGTCGCCGCGCGTCGCGCCCCATCAGCGCTCCTTGATCGGCGCGAGACCCTTCTGCGTCCGCATGAAGTTCGTGAAGCGGTGGAAGAGGTAGTGGCTGTCCTGCGGGCCCGGCGAGGCTTCCGGATGGTGCTGGACGGAGAAGATCGGCTTGCCCTCGACGGCGAGGCCGCAGTTGGAGCCGTCGAAGAGCGACACGTGGGTCTCGACGATGCCCTGCGGCAGCGTCGCGCGATCGACGGCGAAGCCATGGTTCATGGATACGATCTCGACCTTGTCGGTCGTGAAGTCCTTGACCGGGTGGTTCGCGCCGTGATGCCCCTGGTGCATCTTCTTCGTCGTGGCGCCGAGCGCGAGGCCGAGCATCTGGTGTCCGAGGCAGATGCCGAAGACCGGCAGGCCGCTCGCCACGAGCTTCCTGATCTCGGGCACCGCGTACTGGCCGGTCGCCGCCGGATCGCCGGGGCCGTTCGACAGGAAGATGCCGTCGGGCTTGCGCGCCAGCACATCCTCCGCCGAGGCCGTCGCCGGCACGACGGTCACCTTGCAGCCGGCCGAGGCAAGGCAGCGCAGGATGTTGCGTTTGAGCCCGTAGTCGATGGCGACGACATGGAACTCGGGATCGCCGTTGCGCGGGTAGCCCTCGTTCCACACCCAGCGCATCTCGTCCCAGGTGTAGCTCTGGCCGCACGTCACGTCGGGCACGAGATCGAGGCCGAGGAGACCCGGCCACGCCTTCGCCTCCGCCTTGAGGCGCTTGAGGTCGAAGGCGCCGGTCGGCTCGTGCGCGATCACGCCGTTCGGCATGCCCTGCTCGCGGATGCGCGCCGTCAGCGCCCGCGTATCGACGCCGGCGATCGCAATGATGCCGCGCGCCTTCAGCCAGCGGTCGAGGTGCTCGACGGCGCGGTAGTTCGACGGCTCGGTGATGGAGGCCCTGAGCACGCAGCCCCGCACGCCGGACCGGGCGGCGAGGTTCGACGTCTCGGTATCCTCCACGTTGGTGCCGACGTTGCCGATGTGGGGGAACGTGAAGGTGATGATCTGGCCCGCATAGGAGGGATCGGTGAGGATCTCCTGGTAGCCGGTCATCGCCGTGTTGAAGCAGACCTCGCCGACGGCCGAGCCCGTCGCGCCGAGCCCCTGGCCCTCGATCACCGTCCCGTCGTCGAGCACGAGCCGCGCGGTGGTCGGCGCGTCGGTCCAGGGCGCGGGCGTCGTCACGGTCATGGGATGGGGCCTCACCTGGTCGCCGACGCCTCGAAAAATCCGGCGGGACCCTAGGGGAAGCGGTTCGGGAAATCAAGGAACGGACCGGACCGGTCCGCCGTTCGGAGCGGGCGGCGCGCCCCGTCACCTTGCCGCACCGTACGGCCTGCGGGGCGCGGGCCGGCTGCGAGGCCGGCTGCGGGTCCAACGTCGCGCTTGCAGGGGGCGGGACATGATCCTACACAGCGCGCGGCCGAAGCTCACGCCGGAGATTGAGAGAGGACGCCATGCGCACCCGCCTCAGCGACGACATCAAAGCGGCCATGAAATCGGGCGACAAGCGCCGCCTCGCCACGCTGCGGCTCATCACGGCCGCGATCAAGGACCGCGACCTCAGCGCCCACGTCGACGAGCAGGGCCAGGCGACCGGCCGCGACAAGCTCTCCGACCAGGACATCCTGGCGCTGCTGCAGAAGATGATCAAACAGCGCCGCGAGAGCATCGAGATCTATCGCAAGGCCGGCCGCGACGACCTCGCCGACCAGGAGGTCGAGGAGATTGCCGTCATCGAGGCCTACCTGCCGCAGCAGATGTCGGAGGAGGAGATGCGCGAGGCCGTCGCGAGGCTGGTCGCCGAGCTCGACGCCAAGGGGCTCAAGGACATGGGCCGAGTCATGGCCGCGCTGAAGGCGCGCTACACGGGCACGATGGACTTCGGCCGGGCAAGCGCGATGCTCAAGGATGCGCTGAAGTAAAGCGAAAACACATCCACCCGCCTGTGGAAAACGGGGGCAGCGCGCGGCACGTGCCGGGGCGGCGCAGCGAATCACTTAGCGTCGCGCCGAGCCCGCCCGCATTCGCTGGTCCCCGGACGGTTCGAGGCCCCATGCGTTTTTCGCCCCACCTGCTCGACGAGATCCGCAGCCGCCTGCCGGTGAGCCAGGTGGTGGGGCGCAAGGTTGCCTTGAAGAAGCGCGGTCGCGAGTGGGTCGGCCTGTCGCCGTTCAAGATCGAGAAGACGCCGTCCTTCTACGTCAACGACCAGAAGGGCTTCTACCACTGCTTCGCGTCGAACGAGCACGGCGATATCTTCACCTTCCTCATCAAGACGGAGGGCCTGTCGTTCCCCGAGGCCGTCGAGCGGCTCGCCGGCGAGGCGGGCGTCGCGCTCCCCAAGCCCGAGCCCCGCGACCAGGAGGTCTACGACCAGCGCCAGCGGCTCTCGACCCTCCTCGAGGCGTCCGCGGCGTTCTTCGAGCAGCAACTTGCCGATCCGGCCGGCGCGGAGGCGCGCAGCTACGTGACCGGCAAGCGCGGGCTGCGCCGCGACACCATCAAGACCTTCCGCCTCGGCTATGCGCCGGGCTCCCGCACGGCCTTGATGGACCACCTCGCGCGGCACGGCTTCACGCGCGAGGAGATGGCGCTGTCGGGCATGATCATCGCGGGTGCCGACATCCCGGAGCCCTACGACCGCTTCCGCCATCGCGTCATGTTCCCGATTTGCGACTGGAAGGGGCGGACCATCGCCTTCGGAGGCCGCGCGCTCGATCCCAACGCGCCGGCGAAATACCTGAACTCGCCGGAGACGCCGCTCTTCCACAAGGGCCGCAACCTCTACAATGCGCACGGCGCGCGCGGGCCCGCCCACGACAAGGGCCGCGTCATCGCCGTCGAGGGCTACATGGATGTGGTGGCGCTCGCCGAGGCCGGCTTCCCCGAGAGCGTGGCGCCGCTCGGCACCGCGCTGACGCCCGAGCAGGTGGCCCTGCTGTGGCGCATGGCGCCCGAGCCGATCCTGTGCTTCGACGGCGACAGCGCCGGCCGCAAGGCCGCGTTCCGCGCTATCGACACCGTGCTGCCGCTTCTGAAGCCGGGCCTGAGCCTTCGCTTCGCGTTCCTGCCCGACGGCCTCGACCCGGATGACCTCGTCCGCCAGCAGGGCCCGGAGGCGATGGAAGCGGCGCTCACCGCCGCGCAGCCGCTCGCCCAGGTGCTCTTCGACCGCGAATGGGCGCAGGACGACTGGTCGACTCCCGAGCGTCGCGCCCGCCTCGAGCAGCAGGTGCGGCTCCTCACCTCCCGCATCGAGGACGCCGCGGTGCGCGCGCACTACGAGCAGGACATGCGCCGCCGCCTCCAGGCGGCCTGGGGCCCGGCCGCTTGGGGACAGGCGCGCGCCGCCCCCTTCCGCCCCTCGCGGGAGACCGGATTCGGCCGCCAGCCCGCGCCACCACAGGGGCGGATCGGCGGGGGACGGGTCGTCGCGGGCGGGGGGCTGCGCAGCCCTGCGGCAGGCGGCCCGCGCCACGCGTCCGGCCGGCCCGGATGGGGCGGCGGCCGTTCCGGCCCGGGTGCCTCTGGCCTGGCGCCCGCCCATGCGCTCCCCTCCTCCAGCCTCCTCAACAGCCCCCTTGTTTCCGGCGACAGAACGCGGCCGGGCTACCGCGAGCTGCTCATCATGCGTACCCTCATCAATCACTCGTGGCTCGCGACCGAGCAGGCGGAAACGCTGGCGCTGGTCCCCTTCTCCGCACCGGCGCTCGCACGCCTCAGGGACGCCATCCTTGCCGCGGTTTCACTTGACAATTCTCTTGACAGCCCCGGCCTGCGCTCCCATTTGGAACAAACCGGCCTCGGCAAGGTCCTCGACCTCGTCGATCGTTCGGTAACGCACAGATGTGACAGGTTCGCCGAGCCCGATGCCGGGCGCGCTGAGGTGGAAGCTGGCTGGCGCCACGCCCTCGCGCTGCACGAACGGCAGGTTGGGCTGAAGGCGGCGCTCGAAAGCGCGGAGCGGGCTTGGCATGAAGATCGCGGGGAGGATGCCTTTCAGCGCATCTGCGAGCTTCAGGCCGAGCTTGAGCGCATGGCGCGACCCGGTGACCTGGATCAGAACTCAGAAGATGCCGCTGCGCTATGAGGGAAACGCGTGCCATCGCCCCCGGAGCACCCCGGCTGGCCAGCCGATCGCTGGCCGGTCCTGCGGCCGCTCCCGATGAGGCAGCGCCGCACCGTCATAGCGCAATTTCCTTGAGAGCCCCGTTAAGAGGCAAGACCATATGAGCCGCGCCCCGCAGACCAAATCCAGTGCCGCCCCCGCCAAGCGCGCCGCGCCCGTCGCCGCGCCGCGCTCGGAGGAGCCTGCCGCCGAGGCGCCCGAGCGCGACAGCCCGCTGCTCGACCTGTCGGACGCGGCGGTGAAGCGTCTGCTCAAGACCGCCAAGGCCCGCGGTTATGTGACTTACGACGAGCTCAACGCCGTGCTCCCGTCCGAGGAGGTGTCCTCCGAGCAGATCGAGGACACGATGGCCATGCTGTCCGACATGGGCATCAACGTCGTCGACCAGGAGGAGACCGAGGAAGGCGCCGATGCCGTCGACGATGCCGGCGAGGACGAAGAGGGCGGCCGCGCGCTCGCCGCCTCCACCGCGCTCGTCAAGACCGAGACCCGCGCCGAGCCGACCGAGCGGACGGACGATCCCGTGCGCATGTACCTGCGCGAGATGGGCTCCGTCGAGCTCCTGTCGCGCGAGGGCGAGATTGCGATCGCCAAGCGCATCGAGGCCGGACGCGAGGCGATGATCGCCGGCCTGTGCGAGAGCCCGCTGACCTTCCAGGCGATCATCATCTGGATGCAGGAGCTCAACGAGGGCAAGATCCTGCTGCGCGACATCATCGATCTGGAAGCGACCTACGAGGGGCCCGAGGCGAAGGCGCCGGCGGCCGGCGAGGAGGCCGCGCCAGGCGAGGGCGAGGCCGCCGACGGAGACGGTGCCGCAGCCGGCGGCGAGATGAGCGAGGACGAGGAGGACTTCGAGAACGCGCTGTCGCTCGCGGCCATGGAGGCGGAGCTCAAGCCCAAGGTCCTCGAAACCTTCGACCGCATCGCCAACACCTACAAGAAGCTGCGCAAGCAGCAGGACAAGAAGCTCGAGCAGCAGGTGGCCGGCGAGCAGGGCTCGCGCCAGCAGCAGAAGGCCTACGAGAAGCTGCGCGACGAGATCATCGCCGACGTGAAATCGCTGTCGCTCAACAACGCGCGCATCGAAAGCCTCGTCGAGCAGCTCTATTCGATCAACAAGCGCCTCGTCGGCTTCGAGGGGCGCCTGATGCGGCTCGCCGACAGCTACGGCGTCGCGCGCCAGGACTTCATCGACGAGTACTTCGGCAACGAGCTCGACCAGACCTGGATCGAGCGCATCGCGACGAAGGGCAAGAAGTGGGGCAACCTCGTCAAGCAGGAGCGCGGCGGCATCGAGCGCATCCGCGGCGACATCCACAACCTCGCGACCGAGACGGGCCTGGAGATCCCCGAGTTCCGCCGCATCGTCAGGGCCGTGCAGAAGGGCGAGCGCGAAGCCCGGCAGGCCAAGAAGGAAATGGTCGAGGCGAACCTGCGCCTCGTCATCTCGATTGCGAAGAAATATACGAACCGCGGCCTGCAGTTCCTCGACCTCATCCAGGAGGGCAACATCGGCCTCATGAAGGCCGTCGACAAGTTCGAGTACCGGCGCGGCTACAAGTTCTCGACCTATGCGACGTGGTGGATCCGGCAGGCGATCACGCGCTCGATCGCCGACCAGGCGCGCACCATCCGCATCCCCGTGCACATGATCGAGACGATCAACAAGATCGTGCGCACGAGCCGGCAGATGCTGCACGAGATCGGCCGCGAGCCGACGCCGGAGGAGCTCGCCGAGAAGCTCGCCATGCCGCTCGAGAAGGTCCGCAAGGTCCTGAAGATCGCCAAGGAGCCGATCTCGCTCGAAACGCCGATCGGCGACGAGGAGGACAGCCATCTCGGCGACTTCATCGAGGACCGCAACGCGGTGCTCCCGATCGACGCGGCGATCCAGTCGAACCTGCGCGAGACGACGACGCGCGTGCTCGCCTCCCTCACCCCGCGCGAGGAGCGCGTGCTGCGCATGCGCTTCGGCATCGGCATGAACACCGACC
>CAZPUQ010000019.1:0-39946 GCA_964589785.1 uncultured Hyphomicrobium sp.
CCGTTGCCCTACGCCGTCGCGGGCGCGGAGACCGATCGCGTGCGCGCGATGGTGAGGCTGCTGCCGGATGCAAGCCCCGTCACGCTCATGCCGGTGCGCGTCGACCTGGCTGATCCGATCTCGCTCGCCAAGGGCCTCGCGTTCGCGAGCCGCACGCCGGCAACGACGATGCTCGTGCCGATGTGGTCGTCGAACCCCGAGGACTGGGAGACGTTCCGCCAGGCCGCCGCGCATTTCGCGACACTCCGTCTGGTGGCGCCCCTCTGCCCGGACCGGCCGGCGGAGCGGGGCTTTGCGGTCTACCCGCGCGACCTCGGATTGCCGAACGCAGTCACCGCACCGCCCGACGCCGGCGATCCGGCGGCGGCTCTCATGGCCGAAGTGCTGCGCCGGCCTTGCGTGGAACCCGACAAGCGATAGCCGATCCAGGCGAGCCCAAGAAAGCCCGCAAGCCCAAGAAGGCCCGCCCGGGCGAAACCGCGGCGGAGGAAGGCGTCGGCTTCGGTCCGGTTGATGCGCACCGCTTGCGTCAGCACGGCTTCCCGCACGGGAAGCTTGCGGACCGCCTTGCCGCCCGGCGGCAGAACCCGGAAGCGCCCCGGCGATGGCGATGCGTCCTGATCGACGGCCGCCCGGGTCGCCGTCGGGTTAATCGACGCCAGCGCGGCCAGGACCGCACCGAGGCCAAAGAGCATCATTCCGGAACGCCAATGCCGCATTACGCCTGTCCAGCCGTCACGTGACGGAGCGCAGCTGCCGCATTCGCGCGACCGTGAGCCTTAACGGAACATCACGACTGCCTTCGCCGCCGTCTCCCAGACGCCCCACGCAAGCGGGATGCCAACGAGCAGCCAGAAGGCGGCCGCCTTCGCGTCGAACCCGCCGCGGCCGATGCCATAGGAGCCCGACACCTCCTCCTCGGCCCTCTCGTGCAGCTTCTTGCGCTCGATGGCGAGCTCCTCGTCCGTCATGTGCCACTTGGGATTGACGGGGCGCACCAGCAGGTTGGCGATGAAGCCGATCACCAGCATGCCGGCGAGCGTGTAGAAGATCGGGCCGTAGATCCGGTCGGGCGCCACGCCGGCCTCGACGCTCGTGTCGTGCATGTAGTTCACGATCACCGGCCCGATGATGCCGGCCGTCGACCACGCCGTCAGGATGCGGCCGTGGATGGCGCCCACGAACTGCGTTCCGAAGATGTCGGCGAGATAGGCCGGGATGGTCGAGAAGCCGCCGCCGTACATGGACGCGATGATGCAGAACGCGCCGACGAAAAGCGCCAGGACCTTCCAGTCGGCGGAGAAGGAGGCCAGCACGTAAAGCAGCCCGCCGAGCACGAAGAAGATGAAATAGGTCGTCTTGCGGCCGAGCAGGTCCGAGGAGGAGGCCCACGCGATGCGGCCGAAGATGTTGAAGAGCGAGATCAGGCCGACGAAGCCCGCCCCGATGGCGGTCGCGGCGGCAGCGAGCGCCGCATCCTTCTTCATGTCGAGATAGCCGACGCCGGGCGCCCCGGCGAGCGCGCCGCCGAATGTCTCCTGCAGCATCGGCGAGGCCGCCCCGATGATGCCGATGCCGGCCGACACGTTCATGCACAGGAGAATCCAGAGCAGCCAGAACTGCGGCGTCTTGTGCGCGTTGTCGAGATGCACGTTCTTGGACGTGATCATGGCGTGCGCGTTCGTCGGCGGCTCCCAGCCTTCCGGCTTCCAGCCGGCCGGCGGCACCCGATAGCGGAAGGTGCCGATCATCATGAACACGAAGTAGATCGCGGCCATGGCGACGAACGTCTCCCAGACACCGGCGTTGGTTGCGGTCTTGAACAGACCCATCAGGTACGTCGCCAGGGGCGAGCCGATCATGGCGCCGCCGCCGAAGCCCATGATGGCCATGCCGGTCGCCATGCCGCGCCGGTCTGGAAACCACTTGATGAGGGTGGACACCGGCGAGATGTACCCGAGGCCGAGGCCGATGCCGCCGATGATGCCGGAGCCGACCCACATCATCCAGAGCTGGTGAAGATAGACGCCGAGCGCCGAGATGAGGAGGCCGCCGCACCAGCACACCGCCGACACGAAGCCGGCCTTGCGCGGCCCCGCCCGCTCCAGCCACCCGCCCCAGATCGCGGCCGAGACGCCGAGCAGCACGAAGAAGAACGTATACATCCAGCCGAGGTCGAACTGGCTCCAGTTGCAGTCCGTCGCCGTCAGAGCGGTGAGCGTGCCCGCCGCCTTCTCGGCGAAGGTCGTCGCCCCCGCCGAGCACAGTGGCAGCGGCTTTCCGTCCGCGCCCAGAAGGGCGTTCTCCAAGGGCTTCCAGAACACCGAGAAGCCGTAGGCCATGCCGATGCAGAGGTGGATGCAGAGCGCCGCCGGCGGCACCATCCAGCGATTGAACCCTGCCGTGGCGACGATGCGCTCACGGTCGAGCAGGCCCGCGCCGGCGTCCGCCGGCATCGAACGCGTTTCCGTCATGCGTCTCCCCCTTGTCCGCGTGCTACGGCCAAAGGAGCCGATGGCGACGGGATCGTTTGAATTTGGGCGGTATCAGTACCGCGCTCGCGCCTTGCGGACAAGCGACCGGCCACCGTTTTGGCCGCATCGGCGACGGTCCATGTCGCCTTGATCTCCCACCCCGCATCGCTAAATTCAGGGAACCGGCCGCTAAACCGGCCTTCCGTCTGCTCAAAGGCTTGCCTTTGCCCATGGGCTCGAACCGCTCATCCCCCGCGCCCGGCCTGATCGACCCGTTCGGGCGATCGGTCACCTACCTGCGCGTCTCGGTGACGGACCGGTGCGATTTCCGCTGCGTCTATTGCATGTCGGAAAACATGACATTCCTGCCCAAGCAGGATCTGCTGACGCTCGAGGAGCTCGAGCGGCTCTGCTCGGCGTTCGTCAGGCGCGGCGTGCGCAAGCTGCGCGTCACCGGCGGCGAGCCGCTGGTGCGCAAGAACATCCTGTCGCTGTTCCGGTCGCTGTCGCGCCACCTCGAGGCGGGCAGCCTCGACGAGCTGACGCTGACAACCAACGGCAGCCAGCTCGCGAAGTATGCCGCCGAGCTCAAGGCCTGCGGCGTGGAGCGCATCAACCTGTCGCTCGACACGCTCGACCCGGTCAAGTTCAAGGCCATCACGCGGTGGGGTGACCTGGCGACTGTCCTCGACGGCCTGGCGGCGGCGGAGCGCGCCGGTCTCAAGGTCAAGATCAACGCCGTGGCGCTGAAGGGCGTCAACGAGGACGAGTTCGACGATCTCGTCCGCTTCGCCCACGGGCGCGGCGCCGACCTGACGTTCATCGAGACGATGCCGCTCGGCGATATCGACGGCGACCGCACGGACCAATACCTGCCGCTTTCGATCGTGCGCGCGCGGCTGATGGCACGCTGGACGCTCGACGACATCCACTACCGTACGGGCGGGCCGGCGCGTTATGTGCAGGTGCGGGAGACGGGCGGCCGGATCGGCTTCATCACGCCGATGACGCACAACTTCTGCGAAAGCTGCAACCGCGTCCGGCTCACCTGCACCGGCACGCTCTACATGTGCCTAGGCCAGGATGATGCCGCCGACCTGCGCGCACCGCTGCGCGCCTCGGGCGACGATGCGCTGCTCATGGAGGCGATCGACGCTGCCATCGCCCGCAAGCCCAAAGGGCATGACTTCGTCATCGACCGCAAGACCAGGAGGCCGGCCGTCGCCCGCCACATGAGCGTGACCGGCGGCTAATCGGGGGCGGCGCGCGCCTCTGCGCCGTCAGCCAAGCAGCGCCTTCAGACCGGCGCGGATGTCCTCGATCGAGCAGGGCTTGGTCAGCGTCGCGACCCGTCCTGCGATCTCGGCGCTGCCGCGCTGAAGCTCCTCCGTAAATCCGCTCATGAGGAGCACGCGGACGGAGGGCCGCGCGGCGAGCACCTTCTTGGCGAGCGAGATACCGTCGAGGCCGGGCATGTTCACGTCCGTCACCAGGATATCGAAGACCGCGCCGGCCTCGACGATCGCCAGCGCCTCCTGGCCGTCCTGGGCAATCCGCACCTCGTGCCCGCCCGCCGCGAGCACCCGCTCGAAGAGGTCGCGCACCATGCCATCGTCGTCCGCCAGCAGGATGCGCGCCATGAGAACCTCCCCTTCGCAACGCCGTGCCCGCCCGGTCAACGCCCTCGTCCTTGCGTCTCATCAATGCTTGGTGATGCGCCCCACGAACGGCAGCTCGCGATAGCGGTGAGCCACGTCCATGCCGTAGCCGACGACGAACTCGTCGGGACACTCGAAGGCGCTGAAGTCGGCCTCGACGGCCACCGCGCGGGCCACCTGCTTCTCGAGCAGCACACAGGTGCGGATCATGGCCGCTCCGCGCGCCGCCAGCAGGTCCTTGGCGAAGGCCAGCGTGCGACCGCTGTCGAGGACGTCGTCGACGATCAGCACGTTGCGGCCCTCGACCGTCAGGTCGAGGTCGCGCAGGATCTCGACGCGCCCGGACGACGTCCGGCTTTTCTTGTAGCTCGACAGGGTGAGGAAATCGACCTCGGGCTCCAGGCCCACGCGGTGCAGCGCGCGGATGAGATCGGCGGCGAAGACGAAGCTGCCTTTGAGGACGGCGACGACGAGGAGGTTGCGCATCCCGGCCGCCTTCACCTGCCGCGCCAGCTCGTCCAGGCGGCGGGCGATGTCCTCGGCCGAGTAGACGATCTCGACGCCGGTGTCGGTCGTGGTGGCGTCCGTGGTCATGCGCGGCCTTTCCGCTACCTAAAACCCTGATTCGGCTATGATGGTATCGGCCGGATGCCCGCAATCTTCAAGCCTCGACACGGCAAATCGCCGCGACGCCGCCCGCACACGACACCGCCACAATCGTAATCGATTGATCACGAGGGCGCTTTGGCTGCATAACCCGCCCACATCCGGCACCGATCAAACCCGCGGGAAACCTGTGATCCGGCTCTCGAACGTCGCGCTCGCCTACGACCGCGGACCCGATGTGCTCTCGGACGTGAACGTCGAGCTGAAGCCCGGCTCGTTCCACTTCCTGCACGGCGCTTCGGGAGCGGGGAAATCGTCGCTGCTGCGCCTCCTCTTCATGTCGCTGCATCCGACCCGCGGCCGCATCGAGATGTTCGGCCAGGACATCAGCCGCGTGACGACGTCCAAGCGCGCGCAGCTTCGCCGCCGCATCGGCATCGTGTTCCAGGACTTCCGCCTGCTCGACCATCTGACGACCTGGGAGAACGTGGCGCTGCCGCTGCGCGTCGTCGGCAAGCGCATCGACGATTACCGCGAGGACGTGACGGACCTCTTGCAGTGGGTCGGCCTCGGCGACCGCATGCATGCCTACCCCTCGGTGCTGTCCGGCGGCGAGAAGCAGCGCGCCGCCATCGCCCGCGCGGTCATCGGCAAGCCGGAGATCCTGCTCGCCGACGAGCCGACCGGCAACGTCGACCCGCAGATGGCGCGCCGCCTGCTGCGCCTGTTCATCGAGCTCAACCGCCTCGGCACGTCCGTCGTCATCGCCACCCACGACCATCAGCTCATGCGGCAGTTCAAGGCGCCGCGCTTGGAACTGCACAACGGCCATGTCCGGATCATTTGACAAGGCGCGGCACGCGCCCCACGGCGGCTATCCCGCCGAGGCCCCCTATTACGACGACGATCCGGCGACGGGGCCCGCGAGCGACCACACGCGCACGATCCCGGGCACGCACGTGTCCGACCGCGACCACCAGGGCTATGCGCTCTATCCGGAGACCGCCCCGCCGCGGCTCGAGCCCGATCCCCGGCCGGAGTTCGACGATCCGCCCCGCCGGCGCGGCAAGGCGCAGCTCAACGCCCCGATCGTCCCGGCGGGATCGGTCACCGGCCGCTCGCTGACGCTCGTTATCGCCATCATGTGCTTTCTCGCGTGCCTCACGGCCGGCGCCGTCTACATGATCAAGCAGTCCGCCGACGCCTGGCTGAAAGACCTCGCCAGCGAGATCACGGTGCAGGTCTCGCCGCGTGACGGCACGGACACCGAGAAGACCCTGCGCGACGTGACCGAGCTTCTCGGCAGGACGAGCGGCGTGCGCTCCGCGCGCGCGCTGGCGCTCGCAGACTCGACCGCCCTGCTCGAGCCCTGGCTCGGCAAGTCGGACGCGCTGAAGGCCCTGCCCGTCCCGCGCCTCGTCGCCGTCGAGGTCGACCGCGACGCGGGGCTTGACGTCGCCGCCATCGGCAAGACGCTCGCGGAGACGTTCGAGGGTGTGACGCTCGACGACCATCGCCAGTGGCAGCGCCAGATCCGGACCGTCACGCGCTCGCTGGCGCTCGGCGGCATCGCGATCCTGGTTCTTGTCGCGGCCGCCACCACCGCCATCATCATCTCGGCCACGAAGAGCTCCATGGCGTCCAACCGCGAGATCGTCGAGGTGCTCCACTTCGTCGGCGCCAACGACCGCTTCATCGCACACGAGTTCGAGAAACACTTCCTGCGCCTCGGAATCCGGGCAGGCTGCGTCGGCGCGGGGCTCGCCGCGCTCGTCTTCCTCACCATGCCGATCGTGATGGAAATCCTCGGCGGCGGCCCCGTGATGATGGCCGAGATGCACCGCCTGATCGGCTCGGGCTCGCTCGATACAGCCGGCTTCCTGCTGCTCGGCATCGTCGTCGTCATCATTTCCGCGTTGTGCATGCTCACGAGCCGGTTCGGCGTCTACCGCATCCTCAACGCCAAGCGCTGAGCGCGCATCGGACCGGAGCCGCTGCCGCACCCGCCGCCTTGTTCCGGGAACCGATTTTTTGCCTTGCTGACCGGCACCTGCAAACGCCGTTTTGATTTGACGTCACAGCGCCGGCCAAATCGGATAGTCTGCTAATCTTGGTATCGACTCGTGGAGGTCCGGCGCTGAGCGCCTATGAACTGCATGTCTCGCGCGCTGCAGACTTCGGCTGTGATCCTGGCGGCGGTCCTGTGGGCCGCGGCGTTCGGGTTTCTCGTCTTCGCCGCGAACGTGATGCGCACGCCCGTGTCGGCGACGGAGAAGGCGGACGGCATCGTGGTCATGACGGGCGGGCAGTCCCGCATCAAGGAGGCGGCCCGCCTCCTGAAAGACGGCTACGGCCAGCGCCTGCTCATCTCGGGCGTCAACACGCAGACCGGCGAGTCGGACCTCATTCGCCTCACCGGTCTCGACAAACAGACGTTCAACTGCTGCGTCGACCTCGGCTACACCGCGCTCAACACGATCGGCAACGCCGCCGAGACTCAGACGTGGGCTGCGGCGCACGGCTATCGGTCCCTGATCGTGGTGACCTCCAACTACCATATGCCGCGCACGCTCGTAGAGCTGTCGCGCATCACGCCGGACATGGGTCTGATACCGCACACGGTGACTCCCATGGCGTTCGACACCGAGGCGTGGTGGCTGTCGCCGGTGACGATGCGGAATCTGGTTGCGGAATACGTGAAGTTCCTGCCATCTGCGGCCCGTTATGCCCTTCACCGCGTCGTGGCGCCCTCCGGGAGCGGGTCGCTCGCCGCAGCGAATGGCGATCGCGCCCCGAAGTCTTGATCCTCCAGCCGCGCTTGGCCCGGCGCGGGGATCGATCGTCCCGCCTGGCTGATCGATGCTGCGTTCGCTCATCTATGCGTGTGCCTTCTACCTCGTGACGGGGGTGATGCTCGTCTTTCTGTCGTGGCTGCTGCTTGCTCCGCGCAGTTGGGCCATGGCGGGGCTCAAGCTGCACGCGCGCATCGCGACCTGGCTGCTGCGCGTGATCGTGGGCACGAAGATGGAGGTGCGCGGCCGGGAGAACCTTCCGGACGGACCGGTGCTCGTCGTCGCCAAGCATCAGTCGACCTGGGATACGTTCGCCCTGATCCCGCTGTTCGACGATCCGGCCGTGGTCCTGAAGGACGAGCTCAAGTGGATCCCGTTCTACGGCTGGTTCTGCGTCAAGTTCGCCCACATCCGCGTTAAGCGCGACAAGGCGGCGGTCGCGCTGAAGGCGATGGTGGCGGATGCGAAGGACCGGATCGCCGGCGGACGGCAGGTCGTCATCTTCCCCGAAGGCACGCGCACCGCGCCCGGCGCGCCGCCCGACTACAAGCCCGGCTACCTCGCGCTTTACGATGCCCTTGGCGTTCCGTGCGTGCCGCTCGCGCTCAACTCGGGCCTGTTCTGGCCGCGGCGCAAATGGATGCGCTATCCCGGCACCATTGTCGTCGCGTTTCTGCAGCCGGTGCCGCCGGGGCTGCCGCGCAAGGTCGCCAAGGAGCGCATCGAGACCGCCCTCGAGACCGCGAGCCGCGCGCTCGTCGCCGAAGCGCTGGCGGCGCCACATCCGCCCCCTATGCCGCCACCCGTGCCGTCCCACACGCCAGCCCCCTGACGTCGCCTCGCGCCCCCTTTTCGCAAATGTGACGCCTTTAGGAACAAAATATAAACAATAGAAGAACATTCATTGACGTTTAACGCGCAAGCGCCTACATTTCAAAGCGTTGCTCGAGCGCCTGCCGAAGCTTTGGGCGGAGCAATCCGGCCATGAGTAACCTGCCCATGACGAACCCATGATGGCCAACCCATGAGCGACCGTGTCGCGTTCCCGGCTGAGATCTCACGCGAGATCTGGGAACAGAAGTACCGCCTCAAGGTGCCCGCGAACGGCGGCCCCACGGGCGGCGTCGCGTCGGACGCCGATCTGGAGGCCACGTTCCGCCGCGTTGCCGGCGCGGTGGCGTCCGCCGAGCCCGGCGGCAGGAAGGCCCGCGCCGCCGTGGCCGAACGGTTCTTCGAGGCCATCTCCGACTTCGGCTTGCTGCCCGCCGGCCGCATCCTTGCCGGCGCCGGCACGGGACGCGACGTTACCCTGTTCAATTGCTTCGTCATGGGTCGGATCGAGGACGACCTGGCGTCGATCTTCGACAACGTGAAGGAAGCGGCCCTCACCATGCAGCAGGGCGGCGGCATCGGGCACGATTTCTCGACGCTGAGGCCGCGCGGGGCTCTCGTGCGCAGCATCGGCGCCGATGCCTCCGGCCCGCTGAGCTTCATGGACGTCTGGGATGCCATGTGCCGCACCATCATGTCGGCGGGCTCCCGCCGCGGCGCGATGATGGCCACGATGCGCTGCGACCACCCGGACATCGAAGCCTTCATCGACGTGAAGAGCGATCCCTCGCTTCTGCGCAACTTCAACCTCTCGGTCCTCGTCACCGACGCCTTCATGGACGCGGTTGCGCGCGATGCGCCCTGGCCGCTCGTCTTCGACGGCAAGGTCTATCGCGAGGTGTCCGCGCGCGGCCTGTGGGACCGCATCATGCGCGCCACCTACGATTACGCCGAGCCCGGCGTCATCTTCATCGACCGCGTCAACCGCGAGAACAATCTGGGCTACCTCGAACAGATCAGCGCCACCAACCCGTGCGGCGAGCAGCCGCTGCCGCCCTACGGGGCCTGCCTGCTCGGATCGATCAACCTGACCGCCTTCGCGACCCGGCCGTTCGCCGCCGATGCCGCGCTCGATCTTCCCCGCCTCGAGGAGCGGGTGCGCACCGCCGTCCGCTTCCTCGACGACGTCATCGACGTGTCGGGCTATCCCTTGCCGGCGCAGCGCCACGAAGCCAAGGCGAAGCGCCGCGTGGGGCTCGGACTCACGGGGCTCGCCGACACGCTCATCATGCTGGGCGTGCGCTACGGATCGGACCGCGCGGTGAAGCTCGCGGGCGACTGGATGGGGGCCATCTCGCGCGCGGC
This sequence comes from uncultured Hyphomicrobium sp., assembly GCA_964589785.1. Classification (GTDB taxonomy): domain Bacteria; phylum Pseudomonadota; class Alphaproteobacteria; order Rhizobiales; family Hyphomicrobiaceae; genus JAGVSR01. Next base: position 9,727 of record CAZPUQ010000019.1, read on the forward strand.
GTACCTCACGAGCGCGGAGCTCGCGCGCGAAAAAGGCGCCTTCCCGCTCTTCGACCGCGAGCGCTATCTGGAGCGGCCCCACGTCGCGGCCCTCGACAAGGACGTGCGCAAGGCCATCGCCCGGCACGGCATCCGCAACGGCTGCCTCACCTCCATCGCCCCGACGGGCACGATCTCGCTGTTCGCCGGCAACGTGTCGAGCGGCATCGAGCCGGTGTTCGACTGGCGCATGCTCCGGCGCATCCGCGAGGCCTCGGGCGCCATCCGGGAGGAGGTCCTGGAGGATTACGCCTACGCGCTCTACCGGCGCGGCGGTGGCAGCATGGACGCGCTGCCCGACGCCTTCGTGACGGCGGACGACCTTGCCCCGCGCGATCATCTGCGCATGCAGGCGGCCGTGCAACGCCACGTCGACAGCTCCATCTCCAAGACGATCAACTGCCCGGTCGACATCCCCTTCGCCGACTTCGTGTCGGTCTACCGCGAGGCCTACGACCTCGGGCTCAAGGGCTGCACGACCTACCGGCCGAACCCGGTGACGGGGGCCGTCCTGTCGCCGGCGGAGGCTGCCCCCGCCGCGCCGGCCTCGCTTCCTCCCGAGGCCGCCGCGTCCGGACCGGCCGCAGTCGCCGCCCCCGTGGCGGCTCCGCCCGTCATGGCCACGCCCGTTCCGGGACCCGCCGGCCGCGCCGGCGCCGGCGACGTCGTCTACCTGTCGAAGCCGCTCGAGCGCGCGCCGGTGCTCTCCGGCTCGACCTACAAGCTGCGCTGGCCGGACAGCGACCACGCGCTCTACATCACCATCAACGATCTGGAGGTCGAGAGCGGCGAGCCCGGCGCGCCGCCGCGCAAGCGTCCGTTCGAGATCTTCATCAACACGCGCAACCTCGAGCATTATGCCTGGACGGTGGCCTTGACGCGCATGATCAGCGCCGTCTTCCGCCGCGGCGGCGACGTCTCCTTCGTGGCCGAGGAGCTGAAGGCCGTCTTCGACCCCCAGGGCGGACGGTTCATCGGAGGGCGCTACGTCCCGAGCCTGCTGGCGGCGATCGGCGACGTGATCGAGACCCACATGCGGCGCATCGGCTTCCTGCCACCCGCCCGTCTCGAATCCGTGGACGGCGAATCGGGCCGCGATGCCGAGTCGTCCGCGGCCGTGGGGGCGGACGAGCCGAGGGAAGGCGCCCGAAAAGTGGCGGGCGGTCGCCGGTGCCCGCGCTGCGGATCGGCTCCCCTCGTCAAGCGCGATAACTGCTGGACCTGCAGCACCTGCGGTTTTTCGAGGTGCGGCTGAGCCTTAGTGGTGCCGCGCGCCGGCCCGTCCCGACATCCGTGCCGGCCTTGCACAGCCGCTAACGCCCCATTCACCCTGCCACAAAATGACAAGGATCGAGCCACACTTCATCCAGACTTTTCGATGAGGATCATCGGCGACGAATTGAGGCGTAGAAGGCCGGTCAACGGTCGGGTTCAGGGATGTGAGCAGCATGGCGGCACAGATCATCTCGCTGTTGGAATTCAAGGCGGCCCGCGCGACGGCCCTCGCCGGCCTGCGCCCGCAGATGCCTGACCTCGAGGATGCGGCCGACATCGCCGAGCGCTTCCACTTCTGGAGCGGTGCCTCGGGCCGCCGCTACGTCCACACGATCTACAGCCTGCTCGAATGCCCGCCGCTCCCGGCCGGCAACTACATCCTCGTCCACCGCGACGCGGAGGGCCGGCGGCTCGTGCTCGCCATCGGCCGCGTCGGCAACACCGCCGCGTCGCTGAACCTCGCCGAGATCCGCCGCCGCGGCGCCGAGCTCGGCGCCAACGAGGTCCACGTGCATCTTCTGGCCCCCAACGCCAAGCAGAGCCGCCTGATCGAGACGGACCTGCGCACCGGCCACTGCAGCGGCATCGTCGCCAACGTCGCGGCCGGCATGTAAGCTTCTCCTGCGTCGCATTCCCTTCTCCCCGAACGGCAGCCGCTTCCCCCGGCTGCCGTTTTCGCGTTCACGGGGAAAGCCGCCGCCGGTAGGCGAACGCATGCCGGCGATCGGCGCGGACCGGGCTCGGCTTCGCGCCGCGCCGCGCCGCCAGCGCACGGCAGCGGCCGTCCAGGCTCGCAAGCTCGGCCGCGCCACTCGGCCCGTCCCCGCCCACGCCTTTCCCCACGCCGACGACCACCGCCAGCCGCTCCAGGTCGCGCTGGCGAATGCCGAGCTCGCCGAGCTTGCGCAGCGTGGCGGCGAAGTAGCTGAGGTTGCTGCCCGCCTTGCCCCGGGCGGCGCGGATGATCGCCGCCTGACGCCGCAGCGGCACGGCACCGGCATAGCTCGGATGCCCGGTCTCCGCGATGTAGGTCAGGACGTCGACTCGCTGCGGCGCGCCAGGCCCCGAACCAGCTCCCGTGAGATCGGCCGGGATCATCGCCTCGCGGTAGACGCCATAGATGAGCTCGCGGTCGTGCAGGTAGGCGCGGACCGCGGCGGCGTCCTCGTCCGCCACGCGGAACGCGATGCCCTCGCACGCGCCGCCGCGAGCGAGCCCCAGCACGAGGCCAGGCCGCTGCTGCGTACCGCGGTAGTGGAGCGAGTAGATGCAGAAGGCCCGCCGATAGCCTTCGAGCCGCGCCGGCCGCGCCTCCACATAGCGGAACCCCGGCTGCCACATGAGAGAGCCGTACGCGAAGACCCACAGGGTCCGTCCGCGCGCCCCCTTGTCCGGCCCGACGTTCACGCCTTGCCGGCTCCATCCTTCGCGAGTTGCGACTGCAGGCGCCCGAAGTTCGGCGCCGCCGTGTCCTGCCCCGCCTCGATGACGCCGCGGCGGATCGCCCGCGCGTCTGTGAACATCTTGTGCAGCGTCTCCCCGTCGCCGAAGCGGATCGCGCGCTGGAGCACCGTCAGGTCCTCGGTGAAGCGGCCGAGCATCTCGAGCACGGCCTCCTTGTTGTTGAGGAAGACGTCGCGCCACATGATGGGGTCGGACGCGGCAATGCGCGTGAAATCCCGGAACCCTCCGGCCGAGAACTTGATGACCTCGGTGTCGGTGACGCGTTCCAGATGCGCGGCCGTATTGACGATGTTGTAGGCAATGAGGTGCGGCAGGTGCGAGGTGATGGCGAGAACGAGATCGTGATGCTCGGGCGCCATGATCTCGACGTTGGAGCCGAGCCTCTGCCAGAACACCTTGAGCGTCTCGACTGCGGCCGGGTCGGTGCCGGCGTCCGGCGTCAGGATGCACCAGCGGCCGTCGAACAGCTCCGCAAAGCCCGCCTCCGGCCCCGACTGCTCCGTGCCCGCGATCGGGTGGCCGGCGACGAAATGTACGCCCTCCGGCACGTGCGGCGCCACCTCGCGCACGATCGAGCCCTTGACCGAGCCGACGTCGGTGAGGATCGCGCCCGGCCGCAGGGCCGGAGCGATCTCCTTGGCAATCGGGCCGCACAGCCCCACGGGCACGCATAGAATGATGAGATCGGCGCCCCGCACCGCGTCCTGGGCCTCGGCGAAGCCTTCGTCGATGATCCCGAGCCGCCGCGCGGTCTCGACCGTCTCGGCCGTGCGCGCCGAGCCGACGATCGTCCGCGCCAGCCCGGCGCGCCGGCAGGCGTGGCTGATGGAGGAGCCGATGAGGCCGATGCCGATCAGCGCCACGCGCTCGAACATGGGAGCAGGCTGAGCCGGCATCACGCGCCCTTTCCGACGAAGCCGGCCAGCGCCGCGACGACCGCGCGGTTCTCGTCAGCGGTGCCGACCGTGAGGCGCAGGCAGTCGGGCAGCCCGTAGCCGCCGACGCGGCGCAGGATGATGCCGCGCGCCTTCAGGAACGCATCGCACGCCGGCGCGCCCCGCCCGGCATCCCGCGGGAAATGGATGAGCAGGAAGTTCGCCACGCTCGGCGTCACGCCGAGGCCGAGCTTGCCGATCTCGGCCGTGAGCCACTCGAGCCATTCCTCGTTGTGCGCGACCGCGGCCTCGGTGTGAGCGACGTCGCCCATCGCGGCCGCACCGGCGAGGATCGACGGCGTCGACAGGTTGAACGGCCCGCGGACGCGGTTCAAGACCGCCGCGATCGCCTCGGGGCAATAGGCCCACCCGATGCGCAGCGCGGCCAGCCCATATATCTTTGAGAATGTGCGCGTCATCACCGTGTTGCCGGTGGTGGCGACGAGCTCGATCCCGGCCTCGTAGTCGTTCCGGCGTACGTACTCCGCGTAGGCGGCATCGAGCACGAGCACGATATCGCCACGCAGCGCGGCGCGCAGGCGGCGTACCTCGCCGATCGGCAGGTAGGTTCCGGTCGGGTTGTTCGGGTTGGCGAGGAAGACCATGCGCGTTCGCGGCGTCACCTTGGCGAGGATCTTGTCGACGTCCGCCGTCAGGTTCGTCTCCTCGGCGATCACGGGCGTCGCGCCGCTAGCGAGAATTGCGATGCGGTACACGAGAAAGCCGTGCTCGGTATAGATCGCCTCGTCGCCGGGACCGAGGTAGGCGTGGGCGAGCATCGTCAGCAGCTCGTCGGAGCCCGCCCCGCACACGATGCGCTCCGGATCGAGGCCGTAGCGCTTGCCAATGGCTTGCCGCAGGGCCGTCGCCTGGCCGTCGGGATAGCGCTCGAGGCTCGCCGCCGCTTCCCGGAAGGCGGCAACGGCGGCCGGGCTCGGACCGAGCGGCGTCTCATTCGACGACAGCTTGATCGGCTTCACGCCCCCCGCGACGCTGCTCTCGCCCGGCACATAGGCCTCGATGGCGAGCACGCCGGGGCGCGGACTGGGAGCTGGGGTCGACATGCGAGGTCCGGTCTTTCCTGGGTCAGCGGCTCGTGCGCCGCGGAGTGCTTGGTATACGACGCGGACGATGCGGAAAAGGCGCCAGTTTGGCGCCGCGTGGAGCCACCTTTATGGCGGTCCGAGCGCAGGCCGTCCACCGTGCGCACTTGCGTCGCAAGGCGCCATTGGCTATCTAACCCCAGACGTCGTGGTGATTTGGCCGGCCGGCTTGCAGCCACGTTAAACAACTCGCTAAAGGGCCGCGCGCCTCCCGGCAACGGACAGGCCCGGCCACAGGGCAGGGCAAGTCGGCCGGGATTTTTGTTTTTGGCCCGGCGCCGCCGCGGCCGGGAGCCGACCGCGCGAACATGGCCACGCCCGAACCCCGCCAGGACGCCTCGTCCCTCCGGCCCTCTCCGGCCTCGCAGCAGGACGCGGCGCTGCGCCAGGTGTTAAGGCCCGACAGCCCATGCATCGTGTTTCCCGACAGCGAGCCCCTCCGCCTCGACAGCGGGCAGGAGATCGGGCCGCTCACCATCGCCTACCAGACCTACGGCACGCTCAACGCGGACAAGTCCAACGCGATCCTCATCTGCCATGCGCTCACGGGCGACCAGCACGTCGCCAACCGGCATCCGGTGACGGGCAAGGGCGGCTGGTGGGAGACGATCGTCGGGCCGGGCAAGCCGATCGACACGCGCCGCTTCTTCGTCATCTGCCCGAACATCCTCGGCGGCTGCATGGGCTCGACCGGGCCCGCATCGACCGATCCGCGGACGGGCAGGCCCTACGGCGTCGACTTCCCCGTCATCACCATCGGCGACATGGTGAATGCCCAGCTCCGCCTCGTCGATCGCTTCGGCATCGACCAGTTGTTCTGCGTCATCGGCGGGTCCATGGGCGGCATGCAGGTGCTGCAGTGGTGCGCGCGCTACAAGGAGCGCGTGGCAACCGCCATGCCGATCGCCACCGCGCCGTGGCATACCGCGCAGAACATTGCCTTCCACGAGGTCGGGCGCCAGGCCGTGATGGCCGATCCCGACTGGCAGGGCGGCGCCTACTACGGCACCGAGGCCCGGCCCGCGCGCGGGCTCGCCGTGGCGCGCATGGCCGCGCACATCACGTACCTGTCGGAGAAGGCCCTGCAGGACAAGTTTGGCCGCGGCCTCCAGAACCGCCAGTCCCACTCCTTCACGTTCGACGCCGACTTCAAGATCGAGAGCTACCTGCGCCACCAGGGCTCGACATTCGTCGACCGCTTCGACGCCAACAGCTACCTCTACATCACCCGCGCCATGGATTACTTCGACCTCGAGGCCGAGTACGGCAAGCTCGCCAACGCGTTCACGGGCACGAAGACGCAGTTCTGCGTCGTCTCCTTCACGAGCGACTGGCTTTACCCTACGCGCGACAACAAGGAGATCGTGAAGGCACTGAACGGCGTCGCCGCCAACGTGTCCTTCGTCGAGATCGAGAGCGACAAGGGGCACGACGCCTTCCTGCTGCATGAGCCGGAGCTGTTCGCGACCGTGACCGGGTTCCTCAACGCCGCCGCCAAGAAGCGCGGCATCGCGTGAGGATTGAAGAGGCCGATGACCGTTATCGAACAGCGCACGAAGCCGGTCCGGGTCGACCACCAGCTCATCGCCGAGATGGTGGAGCCGGGCTCGCGCGTTCTCGACGTGGGCTGCGGCGATGGCGCGCTGCTCGAACTCCTGAGCTCGGAGAAGAACGTCGACGGGCGCGGCGTGGAGATCGTGCGTGAGAACGTGAACGCCTGCGTGGCGCGCGGCCTGTCCGTCATCCAGGGCGACGCCGACCAGGACTTGGCCGGCTATCCCGACAAGGCGTTCGACTATGCCATTCTCTCCCTCACCATCCAGGCCACCCGGCAGCCCAAGGCCGTTCTGGAGAACCTGTTGCGCATCGGGCGCAAGGCGATCGTGTCGTTCCCGAACTTCGGCCATTGGAAGATCCGCGCCGGGCTGCTTCTCACCGGACGGATCCCGCGCACGCCCAACCTTCCCGAGGCCTGGTACGAGAGCCAGGACTCGCACCTGTGCACCATCAAGGACTTCTCCGACCTCGTCGGCCTCGTCGATGCGGAGGTGGAGAATGCCGTGGCGTTCAACAGCCGCGGCCGGCGCCTTCCGATCAAGACCTCGCTGTCGCTGCAGAACCTGCTCGGCGAGAAGGCCGTGTTTCTGCTGGCGCCGCGCGGAAAGCGCTGACGGAGCCGCTCGGCCGTGCTCCGCCGCGGGCCGGCTCGCGCCGGATGGCAACCAGTTCGCGCAGCGAGCGCACCGCCGCGCGCTTGCCGCCGATCGGGGCCATGACCTCCTTGCGCGCCTCCACGACGAGCACGCCGCCGAACGCCGGCCACAGCGCCCGCCCGATCCGCTCGCACATCGGGGCCCATTTCAGAAGGAACCGGCGATTGACGGGAGGCACATGCAGCGCGGTGCCCCAGGAGACCGGCGTGAAGAAACTGTCGAGCAGGAGCCGTTCGAGTTGCGAGCGGCTGTAGGGCCGGCCGTATCCGAAGGGGGTCGCGTCGATGCGGGCCCAGACGCTGCGCCGGTTCGGCGCCACGATCATGAGGCGGCCTTCTGGAACCAGCACCCGCCACACCTCGCGCAAGAGCGTGGCCGGCCGATCGGTCGCCTCGAGGCTGTGCACGATGAGCAGGCGGTCCACCGAGTTGTCGGCGAGCGGCAGTTGCCGGTCCTCGACCAGGACGCTCAGCAGCGGGCCGGCGGACGGCCACACGAGCGCGCCTTGCGCCTCGGGCATCAGCGCGGCAAGGCGGGCGGCATCCTGGCGGAACGGTCCGAGGTAGGGCACCCCGTAGCCGAGGCCGGCCACCGTGCCGCCGCGCAGACCGCGCCAGCGCGCGCGCACCTCGCTCCCCACGATCCGGCGCACCGTCAGTCCGAGCGGGGTCTGGTAGAAGTTTCTGAGGTCGACGACGTCGAGTTCCATGACGAGCGGTTTCAGCCTGCGTTCGATGGGCCGGCAGCTCCGGCGGTGCGATGCCGTATATAGGCACGGGCGAGGCCGGCTTTCGAGGCTGCGCATTGAAATGGCGGGTTGCGCCAGCTACTGTCGCGCACGCGCCCGTCCGGCCTCAGGGCCTCCACCCGCACTCAGAGCATGCCCGGCCTCGACATCCACGCCTTTCTCTGCCGCAAGGACAACATCGGCGTTCTCCTCCATACGGAGGATGGAACGACGGCCTCCATAGACGCGCCGGACGCCGCCGCCATCATGGCGGCGCTGGAGGCCAAGGGCTGGACACTGACCCACATCCTGACGACGCACCACCACGGCGATCACACGGCCGGCAATCTGGAGCTCAAGGAGCGGACGGGGTGCCGCATCATCGGACCGCGACTGGAGGAAGGGCGGATTCCCGGGCTCGACGTCGCGGTGGACGATTCGGACGCCTTCCGCCTCGGCGGCCATCCCGTCGAGGTCATCGGCACGCCCGGGCACACGATGGGTCACATCACCTACTTCCTGCCGCAGGACAAGGTGGCCTTCGTCGGCGACACGCTGTTCGTGATGGGCTGCGGCCGCGTACTCGAAGGCAACCATGAGATGATGTGGCATTCGCTCTGCCGCATTGCCTCACTGCCTCCCGAGACCCGCGTCTATTGCGGGCATGAGTACACGGTCGCCAACGCCCGCTTCGGCCTGTCGGTCGAGCCCGACAATGCGCTGCTGCGACGCCGGCTCGAGGATGCGGAGCAGACGGTCGCGGCCGGCGGGCTGACGGTGCCGACGATCCTCGAGCAGGAGCTGCAGACCAACGTGTTCCTGAGGCCGCACAACGTCGCGACGCGGACGCGGCTCGGCATGGGGGCCGTTGCCGACTGGCGCGTCTTCGGCGAGCTGCGCGAGCGCAAGAACAAGGCATGACGGCGCCCGCCGTCTCCCTCCGAGCCCAATTGTGGCGGGGCGACTTTTCCACCACTAATTGGATCGCGCGCGCCCGGCTAACCAACTGACAATCGGCAACTTTTTTGACGCGTGGACGCGTGCGGCCGAACCATCCTTGCCGCTCCAATCCGACTCATCAAGAGTGGCGCGCAATGCATTGATTCGCCTTACGGGGGTTGCGAACATGAAGGCTCAGGGTTCTGGCCCGCTGTTGAGCACGATCTTCATCGACTACGACAATATCTACTTGTCGCTGAAGAGAAAATCCGACGAGGCGGCCAAGCGTTTCGCCAAGGATGCCGGGTTGTGGCTGCGCGAGATCGAGAGCGGCCGCCTGATCACGCCGACGAACGGGCTGGAGCAGGCCGGGCTGCGGCGGATCGTGATGAACCGCTGCTACGGCAATCCCGTGCCGCGCCGCAATGCATCCGACAACTCGACCGACATGAACTCCTTCCCCTTCGTGCGCCACCACTTCCTGCGCGCGGGCATGGAGGCGATCGACTGCCCTCCGCTGACCTCGCAGCTCAAGAACTCCGCCGACATCCGCATGGTCATGGATGTGCGCGATCTCATCAGCCACGACACCTATTTCGACGAGTTCATCATCCTGTCGGGGGACGCGGACTTCACGCCGCTGCTGCATCGTCTCAGGGCCCACGCACGCCGGACGGTGGTGTTCGCGAACGACCACACCGCAGCGCCGTACACGGCCATTGCGGACGGCGAGATCCGCGAGGCGAGCCTCATCAGCCTGTTGCTCGAAGGCGCGGCGTCCGAAGCGTCGGCTGAGCCGACGCCGGCGGTCGCGTCCGCGCCGGCCGCTCCTGGTCCGGCGCCCTCGCTCGAAGCGGTTCGCCGCGAGATCCTGACCGAGGTGACCGGTTGGGTCAGGAGCGCGGGGCAGCCGGTTCCGCTCGAGGCGCTGGCCGATCGTGCCGTGCGCACGCTGGGCCACGACCGGACCGTCGGCACCGGTTGGGCGGGCGCCGGCAGCTTCTCCAATCTGCTGACCAAGGGTCTTCCGGCCGACATCCGCTTGTCGGAGCAGCCGCCCTATTATGTCTTCGACGCCAGCCGCCAGCTCGGCACGCAGCCGGAGGCGCGGCGCCCCGAACCCGCCCGCGAGGCGCTGCGTCCCGAGCCGTCATTGCCGGCGGCGGCTGCAAGAACCGCGCGCACCGAGCGCCCGCTCACCGCGCCATCGTCCGACTTCGGCGCCCCGGCTCCTCGCGCGCCGGCCGCTCCGCAGGCGCCTGCTCCCACCCCGCAGCAGCCGGCCACCGCATCGGCCCGGCCGGCGCCTCCGCCGCCCGCCGCAACGAAGACGACGACACCCGCCGCGATCCAGACCGCGCCTGCCGGCGCTCCGGCGCGCACCGAGCAGGCCCCGACCATCCAGCAGTCGATTACCCGCATCCACGACGCCTGCCAAGCTCCGCCGCTCGCGCCGCCCGAGTATCGCGCGCTCTTCGAGGTGATGGCGCAGGAGATCAACAGCAACGGCCTCACCGGCGCCCAGACCCTCACGAACATCGCGCACCGGGCCGCCGATCTTGGCGTGACCATCAAGCGCGACGACGTCCGCTTCGTGCTCGAAGTCGTGAGCGAGACCGATCCCTGGTTCGAGCAGGGCGCCTCGGCCAATCTCTTCTCGAGCCGCTTCCGCAATTTCGTCATTGCCCGCTGCCGCAGCCAGGGCCTCCAGCTCTCGGCCGAAGAGCTCGACCTCATCGATGCGTGGTTCGGCGGCTCGCCCATCGCGCAGCGCGCCCCAATCGCCGCCACCCAGGGTCGCGCGGCCGAAAGCCCGATCTATTCTTCTTCTCCGGCCGCGCGCGCGCCGCAGGCGGCCGCCGCGCCGGCGTACACGCCCCAGGCATCAGACCGCTGGTGGGGCGCGGACGAGGGCCGCAGCAGCTACGGAGCTGCCACGAGCACGCCGGACGACGAGCTGCCTCTGATCGTGCGCAACCGCCTGCGTGGCTGAGCCGGCATACGACCAAAACCGGCGGAACGATTACGCCTTATCCTCTCCCTCTCCGTCCGCGCTCTTGCGCGAGGCGGCGTTGAGCTGATCTCCTCTCCCATTCTTACGGGGCAAGGCGCGCAGCGAAACAGCGCAGACCGTGTCCCTCTCGCCGTACTGACGGGGGAGAGGTCAGGCTGAGGGGCAGCTCGGGAGACGAACCGGGTTGAACCTGACGGATGACTGCTACTTCTTGTTCTCGTCGGTCACGAGGCGCACGACCACATCGATGTGGGAGATGCGCATGCCGTCGGGCGGCTCGGGCAGACCGTCGACCCGGATCGACTCGCCCGCGATATCGATGAGCTCGCCCCGCTCCTCGATGAAAAAGTGATTGTGGTTTGAAACGTTGGTATCGAAGTAGGCCTTCGAGCCGTCGATCGCGAGCTCGCGCAGGAGGCCTGCGTCGGTGAACTGGTGCAGCGCGTTATAGACCGTGGCGAGCGACACCTGCTCGCCGGCAGCCATCACCTCGGCATGAAGGATCTCGGCCGAAACGTGCCGGTCGCCTTTCGAGAACAGAAGCTCCGCCAAAAGCATACGCTGGCGCGTCGGTCGCAGACCGGCATCGCGCAGGCGGTCGGCGAGGGAGAGGACGTCGGATCCGGTTTCGTTTTCCACAGCTCTGCGGTCGCTCGGTTCGTCAGGGGCACTTCCGATCGGACAGCCCGTTCGGAAAGGCGACCAGACCCGCCGGGAACGCCGTTTCGGCAAACCCGCGACGCCTGACCGCTGTATACGCCGCAGTATACGGGTGTCGCGCCGTCCCTGCAACCGGACGCGGCATCCGGTCCGCATGACCCAGGTCGCTTGACCTAGAACCCGTTTCCCGTTTGAACGGCAGGAGATTATGCCAAGGGAGGACGGAGGATCGGCACATGGCCGCAACTCCGACGTTCCGGCGTTTGAGGAGGGGACAGGTCGGGTCATGGCGGAACGCCGCGGAAGCTTCGAATACGACGATCTGCTGGCTTGCGGGCGCGGCGAGCTGTTCGGGGCCGGCAATGCCCAGTTGCCGATGCCGCCGATGCTCATGTTCGACCGCATCTCCCACATCAGCGAGACCGGCGGCGCCCACGGCAAGGGCCAGATCGTGGCCGAGCTCAAGGTTGCCGGCAACGAGCGCCTCAACTGGTTCTTCGACTGCCACTTCGTCGGGGATCCGGTCATGCCGGGCTGCCTGGGGGTTGACGCGCTGTGGCAGCTCACCGGCTTCTACCTCGGCTGGCTCGGGGCCCCCGGCCGCGGCCGGGCGCTCGGCGTCGGCGAGGTCAAATTCACGGACATGGTTCTGCCGACCACGGAGACGGTGCAGTACGTCGTCGACCTGAAGCGCGTGATCCTGCGCCGGCTGAAGATGGCGATCGGGGACGGTCAACTCGTCGCCGACGGAAAAGTCATCTATACCGCAAGCGAGCTCAGGGTCGGACTGTTCGGGCCGGGCGATGCCGCGGCTGCGACCGCAGGCGAGGGCTGATCGCGTCCGGTCAACCGCGCGACGGCGGCCACAGCAAGCGCAACGGCTCTGGGCAAGGGCCTCCAAGGCGAGGGGAGCAGGGAATGAGACGGGTGGTCGTCACCGGAATGGGGATCGTCTCCTCGATCGGGAACAACACCCAGGAGGTCGTGGCGAACCTGCGCGAAGCCAGATCGGGCATCTCGCGGGCCGAGACGTACGCCGAACTCGGCTTCAAGTGCCAGGTTCACGGTGCGCCGCAGCTCGAGTGGGAGGGCCTCGTCCCCCGCAAGCCCAAGCGCTTCATGAACCCCGGCGTCGCCTGGAACTACATCGCCATGGAGCAGGCGATCCGCGATGCGGGGCTGGAAGCCGGCGAGGTCGTCAACGAGCGCACCGGCATCATCATGGGCCAGGGCGGCCCCTCCACGCGCGCCATCGTGGAGGCGGCGGAGATTACCATCAAGTCGGGCGGACCGAAGAAGATCGGCCCGTTCGAGGTGCCGAAGGCCATGTGCTCGGGACCCTCCGCGGCGCTTGCCACATCCTTCCAGATCAAGGGCGTCAACTACTCGATCTCGTCGGCCTGCGCCACGAGTGCCCACTGCATCGGCAATGCCGCCGAGCTCATCCAGTGGGGCAAGCAGGACATCATCTTCGCCGGCGGCTGCGAGGAGCTCGACTGGACGCTGTCGAACCTGTTCGATGCCATGGGCGCCATGTCCTCGCGCTTCAATGCGACCCCGCAGAAGGCGTCGCGCGCCTACGACAAGGACCGCGACGGCTTCGTCATCGCCGGCGGCGCGGGCGTCGTCGTCCTGGAGGAGCTCGAGCACGCGCGTGCGCGCGGCGCCAAGATCTACGGCGAGGTGGCGGGATACGGCGCGACCTCCGACGGATTCGACATGGTGGCGCCCTCCGGCGAAGGCGCGGTGCGCTGCATGAAGCTCGCCATGAATGGGCTCAACGGCCGGGGCGTGCCGGAGATCGACTACATCAACCCGCACGGTACGGGCACGCCCGTGGGCGACGAGCGCGAGATCGCCGCCATCCGCGAGGTCTTCGGCGCGAAGATCCCGCACATCTCGTCAACGAAGTCCCTTTCGGGACACTCGCTCGGTGCAATCGGCGTGCAGGAAGCCATCTTTTCACTCATGATGATGAACAACGGCTTCGTGTGCGAAAGCGCCAACATCGAAGAAATCGATCCGGCCTTCGCCGACATACCGATTGCCCGCAAGCGCATCGACGACATCGCGCTTAACTGTGTGATGTCGAACAGCTTCGGTTTCGGCGGAACAAATGCGACTCTCGTGTTCCGCCGCCATGATGGTTAAAGACCGGCCCGCCTGACGGACCGGACTGCCTGACGGCGCAACGAAGGCGCGGGACCTTCCGAGGTCTTCGCCTCGAGGGTCGTCAGTATGAAGCTTTACAAACAAGGCGCGGGCTGGTTCGAGATCCGTGGCCGCGCTCCAGGTGCCAGAACGAGGCCCCCCATGTCCGAGATCGATCTTGCCAAGCCCCAACCCCTGATGGCCGGGAAGCGCGGCCTCGTCATGGGAGTCGCCAACGACCGCTCGATCGCCTGGGGGATCGCCCGCATCCTGGCGGGCCAGGGCGCCGATCTCGCCTTCACGTACCAGGGCGGCGCATTCGGGCGCCGGGCCGTGCCGCTCGCCGAGAGCCTCGGGTCAAAGATCATCGAGGAGTGCAACGTCCTCGACCTGCCGAGCGTGGACCGCGTCTTCGAGCGCGTCCGCTCCGAATGGGGCAGCCTCGACTTCGTCGTGCATGCGCTCGCCTTCTCCGATCCGCGCGAGCTCTCGGGCCGCTACGCCGATACGACGCGCGAGAACTTCACCAACACGATGGTCATCTCCTGCTTCTCGTTCACGGAAGTGGCCAGGCGCGCGGCCGACCTGATGCCGAACGGGGGATCACTGATCACGCTCACCTACGGCGGCGCCACCCGCTGGGTGCCCTCCTACAACGTCATGGGCGTCGCCAAGGCGGCGCTGGAGGCCTCGGTCCGCTACCTTGCCGCCGACCTCGGGCCGCAGGGCATTCGCGTCAACGCGCTGTCGGCCGGCCCCATGCGCACGCTCTCGGGCGCCGGCGTCGGCGACGCGCGCGTCATCTTCAACTACCAGAAAGAGAACGCGCCCCTGCGCCGCACGCCGTCGCTGGACGAGGTCGGCGGCTCGGCGCTCTACCTGCTGTCGCCGATGTCGGGGGCGGTGACGGGCGAGGTCCACTTCGTCGATTGCGGCTATAACACCGTCTCGATGCCGACGCTGGATGCCCTGAAGGCGGCCGATCAGGAGCACGCCAAGGGCCGCCCGCCGGGCGAAGCGGCAGAATAGCGGCCGTTGGGCGCCGAACCCTCAGGCGCCGCCCGGCGGGCGCCTTGACGGCGCCACAGGCGTCGGCGCATTCATCGCGCCCATGATTGGGATTTTCGATTCCGGCCTGGGCGGCTTGACGGTGCTGAGGGCGCTCGTCGAGCGGTTTCCTTCAGCCTCCTTCACCTACCTCGGCGATCACGCCAACGTCCCCTACGGCGACCGCTCGTCGGCGGAGATCGTCGAGCTGACGCGCGCGGCCGTCGAGGCTCTGTTCACGCGCGGAGCACGCCTCGTCGTGCTCGGATGCAATACGGCGACGGCGGTCGCCGCCCGCCAGTTGCAGCAATCGTGGCTGCCGGCGACTGCCTGGAAGGGGCGCGGCTGCAACATCCTCGGCATCGTCGCCCCGACGGTCGAGGCCGCGACGCAGACGCCGTGGTCGGTGACGACGCCGCAATACCCTCAGAAGAACCTGACCGATACGATCGCCGTCTTCGGCACGACGCGCACCGTGCTCGCCGGAGTCTATCCGGAGGAGATCCGCAAGCGCTGCCCGAAGGTCACCGTCGTGCAGCAGATCTGCTCGGAGCTCGCCGGGGCGATCGAGGCCGCAGCACCGGAAGCCGAGCTGGACGGGCTCGTCGCGGACGGAATCGCAGGCGCGCTCGCCCAGACGAACGGCGCACCTCCGCATCGCGCGATCCTCGGCTGCACGCACTTTCCCCTGGTCGAGCATCTCTTCCGGCGCCATCTGCCGCCGGCGACGCGGATCCTGTCGCAGCCCGAGGTCGTCGCCGACAGCCTGGAGGACTACCTGCACCGCCACCCCCGCTTCGTGGAGGGCAACAGCGGCGGCCTTGATCTGCTGACCACCGCTTCCGACCCGGCGGCGATCAGCACCCGCGCGCATGTGTTCTGGCCGGAGGCCCCGGCCTTCGAGCGCGCCCTGGAACGGGCCTGACCTGAGAAGGGGAACGGCCTCAATCGCCGGCAGCGCGCGTGCGGGCACCGAGCGCGGCAGGCTTCACCGAGGTCGCGTTCCACGCCACCTCATCGGGATCGGGCAGGTGATCCACCACCTTCACCACCGTGCCGACGTGAACGAGGGCGGCGAGGTGAATGACGTGCTCGTTCATCATCCGGAAGCAGCCCGAGGAGGCCGCGTACCCGATCGTCTTCGGATCGTTCGTGCCATGGATGCGATAGAGCGAATTGCCGAGGAACAGCGCCTTTGCCCCGAGCGGGTTTTTGATGCCGCCCGACATCATTTCCGGCAGGCGCGGATCGCGCTGGCGCATCTCGACCGGCGGATGCCAGTCGGGCCAGTCCGCAATCCGGCTCACTGTTTCCGTGCCCGTCCAGGTGAAGCCGTCGCGGCCGACGGAGATCGGGTAGGCATAGGCCTCGTCGTCGTCGAGCACGAGGTAGAGCCGCCGCGCCCCATTGTCGATCAGGATGGTGCCGGCCTCCTCCTTGTTGGGGAAGGCCACGATCGGCGGCGCACGGCCGACGATCGCCGGACGCGCGCCGCCGTCCATGATGGTCGGGAAGGGCTTGCCCGATTGAGGGCCGAGTCCAAAGCCAAAAAACGAATCGCCGGAATAGGGCTGGGCCCGAGGCTTGCTGCGCCGCGGCTCGGTGCCCTGCCAGTCGCCATTTTCATCCCAGCCGCCCCACAGCCCGAGCGACTGCGCGTGGGCTTCCGGCACCACGACCAGCGCCGAGGCCGCACACAGCACGGTGGCAAGGGACAAGATGAGGGGGAGGCGGCGCATGGCAGGTCCATTTCGATCCGTCTTCGTCGGCCCCCCCGCCGCACGAAGACGATGCTTGCTGCTCTCAAAAACTCAGCTCTCCGAGGAGAGTTCCTCCAGACCGCCGGTATCGAGCAGCAACAGGCCGCCGCCCTCCGCCCGGCTGACGAGGCCGCGCTCCTGCAGCTCGGCAAGGGCGCGGGCCAGGGCTTCGACATCGAGATTGAGGAACGATGCGACGTCGCCCGTCTTGAGGAACTCCGGGATCACATCCGGATTGCGGCCCTCGCGCCGATTCATGTGGTGCATGGCCGAGAGGAACGCTGCGACGCGCCGGACGGGCAGGTCGTCGCTATCCGGCACCAGCTCCCGGCGGCGAGCCGCGAACTCGCGCTCCGTCACCAGCGCCTGCCGGTCACGCACCTCCTGCGAGGCCTTGCACAGATCGGCGACGGCCTCGAGCGGCAGGACCGAGACGCGGCTCGGCACGACAGCCATGGCGCTGTGAATGTGACGCTCGAGAAAGCCGAGCGACAGGAGCCCGCCCGGAAACAGCATCTCGACGACGCGCGGCGGCCCGTTCGCCCGCTTGGAGGTCACGCACAGGATGCCCGTCTCGAGGCGGTAGAGGTGAGTCTTGCGGTCGCCCGCCCGGAACAGGAAATTACCGCGATCCAGGAACAGCTCGTACTCCGGGCGGCTCGGCGGCGCGGCGGACGGCTCGATCGAGCGCGCGATGGGCTCCACGAAATCATCGCGATCGCAGGGGGAGCCGGAGACCGGGATGCCGGCAGGAACCATATCGATCATGACGCCACTCACAAACGGACTCACAAGAACGCATCGGCCATTATCATCTGTTGCACGCTAGCATCTTCAGCTCACTTTCTAAAGCGGAATTGACGATTCCCAATTGACAGTCTCTTAATCGTCGCATTTCCGCATTGCGAAGAATTCGGCCTTTCTGCTGGCGCGGCCAATGGTTGCCGCAAAGAGGCGCGTACGGCCGGTCCGGCCGCCGCAACGCGCTCTGCCGTGTGGACAACAGCGGCTCGTCCTGCGGTGTCCATCAGCATGTAAAATGTGAGACAGACGTTGACGGACCCGCCGGCTTTGCGCCGGGTCTCAGTTCTGGGCCAGATAGTACCGGTTCACCCAGCCGCGCGTATTGCGGAACTGGATCTGGCACCAGAACGTGACGCACGGACCGACCATGCGTACACCATTGCCGTTCGGCGGAATCCTGCCGACGATGGCATAGTCCTCGGAGGGGCCGCTGCGCATGTTGAGAACGTCGCCCGCCGCCACGCCATAGACGCTGAACGACGGAGCGGCCGGGGCGACCGCCGGCACCGGCGGCGCGGCAAGATCAGATCCATCGGCGCCGGCCGCTGAACGAACCGCGGCCGCGGGCTTTGCAGGACCAGTCGTGCTCGCGGGCTCCACCGCCGAAGGCGCTCTTGCGAAGGACGTCCTGGCGATGGGCTTCGCGGTGCCGGCCGCCGCGGACGCTTTCGTCGTGATGGACGCGGGCGCGGCTTTCGGCGGCGCCTTCTCCTCCACGAGGCCGGCGGCCTTCAGATCCGCGGCCTCGGCGGAGGTGATCTTCAGTTGCGAGCGCAGCGCGCGCGACAGTCCGAGACCGACGAAGAAGAGCCCGCGGTCCGCCGGCGCATCCTCGGCGACGCCCAGCTCCTCGGCGGCCGACTTTGGGCGGACCGCGAGACGCGGCGCCGACTTGAGCACAGGGGCTTGCGCGCTTTCGGTGGCGGGCGCCTCGACGGGCACGGAGCGAACGGGAATTTTCACCGCAGGGGGTTCGAGCGCGGCCGTCACGACCGGCGGCCGGCCGACGATGGTCGCGGTACCGCGCTTGCCGTCGTCCTGCAGCCAGAAGACGCGCTCGTCGCGAACGCGGATCGTCATGCACTGTTCCTGCGCCTCGAACCACCGGAACCACTTGTAGCAGAGGCGGTTGCCCTTGACCCACCAGCGCCCGCGATCCTGCGCGGCGCCGAGGACGGAGGCGAGGCTGCCGGCCTGGCCGGTCATGAGGCCGTCGCCCGTGAAGCGGATCGGAATCGTCGTGCCGAGCGGAGTGTCGAGCTCGATGTGCGAGCCCGTGAACGTCTCCTTGATCTCCGGCCCGCCCAGCTTCATCGGCTCCGCCTGGGCGGCGGCCGGCAGCAGGATCAGGCTGGCGAAAGCGAGGCAGCGACGCAGCACGTGGCACCCGTGGCATGTCGATCGGCCGACGACCCGACCGACCGGCGTCGTCGCACGAAAGTGTGGCGGAAGCTCGAATGTGCCCGAGGTCGTCTTGCTCGATCGTTACGAAAAAAGCCTTGAGGCGAACATTTCTTAGTAGTGTGGTTCCGCGCGCCGCTGGCGCCGGCCCGCCTCGCCCAGACCGTTGGACGTAGCCCATCAGTTGCATTGACAATGCCGTTCGGCCATGCCGGAGCTATGCCTTGGCGGCGAAAGTGCTGGACGGCATAGTAGCCAATTAGCCGATCCCCGGCTCTTGCACGCTCTCGGCCAAGGTTCGCTGCTCGGAGGGGATGGTCACGCAACGCGATCGAAGGCTCGGAAGATGGCGCGCAGCACCAACGTGAAGTGGCAGTTGCTCGACGTCGACCGGGCGGCTCGCCAGGCTCTCATCGGTCAGACGCCGGCGATCCTGTGGTTCACCGGCCTGTCCGGCGCCGGCAAGTCGACGATCGCCAATCTCGTCGAGCGGCGCCTGCACGCCCTCGGCCGCCTCACCTTCACGCTCGACGGCGACAACCTGCGCCACGGTCTCAATGGCGATCTGGGCTTCAGTGACGACGACCGGACCGAGAACCTCCGCCGCGCCGCCGAGGTCGCACGCCTGATGTACGAGGCGGGACTGATCACAATCGTCTCGACCATCTCGCCACTGCGCAAGCACCGCGAGCAGGCGCGCGCCATCAGCGACCCCGGCAGCTTCGTCGAGATCTTCGTCGATTGCCCGGTGGAGGTGTGCGCGGCCCGCGATCCCAAGGGACTCTACGCCCGCGCGGCAAGCGGCCAGCTCCGCCAGTTCACGGGCCTCGACTCCGCCTATGAGCGGCCCGAAGCCGCCGAGATCGTCCTGAAGTCGTCGGAGAGCTCCGCCGAGGCTTTGGCCGAGGGCGTCGTGGGATGGCTCATTGCGCGCGGCCTTATCGGGCCGGCGTAATATTCGATGCCGTAAACATCGGTGCTTGGTGAGCCGGACAGCACAAAACTGCGAACACGTATCTTATTGAAATTGCTATATGACTTCTTGCTACTTGAATGTAGTTACGTATCTACATATATTGCCCGGGAGCTTTACCAAGTGAGGGCGGAGGCGGCAATGACCATCACGACCATGACCAGCCGCGAGTTCAATCAGGACGCGAGCGGCGCCAAGAAGGCGGCAAGCAAGGGGCCGGTGTTCATCACTGACCGGGGCCGCCCGGCGCATGTCTTGCTCACAATCGAGGAGTACCAGCGCCTCGCCGGTGGCCACATGAGCCTGCTGGAGGCGCTTGCTCAACCCGGAAAGGCTGCCGCCTTCGACTTTGATCCGCCACGCATCGGAAGCGGTATCTTCAAACCGGCCGAACTCGACTGATGTTCCTGCTCGACACCAATGTCATTTCTGAGCTCCGGCGCCCGGAAAGAGCAGATCCCGCTGTCGTGGCATGGGCGAGCACACAGCCGGCCGCGAGCCAATTCCTGTCCTCGATCTCGATTCTCGAAATTGAGATCGGAGCGCGGTTGGTCGAACGCAGGGATGGTGCGCAAGGCGCGATTCTGCGCGCCTGGATCGACAATCAGATCCTGCCGCACTTTGAGGGGCGCATCCTCGCCATCGATACGGCCGTGGCCTTGCGGTGTGCTGGCCTTCATGTCCCCGATCGGCGTCCTGAGCGCGATGCACTGATTGCTGCGACGGCTGCAATCCATGGGCTGACGGTCGTTACCCGCAATATCGCCGATTTCGAGCCGATGGGTGTGGCTGTACTCAATGCCTGGACCGCCGCCTGACGTCTCTTGCGTGGGTGTCGATCGATCCAGCGTGGCGTTTGAAGCAGCATCAGAACCCCATTTGCGGGGGCGCGAGCATCGCGTGACCGATGGCGATTTGGCCACCGCCGACCACGTCCGAAATTAGAAGTATTTCGGCAGGCCATAAAATATTGACGTCCGTCACCTCGATCTCGAGATAGCGGAGAGCGCTTTCGATCTTCGATCGTCTCAGGCGTTCCTCGCTTGAAACTCGCGAAGTGTAAGCTCCTTAACAGGTAAGGGGGCCGCAGTGGCGCACAGCTTTACTCCAGCACCTGTTTTTGATGAACCCATGGAGTCAGTCCGTGCCCGTGTCGACAAGCGGACCTCCGCCGTTCGCGTCTCCTCAAGCTTCGAGCTGCCTCACCCCGATATCCGAAAGCTGCCGGACAACGATGAGCACGAATCCCAAACGCAAATTGGCTAACCATCCGACCCGGTTGGCCAAAATCATCGTCTAAGTCATTGAAGGGTTTGCACACGCGGGGTGGCGATCCCGGCAGGTCTCGAACCTGCGACCTACAGTTTAGGAAACTGTCGCTCTATCCAGCTGAGCTACGGGACCGGACCGGTGCGGTCGCGGCCCTTATAGCAGAGCCGCGGCGCGGCGACAGCCCTCGGCCGAGGGTTAGCCACCCGCGATCTGATGGACGCGCCAGGATTGACAACGGCCCCGATAGCGGGATCAGGGTGCCGCCGCGGCTCCGCATTGCAAGAGGATCATCGACGTGGCGTCCTTGCTTCCGCCGGCCTGGCTGGCCCCCATCCTGCTGCTCACGCTTTCCAACGTCTTCATGACCACGGCTTGGTATGGCCACCTGAAGTTCAAGTCGGCGCCGCTGCTGACGGTCATCCTGGTGAGCTGGGGCATCGCGTTCGTCGAATACTGCTTCACCGTACCCGCGAACCGCATCGGCCACGGGACCTATACGGCGGCCGAGTTGAAGACGCTGCAGGAGGTGATCACGCTCGTGGTGTTCGCGGCCTTCTCCGTCTTCGTCCTGAAGGAGGCCATCACCCTCAATCATCTTGTCGGCTTCACACTGATCGTCGCGGGCGCCTACTTCGTGTTCAAGGCGCCGCTGTGAGGGCCGCCGGGGAATTGCAGGCGCAATTGGCGCGTCGGATTGGCTTTGCCGGCGCGACCGCTTGCATCGGCTCCGCAAGCCGGCGCAAATTATTGAAGCCCCAAAGCCCAATCGACACCATGCCATGACCCCATTCGCCCGTGCCCTTGAAGCGATCGACGCCGCCAACGCGGACGATCCCAACCGGATCTGCGTCGACGGCCAGATGCGTCCGGCCGAGCTCGTCTATTCCGAGCGCATGAGCGCCATGCTCGCCCGGCTGGTGCCGGAGGCCTCCGAGGCCCTGAGGCTTGCCGCCCGGGCGCAGCACCTGCGCCGCTGGACGGTCCCGCGCGACAGCTACCCGCTCGACCGCGCGGGCTATCACCGCTGGCGCGGCGACCTGAAGCGCAAGCATGCCGAATGGACCTCAGATCTGCTCGCCGCAAGCGGCATCGAGGCGGAGACGACGGCCCGCGTCGCGAGCCTCATCCGCAAGGAGCACCTCAAGACCGACGCCGAAGCGCAGGCGCTGGAGGATATCGCCTGCCTCGTCTTTCTCGAGCATTACGCCGCCGAGTTCGCGATCCGCACCGATCGCCAGAAGATGGCCGGCATCCTCGACAAGACCTGGAAGAAGATGTCGGAGGCGGGGCAGCAGATGGCGCTCACCCTGCCGCTCGAACCCGCCGTTCGCGCGCAGGTCGAAGAGATGCTTGCCGGCGGTACGCGGACCGCTGCTCCCGCACCGGTGGCCGCCGGGGACATCGCCGTCGTCCTTGCGGCCCATGGCGACCGCGGCGGGGACGATCCTAATGCCACGCTCCTCGCGCACGGCGCGGCGCTTGCGGCCGCGGGCCGCTTTCGCGGCGTCTGGCCGGGTCTCCTGCGCGGCGCGCCGCTCATCGAGGATGCCGTGCGGGCCGCGCTCGACTCTGGAGCGCGCTGCCTCGCCGTCGTTCCCGTATTCATGTCGGAAGGGTATTTCACCCGCAAAGTGCTGTCCGAGCGCCTCGCTCAACTCAAGATCCCCATCGATGTGCGTGTGCTGCCCCCGCTCGGGACCGATCCC
Organism: uncultured Hyphomicrobium sp.; assembly: GCA_964589785.1. GTDB lineage: Bacteria > Pseudomonadota > Alphaproteobacteria > Rhizobiales > Hyphomicrobiaceae > JAGVSR01. The sequence goes on from CAZPUQ010000019.1 coordinate 32,210, forward strand.
GGATTGCCGGCCCTGATGCTCGCCGAGGCGATCGCGGCGGCCAAGCGTGCCGGCGTCGAGCCGGAGGCGGCACGCCTGCTCGTCGTCGGTCACGGCTCCAAGTTCGGCCCGGCCTCGGCGGACGCCACGCGCGCCGCGGCCGGCGCCATCGCGCAGGAGCGCCGCTTCTCCCGCGTCGAGACGGCGTTTCTGGAAGAGACCGAGTTCTTGCGGGACGCCCTCGTCCGCGATGACGAGCCGACCGTCGTCATCGGGTTCTTCTCGGGCGAGGGGCTCCATGCCGGCGAGGACGTGCCCCGGGCGATCGCGGAAGCGGGTGCCAAGGCCCACTCCGCCGGGTCGATCGGCACGTCGCCGGCCCTCGTCGCGTTGATCCGCCAAGCCGTCGACCGCGAGTTCGGCGCCCGCTGATCCCATGGGGTGAGCCGCGATGGAATTGCGGCCGACCCGTCTGCTCCAACGAAAATTTAATGCGCGGCCACAGGGACAAATGCCGCTACGCAGGCGTTGTGCCTTCGGGTATGACAGTTTGATGATTGAGGCGACTTGATGAGTGAGGCGACCGGGCCTGCCGCGGTCGCCGGCCTGTCCGACCGGATACCCGCTGCCCCCGATGACCGATCGCACCCTCGTGACCCCTCGGGCCGCGTCTGAGGCCCGCTCCCCCAGCGCAGCGGGCTGGCAACTCGGCTGGCGCGCCGTTGGCATCATCACGATTTTCGCGGTTATCGGAGTCGGAGATTATTTCCGCCGCTTCGAGGGCTCAGGCTGGCATCTCGCCTATGTCTGGAGCGCCACGCTCTTCGTGGCCTTCGCGGTGATCTCGCTCACCCGCCGGCTGCTCGTCGCCACCGTGTTCGTCACCCTGCTCGTCACCATCGTCGTACATGCCGCGGCGGCCAAGCATCAGGCCATGAACATGTCCGTTCATGCCTACGATCTCGTCTTCTACCTGTCCTCGTCGTCGACCCTCTCGTTCCTGTGGGCGTCCTACCGCGCCCAGGTCGTCCTCCTCATCGCGGCCCTCCTTGGCTTCGGCCTCGCCCTCTATCTTGCCTATCGCATGGACGCGACGCGGATCGGCCGGCTCGTCGGCGTGCCTTTGATGCTCGTTTTCGCGGTCTTCACGGGCTGGAGCGCGCTGATGAAGGGCGAGCGCCGCCATACCCAGCAATATTGGGAGGACCTCGTCGTCTCGACCTTCTATTCGTCGTGGCCGGAGACCATCGAGACGCTGTGGCGCGGCCAGCTCATCGAGGCGGCCGATGCGGCGTCCGGACCGCTCTTTGCCGTTCCCGACGACTGCACGAGCAAGGGAAAGCCTCCGCACATCATCCTGATCCATCAGGAATCGGTCGTTCCGCCCGAGTATTTCCCCTCCGTCGGCTACGACAAGCGCGTCGATCCCATGTTCCGGTCCGGAGACGGGACCTTGCGCAAGCTGCGCGTGGAGACCTATGGAGGCGCCTCCTGGCTGACGGAATTCTCGGTTCTCGCCGGTGTCTCGACCTACTCGTTCGGCGGCATGCGCCCGTTCGTGCAGTCGCTGATGGCCGGCCGTGTCCATGACACGCTGCCGCAAGCTCTGGCGCGTTGCGGCTATCGCAACACCGTCATCTATCCGCTCGACAAGGGCTTCGTTTCAAACGGGAAGTTCTATGCCGCGGCCGGGATGCCGGAGATCTTCGACAAGAAGGCGCAGGGCGCGAAGTCCGGCAATGAGCGCGACCACTTCTACTTCGGCAATGCGCTGAACCTGTTGTCGTCGCACATCCGGACGAGCAACAAGCCGCTCTTCACCTACATCATCACTATGGCGACGCACGGGCCCTACCTGCAAGCCTATCAGCCCGAGGTGGACGTGCCGGGCGGCACGCCGGGAACGCATCCGGAGATGCACGAGTACCTGCGCCGGCTCTCGATGGCGCGCCTCGACCTGGAGGAGTTCAAGCGGCAGCTCGCGCTGCGTTTTCCCGGCGAGCCGATCCTGCTCGTGCAGTACGGCGACCACCAGCCGATCGCCACCCGCCACTATCTCGGGTTCGGCCGGGCCAGCTTCGCCGAGGATGTCGCCCTTGCGAAGAACTCGCCGGGCTTCCTCACCTACTACAGCGTCGAGGGCATCAACTTTCCCATGCCGCGCCTGCCCGACGTCGCCGTTCTCGACGTGCCTTACCTCGGCACGGTCCTGCTGCAAGCGGCGGGACTTCCCCTGTCGGACGCCTACAAGGAGCGCCTCCGGCTGCTCCACGCCTGCGCAGGGCGCTACGACGGCTGCAAGGACCCGATGGCCGTTCCGAGGTTCCACCGGCGGCTCATCGACTCCGGCCTCGTCGACGCACGTTGAGTGCCACGCTGGGGTCGGCGCCGGTCGTTTGTACGGCCATCGGCGGCGTTCAGCCTTCGGCGAGCACGGAGCGGAGATAGGCGCCGTAGTCGTTGCGGGGATACTGCTCGTCGATGATCCGCTGCAGGGCGGCGGCATCGATGAACCCCTGCCGGAATGCGACCTCCTCGGGCGCGGCGACCTTGAGGCCCTGACGCTTCTCGATCGTCGCGACGTACATGGCCGCATCGAGCAGGCTGTCGGGCGTGCCGGTGTCGAACCAGGCGAAGCCGCGACCGAGCCTCTCAATGTGGAGCCGGCCGGCCCTGAGGTACGCCTCGTTGACAGACGTGATTTCGAGCTCGCCGCGCGCAGACGGCTTCAGCGCGCTCGCGATCTCGACGACCTCATTGTCATAGACGTAGAGCCCCACGACGGCCCAGTTCGACTGCGGCTTCTCCGGCTTCTCGACGATCGATACGGCCCGGCCGGCGGCATCGAAGGTCACCACGCCGTAGCGTTGGGGATCGTGGACCTGATAGCCGAAAACCGTCGCGCCGGGACGCGGCGCAAAGGCGCTCGCCACGATCTCGGAGAGCCCGTGGCCATAGAAGATATTGTCGCCGAGCACCATGGCGCAGTGGTCTTGCCCGATGAACCGCCGGCCGATGATGAAGGCCTGCGCGAGACCCTCCGGCTTCGGCTGCACCGCGTAGCTCAGGTTGAGGCCCCAGCGGGCCCCGTCGCCGAGCAGCGACTCGAAGGCCGGCAGGTCGCGCGGGGTCGAGATGATGAGAATATCGCGCACGCCGCCGAGCATGAGCACGGACAGCGGGTAGTAGATGAGCGGCTTGTCGTAGACCGGCAGGATCTGCTTGGAGACGACCTGCGTCATGGGATTGAGGCGCGTGCCGCTTCCGCCGGCCAGGATGATCCCCTTCATGCGATGTCCGTCTCCCGTTGCGCCCGCCGCATCCTACGACAGCGGCCGCTTACCGCGCACGCGCCACGGCAGCGCGGCGGCGCCCCCGTGCGTCGCTCGTCGGCGGGGGAGCATCGGGCGAATCCGTTGAAAGGGTCTTAACCCGCCGTACCCCGCACACGGGGATAATCCGGCACGCGCGCCGCAACGAAAAAGGGCGGCCAACCGGCCGCCCCTCGACAACATGTCGTCTGTCTGTCGCCTATTGTCAGGAAACTGTCGGCGGTCAGTCACGCTCGCGGCGCGGGCCACGGTCGCGACCGCGGCCGCCGCCATCGCGATCCCGGCGAGGCGGACGCTCGGCCGAGAAGTGCTCCTCGGGCTCGCCCGGCGCGCGGGGAATCTCTTGCCCGGTCGCCTGATCGACGATCTTCATGGACAGGCGCACCTTGCCGCGGTCGTCGAAGCCGAGGAGCTTCACAAAGACCTCCTGGCCTTCCTTGACCACCTCGCCGACCGTTTCGGGACGGCCCTGCGTCAGTTGCGAGATGTGGACGAGGCCGTCCTTGGCGCCGAAGAAGTTCACGAACGCGCCGAACTCCATGATCTTGACGACCTTGCCCTTGTAGACTTGGCCGACCTCGGGCTCCGACGTGATGCCGCGGATGCGCGCCAGCGCCTTCTCGATCGACTCGCGGTTGGCGGACGCGATTTTCACCGTGCCGTCGTCGGAGATGTCGATCTTGGCGCCCGACTCCGCGACGATCTCGCGGATGACCGATCCGCCCGATCCGATGACCTCGCGGATCTTGTCGGTCGGGATCTTGATCGTCTCGATACGCGGCGCGAACTCGCCGAGCTCGGCGCGGGCGCCCGTGATCGACTTCGCCATCTCGCCGAGGATGTGCAGCCGGCCCTCGTGCGCCTGGCGCAGCGCGACCTTCATGATCTCCTCGGTGATGCCCGTGATCTTGATGTCCATCTGCAGCGCGGTCACGCCGTTAGCCGTGCCGGCCACCTTGAAGTCCATGTCGCCGAGATGGTCTTCATCGCCGAGGATGTCGGACAGCACGACGAAGTCGTCACCCTCCTTGATGAGGCCCATGGCGATGCCCGCGACCGGAGCCTTCAGCGGCACGCCGGCGTCCATGAGCGCGAGCGAGGTGCCGCAAACGGTCGCCATCGACGAGGAGCCGTTCGACTCCAGGATCTCTGACACGACGCGCAGCGTGTAGGGGAACTCCTCGTGCGCGGGCAGCAGCGGGCGCACGGCGCGCCAGGCCAGCTTGCCGTGACCGATCTCGCGCCGGCCGGGCGAGCCCATGCGGCCCGTCTCGCCCACGGAGAAGGGCGGGAAGTTGTAATGCAGCAGGAAGCGCTCCTTGCGTGTGCCCTCCAGGCTGTCGACGTACTGCTCGTCCTCGCCGGTGCCGAGCGTGGCGACGACGAGGGCCTGCGTCTCGCCGCGCGTGAACAGGGCCGAGCCGTGCGTGCGCGGCAGGACATGAACTTCGGACACGATGGGACGGACCGTGACGAGATCGCGGCCGTCGATGCGCCGCTTCGTCTTCAGGACGTCGCCGCGCATGATATCCATCTCGAGCGCCTTGAAGGCGTCGCCGAGGAGGACCTTCTCGCTGGTATCGTCCGCAGGGATTTCGATTTCCGCGAGGATCTTCTTCTTGGCCTCGGCGACGAGATCGTAGCGCTTGCCCTTCTCCTTGGTCGAGAAGGCCGTCTTCAACGTGTCTGCGGCCAGATCCTTGACCTTGTCGTAGTATTTGGCCTTGTCGGCGATCTGGATATCCCAGGGTTCCTTCGCGGCCGTCTCGGCAAGCTTGATGATGGCCTGGATGACGGGCTGGAAGTGCTTGTGGCCGAACATGACGGCGCCGAGCATGACGTCCTCGGGCAGCTCCTTGGCCTCCGATTCCACCATCATCACCGCATCCTGCGTGCCGGCGACGACGAGATCGAGATCGGTCTCGGCCATCTCGTCGATCATCGGGTTCAGCACGTACTGGCCGCCGATATAGCCGACCTTGGCTGCCCCGATGGGACCCAGAAACGGCAGGCCGGAGAGGGTGAGGGCCGCCGACGCGGCGACCATGCCGACGACGTCGGGATCATTCTCAAGATCGTGCGACAGCACCGTCACGACGACCTGCACCTCGTTCTTGAAGCCTTCGACGAAGAGAGGACGGATCGGGCGGTCGATGAGGCGGGAGACGAGCGTCTCCTTCTCGGACGGGCGGCCTTCGCGCTTGAAATATCCGCCGGGGATCTTGCCGGCTGCGTAGGTGCGCTCCTGGTAGTTGACCGTGAGGGGGAAGAAATCGATGCCGGGCTTTGCCGACTTGGCGCCCACGACGGTGGCGAGCACGCTGGTCTCGCCATACTGGGCATGAACGGCAGCGTCGGCCTGGCGGGCCATGTGGCCGGTCTCAAGCCGGAGCTTGCGCCCGCCCCATTCAATCTCGACGCGGTGGATATCGAACATGTTTTTCAGCTTTCGTTACGGTTCTTCGGTCGTTTGTTTGCGCAGCGGTCTTTAGCACGAATGCGGATCGCGCCGGGAAGCCTCAAAGCTACCGGCGCGACGGATTTGTTCCTGGTGGGAGGGGGCAAGACCCCGGCGGACGCGCGATCCCATCGGCCTCACCCGGCCCGGTGCGCGGGCGATCAGCGGCGGATGCCGAGCTTCTCGATGATGCCCTGGTAGCGCGGCTCGTCCTTACGCTTCACATAATCCAGCAACTGACGACGCTGGCTCACCATTTTGAGGAGACCGCGACGCGAGTGGTTGTCCTTCTTATGGGTCTTGAAGTGCTCGGTCAGCTCGTTGATACGGTGCGTGAGAACCGCGATCTGCACTTCCGGCGAGCCGGTATCGTTCGCCTTGGTGGCGCTGGCCTTGATGACTGCGGCCTTGGCCGCCTTGCGGTGCGGGGCTACGTCCGACATCGGGTGCTCCTTTCGAGGTTGGAGTTGGGCGGGCCTATTCATGCCCAGGTCGGCCGCGGCCGGGATGTCGTCCAGCCGGGTCGCATAAAAGACATCGCGGGCCCTGGGACGGGCCCGCGACGGGGTCTTATACAGCCAGGACAGTCCAGGGCGAAGGGATTTCTCACCGCGCGGGACGCGAAATGCTCACTTCTTGCAGAAGGTCGCCGTGCCGCGGCAGGTGACCTGGCCACCGTCGGGCTTGCAGGAGTATTTCTCGTCCACGACGTTGTAGCCCGCGACCTTTCCGTTGGCGAGGAAGCCGGGCCACAGGCCCCAGCTCACCGACTGGACCATGGTCTCGAGCGCATACCACTTCGCCGAGTCGGCCGAGCCGGCGGTCGCGATGGCACCCTTTTTTACACAATCGGCGGCCTGTGCGACCGGAGCGCCGAGCGCCACGACCATCGCACACGCCGCAACCAAGCCATGAGCCAACTTCATCGGACCACTCCTTATAAGCCGGAATAAGAGCATCTACGGAGCCCGCATTATGGGACGCGGCGCCGACCGGTCAACGCACGGACGCGGCCGCAAGCTCTTTTTCAGGAAGGGGTGTGGCCGTCATCCTAGATTGAACACGCGAATGGGATGCAGCGCGCCCTTCTCGATCTCGCCCAGCGCCACGATGCGGCCGTGGCAGGTCGCATACATGAGCCCCGACAGCACCGGTGCGTCGCGGCCGCGGATCAGCACCGCCATGCCGCGCACGAGCTTGCCCGCATCCGAGGGCGTGACTATCAGCTCTGGCAGGTCGCGCAGCGGCATCTCCACAGGAAGAAGCGGCCCATCCGGATCCATGAGCCGCCCGGCCTCCGCCTCCTCGGCGAGCTCGTCGAGGCTCCAGGCGTCGCCGTCCTCGAACGGTCCGACGCGCGTGCGCCGCAGCTCGATGACGTGGCCATAGCAGCCAAGCGCGCGGCCCATATCGCGGGCGATGGCGCGCACGTACGTCCCCTTGCCGCAGTCGGCCTCGAACACGGCCGTATCGGCATTCGGCATCTCGATGAGGCGCAGGTCGTCGATCGTCACGGGGCGCGGCTCGAGCACGACCTCCTCTCCCTCGCGGGCGAGATCGTAGGCGCGCTCGCCGTCGATCTTCACCGCCGAGAACGCGGGCGGCGTCTGCATGATCTCGCCGATGAAGCGCGGCAGGACGGTGCGAATGTCGCCTTCCGTGGGACGCGTGTCGCTTGTCTGCGTGACAGCGCCCTCCTTGTCGTCGGTCGTCGTCTCCGCCCCCCAGCGCACGGCGAACGCGTAGGACTTCGCCCCGTCGACCGCGAACGAGACCGTCTTTGTCCCCTCGCCGAGCGCAATCGGCAGGACGCCGGTCGCGAGCGGATCGAGCGTGCCGGCATGGCCGGCCTTCTGTGCGTCGAACAGGCGCTTCACGCGCGCCAGCGCGTGCGTGCTCGTCATGCCGAGCGGCTTGTCGAGGATGATCCAGCCGTTGATCGGCTGGCCTTTCTTGCGTCGAGCCATG
>CAZPUQ010000020.1:0-34934 GCA_964589785.1 uncultured Hyphomicrobium sp.
CTTCGAAGGCGGCGCCGCCAGAGCCCCCATGCTGCATATCGAATATGTCATGCCCACGGGCAGCAATGCCATGCCGGCCCTCGATCTCGACGCCTCGGCTCCCGGCACCGGCTACGCCGCAACCTTCACCAAGAATGCGGGCGGGGTCGCGATCACCGATGTCGACGTCGTCATTGCCGATGCCGATGATGCCAATATGGAGCGGGCCACTATCACGCTCACCAATGCGCAAGCCGGTGACCAGCTCCTGGTGAACGCCGCCGCGCTGCCGGCCGGCATCACTGTCTCCGCCGCATCCACGGCGACCACCGTCCTCCTGACGGGATCGGCAACCAAAGCCGACTACCAGACGGCGCTACGACAGGTCTCTTTCAACAGTACCAGTGACAACCCCGGTACCACCGACCGGGTGATCAACGTCACCGTGAACGACGGCATTGCCAATTCCAACACTGCGGTCGCCACCATCGCCATCGACGCCCCGCAGGCCCTGTTCCGTTTTGCCGTCTTCGGCGATTTTGGAGATACCAACCTCAGCGGTGAACAGGCGGTCGCCAATCTCGTCGCCGGCTGGAACGTCGATTTCATAGTTACGGCGGGCGACAACGTGCAGGCCAGCTCGGTCACTTATGAGCAGTCCGTCGGACAATATTATTCTGATTATATCGGTAACTACACCGGAGCCTTTGGACCTGGCAGCGCGATCAACCGCTTCTTTCCTGTCTTGGGCAATCACGACTACAGCGACGCTGGTCTGGCCTCTTATTTATCCTACTTCACTTTGCCCGATATCGAGAGGTATTATGATTTCCAAGCTGGTTCGGTGCATTTCTTTGCCCTCAATAGCAACAGCCAAGAGCCAGACGGTAACGAGTCCGATTCGGTACAGGCTCAGTGGCTCCAAGCTGGCCTAACGGCCTCCGACGCGGCCTACAACATCATCTCCTTCCATCATACCGCATATACCTCAGGCGGCGGCGGCGATCGCGACATGCGCTGGCCCTTCGAAGCATGGGGGGCAGATGCCGTGTTCGCCGGACATGTCCACGACTTCGACCTCGTCTTGCGGGACGACAACGGCGATGGCGTAGATCTTCCATATATCACAACCGGTCGAGGCGGGGCCGGCAGATCTCCCCCTAGCGCGGGCGCTAATCTGGTCACTGTCACCGACTCGGGCATGCTGATTGAATTTTACACGGTCGACGGCGCTCTCTTTGATTCTCACTTCGTCAGCGCGCCTGCGGGCGGCACTCCCCTGTTTGTCAACGGCAACGACTTTATGAACGGTGGCGCCAGTAACGACTATTTATGGGGTCTCGGCGGCAACGACACTCTGAATGGTTTTGCCGGCGACGACATGCTGATCGGAGGTGATGGCAACGACCTTTTTGTTTTCGGCCGCGGGAATGGCCGCGACACCGTTGCAGACTTCACCCCCGGACTTGGCCCTGGCGACCGCCTGGACCTCACGGCATTCGGCATTGGTACAGCGGGCGCGTTTCAGCAAGTCGCCACGAACCAGGGACCGAATGTCCTGGTCAACCTCGGCGGAGGAGACCAGATCACGCTTCTCCGCGTTCAAGAGGAAAGCTTCATTGACGATGACTTCTTGCCGCTCGGTCCGGAGGTCATTGCCTAGCCCGGGTCGTCATTGACGGGCGTGCGGCCTCCAACCCCCCGCCTAACCAAGATCCTTGTTGTGAAGCTCGATCCGGGCTACACGCCGGCAGATCCGCGCGCCGAGACCCGCCACCGCAATGAGCTCCGCGTCCCTGCCCCGTTTGACGCTTGTGCTCGGCGGTGCGCGCTCGGGCAAGAGCCGGTACGCGGAATCCCTCGTGACCCGATGCGCGCCGCCCTGGCTCTATCTGGCCACAGCCGAAGCCCTCGACGACGAGATGCGCGCCCGCATCGCGCATCACCGCAGCCGACGCGACCCGAATTGGCGCACGGTCGAGGCCCCGCGCGATCTTCCCGAAGCGCTCGCGGCACTCGCCAGCACCGGACAGCCGATCGTGATCGACTGCCTCACGCTCTGGCTGAGCAACATGCTGCTCGCGCACGCCGACCTCGATGCCGCCCAGGACCGCTTTCTTGCCGCGCTCGCCGAGGCTCCAGGCCCCGTTGTCGTCGTGTCCAACGAGGTCGGTCTCGGGATCGTCCCCGACACGTCCTTGGGACGAGAGTTCCGCGACGCGCAGGGCCGTCTCAACCAGGCGGTCGCGGCCATGGCGAACCACGTGGTGCTCGTCGCAGCAGGACTGCCCCTCGTCCTCAAGGGAGCCGTGTCCTAACCGGTCCCGGCGACCGCCACCACCGCGAGCAGCAGGAGCAGCGTCTCGGTCACCTCGACGCTGGCGCCGAGGCAGTCTCCCGTGATGCCACCGAGACGCAATCTCCAGTACGCGGCAAGCGCCGGCACAACGAGCAGCGCCCCGAGCAAAGCGGGCGTCAGCCAGACGCTCAGCAACGCCAGCACGATCCCCTGAACGACCACCACGCCTCGGTTGATCTGCCATGAGAAGCGTTCGCCCGAGCCGCTCGCGAGCGGAGGAACGGCCAAGCTCCACACTTGCGTGCCCCATCGCGCCCAGGCGGGAATGAGGATCAGCGCGACGAGCGTCCGCGACCCAGCCAATTCGGAGAGCAGCACGAGCTTGGCGACGAGCTGCAGCGTAATGGCCATGACGCCGAAGGCGCCGACGTGCGGATCGCGAAGGACTTCGAGGAAGCGGTGTGGGTCGCGGTGCGACGCCGCGAGGCCATCGGCCACGTCGCCCAGGCCATCGAGGTGCAGGCCGCCCGTGATCCAGACCCAGACGATAAGACCGGAAAGTGCGCCGATCCAGGGTGACGTCTGGCCGCCCGTCCATGTCCCCAGCGCGACGAAGGCCCCGATGATAAGTCCGACGACGGGAAACCAAACCGCCGAGCGGGAAAGATCCTCGGGATTGAATTCGGCAAAGCGGGGCGCCGGAAGCCGGGTCAGGAATTGCAGCGCGTGCATAAAGGTTCGGTAGGTCATGCCTGCACGACCTCGACGATCTCGCCCCAGATCCGTCCGTCCCCTCCGCGCGCAACGCTGAGCGTAATGCGTGTGCCATGGTCGATGCGGAAGCTCCAGGTGCACGCAAACGGAAGTCCGCAGGCGAGCGAGAGGATGGCGCGCATCGGACCGCCGTGCGCGACGACCAGTGCGCTTGGAGCATCCCGCCCCAGGAGCCGATCGAGCGCCCGGGCGGCGCGCGCTTCGAGTGTTCGCCAGCACTCGCCGTTCGGCGGGCCGGGTGCGTCGGGGTCACGATAGAACGCATCGAGGTGCGCGGCGACGCCAGGGTCGGCCCGCAGCTCGGCGACGGGCCGTCCGTCCCAGTCGCCGAAGTCGAGCTCGGCCCAGTCGCCGTCGATGCGCAGCGGCAGATCGCGATCGCGGGAGAGCCGCTCCGCGAGCACACGCGAGCGCGCGAGCGGCGAGGCGACGATGGTGGTCCAGGTGCGGCCCTCGACCTGGCGCGCAAGTTGCGGCCATGCGGTCTTTGATGCTGCGGGATCGGTGCGCCCCAGGAGGACGCCGTCCCTATCCGTTGCGCCGTGGCGGATGAGATCGATGATCATGAAAGCGAGTCCGAGACCTCTGCTTCCGCGAAGGTCGCCATCTCGGCATGCAAGGCGCAGGCAAGCCGCACGACGGAGAGCGCCACGGCCGCGCCGGAGCCCTCCCCGAGCCGCAGCTTGAGATCGAGGATGGGCGCCGCGCCGAGCGCGTCAAGGACGAGACTGTGGCCTCGCTCGGAGGACCGATGCGAATAGATGAGCCAGTCTCCGCAGGACGGATTGAGGCGCACGGCCGCCAGCGCCGCCACGCTCACAATGAAGCCGTCGACGAGGACGGGAATGCGCGCCTGTGCGGCGGAGATGATGGCCCCGGCGAGTGCCGCGATCTCCAGCCCGCCGATGGTCGCCAGCACATCCGCCGCCGTGATGCCTTGCCTCGCCAGACCGTGTCGGTCGAGTGCCCGACCGATGACATGCGACTTGTGGCGGATGCCCTCGCTGTCGAGCCCGGTTCCGGCGCCGACGAGATCGTCCGGCGAGCGCCCGAGCAACGCGGCTGCGACGGCTGCAGCGGATGTGGTGTTGCCGATGCCCATCTCGCCCAGGATGAGGAGATCGAGGCCGTGCGCCCCGGCGCGCTGTACGGCGCGGCGTCCGGCCGCCAGCGCAAAGTCGCACTCGGCACGCGTCATCGCCGGCTCATTGAGAAAATCCCGCGTGCCATGGCATGGCTTGTCGGTCACGACGCCGGCGATCTCCGTCGTGGCGAGTGTCCCGGCATCGACCACCTCGAGCGGCGCGCCGAGCGTGCGGGCGAGCACCGAGATCGCCGCGCCGCCACCCGCGAAATTGTGCAGCATCTGGACGGTGACGGCGGAGGGATAGGCCGAGACGCCTTGCGCCGTCACGCCGTGGTCGCCGGCAAAGAGGACGATGCGGACGGTATCGGCGCGCGGCCGATCCCTTTCTTGGAGGGCGGCCAGGTGAACGGCAACACGCTCGAGCACGCCGAGCGAGCCGCGCGGCTTCGTCAGCACGTTCTGACGCGCCTCCGCAGCCTCCCGGTGCTGCGGGGATGGCCGCGGGCAGGGGATGTCGAGCCACGCGTCGCTGGTCATTCGGTCTTCCGAGATAAGGACGATTTTCTCATCGCCGATCTTTACCCACTCTTCGCCTGCGCTGACAACAAGCGGGCGATCGGCTGCACGAGAAGGCCGTCCGCGGTGTCAGCGCGATGGATGCGCACGCCGTAGACATGGGCGAAGTGCTCGGCCGTGAGCACCTCCGCGGGCGTGCCGTCGGCAACGACGCGGCCCTTGTCGAGGAGGACGAGGCGGCGGCACCATCGGGCGGCGAGCGCGATCTCGTGCAGGGAGACGATGATCGTGCGGCCGGCCTCCGAAAGCGCATCGAGGGTCTCCAGCAACGCGATCTGGTGGCCCGGATCCAATCCGGCGACAGGCTCATCGGCGATCAGCACCGGGGCGCTCTGGGCGAGAACCCGTGCCATCAGCACGCGGGCCCGCTCGCCGCCGGAGAGCGTCGAGACGATCCGGTCGCGAAGGTGGCCGACGTCGGTGAGGGCCATCGCGGTCTCAATTTCTGCCAGATCCCGTGGGCCGAGGCTGGACAGCGGAGAAAGATGCGGCGTCCGGCCCAGCGCGACGACGGTCTCGACCGAGAGCGGCCAGGCGATCTCGCGGTCCTGGGGCAGATAGCTCGCCAGCCGCGCGAAGGCGCGGCGGTCGATGCCGGCAAGGGGAACGCCGTCGTAGGTGATGTTGCCCCGTGCCGGGATGAGCCCCAGCGCCGCCCTCAGCAACGTACTTTTTCCAGCTCCGTTCGGTCCGATGAGGCCGATGACGCCACCGGGAGAAAACCGCAGCGAGACGTGGCGCACGATGGGCCGGCCCGCCAGCTCGACGCTGAGATCGTGGATGCAGAGGTCCGTCACAGCATGGTCCTCCGGTACCGGATCACAAGCCAGAGGAAAAACGGCGCGCCGACGATGGCCGTCAGCACGCCGAGCTTGAGATCGCGCGCCGGTGCGATGAGGCGAGCGGAGATATCGGCGGCGAGCAGGAGAGCGGCGCCGCCGAGCGCGCTGGCGAGGAGGAGCCGGCTTGGCTTGGCGCCGACCAGTGGCCGAAGAAGATGCGGGACAATGAGACCGACAAAGCCGATGGCCCCCGCCACGGCCGTGGCGGCGCCAACCGAGGCCGCCGTGCCGAGAACGGCCAAGATCTGCGTCCGGCCGAGGCGGACACCCAGGCTCTGGGCGGCATCGGCGCCGAGCGACAGCGCATCGAGCGCGCGGCCGAGCGGCGCCAGCATGGCCCAGCCTGCCAGCATGAACGGCGCCGACAGCCAGACGTGCAGCATCGACCGGTCGGTGAGCGAGCCCAGCATCCAGAACAGGATTTCCATGGCGGCGAACGGGTTGGGAGAGAGATTGAGCGCGAGCGACGTCATGGCCCCGGCAAGGCTCGTGATCGCGACGCCGGCGAGGATCAGCGTGAGCGTGCCCGCATGGCTCCCCGCGAGCACCTGGATCACCAGAACGGCGGCAACGGCCCCGGCCATGGCCAGCAGGGGCAATGCCAGGGCGAAGGCGGCGGAAAGCCCCGTGTAGATTGCAAGGACCGCCCCGAGCGAGGCCGCCGCGCTGATACCCAGGACGCCGGGGTCGGCGAGAGGATTGCGCAAATAGCCTTGCAGAACGGCGCCCGAAAGACCCAGCGTCGCCCCGATCATGGCTCCGAGGATCGCCCGCGGCAGCCGGATCTCCTGCATGACGAGACGGGCGGCATCGTTGCTGCCGTGGAACAGTCCGGCAAGGGCGGACGCCGCGTCCAGTCCCGCCGGACCGGTCAGCAGCGAGGCCACGAACAGGGCCGCGACGAGGAGCACGAGGCCGCCGATGAGAATCCGATGGCTCATGGCTTGGACCGCCCCCGCGCCTTGAGCGGCACAGCGGCGTCAGCCAGAATGCGGACGGCCTCGGCTGTAAAGGGGGCGCCGCAAACCCAGTACTTGTCCGGCACGGCCGTGAGTGCGCCGCCTTGAAGCACCGCGCGCAGGGCGGGATGCTCGAAGGTCTGATAGGCCAGCGCGGGCGCACGACCGTACGTCCGGGTGCCGCTGACGACGAGATCGGGCGCCGACAGGACGAGCACCTCGAGTGGCAGGCGGACCGTGCCGGAGAGGCCGATACGGCTGCCGAGGTTCTCAAGCCCGGCGCGCGCGACGGCCTCGCTGGAGAGCGTTCCCGTTCCCGACGTATAGCTGTTCTCGTAGTGCAGCGCCGCGAGCGGCCGCCATGCATCTTCACCGGGTTCCGGTATCCCGGCGAGACGGCGATCGAGTTCCTGCACCAGTGCCTCGGCCCGCTCCTGGCGTCCGAGCAGACCGCCCATGCGGTGCAACTGGGCCCGGATCTCGTCGAAGGAGTAGGCCGGCGGAAACTGCTCCACGCGAAAGCCCAGACGGCGCAGCATCGCCACGCTGGCCTGGCTCGTGAAGGTCCCGGCGAGAACGAGGTCCGGCCGCATCATGAAAATCTCTTCGGCAAGGCCGTGGTTCGTGGCGAACTGCCGGGCCTCATCGGCCAGCACAGATGCTTGCGGATCGCGCGCGAGGTGGGAGACGGAATACAGTTGGCCTTCGCCGGCCATCAGCATCGCCATCTGATCCGTGCACAGGTTCATCGAGACGATCCGGCGGGGGCTCGTATCGGCGCGCACCGGAACGCCGCCAAGGACGAGAGCGGCTATGCCGAGCAGGGTGGCAACGACCTTCTTGGGTGCGGTCACAAACTCTCCTTTCGGTTGCTGCCGCCGGATGAGGATCTTCTTATCGGCAAGAGAAGGGACTGGAGCACTGCAGGCAAGTCTCCCTCGCGATGCCGGGATCGAGGGGCTCTTGGCTCGCACAGGACGGCCTGAGCCCCTTCGTCTCGCCCTAGTCGCTCGGCAGCGCCATCGTGATGCCGCCATAGACCGACAAGCCGGCCGTGCCGTAGCCTAGGATCGTCTCGTAGTCCTCGTCGAGGAGGTTTTCGCCTCTGACATAGGCCTTCCAGCCGTCCATGAACGCGTAGGATGCCTTGGCGCTGACGAGGACGTAGTCGTCAAGCTCGACCGCGGGCGGGCCGCTGCTGTGAAGCGAGTCGGCCACGTACTGGACCACCACGTTCAAGTCCACCTTGTCCATCGGCTGTGCGTCGAGGCCGACGACGAGGCTATGGCGCGGCACGTAGGTCAGCCGCTGGTCGGCCGCCGTCTCCGTGTCCGTGTAGGTATATCCGGCGGTGATCGTAAGGCCGTCGGTAACGATTGCCGCGGCACCGATCTCAACGCCGTTGCGGTGGGTGATGCCCGGCTGGTTATAATTGCAGACGGGGGCACCGAAGCCGCAGTTGAAATCGTAAACGATCAGGTTGTCGGTATCGATCTCGAAATAGGTTGCTGCGAGCTTGAGGCGTCCGTTCAGGAAGCCCTGCTCGATGCCCGCGTCCCAGCTCTCGCTTTCCTCCGGCTGGAGATTCGGATTGCCATAGTCGAACGGGCCGAAGCCGAAATCGTAGACGCCATACAGCTCATCGAGACTCGGGGCGCGAAAGCCGGTCCCGACGCTCGCGCGGACCTTGGTCTCGGTGCTCGGCACGAAGTAGGCTGCCGTGAGGCGATACGTGTTGAAACGACCGAAGGCGCTGTGATCGTCGGCACGCGCGCCGCCCGTCACCACCAGTCCGGCGAGGGGCTCCATCATGAGCTGCGCATAGACGCCGCCGATGTCCGCCGTGGCGCGGTTGACCAGCATGTTTGCCATGCCCGTCTCCTCCCAGTCGGCGCCCGCCAGGAGGGAAAGGCGATCGTTGAACTGCAGGACTCCTTTGTACTCACCCTTGATGCGGTCGCCGTCGAACCAGGTCGTGCTAACATTGGTGTCGAACTCATCCCGCTCGATCTTTGTGCCTTGGACAGCGAACGTGTTCTGGAGGGCGTTGTCAAAGAGCGAGAACTCGGTTCCGACGCGCCCCGCTTGCTGGACGGTGGCCGAGTTCATTAGCGCATCATCTGGCCGGTAAGGCGGGCCAAACTCAAAGCCGTCGTATTCGGCGTCGGCGTCGAGCGTTCGCGCGGCGAAGAAAACCTTCACCGAAGGCGCAAGGTAGTACTCGCCACGTGCCGAGATGGTCAGGTTCCGATAGCCGTCATCCTCGGTGCCGATGGCGGCGGCGGAAAAGCCGTCGGTGTCGACACCCTGGACGGTGAGCGAGATGTTGCTTCCGTCGGCCGCCAGATAGCCGCCGGTATAGGCGCCCCGGAACGTATTGTACTGGCCGCCTTCCACGCCACCGCTGTGGGAAAAGCCGGGCGTTGTCGCGGCTTTTGTCTCGATGCTGATGACGCCTCCCACGGCGTCGCCGCCATAGAGCATGCTCTGCGACCCTTTCAGCACCTCGACGCGTGAGATGTCGCCGACCAGGAGATGCGCGAAGTGCGGAGCGGTCTTGGTGTTCGACGGATCCGAGACGTCAATCCCGTCGATGAGCACCTTGATGTACTCCGGGCCCGCGCCGCGGATCCTGATGCTGGTTTGAGTGCCCGGTGGACCGCTCTGCGCGAAGGTCACGCCCAGAAGCTGCTCGAGGTAGTCCTTGAGGAACGTCTTTGATTGAGCCTGTATGTCCTTTTCGGTGATGACCTCAACCGAAGAGCCGACCTTGGCGGCCTCGGTCGGCGTACGATTGGCCGAGTTGATCACGATGCCTTCGAGCTCGGTGATGCTCTGTGCCTGCGCGGTCTCTCCGGCGGCCGACACAACGAGCAGCGCGCTCGACGCAACCAGCAGCTTCTGTGAGATTGCAGTCCGCCGTTCTGCGGCGTCTCCATGGACGAAATACGACATCATTCCCCCGTCGCGTGATGGACGGGAGCTGCGGCAGGTGCGGCCCACGGGCCCGACGGCTCACGCACAACGCCAACAAAGCCGCGGAAAACCGCGACGTCGCGCGTTGCCCGTGCTGGACGAGCCCGATCCTCGATTCGTCAGTGGGTAAGTAAGACCCTGGCCATGCCTGACGTTGCTCCCAATCGGTTGCACATCAGCCGCCACTACGGGTAACCGTTCCTTCGGGCGTCCCGCACCGAGGATGGGCGACTTATGCCGGCAGGTCTCCTGGCTCACGGCTCGAACATCGCTCTCCAGCCTTCCCGGCGTTCCAAGGGGAGCGCCAGTGGCGTCGTTTGGAGAGGACTTGCCGCTAACAGTTGCGGGCGCAGCCACGGGATCGACGCTTGGTCGCGTCTCACCGTGTTCCCTCTTCGTCTCCACGCACTCGCGCGCGCTTTGACACCGTCACGTCGCCAGAGCGCCATAGAAACGATAAGTTGTCAACGCGGATCAGCGTCGCGAGAACGCGCCGGAGCTTTGCGATGCACGACTGCACCATCGGGCTTTCTTCCAACCGGGAACGAACTGCGTGGATCGGGATTAGCGGATGGCAGCACGGGCGCGCCCACGGCAACGCCCGCAATCGACGCGATGCCGACCACACGGCTCTTCTGTAGACTGGCTCTTGGCAGCATGCTTGGGTGCCGCAACGTCGCTCCCTGCAGCAGCCCGACACGATTGCAGCGCAAGGCGCGCCACTTTCGGAGCGACGCGAGAGGAGGATGAGCATGAGCAGCGTGCGTGTCCTGGTCGGAACGCGAAAGGGCGCGTTCATTTTGAGCTCGGATGCGGCGCGTCGCGCCTGGACTGTCGACGGTCCTTTCTTTGCAGGCTGGGAGATCTATCACGTCAAAGGGTCGCCCGCCGATCCAGACCGCCTTTACGCGTCGCAATCGAGCGACTGGTTCGGCCAGCAGATCCAGATCTCGCGGGATGGCGGCCGGACCTGGACGCCGGCCGGCAACACGTTCGCCTACGATGGCGACGTGGGGACGCACCAGTGGTACGACGGCACGCCGCATCCTTGGGAGTTCAAGCGCGTCTGGCACCTCGAGCCGTCGCTCGGCGATCCCGATACGGTCTACGCCGGCGCGGAGGACGCGGCGCTCTTCAAGACGATGGACGGCGGGACGACATGGGCCGAGCTGCCGGGGCTGCGCCACCACGGCTCCGGAGCGCGCTGGCAGCCTGGCGCCGGCGGCATGTGCCTGCACACCATTCTGCTCGATCCGACCGACGAGCAGCGCATGTTCATCGCCATCTCGGCGGCCGGCGCGTTTCGCACCGACGACGGCGCCAAGACCTGGCGGCCGATCAACCGCGGCCTCAAGTCCGAATACATCCCCGATCCCGAGGCGGAGGTCGGCCATTGCGTGCATCGCATCGCCTTGCATCCCTCCCGGCCCGAGGTGCTGTTCATGCAGAAGCACTGGGACGTGATGCGCAGCGACGATGCGGGCGACACGTGGCGCGAGGTGAGCGGCAACCTGCCGACGGACTTCGGCTTCGTCATCGACGTGCACGCGCACGAGCCGGAGACGATCTACGTCGTGCCGATCAAGAGCGATTCCGAGCACTTTCCGCTCGACGGCAAGCTCACCGTCTACCGCAGCCGCACCGGCGGACACGAGTGGGAACCGCTGACCGAGGGCCTGCCGCAGCAGAACTGCTACGTCAATGTGCTGCGCGATGCGATGGCGATCGACCGGCTGGACGACTGCGGCGTCTACTTCGGGACGACCGGAGGACAGGTGTACGTCTCGCCCGACGGCGGCGACACTTGGACCTGCATTGTCCGCGACCTGCCGCCCGTCCTCTCCGTGGAGGTTCAGACGCTCGCATGATCCGGGTCGTATTGCCTTATCACTTGCGCCAGCACGCCGGCGTCGACGGCGAGATCGAGCTCTCCGTCGACGCGCCGGTGACGCAACGCGCGATTCTCGACGCTCTCGAAGCGGAATACCCGGAGCTGCGCGGGACCATCCGCGATCGCGCGACACAACGGCGTCGGCCTTTCATTCGCTTTTTCGCCTGTCAGCGCGATTTCTCGCTCGAACCCACGGACGCTCCGCTCCCCGATGCGGTCGCGACCGGGGCGGAACCCTTTCGCATCGTCGGCGCAATAGCGGGCGGTTGACGGGACCCCGAGCGCTTGGCGCCCGGACCTGCTCATGGTCCAGCGCGCGCCGAGCTGAGACTCACGCCGCCCTCTCCACCTCGATGGTCAGATGCGAGAGATCGTGGATGTGCGCGAGCTTCTTGCGGTAGTCGGAGGGCTGTCTCGGAGCGGTCGAACGAATGGAAACGATGGCGCCGTGGTGGCCTGGGCCGAGCTGCCAGACATGCAGATCGGTGATCTTGTCGGCGTCCGTCTCGAGGGCGTCGCGGATCTCCTCCGGCAGGTCTTCGTCGGGTGGAACATAGTCGAGCAACACAGCGCCCGCCTCGCGGATGAGGCCCCACGACCACCGGGCGATAACGAGGCCGCCGAGGATGCCCATGGCCGGATCGAGCCAGTTCCACCCATAGGCGCTGCCCAGAACGAGGGCGACGATGGCGAGCACGGATGTCAGCGCATCCGCCAGCACGTGGAAATAGGCCGCGCGAAGGTTGTTGTCGCTGGCGGGCTCGCGGCCGTGATGGTGATCGTGGCCGTGGTGGTGATCATGAGCATGACCGCGGTGATGGGCGTGATCCTCGCGCAGCAGCCACGCACACAGCAGGTTCACGCTCAAGCCGATGACCGCGACGGCAATCGCCTGCGGAAAGCTGATCGCAACGGGATTGAAGACGCGCAGCAGGCTTTCCCATCCGATGAGCAGGGCGATGAGGGCGAGAATGACCGCGCTGCCGAAACCGGCCAGATCGCCGAGCTTGCCGGTGCCGAACGTGAAGCGTGGGTTGCGCGCATTCTTTCGCGCGAACAGATAGGCGAGCGCGGCGATCAGCAGGGCCCCGGCGTGAGTGGACATGTGCCAGCCGTCGGCGACGAGAGCCATGGAGCCGTAGATGGTCCCGGCCACGATCTCGACGATCATCATGGTCGTCGTAATCGCAATGACGAGCCACGTCCGCCGTTCGTTGCGCTCGTGGTTGTCTCCCAGGAAGACATGCTCGTGCGGGCTGCCGAGCCGCGCGGAAAACTCGCTCATTTGAGGTATGTCCTGACAACTTCGATCAGCTCAGCCGCGCCTTGGGCGCGCGCGGCGTCGTCCTTCTCCGGGTCCGCGACGTGCTCGCGGATGTGATCTTCGATGAGTTCGGCCGTGAGCCCGTTGACCGCACCGCGGACCGAGGCGACGAGGTTCAGCACCTCGCCGCATGGGGCTTCCGCTTCGAGCGACCGTTCGATGGCCTCGAGCTGCCCCTTCAGGCGGCGGATGCGCGCCAGGAGCTTCGACTTCTGCTTGATGATGTGCGCCATAGCATAGAGGGGTACCCTATTTAAGGAGACCAACGCAACCCGAAGTGGAGGGGCAGCCTTGCGTGGCAGGCTCCGATCCAGAAGGAGGCGGCCGCCGCCTCGACGCCGCTGCGATCTGGCCTCGGCGCGAGGCCTCCAGAAACAAGGGAGAAAAATGCGGGCGGCCGTTCGTGTTGGCGCGCGAGTCGCTTATGACTTGGCCTTGCACGCTTCGCGCGCCTGCTCCCTCGCCCTTGCCAGGGTGACGAAGCAGGATGCGGTCGTGTTCCCAACTGAGGTGGAGAGACTTCGATGCCCATGATCGAGTTGAGCGACTCCGAGGTCGAGACGTTGATCTATGCCCTCGGCGTCGCGAAGGCGGACTTGAAGGAGTCCGTCGCCGATCCGAGCCAGTCGGCCGAAGACAAGCAGGAGTGGACCGAGTACATCGCCGAGATCGAGGAAGTGAGCGGCAAGCTCGCGGCCTTGAGCGAGGCGGCCTGAACGACGGGAACTGAGCGCGCCGACGCACGGCTAAGACGGCTGAACCGTCCGCCACAAGCCCATCACGCGAAGCCGGCGGACCCTTGTCTGCCGGTTTTTCGTTTCGCAAACGTCGTCTTATCGCAATGGTCGGGCGCAATGCCGACGGTCAACTTCCCGGTCCGATCGGAAACGACTTGGTCCAGGTTGCGCCACTGGTATCGCGCGCGGTGACCGTCAGCTCGGTCGCACCGTTGGTCACGTAGTCGAAGGACACCTTCGGATTCTGGCTGAGCGTGATGCTCCCGGCCATCGTAAGGACGGTGTCATCGCCCTGCCTCACCTCGAGGTGCTCGACCATGAGCAGCGGGATGTAGAAGAGGGTGATCTGGTCGAGGACCATGCCCGTGTGATTGGGGTGGTTGAACTCCAGGTGGGCACTCTGTACGGCATGGGAGGATTTCGCTCGGGGCCCGCTGAGCTTGAGCTCCATCTTGCCCATGTTGGCTGCGATCTCCTCGGGCGACCCCTGCGGCGGCGCCGAGCATGAAGCCTGGCCGCCCGCGAACTTCACGAGCTGTTCCGTCATATAGAGTTCGCCGTGCGCCGTCTCGACCACGACGCGGACATCGGACTGCTGGTTCAGACGGATGTTGGTGGTCAGCACCGCGTGGCCGCGAGCGCCGCCGAGCGTGAAGATGGCGGCCACTGGCGAGGGATTTTCGTCGACGATGAACGACACCGCCTTGATGGCTTGCCCCTTGGGAAGCCGCACGTCGGCCGTGAGCGGCACCGACATGACATTCTCCGGGCGGTACGGCGCCGTGAGCTTGATGACCGAGGCCCCGTCGAGAATGGCGCGGACGCCGAACACCTCCGCCTTGATGCCGTCCCACGCGGGCCCGGCCACAGCCGCGCCCGGTGCGCTCAGCGCCAGGGCAAGGACGACGAGGCAGGCAGCGGCAAGTCGGGCAGCCAGGAACATCGCGAGCACCTAGACGGTTGGCGGATGTCGCGACAGGCAGCGACGGGAAAGAATCCCGCGCGCCTTGCCGTCTGTCAACGCAACAGATGCAACAAATCGCTGGCTAGCGCGCCGCCGCCGCGCGCCAGCCGGCGTCGCGCGCTTCCGCCTCGCTGCAGAACCAGCGCTCGCCCCGCTCCGCGTCCACCTTGACGCGACCGTACCACGGGCTCCACGGCATGTGGTAAATGCGGCCGTTGCCCGTGATGTTGCCCTTGATGGCGCAGCCGTCGGGGGCGACGGTCCCGGCCGATTTCCAGCGGTTCTCCCGGAAGATCCAGGCCGGTTCAGCCTCGCCCTGCCAGATGCCGGCCCGACCGCTGCGCGCCTCGGCCTCCTCGCTCACGTAGCTCGCCGAATACTTGACGAAGGCCCAGGCGAGCCCGCGCCGGACCATCTCGGCATTAAGATCGCGGCCGTCGAGGGTGCACGCGCCAAGCATCCGGCCGTAGCTGTCCACGCCGTTGGCGCGGCACGTCACGGGGCGGCGGCCGACGAGTTCGCCAAGGCCATCGGCAGCCGCCCGCCCACAGGCCCAGGTTCCTCCGTCTGGGCGTCCGCAGGCCTGCGCGGACTCGGGCGCATCGATTCCTTCAAGCCGGACGCGCCATCCGTCGATCTCCAGCGTGTCGCCATCGATAACGATCGCGATCCCGGTGACGTCGGCGGGTGACGCCGCCGCCGGGACGAACGCAGCGTAAAGCGGAAGCAACACGGCACCGACCAGCGCAAACGCCACCGATCGGGGCCAAACGGGATCGAACCTTGATTCACTCATAGGTTGAGGATTACGAGATTCTGGCGCCAGAAAAACGGTCCAGGCATGGCGCGCGTGTGGTGCCACCTACTTGATCGGACGCCAGAAAATCAAAGCCCTTGTTACGACTCGCGATTTCCCCTTCGGGTTGCATATGAATCGCGGTCGCATGGCGATCCCCCGGCTCGCGGCGTCGGCGCCGCAACGGCGCAGCGGCGCCGACACAGTCTTGCCGGACGCCGCCGTTACGCTCAGAGCCGTGGAAAAAGAGGCTGGCGCGGCGGTTGGATCACTTGTCCGCTGCGCGAGACGGGCTCAAGTGTTGGATGACGCCTGCCTTTTCTAAAGTTCGTTGCGCTGCGGTCCGGCGGCGCCCGCCGCGCTGATCGAGACTGAGATGACCTCCAGGAAACCGCCAGGCAGACCGCCGTCGCCACCTCCCCTCGGGTCCTACAGGCCGCACCACGAGTTCGATCCGCGCTCCGGCGCTCCCCATCCTGGCTACCCACCTTACGGCGCCGCGCCGCCCGCGCAGGCTCCCCACCCGCATGGGCGCCCGATGACGCCGCCGCCCGGTTATCGCCCGCCGCCGCCCGGCGCGCGGCTGCCCCCCGCGACCCCTCGCCGGCGTGCCGGGCCGCCCGATCCGGGCCGTGGCGGGCTCTTCAAGATCGCCGCCATTGCGGCGCTGGTCATCGTCGCCCTGGCAGCCGCCGGAGCGGCCGCCGTCTACATCGCGGGACCGTCGAACCTCGTGCGCGACCAGATCGTGGCACGCGTGAAGTCAGAGACGGGACGTGATCTCGAGATCCAGGGCGCGGCGTCGTTTACCGTCTTCCCCACGCTCGGCGTCAGCATGGCAGACGTGTCGCTGTCGGCCCCGCCGGGCATGACGGCCCCACCTCTCCTCACCGTCAAGAAGCTGACGGTCAGCGTCGCACTGATGCCGCTCCTGAAGCGTGAGGTCGAGATCAAGGAGCTGCGTCTCGACGAGCCGGTCCTCAACCTGCAGCGCGACGCGGACGGACGGGCAAGCTGGGACTTCGCCGGCCTGGCCGTTCATCCCCCAGCGCGCGTGCGCCTGGCGCAAGCGGGCGACCCCGCCGTCGCGACCGACGCGCCGCCCTCCGGCCTCCCCGCAGCCCCTGGCGAAGGTGCCGCCCCTCTCGACCGACTGACCCTCGGCGACATCCGGATCGCGCGCGGCACGCTGCTCTACGTCGACCAGCGGTCCGGGGCCTTCGAAAACGTCGGCGGCATCGAGTTGAAGATCGCGGCGCCGGCCTTCCGCGGCACCGCCAGCGCCGAAGGCAGCTTCAACTGGCGCGGAGAGAAGCTCGCGGCAAAGGCGGAGGTCACGTCGCCCGAGCAGCTGCTGCAGTCGGCCGCCGCGCGCGTCCTGGCTGAGATCGAAGGCGAGACGGTAAACGTCCGCTACGACGGCACGGTACGGTTCGCAGACGCGCTCGACGCGGAGGGCAATCTGGCCCTGTCCTCGCCGTCGCTGCACCGCTTCCTCGCCTTTGCGCAGAAGACGAAGGCGGCGGACGGCCTCGACCGGCCGCTGACGCTGACCGGCAAGCTCTCGGCCGCCAACAACACCTACACGCTGAGCGGCGCGACCGGCGCCATCGACCGCGCCAAGGGCTCCGGCGACATCGCGGTGACGACCGGCGGCGCACGTCCGATCGTGCGCGCCAACCTCAAGTTCGCCGAGCTCGATCTCAACGCGATCCTCGGAACCGAAGCCGGAGCGGCTGCGGCGCCGCAGCCGGCGTCGCCGGGCATCGCCCCCGTGTCGCCGCCCGTTTCGCACCAGGCATCGCCCCCAGCCCCGGGCAACAGCAAGCCGCAGTCGATCGAGGACCTGCTCAAGGCCGACCCGGCCCCCGTTGCCGGACCCAAAGTCCGCGGCTTCACGCGACGCGCCGGCTGGAACGACGAGCCTTACGATTTCACCCTTCTCAACCTCGTCGATGCCGACGCGCGGCTGACGGTCGGCCGTCTCCTCTACAAGGAGATCAAGGTCGGCCGGTCGCTGTTGACCGTCGCGCTCAAGGGCAGCGTTCTCAGGACCGATTTCACCGAAGTTGACCTCTACGGCGGCAAGGGCAAGGGACTACTCGCCATCGACGCGTCGGACGCCGCCCATCCGCGCATCACCGCCAACGTCGCGCTCGACGGCGTCGAGGGACGGTCGCTCTTGCGCGATGCCGCCGACATCGACTGGCTCACCGGGAAGGGCCGGATCGCGCTCGGCGTCACCGGCCATGGCAAGACCCAGCGCGCGATCATGAACTCGCTCGGCGGCAGCGCCGATATCTCCTTCACCGACGGCGCCATCGTCGGCGTCAACATTCCCGGCATGCTGCGCAACGCCGCGCAGGGCCGCCTCGGCGGCCTCGACAGTGCGCCAACCGAGACGACGGACTTCAGCAAGCTTTCCTCGAGCTGGGCGATCAACAACGGCGTGGCTCGCAACTCCGATCTCCAGCTCGTGGGGCCCTTGCTCCGCGTGACGGGCGAAGGGGCCGTGAAGCTCGGCGAGCGAGCGCTCGACTACACGCTGAAGCCCAAGCTCGTCGCGGAGCCGAAAGGACAGGGTGGCACCGTCTCGCTCGCCGGCATCGAGGTGCCGCTGCGAATCCAGGGACCGTGGGAGAAGCCGAAGTTCAGCCCCGACCTCAAGAGCGTCATCAAGGATCCCGGCAAGGCAGTGGATACGATCCGGGAGATCGGGAAGCAGTTCAAAGGCAAGGATGCAAACGAGATCCTGAAAGGGCTCTTCGGCGGCAAGAAATCCGGCCCGTCCGAGGCGGCTCCGGCCGATGCGCCGTGACGGCGAAAGCCGCGACGACGACGCTCAAATTTTCTGCGCCGTAGACGATGAAGTCTGCGCTGCAAGAGGGCGTCCAACCCCTTGCTGAATCGGATTAAGCTTCCGTGAAACACAGGCCGGGAAATTTTTGGCGCAAGGCCCATTTTTTCCTTGCGCAGAGGGGACGCTGGCCTCATATGCAGCGCTCTCCGTTCGTCCACCTGCCCCCAAGGTCAAGGATGCAATCCCCACACCCCTAAGGTAAGGAGCGGACGGGTCTTATCTGTCTGCTGGTTGGGGAGGGTCATATGGCCTTTAATGACGCCCTCTTCCAATTGGGGATGGACTTGACTCGTTCAAGCCCCGCCCAAAAGGAAGACTTCGCTGTGGTCGCACGCGTTGATCGTGCGGATTGCGTGAACGAAAGTTCGGAGCCTGTTTCTCTGAAGTCCGTCGCCATCGACCTCGTCGGAGCCGGCGAGATCGGCACGGTGCGCGCCGTGCAGCGGGCGGTGGGACGCGCGCTCGCGTTCTCGCGCCTCACCGTGACCGGTGCGGACCTGAAGCGGCAGGCGAAGACCGGCGCCATCGCCGGCACCGTGTCGTTTACCGGCGGCCGCATCGCCGTCGAAGCTTGGCCTGCGACGGGCTACGTGGCGCTCGATATTCAGGGCGTCCTGCGTCCCGAGATGGCGCTGACGGCGTTCGCGGATGCCTTCGATGCCCGCGAGGCGGTGGTGAAGAAGAAGCGCCTCGTCAACGACGGCGCGCGCTTCAAGAAGCCGGTGGCGGGCGCACGCGGACCGGTGGTTCGCAAAGCGGCCTGACGCCGCCTGTTGCATCTGAGCCAGATGAGGCCGCGCCGGCTCCCGGCGCGGCCTTCATCGTTCGGCGGGAGGCGGGCAACCTGTGATCCCGCATGCTACCCGCGGCTCAAGCCCTTCGCCGCAAGCTCAGCGAGATATTCGGCCCAGCGCCTGTCCTTCTCGCGGCCGAGCGTGCGCAGATAGTCCCACGTATAGAGACCGGTGTCGTGCTTGTCGTCGAAGACGATGCGCACGGCATAGTTTCCGATGGGCCGCAGATCGGCGATGCGCACGCTCTTCTTCTTGGCGACCGTGACGCGCTGGTCGGGCGAATGACCTTGCACTTCCGCCGAAGGGCTCAAGACGCGCAGCATCTCTGCCGAAAGGTCGTAGGTCTCCCCGCCGTCGTAGGCGACATGCAGCCGGTCGCCATCCGGCGACACCTGCAGCTCGGGCGCCATTTCTGCGTCGCCGGTCGCCTTCTGGATCTCGCCCCAGACCTTGCCGGCGAGATCGCGATAGACGTCGGCCTGCGGGCTTTGCGGCGCCGTGGCGACGATGGGACGGCCGGAGTCCGACCGCTCGCGGATGTCCATGTGCAGCGGCACGCCGCCAAGGAAGGGAACGCCGAGCTTCTGGGCCTCGAGCTCCGCGCCGCCGTGTCCGAAGATGTCGCTGCGGGTGCCGCAGCTCGGGCACAGGAAATAGCTCATGTTCTCGACGATGCCGAGGACCGGCACGTTGACGCGCTGGAACATCGCAAGCCCCTTGCGCGCATCGATGAGCGCCAGATCCTGCGGCGTCGAGACGATGACCGCACCCGACAAGGGTACCTGCTGGGCGATGGTGAGCTGCACGTCGCCTGTGCCCGGCGGCATGTCGATGACGAGCACGTCGAGCTCGCCCCAGAGGACCTCGCGCAGCATCTGGTTCAGGGCCTGCACCACCATCGGCCCGCGCCAGACGATGGGCGTGGCCTCGTCGACCATGAATCCCATCGACATGACTTTCACGCCATAGCCTTCCATGGGATGCAGCTTGTGGTCCTCGGTCACGTGCGGCTTGCCGGAGAGGCCAAGGAGCCGGGGCTGCGAGGGTCCGTAGATGTCCGCGTCGAGGACGCCGGCCTTGAGCCCGATGGCGCGCAGCCCGAGGGCGAGGTTCACCGCCGTCGTGGACTTGCCGACGCCGCCCTTGCCGGACGCAACCGCGATCATGTGGCGGACACCGGGAATCCCGAGCGGCTGCGACGTCGTGCGCGGCGTGATCGCGGGCGCGGGCCCGCGCGCCGCCGGGGCGGGGGCCGAGCCCGGCCGGCGGGCCGCGGCGCCATCGCCCATGGCGCCACGCGCGCGCGCCTCGCGGACGCGTGGATGCTCGCTCGTGTTGCGGGATGCCGCACCGGCTGCCGAGGCCGTGCGGGGCGGCGGAGCCCCAGCCTCGCGTTCCGCCGTCAGCACAACGGTCGTCCCGGTCACGCCCTCGAGTTTCGACACGACCTTCTCGGCGGCCTGGCGGAGCGCCTCGAGCTCGCCCGCGCGGTCGGCCGGCACCGTAATCGAGAAATAGACGCGACTGTCCTTGATGACGATCTGCGAGACGAGGCCGAGATCGACGAGGTTGCTTTCGAGGTCCGGGCCCTTCACCCGGCGCAACGCGTCGAGGATCGTCGTACTGTCCACAGTCATCACGGGCTCCTGGGAATGGGAGTGCGAGCGGTCTTGCGCAGCCCGTCGCAGGCGCTGCGGCGACCCGGCCGCAGTCGGACCTTGGATATTAGGAGAGGCAGCGCTGGAAGTCACCCGGGCACGCGGTTATACGAAGGCGGCACGAGAGACGTCACAAGACGGGGCAACACCTCGGCGTCGCAGTTCGACGGCACGGGGATGGGACGGAGCCGGAATTGAGAGTGCTTCTCGCACTGAGTCGGAAGATCGACGCTGTCAGCACGTGGATCGGGCGCCACGTCGCCTGGCTCATCGTGATCGCAGCGATCGTCAGCTCCGGCAATGCCATCGTCCGCAAGCTGTTCGATACGAGCTCGAACGCCTGGCTGGAGCTGCAATGGTGGCTCTTCGCAGTTGCCTTTCTGTTCGCGGCTCCCTGGACGCTCAAGGACAACGAGCACATCCGTATCGACGTTTTGAGCTCGAGCCTGTCGCAACGCTGGCGCAACATCATCGAGGTCGTCGGGCACGTCTTCTTCCTGCTTCCGACAGCGGCGCTCATTCTCTACACGTCCTGGCACTACGCCGCCATCTCGTGGTTCCAGAACGAGCAGTCGAAGGACGCCGGCGGCCTGCCGCAGTGGCCGGTCAAGGCGATCATTCCGCTCGCCTTCGCTCTCCTCCTCGCGCAAGGGGTCTCCGAGCTCATCAAGCGCGTGGCCATCATGCGCGGCGATATCGCGGAGCCCCGCAAGGGCCACGGCTACCACGAGGCCGTGACGGACGCGGCCATGACCGGGCCGGACTGAAGGCGAGGCGGGGGGACCCAAGAGCATGGCCGTATTCCTCGCGCAGAACCTCGCGCCCATAATGTTCGCCGCGCTCGTGGTCTTCCTGCTCCTCGGCTATCCGGTGGCGTTCTCTCTGGGTGCCGTGGGCCTCGTCTTCTTCATCATCGGCGTCGAGCTTGCGCCCTACTCCGACGGCGTGATCTCGCTGTCCTGGCCGCTCTTGAACTCCATGCCGGGCCGCATCTACGAGGTGATGCGCAACGATACGCTGCTCGCTATCCCGTTTTTCAGCTTCATGGGCCTGATCCTGGAGCGATCGGGCATGGCCGAGGACCTGCTCGAGACCATCGGCCAGCTTTTCGGCACGATCCGCGGCGGCCTCGCCTATGCCGTGATCTTCGTCGGCGCACTGCTGGCGGCGACCACCGGCGTCGTCGCAGCGTCCGTCATCTCGATGGGCCTCATCTCGCTGCCGATCATGCTGCGCTACGGCTACGATCGCAAACTGGCCGCCGGAACCATCGCCGCGTCGGGATCGCTGGCGCAGATCATCCCGCCATCCCTCGTCCTCATCGTGCTCGCCGACCAGCTCGGCCGCACGGTCGACCAGCTCTACAAGGGCGCGCTGCTGCCGGGCCTCGGCCTTGCCGCACTCTACGCCGTGTTCGTCTTCATCGTCTGCCGGTTCGATCCCGCCGCAGCGCCCGGCCTGCCGCGGGAGGAGATCGGCCACCGCAAACCCGACGGTTCGCGGGGACTTCCCTCGCTCGGCGTGCTTGCAGTCTTCAGCGGCACCGCCGGCACAGCGGCGTTGTGGACCAGCGGCTATGGGGGCATGGAGCTTTTCATCCTGGCCCTGGCGGTGTCGATCCTCGTCGCCCTTGCCGTGGCGCTCGCCAACCGCCTCCTTGTGCGGGTGACGGGCCGCGGTGTCCTCTCGCCCATCGCCGAGCGCGTCACCTTCGTCATGGTGCCGCCTCTGATGCTGATCTTCCTCGTGCTCGGCACGATACTCGTCGGAATCGCGACGCCGACCGAAGGCGGGGCCATGGGCGCGGTCGGCGCCCTCCTGCTCGCGGGCATCAGCCGCTATACGCACAACGCCCCGCAGCGCCTCAACTGGACGATCGTGCGCCAGGCGACCGAGGCGACGGCGAAGCTTTCGGCCTTCGTGATGTTCATCCTTATCGGCGCGCGCATCTTCTCGCTCGCGTTCTACGGCGTGAACGGCCACATCTGGGTCGAGCACCTCCTCACCTCGCTGCCGGGCGGCATGTACGGCTTCCTCATCGCCGTCATGGTCCTCGTCTTCCTGCTCGCTTTCTTTCTGGATTTCTTCGAGCTGGCCTTCATCCTCGTGCCGCTCCTGAAGCCGGCCGCCGAATCGATCTTCCGCACGGCGCCCGAGGCCGTCGCCATCGCCAAGGCGATGGGCTTCGCGGTTGTTGCGACGAAGGATGCGAGCGGCGCTCTGGTCGAAAGCGTGGTCGATGTCTCGCCGTTCATGGTCTGGTTCGGCATCCTGCTCGCCGTCAACATGCAGACGAGCTTCATGCATCCGCCATTCGGCTTCGCCCTGTTCTATTTGCGCTCGGTCGCACCGCGCGAGCCCTATCTCGACAAGGTCACGGGGCGCACGATGCAGCCGGTGCTGACTTCGCAGATCTATTGGGGCGCGGTCCCGTTCGTGGGCATCCAGCTCCTGATGGTCGCCGTGGTCATGGTCCTGCCATGGCTGACCATGCACGACATGGTGAAGTCCGCTCCGATCGCGCGCGAGCCGGCGGCGATCGAGCTGCCGGCCGGCGGCGCGCGGACTTTACCGGACGGCAATATCCCGCTCTCGAGCGATGGCCGCTTCGCCCTGCTGCCGACGCCGCCCGTCATCGAGGGCGCGCCCGAGGTGCCCTTCAGCGGCCCGGGCGCGCCCACCCTCGACATGCGCGGGCTGCCGCGCTTCGACTAACGGCGGCGCGGCCCGCCGTCAGGTGCGCCAGGGATGCGCCGGCAGATCGGACACGCCGATCACCTTCACGCCGGCCGCTGCCACCGTGTGATCGTTCTCGACCGAGGAGCCCGATACGCCGATGGCGCCGATCAGCACGCCGTCCTTGTCGACGATCGGCAGGCCGCCCGGGAACGTGATGAGGCCGTCGTTGGAGTGCTCGATGCCATAGAGCGGACCGCCCGGCTGCGACAGCTTGCCGATCTGCCCCGTCGGCATGCCGAAGAACACGGCTGTCTTCGCCTTTTTGATGGCGATGTCGATCGAGCCGACCCAGGCATCGTCCATGCGATGGAACGCCTTCAGGTTGGCGCCCGAATCGACGACCGCGATGCACATTTTAGTTTTTGTCTTCTCGGCCGCCTTGCGCGCGGCGGCGATGATGTTCTGGGCGTCGTCGATCGTGACATGCATGAGTATCCTCCACTCGTTTCGGGCCCCTTGAGGCCGGCCCGCTCAAATGGAGTGTACGCCCATAAAATCAACCTGTCGAAAACAGCGCAGGGCCATGCGGCGGGCGTGGTTCCCAGGTAACGATCTCCACAAGAACCGACGCGGCGCCGGTGCGCGGCCCGCCGGAAGCGGCTAGTTCTAAGCCGTTCCTCAGGAGTGACGTCCGCCATGGCCCGCCTGTCCCGCCCGCTCGACCAGTTGCAGCGCCGGTATGATGTCGTGGTCATTGGCTCTGGCTATGGCGGCGGCGTGGCGGCCTCGCATCTGTCGCGCGCAGGCAAAAGCGTAGCGGTGCTCGAGCGGGGGCGCGAGGTTCTGACCGGCAGCTTCCCGACGAAATTCCCCGAGCTGAAGAACGACTTCCAGGTTCAGGGCAAGACCTTCCGGACGGGCCCGGATACGGCGCTGTTCGATATCCGCCTCGGCGACGACATGCACGTGCTGGTCGGACGCGGGCTCGGCGGCGGCTCGCTCGTCAACGCGGGCGTGGCGCTGAGGCCCGACGCGCGCGTCTTCCTCCACGAGGTCTGGCCGGGTCAGATCCGCCAGGACGGCGGCCTTGATCGCGGTTATGCCCGCGCCGGCGCCTGGCTGAGGCCGGCGAGCGACCCGCGCGCCGCTGAGATGACGAAGTTCGGCGTCCTGGCGGAGGCGGGACGCAAGCTCAATCGCGAACTCGTCGCCACCAGCGTGACGGTGAGCTTTGCCGACACGGTCAATGCTGCAGGCATCGCGCAGGCGGCGTGCACGCGCTGCGGCGACTGCTGCGCAGGCTGCAATGTCGGCGCCAAGAACACCGTCGCACTGACCTATCTGCCGGACGCCGCCCGGCACGGGGCAGAGATGTTCACCGAGATCACGGTGCGCCATGTGGCGAAGGCCGCCGACGGAAGCTGGCGCATCCATGCGATTCCGACCATCGGCCGGAACGAGGACATCGTCATCGAGGCCGCCATCGTCGTTCTGGCCGCGGGCACGTTGGGGTCGACCGAGATCCTCCTGCGCTCGCGCGAGCGAGGGCTTGCCGTCTCGGACCGGCTGGGCCAGCGCTTCTCCGCCAATGGCGACATCATCGCGTTCGGGTACGGTGCGAAGTCGATCGTGAACTCGGTCGGCATCGGCCACCCGCCGCGGGTGGAGGGCCTGGAAATCGGCGCATCGGTGACCGGCCAGCTCGAGTTCCGCGATCCGGACCATCTCGACCGCGAGATCAGGCTGCAAGAGGGCGCGGTGCCGTCTGCCATCGCGCCCTCGCTACCGGTGATGTTCCTGCCGAACGGGCGCCTGCTCGGCGCCTTGCAGAGCCTCGTCAGCGGCGTCTACAGGGGGCCCTTCGCCAGCTTGCAGACGTATTTCGCCGTCTCGCACGACTCCGCGTCCGGCGTCTTCCGGCTCGAGGGCGACCGGCTTTCGCTGTCCTGGAAGGACGCGAGCAAGGAGCCCTGCTATGAGCGGCTCGACGAGGCGCTGCGTGCGGTCGTCGAGAGCGCCGGCGGCGACTACGTGAAGAACCCGCTCGCAGGGACGGTGATGGGCCATCAGCCCGCCACCGCCCACCCGCTCGGCGGCTGCGCGATGGGACGGGAGGCGGCGGACGGCGTCGTCAATCACAAGTCCGAGGTGTTCGACACGGCCCCGGGCCGCGGCGCCGGCGCCGTCCACGATGGGCTCTACGTCATCGACGGCTCGATCATTCCCCGTTCGCTCGGCGTCAACCCGCTGCTCACGATCACCGCCCTGTCGGAGCGTGCGCTCGCGCACATGCTGGCGGACCGCCGCCTGACCGCGACCGGGCGTCCGACGCCCGCACAGCCCGTCCCGGCCGCGATGCCCGCGGCGGTGATCGCCGCCGAATAGGCCTGCCTCCACCGAGCCGTCGGACCGCACGGCGGCCTTGCTCAGACGTCGAGCGTGGTCTCGCACTCCCAGGCCGTCAGATGCGATGCGTAGGCATTCCACTCCGCGGTCTTGAGCTTGATGTAGCCCGACGCGCACTCCTCGCCCAGCGCGGCCTTGAGTGTCGTGTCGCCGTCGAAGCTGCGAATGGCGTCGAGCAGATTCAGAGGCAGACGCGGAGCATCCTTCACCATGTGCCCGAGGTTGTACATGTCGAGATCGCAGCGCTCGCCCGGATTGATGCTTTTCTCGACGCCTTCGGTTCCGGCCGCCAAGACGACCGCCTGCAACAGGTACGGGTTCACGGCGCCGTCGGGCAGGCGGAACTCGAACCGTCCCGGGCCCGGAATGCGCACCATGTGCGTGCGGTTGTTGCCGCTCCACGTGACGCCGTTCGGCGACCACGTGGCACCCGACTGCGTGCGCGGCGCATTGATGCGCTTGTAGGAGTTGACCGTCGGGTTGGTGATTGCGGCCATGCCGACGGCATGATGCATGATGCCGCCGAGAAAATGATAGCCCTGCCGCGACAGGCCGTCGGCATCGCTCTTGTCGAGGAACAGGTTCTTCGTGCCGGACTTGTCCCAGACGGACACATGGACGTGGCAGCCGTTGCCGGTGAGGTTCATGAACGGCTTGGGCATGAACGTTGCGCGCAGGCCGTGCTTTTCCGCGACTGCCTTGAGCATGAACTTGAAGAACGAGTGACGGTCGGCGCTGACGAGCGCGTCGTCGAAGCCCCAGTTCATCTCGAACTGGCCGTTGGCGTCCTCATGATCGGTCTGGTAGGCGCCCCAGCCCAGCTCCTGTATGTAGTCGGAGATCTCCGAGATCACGTCGTAGCGGCGCAGGAGAGCCTGCTGGTCGTAGCAGGGCTTGATCGCCGTATCGCGGCTGTCCGCGAGCGCCGTGCCATCGGCATTGACGAGGAAGAACTCACACTCCACGCCCGTCTTCATGTAGAGGCCCTGCTCGGCCGCCTTGCGCATCACGTTGCGCAGGACGATGCGCGGCGCCTGGCCGACCGGCCGGCCATCAAGCAACAAATCGGCGGGAATCCATGCCAGCTCCCGCTTCCACGGCAGTTGAAAGACTGAGGCTGCATCCGGCATGCCGGCCATGTCCGGGTGTGCCGGCGACATGTCGAGCCACGTCGCAAAGCCCGCAAAGCCGGCGCCGCAGGTCTCCATCTCAGCGATGGCACACGCCGGCACGAGCTTCGCGCGCTGCATCCCGAAGAGATCGGTGAAGGAGATCATGAAATATCGGATCCCCCGATCCTTCGCCAGGGATGCGAGATCTTGCGTCATGGCGGTCTCCTTCACATGGGCGTGCAGCGGACGTGCGTTCGGTCGTGGCGAGAGGGCGAAGCAAAGAGCAGCTAGAGACCGCCCGAGGCGTATCGGCAAGACCCGTTTGTTCCGGCGAACGCAACGCGCGCCGTCGCGAAGGCTTCGACGGCGCGGCGTCGACCCGCGTGAACGGGATCGCGACGCGGGACGTGCCACTCGCGGCGACCGTCGAAGGGGCGGGCCGAGGCGGAGGTGCGGAGTCCGGGAAGCGTTTCGTGATCGAGAGCTGGGGAGGTGCAAAGCGCAGTCGGCGGCGTGTGGCAGGTCATCAGTATGCGTCCGCATTATCGATATGGAAGCTGTAGAGCTTACGCGCCGAACCGTACGGTTTGAACACGTCCGTCGAGATGTCGTTTAAGCTCGAACGGTCGAGCACCGCGGGCGGTCCTCCAGCGTGCACGGCCCGCATCTCAACCTCGAGGCCGGCGGCAAGCCTGCCCTTCCCGACCGCGACGCGAGACCCGCTCCGGGTCGTCGCATTCGACGCGTGTTTGGTGGAGTCCGCGGACTGGCATGCGTCGCCCGTCACCACGACGCGTCCCGGCACAGGGGACCCGCGTCGCTTGACCTGCGCATCACGGCAAATCGGGCGTCGGTCGGCTTGGCCGTGCCGGCCGCGCGCGGGCCGAGGACGGAGAAACCGGACGCGTGCGGGCCAGACTGGCAGAGCGTCACGAGCCGCGGGACGAACCGCGGCCGCAAGGATCTGTCCGTGTTAACCAATCCGGCGACGTTGCCGCCCATTGCGATTTCCCTCACCGCCAGCGCGCCGCGAACCCTATCAATTTCCCCTAGGTATCTCAACTAATGAGAATACTTCTTTCCTGTGAGGCGACATCGCAAAACGATCGTCGCCGTGCGATGAACGTTTGGGATGCCGCCGATCCTGCACTGCAACAAGAACTTCGTCCCGCGTGCCGGCGACGGCAGCGAGCCATCCGTCGCGGCCTCGCTTCATCAACATCCGCACTCTCACATTGTTGCAGATAGCGAGCCGGCCTAGTATGCGTTCGCGGGCCTGACCGGCGCTGCACAACAGAGCGGCGCTGCACAAGAGCGTGGCGATGAGCCGTCCGCGGGACTGGTCTTGAGGATTCTGGATATCGGATGAAAAAGGGCTCGGAGACTGCGCGCACCATCGATGGGGACGTCCCATCGCCTGTCGCCTCGCTTCGCAAGGAGCGCCGGCAGAAGGCTCAACCCGAGCTCCATGCGGTCGAAACGGAGTCGGTAGACACGGCCGTAACCGCTCCGACGCCGACACTCGACAGCCCGGACCCCCATGCGCTCAGCGGGGCCCGCGATAACACGCTCGAGGTGGCCATTGGGCGCGAGGTGCGCGCGTTCCGCAAGAAGCTCGGCATCACGGTTTCCGATCTCGCCCGGGCCACCGGCCTCTCCCTCGGCATGCTGTCGAAGATCGAGAACGGCGTGACCTCGGCGTCGCTGACGACGCTGCAGCGCCTTTCCCGCGCGCTCGGCGTTCCCGTGACGGCCCTGTTCCGCCGCTTCGACGAGAAGCGTGATGCAGTCTTCGTGCCGGCCGGCGAGGGCCTCGTCATCGAGCGGCGCGGCACGCGGGCCGGGCACCAGTACCAGCTTCTCGGGTATTCCGGCGGCAACGCGGCAGGGCTCGTCGTCGAGCCTTACCTGATCACGCTGACGGAGAAATCGGAGGTCTTTCCAATCTTCCAGCACTCCGGCCTGGAGTTCCTCTACATCCTGGAAGGCGAGGTCCTGTACCGGCACGGCGACAAGCTCTTTCCCATGCACCCCGGAGACAGCCTGTTCTTCGATGCCGACGCGCCGCACGGCCCCGAAGAGCTCGTCAAGCTCCCAATCCGGTTCCTGTCGATCATCAGCTACACGCGCGAACGCGACGAATAGGCCTCAGCGTTCCTCGCCGGCCGCAAAGACGTACCTCGCATTGCAGAACTCGCACGTGACGGAGATGCCTCCGTCCGGCTCGCGCAAGCCTTCGAGATCGGTATCGCTGAAGCGCGAAAGGAACATCGCGACGCGCTCGCGCGAGCAGCGGCAGCGGGCATCGAGCGGCTGCCCCTTGAAGACGCGCACATCCTCCTCGCTGAAGAGGCGGATCAGAAGCGCCTCGGGAGTGAGCGTCGGATCGACGAGCTCATGGTCCTCGACGCTGGCTGCGAGAATGCGCGCCCGCTGCCAGTTCTCCTGCTCGGAGGGGGCGGACGCGCTGTTGTCGTCTTCCACCGCAGCCGTCGGGTGCTGAATAAGAAGACCGCCCGCTCGCCAGCGCCAGCCGTCGGCGCCCGCGGTGCGCTGGCGCGCCACCGCGAGGCGCACATAGCTCGCAAGCTGCTCGGACTGGCGGAAATAGTTGAGTGCCGCGGCGCCGATGCTCTGGCCGTCGACCGCCACCACGCCCTGGTAGCGATCCTCCTCGCCGGCGCGCTCGAGCGTCATCGCAAGGTGGCCGGCCCCGAAGAGCTCGCCCTGCACCCGTTGCGTGGCCATCGCCGCGATGCGGTCGGCATCGAAGCTGGCGTAGCCGCGCAGACGGCCCGGCGCCTCGTAGTCGGCGAGCAGAAAGCGGATCGCTCCGTCGGTGCGCGTCTGCAGGCTGAGCCGGCCGCCGGGTTTCAAAGGCTGGCCCAGCATGGCCGTCAACGCGAGCGCCTGCCCGAGCGCCTCGCTGACGGCATCGGGATAGGCGTGCCGCGCCAGGATGGTGTCGATGACGGCGCCCATGCGGACGACGCGTCCGCGGATGCCCGACTTGTCGGTGGAGAACGGCAGCACGAGATCGTCGGCAGGCGCGGCCGAACGGTCGGATTTGCCGCTGCCGGTCGCGTCCGGTGAAGCCATGTCCGCCAGCCCTCAATCGACGCCGAAGCACCATGCGAGCACGCCCTTTTGCGCGTGCAGGCGGTTCTCGGCCTCGTCGAAGATGACCGACTGCGGGCCTTCCAGCACGCTCTCGCTCACCTCGTTGCCGCGATAGGCCGGAAGACAGTGCATGAAAATCGCGCCCTTGCCGGCCTTCGCCATCAGCGCTTCGGTGACGGCGTAGGGCTTCAGGATCTGCTTGCGGCGGGCCGCATCCGTCTGGCCCATCGAGACCCAGGTATCGGTGACGACGCAATCGGCGCCCCTGACGGCCTTACCGGGGTCGATGCCGATCGTGATATCGGCCTTTTCCCGCTTCGCCCAGTCGACGTAGACCTTCTCGGGCATCAGGGCCTCAGGGCATGCGAGACGCAGCGTGAAGCCGAAGCGCGCGGCGGCGTGCATCCACGAGACAGCGACGTTATTGCCGTCGCCCACCCAGGCGACCGTGCGTCCCTTGATGGGGCCCAGGTGCTCCTCAAACGTCATGATGTCGGCCATGATCTGGCACGGGTGCGTCCGGTCCGTCAGCCCGTTGATGATCGGTACGGTGGCGTGGCTCGCGAGCTCGAGCAGCGTCTCGTGGCTGTTGGCGCGGATCATGACGGCATCGCCGTAGCGCGACAGGACGCGCGCGGTATCGGCAATGCTCTCGCCGCGGCCGAGCTGAAGGTCCGTGTGGTTGAGAGCGAGCGTCGTGCCGCCGAGCTGGCGCATGGCGATGTCGAAGGAGACGCGCGTACGCGTCGACGGCTTCTCGAAGATCAGGATCAGCACCTTGTCCTCGATGCCTTTCGGCCGCATCCGCGCCGGCACCTTGCGGCCAGCCTCCTTCATCGCGTGCGCGTTGTCGAGCATCCGGCGCAGCGTCTTGGAGTCGAGACGGTCGATATCGAGAAAATGTCTCACGGCGTTGGCCTTGGCCATGGGTCGTCCGTTCGTTCGTTGAAGTGAGGTGATCAGGACCTGGCGCCTGCAACGTGCATCAACGCGCGGCGGAGGCGGGCAAGGCCGTCGCTGATCTCGGCGTCGGTCACGTTGAGGGGCGGCAGGATGCGCAAGACATTCTCGCCGGCGCCGACCGTGAGCAGGTTCTCGCCGGTCGCCGCTTTCACCACCTCGGCGACGGGCGGCGCGAGCCTGAGCCCCGCGAGCAGCCCCTTGCCGCGAACCTCGAGCACCACGCCCGGAAACTCGTCTGCGAGCTGCGCCAGTCCCTGCGACAGCCGGTTGGCGCGCGCCAGGACCGCATCGAGGAAGCCCGGCTCCAGGACGGCATCAAGCACCGCAAGGCCGACGGCGGTAGCAAGCGGGTTGCCCCCGAACGTAGAACCGTGCGTGCCGGGCGTCATCCCCTTGGCAACGTCTTCCGTGGCGAGGAAGGCGCCGACTGGAAAGCCGCCGCCGAGACCCTTGGCGATCGCCATCACATCGGGCGTGATCCCGGACCACTCGTGCGCGAAGAGCTTGCCCGTGCGTCCGACGCCGCACTGCACCTCGTCGAGGATGAGCAGAAGCCCGTGCGCATCGCAGAGCGTGCGCAGCTCCCTGAGGAATGCATCGTCCGCAACGCGGACCCCGCCCTCGCCCTGGACCGGCTCGATCAGGATTGCCGCCGTCTCGGGGCCGATCATCGTGCGGACGGCGTCAAGGTCGCCGAAGGGGGCGTGATCGAAGCCGCCCGCGGGCTCGCCGAAGCCTTCGAGATACTTCGCATTGCCGCCGGCCGCGATGGTCGCGAGCGTGCGGCCGTGGAACGCGCCCTCGAACGTGACGATGCGCCAGCGTTCCGGTGCACCATTCACATAATGATAGCGCCGCGCGGCCTTGATGGCGCCCTCGCACGCTTCCGCGCCCGAGTTGCAGAAGAAGACGCGGTCGGCGAACGTCACCTCCGCGAGGCGCTCGGCCAGAGCTTCCTGACCTGCGACGCGATAGAGGTTCGACGTGTGCCAGAGCTTGCCGGCTTGCTCGGTCAGCGCCGCGACGAGGCGGGGATGGGCGTGCCCCAGGGCGTTCACCGCGACGCCCGAGGCGAAATCGAGATACGCTTCGCCCTCGGTGGTGTAGAGCCAAGCCCCCTCGCCGCGGGCAAAGACGAGGTTCTGGCGGGCGTAGGTGCCCATAACGGCCGCAGAGGGCCCGCCTCCGCCCGCTTCCGCCCGGACCGGCATTGGAGCTGCGCGCGGCTCTGCCATCGCGATGACCCCACCCTGAAAATCAAAAAAGCCGCCTGTTCCGGCGGCCGAGGGAAGCGGATACCTACGCGGGCCGCGCTCGACTGTCAACGCGCCACACCGGCCGCCGATTCGTGTTCTTCAAGTTTGTTTTCGGGGGACATCGGATCACAAGCCCCAAGATTCGGCCATCCGCCGAATCGCTGTGTGGCGTCCACGCCACTTGTCTCTGTCAACGCCCCCGGTGCCGCGCGGCGATCCTTGTAGACGGAAAACTAGTCGTAGTAGGTTTCCTTCGTCCGGCCACGACATGTCGCGCGTATCCCGCGGCGTCTGTCAGTCATCGTGCCCGGCACGCGTAAGCGAGGCAGCGTTGTAGCGCCTCCATTCGGTCGCGTGCGTTTGTCCCTGCGTTTCCAAGTCAACCGTTGAGTTCGCGGTCATCGCCCGTAAATGCGGCGTCCGCCGGCAGCCCTTCGCGTGCGTGCCGGTTGGAGCTCCATCTCGGACCGAGACCCGTCATCGCCGGCGCGCGCCCCTGCGGCCGCGGCGCGGCCAAGGGGTGTATTATCATGGAGCTTCAAGCTATGGGCTGGAACGATGAGCGCGTCGAACAGCTGAAGAAGCTGTGGTCCGAGGGCCTGAGCGCCAGCCAGATCGCGAGCCGCCTCGGCGGCGTGACGCGCAACGCCGTGATCGGCAAGGTGCACCGCCTTGGGCTGTCGGGCCGGGCTACGACCTCGCGCATGAAGTCCCACCGGCCGCGGCCCCGCGCGGCCAGCGCTGCCGCTGCCAAGCGCATCGTCAGCAAGGGCCGCTTCGCTACGACTGGAAACCCGGCACTGCGCCAGATCTATCAGGGCGACGTCGAGCCCTTCCAGCCGAGCGTCGAAGAGCTCGTCATTCCGCTCGCCGAGCGCAAGTCGATCCAGACGCTCACCGAGTGCAACTGCCGCTGGCCGATCGGCGACCCGCAGATGGCCGACTTCCACTTCTGCGGCAAGACGAAGGTTCCGGGCTTACCCTATTGTGAGTTCCATGCGCGCCGCGCGTTCCAGCCGCCGCAAGCCCGCCGCCGCGACCGCGACATCGCGGAGCCGGCCGTACCGGTTGCCGCCGTGACGAGTGCCATCGGCAAGGAATCTGCCGAGACCTGATGGGGGCTGCCAGCCGCGAGGCCCGGCAGCGGGGAGAGGGCCGGACACGTCGGGGGGCGTGTCCGGCCTTCCTGCATTTTTCGCCCGGCCGCACGACACTGGCGTGCCGCATGGCGCTCTCTCTTCGAGCATAATTCTCCGTTAACCATGTTGACGCTGTAACGAAGGGAACAGCGCGGGTTTCCCTGCACCTCCAAACATGGGATAAGCCGCTGAGCTGGTGGGGGACCGACGTGAGGTGTGCCCCGCAGGTTTGCGGGCCATGCTTCTCAGAGAGTGAGGTTTGCCATGCCTGCGCATCGATCAATCCCATCACTGTTGGCCGGAGCGGGCTTTGCCCTGCTGCCGCTTGCCGATGCCCTGGCTGCCGGCGATCCGACCGGCGTGTGGATCAACGACACCGGCCGCGGAGCCATCGAGATCAGGCCCTGCGGGGCCGCGCTGTGCGGCCACGTCGTCTGGGTGAAGGATCCGACCGACACTAAGGGCTGCGGCCGCCAGATCATCGGCAACGCCGCGAAAGTCGGCGCCAATACCTGGGACAACGGCTGGATCTACAGCCCCGAGAAGAAGAAGAGGTACGATGTCGAGCTGAAGCCGATTGGCGGCGGCAAGCTGCAGGTGACCGGCTACGCCGGCACGAAGCTCTTTTCCAAGACCATGATCTGGACCCGCGCGCCGGCCAATCTCGCCCGCTGCGGCCAGACCGAGACCGTTGCCAAGGCCGATCCGAAAAAGCCAGAGACTAAGGCTAAGGCCGACGCCAAGCCGGCCGTCGCGAGTAAGACCGAGAAGGCGGAAACGAAATCGAAGGTCGCCGCCAAAAGCGAGCCTCCCAAGAGCGAGGCGAAGATCGTGCCGCCCGTACCGAATCCAGCCGACCGTCCGGCCGCCAAGCCCGCTGCGGTGCCGCCGACGCAGGTCGCGCGGATCGAGCCCGAGGTTACGGCGCCGGCAGCGCCCTCTGCAGCTCCCGCTCCCGCACAGCCTGCCGCACCCGAGACCGCCAACACCACGCCCGGCGCCGGAACGGAGGCCGCTGCCGCACCCGCCGCTTCCTCGCCGGTCGAGCCGGAGAGTCCCCCGGCGACGACAGCACCGGCGGCAGACCATCCCATCCCC
The DNA here is from genome assembly GCA_964589785.1 of uncultured Hyphomicrobium sp. Classification (GTDB taxonomy): domain Bacteria; phylum Pseudomonadota; class Alphaproteobacteria; order Rhizobiales; family Hyphomicrobiaceae; genus JAGVSR01. The sequence goes on from CAZPUQ010000020.1 coordinate 34,290, forward strand.
GCTCCGGTCGAGCCGGAGGTGGCTGAGGAGGAGACCGCTCCCCCGGCAAAAGGGTTCGACATGGGTCCGATCGCCAAGCGCCTGGCCGAGCTCGAGCGTGAGACGGGCTATGGCCTGAAGAAATCCGGCAACGGTAACTGCCGGCTGAAGGTGCCGTTCGCGACCGTGAACTTCCCGTGCAAGGAGTGAGGCGTTTATTCAGGGCGTGATGACGCCGGCCTGACCGAGTGCGAGCACAGTGAGGGCGAGGGCTGCGACCCACAGGGCCGCCGTGCGCCAGCGGGCTTGCCGTCCCTGCTTCTCCGCCAGGCGCTCTATGGTCGCCTCGTCGAGACGCACGCCGCCGTCGGCCATGGCGCTCATCGCGCCGAACGCCCGCTCGGCCCCGGAGAGAAACACCGGGAGGTCGGCGGCCAGCTTGGCGAGCATGGTCGCGCCGTCGGTCGCATCGCGCAGGCGCCCCATGACGCTCAGGTTCCGCTCGATCCAATCCTTGGCGATCGGCTCGGCCGCGACCCACATGTTGAGCGACGGGTTCAGCCCGCGCGCCACGCCTTCCACGATCACCATGCTCTTCTGGAGCAGGATCAGCTCCGGCCGGGTCTGCATGTCGAACACGTCGGTGTAGGCGAAGAGCTGGCCCAA
>CAZPUQ010000021.1:0-19310 GCA_964589785.1 uncultured Hyphomicrobium sp.
CCGTTTCACCGCAACGCATCCCTCTCGCATCGAACGCCAACGAAAGGATCACCGCCATGCAAGTCATTCTGCTCCAGCGTGTCGGCCGCATCGGCCAGATGGGCGACGTCGTCAACGTCAAGGACGGCTTTGCCCGCAATTATCTTCTGCCCCAGAGGAAGGCGCTGCGCGCGACGAAGGAGAACCTCGCCAAGTTCGAGGGGCAGCGCGCGCAGCTCGAGGCCACGAACCTCGAGCTCAAGAAGGAAGCCGAGGCGGTCGCCGCCAAACTCGACGGCCAGACCTTCATCGCCATCCGCTCCGCCGGCGACACGGGCCAGCTCTACGGCTCGGTCTCCACGCGCGACATTTCCGAGGTCGTGACGGCCGGCGGCTTCACCATCGACCGCAACCAGGTCGTCCTGGAGAAGCCGATCAAGACGCTCGGTCTGCACGCGACCAAGATCCAGCTCCACCCCGAGGTGCAGGTCGGCGTGACGCTCAACGTCGCCCGCTCGCAGGACGAGGCCGACCGCCAGGCCCGCGGCGAGAACGTCGCGGTCGTCAAGGAGGAGAAGCTCGAGATCGAGACCTTCAATGCCGACGCGATCTTCGAGGAAGGCGCTGCGCCGAAGGCGGAAGGCGAGGAGGCGTAATGCCGTACCCTCCACACCGTCACCCCCGCGAAGGCGGGGGCCTGCGCAAGCCTCAGATGGAGCGCATCCGAAGTGGCTCGCGCGGATCCCGGCCTGCGCCGGGATGACGTCGGGGGTAGGCGCCCCCCGCTCTCCCACACCGTCACCCCCGCGAAGGCGGGGGGCTGCGCAAGCGACGGATGGAGCGCATCCGAAGTGGCTTGCGCAGATCCCGGCCTGCGCCGGGATGACGTCAGGGGGTGGGCGCGCTTCCCTCTCTCCACACCGTCACCCCCGCGAAGGCGGGGGGCTGCGCAAGCGACGGATGGAGGCCCGGCACGAATAAGCAGAACGAGGCGGCGCTCGGGCCACCCCGTTCCGGCTCATGTCATCCGCGCCCTTGCGCGCGACTCCTGGTACAAAACTCGGTCCGCCCAATCCTCTGTCGTATCCTTGCCGGGACCGCTGGCGGAGAGGCCGGCTCAGCGCGCCTGACGGCTGCGGTGGCCGGACCGGCGCTGCTGCGACTGGAGCAGCGCCAGAACGAAGGCTTGCATGATCATCTCCTGGCCCGTGGTTCGGGCCGTATCGTCGTTGCGTGAGACGGCGCGAAACCGCGCCCCTCGCATTGTCACTCTAGCGAAAATGGCTACACTGTAGAATAGGTTCTTTTGCACCGCAGCAATGCGCGCCGTGCATGTCTGGATTTGGCCGATCCCGCAATAACTTAGGTTGGACGGACAACAACATGTCGGCCCGCTCTCGGGGGTGTGTCGGCCGCGGGTTGCAGGTACGAAAAAGGGGCGCCCGAGGGCGCCCCTTGATCCGTCTCCTGAGAGCGTGTCCGGCCTTACCGGGCCGGCGCCGAATAGGCGACCCGCTCCATGACGCGGCTCGTCAGCCACGACGCGCCGGTCGAGCAGAAGAACTCGAGCGAAGGACCGTCGGCCGTGTCGATCCGGGCCGTGCGGCCGGCTCCGATCAGCGTGTTGAAGCGCGCGGGCGCGTCGCCGCGCGGGCTGTCGGCGACCTGGTCGCCGGAGTCCGCGACGAGGAGGGTCAGGTTGCAGCCACCCTGCTCGGCCACGAAGTAGCCGACGGCATGCTTCGATCCGACCGTGAATGAGAGCCCGGCTTTCGGGCGCACGACGTCGGCGGACGAGAACTCGCCGGCATGGCCGGAGATGGCGTTGAGACCGGCGGCCGCGGCCAAGGCGAGAGCCGTCGCGACCAACAGAGACTTCGAGGCGGGACGATAAGTCATGGTGGGCTCCATCGTGTTCTAAGGTTGCAAACACAAACAGCGCCCGCAGCGGCCTCACTTGCTCATGATCGGTCTCAACTGCTGGCGACCCTCCATGTAACCTCCGGAGACTCCGACGAAAAGGGCGCTTAGGACAGGCCAGCTCTGCAAATGCTGCAGCGCAAAACAGTCGCACCCAAAACGGGTGGGGTCTTCGCGCTGAGGCTGTATCGCCGACACGAAAGCTCGGCCGGCAGCGGTTTCCGATAGGGCCGTGAGACCTCGGACGCGGCCGCGCGGAAAGCCGTCCCGCCCGTTCCTGAACGCCTTGGGACAAAGGGCTCCCGCGTCGCGACAAGCCCCGCGCCAGCGGCTATAAGCACGCGGTTCCTCCGACCTGCCCCATCGACCGCGAGCCCTGATGACCGCAGCCGCCCCGTCCCCGATCACGCCCGAGATCGTCGCCGAGCATGGGCTGAAGCCCGACGAGTACCAGCGGCTCCTCAAGATCCTGGGGCGCGAGCCGTCGCTGACCGAGCTCGGCATCTTTTCCGTCATGTGGTCGGAGCACTGCTCCTACAAATCCTCGCGCGTGTGGCTCCGAACCCTGCCGACCTCGGGTCCGAAGGTCATCCAGGGACCCGGCGAGAACGCCGGCGTCGTCGATCTGGGCGACGGCGACTGCGCCATCTTCAAGATGGAGAGCCACAACCACCCCTCCTACATCGAGCCGTTCCAAGGCGCCGCGACGGGGGTCGGCGGCATCATGCGCGACGTGTTCACCATGGGCGCGCGCCCGGTCGCCAACCTCAACGCGCTGCGCTTCGGCGATCCCGGCCATCCCAAGACGCGCCACCTCGTCGACGGCGTCGTCGCCGGCATCGCCCACTACGGCAACTGCACGGGCGTGCCCACCATCGGCGGCGAGACCAACTTCGACGCCGGCTACAACAACAACATCCTCGTCAACGCCATGTGCGTCGGCCTCGCCAAGACGGACAAGATCTTCTATTCGGCCGCCAAGGGCGTCGGCTTACCTGTCGTCTACGTCGGCTCGAAGACGGGCCGCGACGGCATCCACGGCGCGACGATGGCGTCGGCCGAGTTCGACGACAAGTCGGACGAGAAACGCCCGACAGTGCAGGTGGGCGATCCCTTCACCGAGAAGCTCCTGATCGAGGCGTGCCTGGAGCTGATGGCGACCGACATGATCATCGCCATCCAGGACATGGGTGCGGCGGGGCTCACGTCCTCGACATCGGAGATGGCCGACAAGGGCGGCGTCGGCATCGAACTCGTGCTCGACAATGTTCCCCAGCGCGAGACCGGCATGACGGCCTACGAGATGATGCTCTCGGAAAGCCAGGAGCGCATGCTCATGATCCTGAAGCCCGGCCGCGAGGCGGAGGCGGAAGCGATCTTCACGAAGTGGGGGCTCGACTTCGCCGTCATCGGCAGGACGACGGACACGGGCCGCATGATCGTGACGCACAAGGGCAAGGTCGAGGCCGACCTGCCCGTGCCGGTGCTCGCCAACTCCGCGCCGATGTACGAGCGGCCGTGGTTCCATCCCGTCCCGCCCGCGCCCGTGCTGCCCGAGTGGGTGAAGGCCCCCAACAGCCTGACCGGCGCGCTGACGACGCTCATGGGCTCGCCCGCGCTCGCCTCGCGCCGCTGGATCTACCGGCAGTACGACCACATGGTGATGGGCGACACCGTGGGGCGTCCCGGCGGAGACGCCGGCGTCGTGCGCGTGCACGGCACGAGCAAGGCCATCGCCGCGGCCTGCGACGTGACGCCCCGCTACGTCGCCGCCGATCCGGAGATGGGCACCAAACAGGCCGTCGTCGAGACGTGGCGCAACCTGTGCGCGGTCGGCGCCGACCCGATCGCGATCACCGACAACATGAACTTCGCCAACCCCGAGCGGCCCGAGATCATGGGGCAGTTCGTGGCGAGCGTGCGCGGCATGGGGGAAGCCTGCCGCGTGCTCGACTATCCCGTCGTCTCCGGCAACGTCTCGCTCTACAACGAGACGAACGGCATCGGCATCCCGCCCACGCCGGCGATCGGCGGCGTCGGCCTCGTGCCGGATGTCGCCAGGCTGGCCGACATCGCGCTGAAGCGCGAGGGCGATCTCCTGATCGTCATCGGCCTTGAGCGCGGCTGGCTCGGCCAGTCGCTCTATCAGGGGCTCATCGGGGACGGCTACGAGGGTGCCCCGCCGCCGGTCGACCTCGCCGACGAGCTGAAGGCGGGCCGCCTCGTGCGCGCGCTCATCCGCGAAGGCAACGTGTCGGCGGTGCACGACTGCGCCGACGGCGGGCTCATCGTGGCAATCGCGGAGATGGCGCTGGCGGGCAACCTCGGCGTCGATCTTTATTCCTATGAGGGCCGCCTCCCCGCACACGCGATCTGGTTCGGAGAGGATCAGGGCCGCTACGTGCTGTCGGTAGCGCCCGCGAAGGCCGAGGAGGTGCTGGAGCGGGCCCGCCTGCTGGCCTTGCCCGCGCGCATCGTCGGCAAGGTCGGCGGGGACGCCATTCTCATCCGAGGTGACGACGACCCGTATCCGCTCGCGAAGCTGCGTGCCCTCAACGAGGGCTGGCTGCCGGACTACATGGCCGGCCATTGAGGCCGTCATTGTGCCCGCCATCGAGCCGGCGCGCGCGTGGAATTTCGGCCGGCGCAGACTGCGGTGTCAGCGCTGCGTGCCAGCGGTCAGCCCAGCGCCGGGTGACGGGACACGCTTCGCGGCCCCTTGCGGTGCGACTTGTTCTCGTGCGGACGGCAGCCGCAGGCGCCGCAGACCTCGGCGGTCCGGTTAAGCCGGCGGTGGCAGCGCGGACACTTGCCGAACACGAGGTAGAGACGGTGGATGGCCCAAATGGCGTAGGAGACCAGGCCGATGGCAGCAATGACGGCGACCAGAGACGAATCCATGAAGACCTCGGGCAGACAGACCCAGAACGCGTGACAATTGCGTGCGGAACCACCGTGAAGAGTCAGCGATCGCTCTACCACAGGTTGAATTTCGGACGCAAGTCCTAACCAGAGAGCGACGGAACCCGTCCCGTCTCATTTGGTATTCTAATACAACCGACGCGCACATGTCGCCCTCCGAACGGGGACCGTCCGCTGACCGGCGCCCTCTGGTACCGTGCAGCACCACGGGTGAGGCTTGGATGCTCGAGACGCAGGCATGAGCACGGCAGAGGCATCGCATCACTTCGATCCCGATTTGATCGGCGCGGGAGATCGCATCGTGCCGAGCCGGATCGACGACCGGCGCTTCGCGCTGTGCGTCCTCGTTGCCCTCGCCCTCCACGCCGCGCTGCTCATCAACGTCAATTCGGGAGCGCCGAAGCGGCTCGGCGCATCGGGCGGGGCGGACGACGCCATCAGCGTCTCGATCATCACGGAACGCGACCTCAAGGGCCAGGCGACGGTGGAGGATCGCGCCGCGGGACCGCTGCGGCCGACGATGCCGCCCACGCCCCCGCCGGAGAGACCGCCTGCGCCAGCACCAACTGCGCAACCCACACCGCCCCCCGCGGCGGAGCCGCCGACCGAGGCCCCCGCGGACGCAGCGCCAGCCGCCGCGCGCGCGGCCGCACCGGAGCAGGCGCGCGCGACGGAGCCGGCCGACACGGCCGGTCCAAAGCCGACGACTGAGGCGAAGGCGAAACCCGAAGACCCGACGACCGCGCGCGACCCGACGAAGGAAACGGACAAGCGGCCCGCGCCGGCGACGAAACCGGCCGTGCCGCGCAAACCCGCGCCGCAGGAGAAGACGGAGACGGCGCGACTGACGCCGCCGGCCATCTTCCAGGCGCCCACCGGAGGCGGCGGCGCGGGCGTCCAGCGCCCTGCCGGGATCACGCGGTCGGGGGAGAACGACGACTTCGCCCGCGGCGTCATTCGCGCGCTTCAGACGACGATGCCGCAACTGCGCAACACATATGGCCGCGTTACCGTGCGCATCACGCTCGACATGAAAGGCGACCTGGTGAGCACGGTCGTGCTCAAGCCGTCCAACATTGCCGGGCTCGACCAGAGCGTCGTGTTCGCGACGCGCCAGTCGAGCTTTCCCTTTCCGCCGCGCAATGCCGTGCCGGCCGACCTCGTGTTCTTCGTCACCTACATCTACCGCTAGCGCGGAGGCCGATCAGCGCGAGCTTACGGGCGGACTCAATAGTCCATGCACTGCTCGTAACGGCGCCACCAGTAGCTCTTGCCCGTGCTCCGGGCCTTGCGATAGAGCCAGTCGCAGTCGGTGCCATAGGCGACGGCCGGCGCGTCATAGTAGTCATAGTAATAGTCGTACAGGAACGGCGAGCCGTAGATCACGTACGGGCGACGGCGATGCTTATGCCCGTAGTGATGACGCGGTCCGCCCGGCTTGACGTGGTGTCCGGGCCGGCCGATGCCACGGCTCACATGGCCGGGTCCGCGCATGCGCGGGCCACGTCCGATGGAGCCGTACGACCGAGCCGCACCGCCGCTGATCCGTGGACCCGGCGCCGCCCTGAAGTTTCCGCCCCGGAAGTTCCCGCCCTTGAAGCCACCGCCCATGCCGCCGCCACTGAACGCGCGGCCTCCACCGCCGTGGCCGCCGCCGCGCGGAGCGGCTTCGGCGATCGCCGGCGCCGCCGCCAGTATGGCGACCGCCGTCATGAGAGCCGCCGTGCGCGGCCCGAACCACTGCCAGAACCTTTGCATTCCACAAATCCTCCAATAGAGCGCCGAGGGCGCAGACGAAGCTCCGCTTCCCGCGCTTCAAAGGGCGTGCCCATCTGTCTTGATATTTGCGCACGAGGCGTCCGCGACAACCCCGGCACACCGATGCGTGATCCCGGAAATTGTCGCACCACGGAGCGCCGCCCCCGCAGGGAATCCCGCCAGGTCGGGCCGGTTCAGGGTGCGGCCGGCGGCGTCTCCGGCCCGGCAGCCGGAGCGGGGGCGCCGACCGTCCCTTCGCCGGGCGGCACGACGTCCGAGATCGGCGTGCCGGCGAGCGCATGCGCCTTCTCCCGCAGCGTCTGGAAGACGACGTAGAGGCCCGGGATCACGAAGATGCCGATGAAGCTCGCCGCGATCATGCCGCCGAAGACCGACATGGCGACCGCCTTCTGCGTCGCCGCACCGGCTCCGGTCGCGGCGACAAGGGGGATGAGGCCGAAGATGAAGGCGAAGGACGTCATCATCACCGCGCGGAAGCGCAGCTTCGCCGCCTCGATCGCCGCCTCCACGACGCTGAGGCCGTGCCGGCGCTGCTCCATGGCGTACTCGACGATGAGAATCGCGTTCTTGGCCGCGAGCGCGATCAGCACCACGATGCCGATCTGGGCAAAGATGTTGTTGTCGAGGCCCGAGATCTTGAGCGCGGCCATCGCGCCGAAGAGGCCGACGACGATCGAGCTCAGGACCGCGAGCGGGATCGTCCAGCTCTCGTAGAGGCCGACGAGGAAGAGATAGGCGAAGATAAGGGCGAGGAGCAGGATCGTCGCGGTCTGGCCGCCGGCCTGCTTCTCCTGCAGCGCCGTACCGGTCCACTCGAAGCCGAAGCCCGGCGGCAGCGAGCTTTGCGACAGCTCGTCCATCGCCGCGATCGCCTCGCCGCTCGAATGCCCGGGCGCCGGGCCGCCCTGGAGCGTGACCGAGCGCAGGTTGTTGTAGCGGATGATCGAGGCCGGCGCGGTGACGAGCGAGGCCTCCGCGAAGGCCTGCAGCGGGATCAGGTCGCCGGCCGCCGATTTCACGCGCACGCGGAAGACGTCGTCGAGGTTCATGCGCTCGGCCGCGTCCGCCTGCACCTTGACCTGCCAGGTGCGCCCGAACTGGTTGAAGTCGTTGACGTAGGCGCCCCCCATCGTCGTCTGCAGCGTGGAGAAGATGTCGCTGACGGAGATGCCGAGCGTCTGGGCGCGCTCGCGGTCGATGTCGAGGTAGATCTGCGGGGTCGAGGCGCCGAAGGTCGTGAAGACGCCGGCGAGGCGCGGATCGGCCTGCGCCGCGATCATCATGCCGCGGGCCACGGCGGCGATGTCCTCGGGCTCGGCGCCGGCGAGACTCTGGAGCTGGTACTCGAAGCCCGAGCCGTTGCCGAGCCCGGAGATCGGCGGCAGGTTGAAGACGAAGATGTTGGCGGCCGCCACCGACTGGAACGCGGCACGCAGCTCGGCGAGCGCCGCGAACACGGAGAGCGCGGGATCGGTGCGCTCCTCGAAGGGCTTCAGCGTCGTCACGATGAACGCCTTGTTGGGGAGCGACAGGCCGTCGAGCAGGCTGTAGCCGCCGACCGAGAAGACCGACTGCGCCCACGGCTTCGACAGGATCGTCGCCTCCGCGTCCTCCAGAACCGCCCGGGTGCGGCTGGTCGAGGCCGCATCGGGCAGCTGCACCTCGCCCATGAATGCGCCCTGGTCCTCCTCCGGCAGGAAGCCCGTCGGCACCATGCCGTTCAGGAGAACGGCAAGGGCCGCGAAGCCGGCGATGATGGCGCCGGTGACCAGCATGCGCCGCGCGATGCGGGAGACGACGCCGACGTAGAGATCGCGCCCCTGGTCGATGCGCCGCTGGATGGCGGCGATGAGGCCCCAGGGCTTGAGGCCGGGCTTTAAGAGGATCGAGCAGAGCGCCGGCGACAGCGTCAGCGCGTTGATGGCGGAGATGACCATGGCGACCGACACGGCCACGGCGAACTGCTGGTAGAGCTGGCCGGTGATGCCGGGGATGAACGCGGTCGGCACGAACACCGACAGCAGCACGAGGGTGATCGCGATGATCGGGCCGGTGATCTGGCCCATGGCCTTCTCCGTCGCCTCGGCCGGCGTCAGGTTGGGCTCGTGCGCCATGGTGTGCTCGACCGCCTCCACCACGACGATCGCGTCGTCGACGACGATGCCGATCGCGAGGATGAGGGCCAGCAGCGAGATGGTGTTGGCCGAGAGCCCGAGCGCCAGCATGACCGCGAACGTGCCGACGAGCGCGACGGGGACGGCGATGATCGGAATGAGGGTCGCGCGCAGATTGCCGAGGAAGATGAAGACCACGATGCCGACCAGGATGAAGGCCTCGATCAGCGTGTGAATGACGGACGAGATCATCTTCTCCACGAAGACGGTCGTGTCGTACATGATGTCGCTCGCGACATCGTCGGGGTAGAGCGGCTTCAGCTCCTCCAGAACCTTGCGCACGCCTTCGGCGACCGCGATGGCGTTGGCGCCGGGCGCCTGGTAGATGCCGATGCCGGCCGCCGGCTTGCCGTTGAAGCGCACGAAGCTGTCGCTCGACTTGGCACCGAGCTCGATGCGGCCGAGGTCCCGGATGCGCAGGAGGCCGCCTTCGGAGGTCGCGCGCACGACGATGTTGCCGAACTCCTCCGGCGTCGTCATGCGTCCGCGCGTCGTGATGTTGAGCTGGAAATCGATGTCGCTGGCCAGCGGGGCGGCGCCGACCCGGCCGACGGCCGCCTGGACGTTCTGGGCCTCGATCGCACGCGTCACCTCCTGGACCGGAATGTTGAGGCTCGCGAGACGTTCCAGGTCGAGCCAGACGCGCATGGCGTATTCCTGCGCACCGAACAGGCTCGCCTGCCCGACGCCCGGTACGCGGCTCAGCCGGTCGATCAGCGTGATGGTGGCGAAGTTGGTGAGGAACAGCTCGTCGTGCGTGGCCTGCGGCGAATGGACGGCGATGACCTGCAGCAGCGCGGAGGACTGCTTCTTCACCGTCACGCCCAGGCGCTGCACCTCGCTCGGGAGCTGCGACGTCGCCTGGTTCACGCGGTTCATCACGTTGACGGTGTTGAGGTCGGGGTCGGAGCCGACCTCGAAGGAGACGGTGAGCGCATAGCTGCCGTCGCTGCCCGAGTTCGACTTCATGTAGATCATGCGGTCGACGCCGTTGACCTTGCCCTCGATGATCTGGGCGACGCTCGCCTCCACGGCCGCGGCGGAGGCGCCGGGATAGGTCGCCTTCACGCTCACCTGCGGCGGCACGATCTCGGGGAACTGGGCCACCGGGATCACGGTGAGCGCGATGAGGCCGGCGATCGTGATGACGATCGAGATGACGAAGGCGAGGCGCGGCCGGCGGATGAAGACCGCAGAGATCATGGGGCGGCCCCCGGCGCGCCGCGGCTTGCGACCGGCATCGGCTGCGGATCGACCTTGGCTCCGGGACGCACCCGCTGCTGGCCCTGCACGATGACCTTCTCGCCGGGCTTCAGCCCCTCCCGTACGGCGACGAGGCCGTCGCGCTCGACGCCGAGCAGGAGGCGGCGCTGCTCGACGACGTTGTCGGCGTTGACCACGAAGACGAAGCGGCCCGTCTGATCGGTCGCGACCGCGGCGAGCGGGATCACCGTGAATTCCTCCGGCGATCCTTCGACGACGGCGACGCGCAGCGTCTGCCCGTCGGTCAGATGACCGTTGGGGTTGGGGAAGACCGCCCTGACGAGCTGCCCGTCCGTGCGCGGGTCGACGACGACGTCGAGAAAGTCGATGCGGCCCTCGTCGGGCATCAGGCTGCCGTCCGACAGGCGGGCCGAGACCGTGAGCTCCTTGCCCTTCATGCGCCGGCGCGCATCGAGGAGCTGGGCCTGGGTGACGGGGAACAGGGCGTACATCTCATCGGTGCGCACGACCGTCGTCAGCACGCCGCTGTCGGGTCCGACGAGGTTGCCGGGGGTCACCGCAGCGCGCCCGATGCGGCCGGAGATGGGCGACCGGACCTCCGTGTAGGAGAGCTGGATCTCGGCGTTCCTGACGGCTGCCTGCGCTTCCATGACAGAGGCGCGGGCGCGCGCCTCCTCCGCGACGCTGACGTCAAGCTGGGCCTCGGAGGCGACCTGCCGGCTCTCGAGCGTGCGATAGCGGCGCAGGTTGGCCGACGCGTTCTGCAGGGTAGCCTCGGCGGCCGCGAGCTGCGCCTTGCGCTGGGCGAGCGTGGCCTCGAACGGCTCGCGCTCGATCGAGAACAGGACCTGGTCCTTCGCCACCGTCGCGCCGGCCTCGAAATGGGTCTTGACCAGGAAGCCCTGCACGCGGACCCGGATCTCGACCTTCTCGATCGCCTCGACCCGGCCGATGAACTCCCGCTGGCGGGCAAGCGGCTGGCGCGCCGCCTCGACGACGAGGACGGCGGGCGTCGGCGGTGGCGTCTGCGCCAATCCCGGCGTTGCGAACAGACTTGTGCTCGTCAGCGCGAGCAGCGCACGCCAGGGCAGGAGCCAACGCATGGAGACCGTCTCTTTGATGCCATTCCGTCGCAGGACATAACATGAAAGGCCGGCCCTCGCCACGCGCGGGCGCACGGCAAGGCGCGTGCTTACGTCTCGCTGCCGCGGCGAAAGACGAGCCAGCCGAGACAGCCCCACGCCGCCCCGAGCGACCAGCCGGCCAGCACGTCCGAGGGCCAGTGGACCCCGAGATAGACGCGGCTCGACCCGACGAGAAACGTCAGCAGCACGGCGAACGCGAGGACGTAGAGCTTGACGTGGCGATCGGACTGCGTGGCGGCGATGAGCGCGCCGAGCGTCAGGTAGATGACGGCGGAGAGCATCGCGTGGCCGCTGGGAAAGGAGGGCGTGAACACCTCCGCCGCATGCGGCACGAGTTCCGGCCGCGGCCGTGCGAAGCCGAGCTTGCTCAAGTGGCTGACAAGCGTGCCGGCGCCCGTCCACAGGAGCACGGCGACGGCCCTGCGCCCGCGCCCGGCCAGCGCCAGGAAGCCTGCGACCGCGATGACGACGAGCGTCAGCACACCCGTGGAGCCGAGAGCGGTGATGTCGCGCATCAGTTCCTCGAACCACGCCGGGCCCAGCGGATCGGCGAGGTCGCCCGGCGTCCGCAGCGCCACGAGCAGGGTTTCGTCGAGCTCGCGGAAGCCGCCGTTGAGGACCGTGCCGGCAATGAGGAGAAAGGCGAGCAGGCCCGCGGCCGCCGCCGAGACCGCCAGGAGGACCTCGGCCTCCACGGGCCAGGAGCGGCGCTCCGGCCTATCGCCCGGCGAAGGATCGTGCGGATCGGTCATCGGCGGCGGTCTCCGCAATCGTGGGCGAGGCGGGCGTCAGTGCGGCCGGCACCAGAACCGTGAGCGCCCGCGGCCGGATCGTATACCGCAGCGGCATCTCCACCATCTCCAATTCGCCGTCATTGGAAAGCCGCATCCGCGAGCGGCGCGCCGACACCTCGATCGTGCGGCCCTCCAGGTGCACCACGTCGGGGTCTGACTTGAGGCGCCCCAGCATCGCCCGCACGACGGCCCGCGCCATGCCCCAGCCGCTGGGATGGCGCGAGATGTAGGCGGCGAGCACGCCATGGTGCAGGCCGTCCTTTGCGAGCATCAGGCTCGGCCGGTCGGCATAGCGGTTGTTGGAGACGGCCATCGAGAGCACCCGCAGGCGGAGCCGCGCATGCCCGTTGTCGACATCGACATCGACGCGCCGGCGGCTCTTCAGCATCTCCATGACGACGGACACATAGCCCTTGACGCGCTCCATGAGCGGGCGGCCGCGCAGCGCCTGGCGGTGGGCCGAATACAGGGCCGGCGGCCCGAACAGCGAGTTGCACAGGAAGATGCGGCCGTTGACGTCCGCCACGTCGATCCTCGCCGTGCGGCCCGCCGCCAGCGCGCCGGCGGCCTCCGGCACGGTGAGCGGCATGTTCAGGTCGCGCGCCAGCCGATTCATCGTCCCGAGCGGCAGGATGCCGAGCGGCACGCCGGAGCCGATGAGGGCGCGGGCTGCCGCGCGCACCGTGCCGTCGCCCCCGCCGACGATCAGCGCATCGCACGGGCCGGCGAGCACATCGGCGATTGCGCCGGGAAGCGCGTCGGGAGGGATGACCCTCAGCACCACCTCCTGTCCGCGCGCGCGAAAAGCGGTTGCGATCTCTTCGGAGAGACGGCCGCTCTCTGAGCCGAGCACGGTGCCGGCGCGGGCGTTGACGAGGACATGAACGGTCATGCCGCTGCAAACGCCGGGCGGAATTTGCGGTTCCCGCGAAGGCACGGTTTGGCGGCCCTTGCCAGCCGGCGGCCCAGGGTGCATAGGGCTCGGCACGAGAGAACGAGGACCGATCCATGCCCATGTCCGCCGCCGAGATCGAGCGCAGAATCAAGGCCAGGCTGCCGGATGCCGAGGTGCACCTGACCGACCTTGCCGGCGACGACGACCATTGGGCCGCGCACGTCGTCTCCGCGGCGTTCAAGGGGCTGCCGCGCGTGCGCCAGCACCAGCTCGTCTATGATGCCTTCGGGGGGCAGATGGGCGACGTTCTGCACGCCCTGCAGCTCACCACCGCGCCGCCGCCCGAGTAGGCCGGCGCAGCATTGACATTCCGCGAGCCCGCCCCCCATCTAGTCGCAGGGTGATGACGGCCGCAACGGCGAAGGCATGGCCTTTCAGCGTCCCTCATCCGCCCCCCAAGAGGAGAACGCGAGCGATGAGCACTCAGGACGTCCACGCCAGGATCAAGGACACGATCGACGCTAACGACGTCGTGCTGTTCATGAAGGGGGATGCGCGCTTTCCCCAGTGCGGCTTTTCGGCGACGGCGGCCAAGATCCTCCAGCACCTCGGCGTGCCCTTCAAGGACGTGAACGTCCTGGAGGATGACGGCCTCCGCGAGGGCATCAAGAGCTTCTCGAACTGGCCGACCATTCCTCAGCTCTACATCAAGGGCGAGTTCGTCGGCGGCTGCGACATCATGCGGGAAATGTTCGAGACGGGCGAGCTGCACGACCTCGTCTGCCAGAAGGGCATTCCGCACCAGCACCACCACGGCTGATCGGCCATGAGCCGCGGCCGCGCTCTGCAGGGCGAGCCGGGGCTCCTGTTTGCGAGGCGGCACGGCCACATGCGGCTCGGCGGACGGCGATTTCTGTTGAGCCTCGCCATCATCGGCGCCGCCGTCTGCCTGGCGCTCGGCATCTCGCTCCCCATCATCCGGCTCACGAAGTACGTGTTCTGGTCGACGGAGCATTCGCTGCTTTCCACGGTGCAGGTGCTGATCCACGACGGACAGATGTTCCTCGGACTCACGGTCCTCATCTTCTCCATCGTGCTGCCGATCCTGAAGCTGCTCTACCTGCTTCTCGTCTCCACCCTCCCCGCCGCCGAGCTCATCCGCCAGCATCGCCGCCTCAAGGCGCTCGAGTGGCTCGGCAAGTGGTCCATGCACGATGTCCTCGTGCTGGCGCTCACCATCTTCTTCATCAAGGCGCAAGGTCTCTACGACGCGGCGAGCCTCGCCGGCGTCTACTATTTCACGGCCGCCGTGGTCCTGATGATCCTGTCGTACGCGTGGCTGCGCACCGAGGGGCTTGCGGCGGCCCCGCTGCCGCCGGAGCCCGCCGACCCCGGTCCGGTCCCGGCCTTCCGCAACTTCGTCCTGTCGTTCCTCATCATCGTGGCGACCGTGTTTTTCGCGCTCGGCATCATCCTGCCGAGCATCCGCTTCACCACCATCTACGTGTGGACCAACGAGCACTCGATCGCGACCATCATCTGGGCGCTGTGGGACAGCAACGAGATATTCCTGTGCACCGTGCTGTTCCTGTTCTCGATCCTGTTCCCGTTCCTGAAGCTGCTCTACCTCCTGACGCTCGTAGCCTCGCCCGACATCCCGCCCGAGTTCCGCAAGCGCTCGATCGCCACCATGGAATGGCTCGGCCGCTATTCGATGACGGACGTGATGGTGCTGGCACTCATGATCTTCTACGTGAACTCGTCCGGCTACACGGAGGCGCGCGTCCTGCCCGGGGTCTACTTCTTCGCCGCGAGTGCCCTCATCACGATGCTCGCGTACGGCTGGGCGAACACGGTGCCGGGGCGGCGGCCCGTAGTGCCGGCGGCGCCGGCGCGTCCCGATGCGCGCCCCTCCTCGCCCTCGCCGCAGCCGATCGGCGGCGAGCCGTTTTCGCCGTCCACCAATCCGGCCCGCCGCTGGCGCGGCTGACGCGCGTCGTTAATCGAGGCGGCAAGAAAAAAGCCGGTCCAGGGACCGGCTTTCGTCGTCGCTCGTTGCGGTGGAGGACGCGCGATCAGCGCGAGTAGAACTCGACCACGAGGTTGGGCTCCATGACGACCGGATAGGGCACGTCGGCGAGCGCCGGAATGCGCGCCAGCTTGGCCGTCATCTTGGAGTGGTCGGCGTCGACGTAGTCGGGCACGTCGCGCTCGGAGCTCTTGAGGGCTTCGAGGAGCAGCGGAAGCTGACGCGAGGGCTCCTTCACCTCCACCACGTCGCCGATGCGCAGGCGGTAGCTCGGGATGGTCACGCGGCGGCCGTTGACCGACACGTGGCCGTGGCTGACGAACTGGCGGGCGGCGAAGACCGTCGGCACGAACTTGGCGCGATAGACGACAGCGTCGAGACGACGCTCGAGGAGGCCGATCAGCTGCTCGGAGGTCGACCCCTTGAGACGGGCGGCTTCCTTGAAGAGGCGCAGGAACTGGCGCTCGGAGATGTTGCCGTAATAGCCCTTGAGCTTCTGCTTGGCCTTGAGCTGCTGGCCGAAGTCGGACAGCTTGGAGACGCGGCGCTCGCCGTGCTGGCCGGGACGGCTCTCGCGCTTGTTGAGCGGGCTCTTCGGGCGGCCCCAGATGTTCTCCCCGAGGCGGCGGTCGATCTTGTGCTTGGCGCTGGCGCGCTTGGTCATGGTCTGGCACTCCGGTCAAAGGTTGCAGGCACAGCGCGATGCGGCGCTGGGCCCGTTGGAGCGCCCCCTCCTCTGTCCGCGGGACCATCGGCCCCGGAACCGACAGGTGCCCGGCGTGACGGCCGGACGCACCGCGGGTGCGCAAAAGGAACGCGGGCCGTCGAGGCCCGCGTCGGATGAGGTTCCTAGTGCCAATCGGCCCCGCCGTCAACTGCGGCGGGCCTCGACCAAGCGGCCATCAGGGCGCGGGCTTGGCCTTGCCCGCCGGCGCGGGCGGAGCCGCTGGGGCGGTCGAGCCCGTGGCCGTCTTGGCCCCCGTGCCGGACGCTGGCGAACCGGCGACAGGCGCCACGTTCACCTTGAAGTTCGGGCCGCTCTCCACGTACGCGATGATGAGGTCGCGGACCTTCGCCCGCTGCTCGTCCGTGCACGTCTGCTGCGCGCTCTTGCCGTCGTCGATGACGACCTCCTTGTCGCCGTCCTTCTCGACGAGGCGGATCTTGCCGGTGAGCAGCATGACCGTCGTGAGGTGAAGCTGGTTGATGTAGACGAGCTGCTGGTCGGTCCAGGTCTTCTTCTCCTCCTCCCGCTTCATGAGCGAGCGATGGTTGACGATCTGGTGATCGCCGAGACCGCAGATCTGCGCATGCGCCGAAATGCGGCCGACGCGAATGACCTCGCGCGCCACATCGATCGGCACCATGACCTCGTCCTTCTTCTTCTTGTCGATGACGATGACGGTGCCGTCCTGCTTGGAGAACTGCTGCGGCGTCAACGACCAGGCATACTCCATGAACGAGCGGACCGATTTCTCGCTGAGCTCCTGGGCGGCCGCCTGCCCACCCGAAGCCGCCAGTGCGAACGCCGCAGCACACGCCCCGATCACCCCCGCCCTGATCGTCATTCGCATCTGGAAAGCCCCTGTTGCTTGTCTGAGTTCTTTTTTCCTCGGCCCTCACGAAGAGCGCCGCCGGTGCCAGCCGTAGCTCCGTCCCGCCCCGGCGGCGGGGTCTCAAAGAACCCTCGTCCGACGCCCATCGGATGCTTGCCAGTGACGTTATTCCTGGGCATCGCTCGGCTCAAAACTTGGCCATAACAAGGCAGGTCATGTGGATCATTTTTGGGCCTTCCCCTTGCCGCGCGCCAGAGTGGCAACAATGCCACGCAGCGTCTTCACCTCCTGCGCCGTCGGCTCGGCTCGCAGAAACATGGTGCGGAGATTGTTGACGACCGACGGGCGCTTGCCGGGCGAGGAGAAGAACCCGAGCCGCTCCAGCTCGCCTTCCAGATGCTCAAAGAATCCAACGAGTTCTTCTTTGGTCGCGGGCGACTGGTCACCGAGGTAGAGGCCCGGCTCCAGCGGCCGCTCGTAGGTGGTGACGCGACCGAGCGTGGCCTCCTCCGCGTTCCGCATCCATTCGTAGCCGAGGATCAAGACCGCCTGGGCGAGATTGAGGGAGGCGAAGCGGCTGTTGACCGGGATCATGACGACGGCATCGGCGCGGGCGACCTCGCCGGTCTCCAGGCCGTTGCGCTCGCGCCCGAAGATCATGCCGCAGCGCTGGCCACGGCCGATCCGGCCCCGCATCTCGGCGATGGCCTCCTCGGGGGTCAGCACGGGCTTGCGCAGGTCGCGCTGGCGCGCGGTCGTCGCGCAGACCCAGTTGAGGTCCGCGAGCGCCGCATCGAACGTGTCGTAGGCCGCCGCGTCGTCGATGACGTAGTTGGCGCCCGAGGCCGCGATGCGCGCCTTCTCGTTCGGCCAGCCGTCGCGCGGGTCGACGAGGCGCAGGTCGTCGAGGCCGAAGTTGGCGCAGGCGCGCGCCACCATGCCGATGTTGTCGGGGAGCTGCGGCTCGACGAGGATCACGGACGGCGTCATGCCCGGCGACGCGATCGCGCTGCCGCGTATGTGCGCGCGGCGGATGCCGTGGCGCAGCTTGCGCAATACGCGCCGGGCCCAGAACCAGTAGTTCTCGCCCGACCACGTCTTCTCGAGCGCGGCGAGCGCCGGCGTGGCGAGCCGCCCCGTTCCCGCGCCCTTCAGCCGCACCGAGCCGTCGCCGACGACGATCTCCTCGTGCCGGGCGATGAAATCGTCGAGTGAGGCAATGCCCTCAGCCTCCGTCCGCCGCTTGCAGCCGGGACACGTGACGGCGTCGGCCTCGCAGCGCAGCTCGGCGCAATAGGTGAGCACCGGATCGAGCGTCGCGCGGTCGAGCCCCGGGATCGCGAGCGCCGCCAGGCCCGCATCGACCGTCTTCTCGTGGCAGGCATGGACGATCGCGCTCAGCGGCTGTCCGCCACAGCGAGGCTCGCATTCGACGATCTCAATCCGCATCGGTGCCTTTCCGGTGGCCGCCGGCTCGGCGGCGCGTGCGGCCGGCTATAGCGAAGTGCCGGGCGCCCGCCAACCCGTCGGGCGAGCGCCCGCCTCGCCGCTGGGTGGCGCCTGAAGCATTGCCCGACTCGACCTTGGTCGGGTGTGCCGGCGCCGGCCCTTGGCGGCTGGCGGGGGCGGCCTTATGGTGCGGCGCATCAATCCGTTCCTCCCTAGACAACAGGCTCCCGCGCATGACGAAGATCAAGGTGACCGGCACCGTCGTGGAACTCGACGGCGACGAGATGACCCGCATCATCTGGCAGCTCATCAAGGACAAGCTCATTCACCCCTATCTCGACGTGCCGCTCGAGACCTACGATCTCGGCATCGAGAACCGCGACCGGACCAGCGACCAGGTGACGATCGATGCCGCCCACGCCATCAAGCGGCACGGCGTCGGGGTGAAGTGCGCGACGATCACTCCGGACGAGGCGCGCGTCAAAGAGTTCAGCCTCAAGGAAATGTGGAAGAGTCCCAACGGCACCATCCGCAACATCCTCGGCGGCGTCATCTTCCGCGAGCCCATCATCTGCCGCAACGTGCCGCGCCTGGTGCCCGGCTGGACGCAGCCGATCATCGTCGGCCGCCATGCCTTCGGCGACCAGTACCGCGCCACCGACTTCCGCTTCCCCGGCAAAGGCAAGCTCACGATCAAGTTCGTCGGCGAGGACGGGACCGTCATCGAGAAGGAGGTATTCCAGGCGCCGGGATCCGGCGTCGCGATGGCGATGTACAATCTCGACGAAAGCATCCGCGAGTTCGCGCGCGCCTCGTTCAACTACGGCCTCAGCCGCAACTATCCCGTCTACCTCTCGACCAAGAACACGATCCTCAAAGCCTACGACGGGCGCTTCAAGGACCTTTTCCAGGAGGTCTTCGACGCGGAGTTCGCCGATGCCTTCAAGACGCGCAAGCTCGTCTACGAGCACCGGCTCATCGACGACATGGTCGCCTCCGCGCTCAAGTGGTCGGGCGGCTACGTCTGGGCGTGCAAGAACTACGACGGCGACGTGCAGTCCGACACGGTCGCGCAGGGCTTCGGCTCGCTCGGCCTCATGACGTCCGTGCTCATGACGCCCGACGGCAAGACGGTGGAGGCGGAGGCCGCGCACGGCACCGTGACGCGCCACTACCGCGAGCACCAGAAGGGCAAGGAGACGTCGACGAACGCCATCGCCTCCATTTTCGCCTGGACGCGGGGGCTCGCCCATCGCGCCAAGCTCGACGGCAACGCCGGCCTGAAGCGCTTCGCCGATACGCTGGAGAAAGTCTGCGTCGACACGGTCGAACAGGGCTTCATGACCAAGGACCTCGCCCTGCTCGTCGGCCCCGACCAGAAATGGCTCTCCACCACCGGCTTCCTCGACAAGGTCGATGACAACCTGAAGGTGGCGATGACGCG
>CAZPUQ010000022.1:0-15686 GCA_964589785.1 uncultured Hyphomicrobium sp.
AAGAACGTGCTCGCCAACGTGCGCGCCATGGTGAAGCTCTCGGGCCGCTCGGCGCCGTCGGTCGACACGTTCGTCGAGGCGCTCGACGGGAGACTGCAATCGATGGCGAGCGCGCATACGCTCTTGAGCAAGGCGGAATGGCGAAGCGCGGACCTCGCGCAGCTCGCCGCTGCCGTATTGGCGCCGTTCCGTTCCATTCATGGCGACAACCTTGAGATCCGAGGCGAGCCGGTGCGGGTGCCGCCGAAGACGGCGCAGGGCCTGGCGCTCGTTCTCCATGAGCTGGCCACGAACGCCGTCAAGCACGGCGCTTTATCGGATGCCGGCGGGCGGGTGTCGTTGAGCTGGTGGGTCGCCAAGGGATCGGGCGATCTCGAGCTCACCTGGCGCGAATCCGGCGGGCCCTCGGTGCGTTCTCCCGAACGGCGCGGCCTCGGCCTCACGATCATCGACACGGCGCTCGCCGACGCCGGCGCCCGGATCAAATGTGACTTCGAGATCACGGGCGTTGTGTGCGTGATCGTCGGGCCGCTGGGACGCGCCGTGAGAAGCTCGGACGGGCTGGAGGTGGCGCGATCCTTGTGCTGTGATACGGTGTCTCAGCCCGCTGTGTCCGACGTTGGAGTGGGACCGATGCGTATTCTGATTGTCGAGGACGAGCCGCTCGTTTCCATGCAGCTCCAGAGCGATCTGGAGGACCTGGGGCATAGCTGTTTGTCGGCCGCCAGCGTTGCTGCGGCGTGCGCGCTGGTAAAGTCACGGTCGTTCGACGTTGCGCTTCTCGACTTCAACCTCGGCGGGGAGACGAGCTCCGAGGTCGCCGACAAGCTGGCCGAGCTCGGCATCCCGTTCGCGCTCGCCACCGGCTACACCGACGATACAATCATGCCCGGCCGCCTGCGCGAGCGCCCGCGGCTGTCGAAGCCCTTCCTGGCGGAGGATCTCGATCGGGTTCTGGCGCAGTTGGTCGCTGGCGGGCCGGCCTCGCCGGCCGCCCCGCATCCCGACAAACGCGTCTGCGGCTCCTAGTCGGAATCGATCCAGGCTCGCAAACGATCTGTATGAAGAGGCACCGGACGCGTCCACTACGGAGGACGGAACCGGATCTGCGGCTTCCGGGTTGAGGACTGATGCGAGCGACGAGCTCGACAGACCGCAACCATGGAGAGAGCCCATGAGACGACACGTGATCCCCACCCTGCTGGCCGTGATGCTCGCCGGAGGAACAACGGCGGCGCTGGCCCAATCCACGGGTCCAACCGGTCCTGCGTCCAGCGCGGGAGAGACGAGCGATCGAACGCCGGAGACGAAGACGGAAACGCCGCTGCCGCAGCGCGACAAGACCACGCCCGAGCCCGCCGGCACGCCTCCGAGCCAACAGGGTGCCACCTCCGACCGCACGCCCGAGCATCACGGGACCGACGGCAAGGCCGCGCCGAAGGCGAGCGGCAGCGCGGCGTCGGACACCAAGGGCAAGACGACCGCCGGCGAGGCCTACCCGCCGTCCGGAACCGCGCAGTAGCAGGCGTTCCCAATGACGCCGTCCATAACGACTGTGGCCTCCGATCTCGGGGAGGCCACAGTCGCTTTTGATTGTCACGTCGGTTCCGTGCGGGACATGGGTTCTGGCCTCACACCTTCTGCGCAAGCCCCTGCCGCTGGCACCGCCAGCGCACGACGCGCCAGTTCGGATGCTCCTCGCTCCACGACGCGATACGCGCCTGCGCCGTGACGGCGCACTGCATCTCGGACATCTCGTCGTAAATCGTCACGGCCGAGTCCCGGCAGGCATAGGAGGGGATCGTCAGGCACGCCGTCAGGATCAGGTTCATCATCGCGCCGCACTCCTGTGAACAACCAATTGCCCGTGCGATTTGCCCGTACGATTTGGAAGAGCAACGCGTCGCGAAGGCCCGTGGTTCCTCGCGCGCACAGCGCCGTTCACGCCGCTCCGCCAGCCGCTTTTCCGGTTTCTTCGGAACCGTATCCGGACCCCCGGGGTTGGAAGGCCCGTGGCGAGAGGCACGCCTGCGCAAGCCGCATGTGATGCTCATGTCATGAGCCCGCTGCCTCTTTCGGGCCAAAACCCGAACGGCGAAACAGAGGATACGAAACCGAGGAGATTTTGATGTTGAAGCTGATCAAGCCTGTTGCGGCCTGTTGTGCCGCCGTCGCCCTGGCGGCAGCGAGCCCTGCCCTTGCGCAATCGTCGGGCGCATCGCCCGCAGACCCCAACAACGAGCGCAACCAGACGATGGCGCCGAGCAACACCCAGCCGTCGGATCCGGCCGCCAATCGCAATCCGGGCGCGCGCGTTCCGACCGCACCCGTCGACAAGCAGGAGGCCGAGAACGAGGAAGGCGGCGCCACCGGTACGCGCGGCACAAACCCCGCCACCGCCGAGGACGCACCGCCTCCGGCTCCGGACGCGATTCCGCCGGGTTGACGCATCATCGACCGCCCGCACCTCGTCCGCGGTGAGACGGAAGCCTCACCGCGGACAATTCGTTTGAGCGGTCCTGTGCGTGGGCTTTCCTACGCGCCGCCGACGATCGGCAGCACCTCGCCCGTGATGTAGCTCGCG
Source organism: uncultured Hyphomicrobium sp. (assembly GCA_964589785.1). Lineage (GTDB taxonomy): Bacteria > Pseudomonadota > Alphaproteobacteria > Rhizobiales > Hyphomicrobiaceae > JAGVSR01. Next base: position 2,585 of record CAZPUQ010000022.1, read on the forward strand.
CAGCACGGTGCCGCCAGGAAGACGAACGCAGGCGCGATCTCTTCGGGCTGCGCCGCGCGTCCCATGGCCGTATCCTCGCCGAAGCTCGGGATCTCACGCGCGGGCTTGTCGGCCGGATTGAGCGGCGTCCACACCGGCCCCGGCGCCACGGCGTTGACGCGGATGCCGCGCGGCAGCAACTGCTTTGCGAGCGACCGCGTGAACGCGTGCAGCGCGCCCTTGGTCATGGAATAGTCGAGCAACTGGCCGCTGCCGTCCAGGCCGGTGACCGAGCCTGTGATGAGGATCGAGCCGCCCTCGGCGATGTGGGGCACGGCGCTGCGCGTCATGTAGAAAGTGCCGAACAGGTTGGTGCGCAGCGTGCGCGCGAAATCCTCGTCCGCGATATCCTCAATGCGTTTGCTGTGCTTCTGATAGGCGGCGTTGTTGACCAGGATGTCGAGCCGGCCGAGTTCGCGCACCACGCGCACCACGGCACCCTCGCACCAGAGCCGGTCGCAGATATCGCCAGAGAGGAGAAGGCATTTGCGCCCTTCCCGCTCGACCGCCTCGCGCGTGATCGCGGCGTCGTCGTGCTCGTTGAGGTAGGCGACGGCCACGTCCGCTCCCTCGCGCGCATAGAGAACGGCGATTGCGCGTCCGATGCCGGAATCCCCGCCCGTCACCAGCGCCACCATGTCCTGGAGCTTCTTCGACCCCAGATAGTGCGGGGCCTCGAACATGGGCCTGGGCTTGAGCGCCCGCTCGCTGCCGGGCCGCGGCTGGCTCTGCGGCGGGAACGTCTCCGGATACGCGCGCTCGCCGAGCTGGGCAGGTTTGTCGGTCGAATGGTCGTCGGTCTTGGTTGCCATGGACCTCACCCTCTCTGCTTGTCGGCCGTGGTCCCCGTCCGACGGTCGTTGTCGTCCGACGTCATCGGACGGCCCTCGTCCGCCCGCTCCTCGCGTTCCCGCTCGTCATCGTCGGAGTGTGGGCGCGTCGAAGCGCTCGCGGCGCTGCGCCGGCTTTCCAGCCCGCCCTTCCGGCCGGCCTCGGCCGCCAGCCGCCGGTCCCGCGAGAAGCTGCGGTCCTCCGCAGACACGCTCTGGCCACCCTTGCGGCCCGCTTCGACAGCCAATTCGTGATCCTGCGAGAAGCTCCGTTTCGACGCCGGCACGCTCTCGCCGCCCTTGCGGGCGATGGCGCGCTGCCGGTCCTCGTCCATCGCGGCGAAGCCGCGCTCGGAGCGCTGCGTTCTGTCTCTCATCTCCGCTCTCCTCGTGTTGGTGGTCGGCCATCAACCCGGGCAAGCCGCGATTGTTCCGGATTGCGCCCGCATTCGGGCCAGTGGAACACCGCTCGGAACTCCCCCGCCGAAGCGGCGTTGGTGGAGCTCCGCCGGGCACGAGCGATCCGACAGGAGGCAACGGCAATGAAGCGACGTAGTCTGGTTTCAGCGAGCGCTGCCGCGCTTTGCATCGCAGCGCCCTTGGCATTCGCCCAGGGCCCGCCGGAAACGAAGGCGCCTCCGGTTCCACCGGGCGCTGCAGGTCCCCCTCCGCCCGAGCGGATGGAGAGCAGGAGCGGAGGTGACGGCGCGCGACAAGATGCCGGGCGCAGCGCCGACGATCGCGGCGCTCGCGAGGCCCGGGACGAGCGCCGGCCAGCCAGCGAAGGTTCCAGCGATGGCGACCGGACCGAGAACCAGGCCCGCGACGACAAGGCCCCAGACAACAAGAGTGGCAACAAGAGCGACGACCGCGGAGACAAGGGCAGGTCCGACAGCGCCGCCAAGGACCGCAGCGACGACGACAAGGACCGCCCGGCGGGCGAACAGGCGCGCGACGAGGACCGCCGCGACACGCGCGATTCTGACCGCTCCGGCACGGAGGCCCGCGACGCAGCGCAAAGCGGGGATCGCAAGGCGGCCGACGCCGTCCGCTCCGACGTCGACGAGGCGAAGCGCGCAAAGGTGCGCGACGCCGCCTTCCGGGGCGACGTCAAGCGCGCGACCAACGTGGATGTCGACGTCAACATCGGCGTGCGCCTTCCGCGCAGCGTCGAAATCTACGCCGTGCCCGACGAGATCATTGCGATCGCGCCCGCCTATCGCGGCTACCACTATGTGGTGATCGATGACGCCTACTGCATCGTCGATCCGCAAACCTACGAGATCGTGGACGTGATCCATCGCGGCGGCCCGAAGCAAGCGAGTGGTGGCGGCTCGTCTGCACGGCTCGATCTCACCAATGCGCAGATCGACGTCATTCGCCGCGGCATCGGCGGCGACCAGAGGAGCTTCGACTACGACGGCGATCTGGAGGTGGGCGTGGCACTTCCCGGCGAGATTTCCTTCGAGACGTTCCCCGATCTCGTCGTGCGCGAGGTGCCCGAGGTCCGCAGCTACCGCTATGCCTTGATCGAGGACGAGATCGCGATCGTCTCTCCCGACGGTCCGGAGGTCGTCTTCGTGATCGGCGACTGAGGCCGCCGCATCGCCGCGACGTAGGCCGTGCATGGAGAAGGGCCGCACCAGCGGCCCTTCTTGCGTCAGTCCAGATGCCGCTTAATGCGATGGCATCGGCTGCGCCCCGAAGCCTTGTCCTGAAGAGGCAGCCGCACATGCGCGGGACCTCTCCATGCTGACCGGCTCCGGGCCGGAATGCTTCGCAACCGCTCCCCCTCGGACTGCGACCTGAAAAGCCTGCGATCGACGAAGGGTGCGGTCGGAGCGTCGGGCCTCAACGCAGAAGCGGTCCGCGGGTTCCCGCCATTGCCCCGTATGAGTCAGGAAACCAACGCTTCGCAACCGCGTTCGGCCCGCATGGCGACGTCGCAGGCATCGGACACGACCATCGGGCTCGAGGAGGAGATGTTCCTTGTCGATGCCGAGACGCTCGCCTGCGTGCCGCACATGCCCGAGCGGTTCGAGCGCGATGCGCGCCACGCGCTCGGCGACCGCTTCGAGCGCGAGATGATCGCGTCGATCGTGGAGCTCGTCAGCACCTCGCACACCTCGATGCGGACGCTGAAGGAGGAGATCGCCGAGAACCGGCACACGATCGCGCGGATTGCGGCCCGGCACGGGCTTGCCGTCATGGCGTGCGGAACGCATCCGTTCTCGGCGTGGTCGGAGCAGACGGTGACGGACGGCGGGCGCTACCGGGCGATTGCCGACCAGGTGCAGATGCCGTCGCTTCGGGCCCATGCCTGCGGACTGCACGTGCATGTGGCCGTGCCGGCCGAGCATCGGATCCGGACCATGAGCCGGATCCGGCCGTATCTTCCCCTCTTCCTGGCTCTGAGCACGTCCTCTCCGTTCTGGGGCGGGCGCCCGACGGGACTGAAGAGCTATCGCACGGCCGTCAACAACGAGTTTCCCCGCTCCGGCCTGCCGCCCCCCTTCCGCAGCAGCGACGACTACGATCGGACGGTCCGGGCGATGAAGAATGGCGGCATCGTTCCCGACGAGAGCTTCCTCTGGTGGGCCATCCGGCCGTCCGCGCACTATCCGACGCTCGAGCTGCGCGTGACGGATAGCTGCACGCGGATCGACGATGCCATTGCCATCGCCGGGCTCTACCGCGCGCTCGTGTACCACCTCGTCTTCGGCGCGCCGGACGAGGAAGCCGATGCGACGGGCTTCGATGAGGTCCTGATCGAGGAGAACCGCTGGCAGGCCGCGCGGCACGGCATCGACGCGCGCTTTCTTGCGCTCGACAGCGGCGGCTCGGCCACGGTGATGCAGGTCCTCAGATCGATGATCGCCGCGACGGCCGCGAGCCTTGACGCGCTCGCCTGCCGCGAGTGCGCGTCGGATGCGCTGCGCATCGTGACGAGCGGCGCCAGCGCCGACCGTCAGCTGACCGTCCATGCCGACTCGATCGGCTGCCGGCCGGCAGCCGGCGACGCCGCCAACGAGGTGGCCCGCTTTCTCGTGGCGGAGACGACCGCGGGCCTGCTCGCCACGGCCTGAGCGAAGCCGCCGTGGTTCGAGTTACGACGACGGCTTGTCGTAGGTAATGACGCTCAAGCGCCCGTCACCCTCGAGCACCGCCAGCCGCACGCTCCCGACGTCCTCCACGCCGTGCTCGCGAAGCTGGCTTGCCAGGTCGTCCTCCGAGATCATCTCCTGGCGCAACCCGGACGGCACGATCTTGCCGTCGGCGATGAGCTTCAGCGCGGGCGCCTTGACGAAGGGACGAAGCGCGGGAATGCGCCATGCGAGCCAGTCGATGAGATAGTCCCACGCGATGATCGTGGCGACGAGAACCACCGCTTCCGTCACGGACGTGTAGTCCTTGGCGAACCCGTTCTGCGCCGCGTCCGCGATGAGAACGACGACGAGAAGATCGGCCGGCCCGAAGCTGCCGGTCTGGCGGCGGGCGATGAAGCGGAGGATGAGGAAGAGCGACAGGTAGATGAGGCTGCCCCGCAGCACCAGCTCGCCGATCCCGAGCGAGGGCTCGAAGAGCGCGCGCCAGTCGATGCTGGAGGGGATGCTCGCGAGCACGGTCATGGGCACACCGTCATGAGCAAGCGTCATCTGTGGCAATCATCGCCTGTAACGTCGCATCGCGAGAGCAACGCGGCGGTGGCGGTCCCGTTCCCAGAGTGTGGAACCGTTTGCCTGAAGAAGCGTTGATTTGAACCGGATTGGACGCGTGACTCGGCGCACCGCCAGAGCGCGTTTCGATCACGGCAACGCAACGAAGGAGATCACAGATGGCCGCATCGTACAGGGACCCGACGGAACGCTTGAGCGAATCCATGAGTGGAGCTGCTCAGTCGGCGAGCCAGACCGCGAGCGGACTGGCGAAAGCCGCCGGCCACAAGATGGACCGCGCGCTCGACAGTGCCGAGACCATGGCCCGCAGTGCGGCAGATCAGGGGCGCGAGCTCGCCTCCAACATCGATCGCACCGTACGCGAGCAGCCGCTCGTCGTGCTCGCCGTCGTCGCCGCGCTCGGCCTCGTCGTGGGCGCATTGTGGAAGGCCGACCGGCGCCACGGATAGCCGCGAAGGCCGACACGGAAAAACCAAGGAGCATGCCGGGCGCTGATCGTTACATTGGAGATCCAAGTATGCTGTCTCGCCTGGAATGGGTTCCACCGTCGCGGCCCCCGGCACGGTCGGTTGGTTTGGCCGAATGCATCCTGTTCCGCCTCACGCTCGTCTGCGGCACCGTCCTCTTGGGCACCGGCCTCGTGCCGTTCTTCGCGTGAGCGAAGCAAAGGTTCGCGCGGAACCCGAATGGCCTCAGCGCGTTTCTGGGCTACTGCACCGGAAGCATCCGGATGTCAGCGTTTCGATAGGGAGATATGCGATGAATTGGGACCGCATCGAAGGGAACTGGAAGCAGTTCAGCGGCAAGATCAAGGAGAAGTGGGGCCAGCTCACCGATGACGAGGTGGCGCGTATCAACGGCGATCGCCAGCAGCTCGAGGGGCTGATCCAGGAGCGCTACGGCTACGCGCGGGACAAGGCCCGCGAGGAGGTCGACCGCTGGAGCCAGTCGCTTTAGCCGTCATGACGTCTGAAGCTATAGAGAAGGGCCCCTTGCGGGGCCCTTCTTGATGGGTCTCGAATTGCGGTGCGCGGAACCGCACGGAATGATCGGCGTTGCCAGCTTTGGTTAGTTCCAGGTCGCGGGACGTTCGCGCCCTTCCCAACCTTCGGAGACCCCCATGACGGAAGAGACCGATCCCCGCGCCGCGCAACGAAAGGTCTGGGAGCTTGTCGACGCGTTCCAAACGGGCATGCTCGTCGTGCGTGGCCAGGGCGGTCACTTGAGCGCGCGGCCGATGACCCTTCTCGTGCGCCGGCCCGAAGGACAAATCTGCTTCCTGACCGAGACCGCCACCGAGATGGTCCGCTGCATCGAACGCGACCCGCTGGTCGCGCTGACCTGCGCGGACGGCAATACCTATCTCTCGGTCTCGGCGCGTGCGCAGATCTCCAGCAACCGGGCCCTCATCGACGATCTGTGGAGCCCCGCCGCGCAGGCGTTCCTGCCGCAAGGTCCGGCCGATCCCTCCGTCTGTGCCATCGTGCTCACGCCCTATGCCGCCGAGTACTGGGCGGGAGCAACCGCGCTCTCCTCCACGTTCCGGCTCCTCGCGGCAACGCTGAGCGGCGAGCGGCCCGACCTCGGCGACCACGGCGAGGTGCGCCTCTGATCGACGGCCGCTCCGTTCTCCTGCACGAGATGAGTTTCGTTGAACAGGATATCTCGATGTCTCGGCGCCACACTCCGACGATCCACGCCCGCACATTTCTCTTCGCCCTCGGCGGAGGCCTTTTGACCCTGGCCGGCTGCGGCGACGAAAGCACCCTGCCGACGGGCGCCGACAGCGGCGCAACGCCGGTCCTCACTGAGCCGGCGGAACAGACGCTGCCGACGGTCAACGTCGCCCCTGCCATCGGCTGGAAGGACGGCGGGATGCCGGCGGCCGCGGCCGGACTGACCGTCACGCCGTTCGCGCGCGACCTCAATCATCCGCGGTCCATCCTGGTCCTGCCCGATGGCGACGTGCTGGTGGCGGAGAGCAGCGCCCCACCCAAAGAGCAAGGCGTCAGTCTGACGGGTTGGCTGACAGGTCTCGCGTTGAAGCGCGCCGGCTCCAGCGTGCCGAGCCCCAACCGCGTCGTCCTCCTGCGCGACAGCGATCGTGACGGCATCGCGGACGCACGCTCCGTCCTCATCGAGGGCCTCAACTCGCCGTTCGGGCTCGCACTCGTGGGCGAGTGGCTTTACGTGGCCAATGCGGACAGCATCCTGCGATTCCCCTACCGCGCCGGCGACACGCGCATCACCGCCGCCGGCGAGAAGATTGTCGACCTGCCCGGCGGCCCCTTGAACCATCACTGGACCAAGAGCCTGCTGGCGAGCCCCGACGGACGCTTCCTCTACGTCGGCGTCGGCTCCAACAGCAACATCGGCGAGAACGGCATGGAGATGGAGACCGATCGCGCCGCCATTCTTGAGGTGGATCTTGCCGCCCGGCGCCATCGGCCGTTCGCCACCGGCCTGCGCAATCCGGTCGGCATGGCCTTCGAGCCCGCGACGCAGGCGCTGTGGACGGTCGTCAACGAGCGCGACGGTCTCGGCAGCGATCTCGTTCCCGACTATCTGGCGCAAGTGCGCGACGGCGCGTTCTACGGCTGGCCGTACAGCTACTACGGCGGCCACATCGATCGGCGCGTTGCGCCCCAGCGCCCCGATCTCGTCGCCAAGGCCGTCGTGCCGGACTATGCGCTCGGCGCCCATACCGCTTCGCTCGGCCTGGCGTTTCATGCCGGTCCCGAGTGGCCGGCAGCCTTCCGCAACGGCGCCTTCATCGCCCAGCACGGCTCATGGAACCGCGTGCCGCACGCGGGCTACAAGGTCGTCTTCGTCGCCTTCGAGAACGGCAAGCCGAAGGGCGAGCTCAAGGACGTCCTGACGGGCTTTCTCAGCGACGGCGGCGAGGCGCAGGGCCGGCCGGTCAGTCTCGCCTTCGACGCGAAGGGTGGCCTCCTCGTCACCGACGACGTCGGCAACGCCGTGTGGCGGGTCGCGCCGGAGCGGGCCGCGGCTGCAACGGCCCGGTGAGTCCCGACATCACGCGGCGCGGCCGCCGCTCTGCCCGCCCCGTGTTTGGCGCGCAATCCCTTCCGCTGCGGCCCAGCTCGCCAGGATGGCGATTGCGACGGTCGCTGCGACGGCGGCATCGAGCGGCGTCAGGCCGAGCAGGCGGCGCAGCGCCGGCACGATGAGGGTCGCGACCTGCAGCAGCACGCCCAGTGCCACCGTCAGGTCGAGGACGCGATTGCGCTCGGGCACCGAGCCGAGGCTGCGCGACGGATAGACGTACATGAGCTGGGCGACGGATTCGAACAGGAACACGGCCGTCCGCGTCTCCTCGAGCGAATAGCCCTGGCGCGGCAGCAGCACGAGCAGCGCGAGCCCCAGGACGGCTTTCGCCACGCCCGTCGCGACGACGAACTCGAGCGAGGCGCGGTCGAGCAGCCCCTGCTCCGGCGGCCGCGGCGGACGGCGCATCATGCCCGGGTTGCGGTCGAGCGCCAGAGCGAGCGCCGGCGGGCCGTCGGCCACGACGTTGATCCACAGAAGCTGCACGGCGGTGAGCGGCAGGAACAGGCCGCCCGAAGGATCGGCGATGCCGAGGGCGAACGAGATGGCGAGCCCCAGGCCGATCAGGATGACGAGCGCGAGATTGGTGGAGAACAGGAAGCGGATCGCCGACTGGATGTTCTCGGTGATGCTGCGGCCTTCTTCGATCGCGGTGACGATCGTGGCGAAGTTGTCGTCGGCGAGCACGAGGTCGGCGACCTCCCGCGAGACGTCGCTGCCGCGCTGGCCCATCGCCACGCCGACGTCGGCGCGCTTCAGCGCCGGCGCGTCGTTGACGCCGTCGCCCGTCACCGCCACGATGGCGCCGGCGGCCTGCAGCGCGGAGACGAGATGCAGCTTGTGCTCGGGCGTGACGCGCGCGAACACGGACGCGGCCTCCTGCGCGACCGCCTCCTCCAGACCGCCCGGGCCGAGACGGTCGATCTCCTCGCCGGTCATGACGCGCGGCGCGCGGAACCCGATGTCCTCGGCAACCGCGCGGGCCGTCGCGGGATGATCGCCGGTGATCATGACCACCCGGATGCCGGCCTCCCGCGCCCGCGCCAGCGCGTCCTTCACCTCCGCGCGCGGCGGATCCCAGAGCATCACCAGGCCGAGGAAGTCGAGGCCGTCCTCACGCTCGCCCTCGCCGCGCGCGAGCGCCAGCACGCGATAGCCCTCCTCGGCGCGCGCTTCCGCCTTGGCGAGCCATTGGGCACGCACGGCCGCATCGAGACCGCAGCGCGCGATCAGGACTTCCGGTGCGCCTTTGAGATAGCTCGTCGGGCGACCGTCTTCCGCGACGGTGACGCGCATGGAGCGCGTGAGGCTGTCGAACGGGCGGCTTGCGAGACGCGGCGAGGCGGCCGCGCAGGCCGCCGGGTCGAGGCCGGAGGCGCGCGCATGCGCGAGCAGCGCCACCTCCAGCGGGTCGCCGGCCGCCGGGCTGGGCCCGTCGCTCTCGACCTCCGCATCGTTGGCGAGCACCAGCGCGCGGAGCGCCCCGCTCGCGTCCAGCGCATCGACGGCCTTCACCGTCATCCGGTTCTCGGTCAGCGTGCCGGTCTTGTCGGTCGCGATGACAGTCACCGAACCCAGCGCCTCGACGGCACTGAGGCGGCGGACCACCGCCCTGCGCCGCGAGAGCCGCTCGACGCCGAGTGCCAGCGTCAGGGTCATGACCGCGGGCAGGCCCTCCGGCACCGCCGCCACCGCCAGCGCCACAGCGAAGAGCACGATCTCGCCAAGACGGTCGGGCCCTTCGGCGACGAGGCCGCCGATGACGAAGCTCGCGCCGAGCGCGAGAATGGCGAGCGCGACCCGATTGGCAAAGACCTTGAGCCGCCGCTCGAGCGGGGTCGTGCCCGCCTCGATGCCGCCGATCAGGGCGGCGAGCTGTCCCATGCTGCTGGCGGGACCGGTCCGCGTCACCTCCATCAGCCCTTTGCCGCTGACGAGCAGCGTGCCGCTCGCAAGCGCGGCCTCGGGCGCCTTCGCCACGGGCAGCGATTCCCCCGTGAGGATCGACTGATCGACCTGCAGGTTGTCGCCGGTGACGAGCCGGCCGTCGGCGGGAACCCGGTCGCCCGCCTCCAGGCGCACGATGTCGCCAGGCACGAGCTCGGCCGAAGGGACCTGGACGACACGGCCGTCGCGCCTGGCCCAGGCCATCGGCTGGGCGATCGCCTTCAGCCGGCTCAGCGCCTCCTCGGCGCGTGCCTCCTGGTAGGCTCCGAGCCCGGCGTTGAGAACGAGGATGAGACCGATGGCGAAGACCTCGACCGGCATCCCGTTGCTGCCGGCCCGGATCCAGAGCCCCAGGTCGAGCACGAGCGCCACGATCAGGAGGTAGACGAGCGGACTCGCGAACTGTCGGGCGAGACGGCGCCAGAGCGGCAGGGGCGCGGCCTCGGGCAGCGCGTTGGGTCCCGTCTCGCGCAAACGGCGCTGCGCCTCGGCGCGGGACAGGCCCTGCGGACTGGGTTCGGGCATCGGCGGGGTCGAGGTCTCCGGCGCGGCGGCCTTTCCAGAACGCGAAACGGGAGCCGCCGGGCTCCCGTCTCATAAACCGGAGTTGCGATCCGTTGGATCAGAAATTGTGCTTCATCGTCCCGCGGATGCGCAGATCGTCGTCCGTGGGATGATCGTCCGGCACCGGTGCGGTCGGGCGGCCGTCGTTGGCGCCGTAGAGCAGCTCCAGACCGAAATCCATCTTGGGCAGCACGCCGAGCTTGCCGAGACCGGGGATGCGCACCTCCGTGCCCTCGACCGGCTTCTTGGCCTCTTCGGGCGAGAGCTGCATCTCGGCGGGCGCCGGGGCCGGAGCCGTCTCGGGCGCAACGGCTGCCTTGTCGGAGGGCGCGGGCGGCGCACCGACCGTCTGTTCCTGGAACGCCAGAGCCGGCAGTGCTGCGCCCAACAGCACGGCCGCAAGGCCGATCGCATGCATCAACTTCATGGTCCGACAAACCCCGCTACGGACATCGCTTTCGATTCCCGACAATGGCGTTCGGAACCGGCGAAAACAAGGATGGGGCGGGCCTGCTTAACGGCGGCTGAAGGATTGTCCGGCGAGTGTTGTTTATTGGTCATGTTGCGCAGCAGCAACAGAGACATTGCCTTAGGCGAGAAGGAGCGTTTTCGCTAGGGATTGAAAGGCCTTTCCGGCTGCCCGCCGCGCAGTGCTCCGTCGTCGGATGGGATCGCCCGCAACGAGCCGGTCCCGGCCGTGACTGTGCGGAGGGGCCGCCCGCACGGGCGGCCCCTCCGGCTCGACGGAAGAGTCGAGGTCGTCTGGAGCGTGACTCAGAACCGGATGATGCCGCCCGCCACGACGACGTCGAGGTCGTCGATACCGGGAGCATCCGTAATGATCGCGCCGGCATTGTCGACCAGCGTCGCAGCGCCCTCGTAGTGGCGATAGTAGAGGTAGACCGACATGGCCGCCGCATCGATGCCCTGCACGATGCCGCCGCCGTACATCTGCACCTCGCTCGCCAAGATTTCCTCGCGGTTCACGTTGTTATCGAACGACAGGTCATTGGCGTCGTTCGAGCCGCCGTCGAAGTCGTAGTACTGAGCGAACAGCGTCGTCTTGCCGATCGGGAAATGCTTGCGCTCGATGCCGGCCTCGATGGACCAGAACGTGCTGTCCGGATCGGCCGTCACGTTGCCATTGTCGAAATAGGTCCGGATGGCGTTGTCGCGACGCCAGCCGGCGGCGACCGTCGCGTAAAGGCCGGTGTCCTCGTGCATCATGCTCGCCGAGCCGCCGACCTGCTCGCAATCGACGATCCGGAAATCGCCGTCGCGGGCGGTGGCACAGTTGCCGATGAGGGTGTCGCTGACGAGGTCGTTGTCGAGCGCGCCCATGTCCTCGCGGCCGTAGGCGATGCCCGCCGCGAGCTTCAGGCCGGCGAACTCACCCTTATAGTTGAGGCCGATATCCCAGTAGTCGGAGTTGCCGGACCAGCCTGTCGTGGCGGTGAAACCGGCAAACTCCGGCGTCACATACTTCACGATGTTGCCGCGCTCGGACTCGCCCGGCTGGTCGCCATAGTCGTTGATCAGCCGCCGCCAGGAGAAATGCTCGCCGTCGCCGTTGCGGATGCCGATGTTGCCGTTCGCGAAGCGCACGCCCAGTCCGAGGCCGGAGTCCTCGACGTCGGAGTACTTGGCCACGTCCTTGGTCTGGGCGAGGTTGATCTCGGTGATGCTCTCCGCGGCGGGTCCCGTGCGGCCGACCCACACGGTGCCCAGGCTCTTGCTCTCGAAGTACCACGCCGAATGGCGGACATCGAGGCCCGACTCGGAGGCGGCGCTCGGGTCGTCCTGCCAGAAGCGCTTGGAGTTGGCGCCGCGCACGCCGATCTCGAGCAGGTAGCCGGCCTTCACGTCCTCGGTGATCTTGGCCGACCCCTTGAAGCGGAAGCGCGTGCGCGAGTTGTCGTTCGTGTAGACGCCGGCGTTCGACTCGACCCCGTCGTCCCAGAAGATGATGGCCTCGTTGACGTGGCCCGAGACCTCGAGCTTGACCTTGCGGTTGCCCTTGCGCGCGGTGGTGGCCTCGAGCTCGGCGATCCGCTCCTCCAGATCCGCGCAGCAATCCCCGCCGAGATCCGCGGCGGCGGCCGGCATCGCGCCCAGCGCCGTCGCTGCAAGGACCGCGAGTTGGGCCCGAGCCGATTTCGAAGCGACCGTCATTGTCTTCCCCCCTGGAGGCTGGCGCGCCGCCGTCAGGCTAAGGCGCGGATTACAACATCGGGGCATCGACGCCGCACTCACGTTGTCGAGTCGTCGAGCCGATGCCGGTCCACCTAGACGCGCCACTCCGAGGTGGTAAACAGCCAAGGCCCGGTTGACACTTTTGCGACACGCCAACGCGGCACAAAAGTCACTAACCCTATGGATTATTGCACTTAAATGACGTTCAGATGACGCGTCGCCGATGTCTTGGCGACAGTTCCGCCACTTATCAAGTGGATGGCCCGCTTCGCCTCACGCGGCAAGCGCACCGTGGCGACGTCGCTGTGTTCTCTGCTATCCGTGGCAAGCCGGTTACCCGCATACGCCAACACGGCGTCCGATACCGCGAGACCGGACTTCAGAGGACGACCGCGATGACCACATCCGCAAAGGACCCGCGCGCCATCGTCGTGGGCGGCGGCCCGGCGGGGCTCGCCGCCGCCCTGTCGCTCGCCGCCGCAGGACTGCCGACCCGCCTCGCCGCCGCCCCTCATTTGCCGGGCGGCCATGCGCGCGACCGGCGCACGGCCGCGCTCTTCACCGGCTCCGTCGAGCTGTTGCGCAACCTGGGGGCGTGGGAAGCCTGCGCGCCCCACTCCGCCGCGCTGACGGCGATCCGCCTCGTCGATGACACCGGGCGGCTGCTCAAGGCTCCGGAGGTGACGTTCCACGCCCGCGAGGCCGACCTCGACGTCTTCGGCTACAATGTCCCCAACGACACGCTGATGGACGCGCTGCTCGCGCGGCTCCCCAGCGCTCCCA
>CAZPUQ010000023.1:0-6850 GCA_964589785.1 uncultured Hyphomicrobium sp.
TATGTTCTCATTGAGCTTCTCCCAATCTGCGTTGGCATCTTCGAAGGCGGTACGCCTTACTTTCGGTACGCAAACTGAGCCGCGCTCTCAGACATGAACGGCACATCGATCGTGGTGTGACCCGCCGTTAGCGTCGGAGACTCTGTGATTCCCCCTTGCGCAACAATCGAGCATTCACGGCGTGGCAGCGTCTGTGCCGCAGGTGTGGCGACGAAGCCACGACATGGCGCAGGAGGCTTGGTATTTCAAAGGCTTGGAGGGCTATTCCAGGGGTATGTCAGGTGCGGACCGGGCCGGGGATAAGTCGCAATCGCCTGCCGCCGAGGCGGTCGTTGCCGGGCGATTGCGCACGGCTGGGCGCGGGCTGTGAACAGTGATCGCAAGCGCGTCCGGCTTAGTCGCGCACGTTCATCCGACGGATACGTTCGGCCAAAATATGCATGACATACAAGGAGAAGGCAGGCATTTCTCGAACCAGATCGAGGAATGTTTCTCGATCAATAAGGGCAATTTCTCCCGCCGTCGCGGCGACGGCCGTCGCGCTGCGGGGCGCGTTGTCGATGAGGGCCATCTCGCCCGCAATGCCGTGGAGGCCGACCGTCTCCACCGTCTCGCCGTCGAGCTCGACGGCGACCCGCCCCTCCAGCACGAGGATCATCTGATCGCCCGGCTCGCCGGCCCGAAACAGGACTTCGCCGGCCTGCATGCGGCGCAGGGGGACGCCGAAATCCTGCAAGAAGCCAAAATTGAAGGGTCCGCCGTCGCTCATGCCCTCACCACCTCCGGGCTCCGGCGCCGGGCGGCGCGAGAGTGGCGCTGCCACTCTACCATGCGCCGAGCAGACGCCGCACCATCCGCACATAGAGTGCACCCGGCACGAGCCGCGACTTTGCGCGGCGTCACATGGGGGGCGTCAGGAGAAGCGAACGGCCGGCGCTTCCTCGACGAAGACGCGCTCGAGGCCGAGGTCGAAGGTGCGGCGGGGCAGAAGGCCCATCCGCGCGGAGAACGTGTTCGCCGGGAACTGGGCGATGGAGGTGTTGTACTCGGTGACGGCGAGGTTGAGGAAACGGCGGGCTGCGGCGATCTTGTGCTCGGTGTCGGCGATCTCGCGGCGCAGGTCCATGAAGTGCTGCGAGCCCTTGAGCTCGGGGTTCTGCTCGACGACCGAGAAGAGCTGGCCCAATCCGGAGGACAGTGCGGCTTCGGCCGTCATCTGCGCCTCGGGCGAGACTGCCCGCATGGCGGCGGCGCGCGCCTGCATGATGGTGCCGAGCGTCTCCTTCTCGTGCGCGGCAAAGCCCTTCACCGTCTCGACGAGGTTCGGGATGAGGTCGTGGCGGTGGCGGAGCTGCACGTCGATGTCGGCGAAGGCCTGGTCGCAGCGCCGGCCGAGCGCGATGAGCCGATTGTAGGAGCCGGCGGCGAAGAGTGCGAAAAGGCCGGCCGCGGCCAGAGCCATGAGAAGCTCGAACATGAGAACGCCCCCGAATGCTTGCGATGTTCGTTTCGCCGCAACCGTAGCCGGAACCGGTAAAATGCCGATCAATAGGGATGGTAAGCGAAAAGCCGCCGATCCGTGCCGAAACGAGGCGCGCTTGCCGAATGCTGTGGGCGCCCGCGCCGGTTAGCGGATTGTCAAGCTATCCGTGCCGTGATGGTCCGCCTGCCGGCCGCGCGCCGGCGGAAGGGTTTTCAGGTCTTGGAGCGTGCAATGAGCGAGAAACTGGTCTGGCGCGTCAAGCGCCTCGTGTCGGGCAGCGTGAACGGTCTCGTCGATGCGCTCGAGAGCGCCAACGCCGAAAGTGTGATGCGCGAGGCGATCCGCGAGGTCGAGAGCACGGTAGACGACGTGCGCGAGGAACTGGGCCAGGTCATCGCGGCGCGCCACCAGGCCGTGCGCCACGTGCAGAAGACGAAGGAGAAGCTGGAGGAGCTTGCCGGCAAGGCCGCGTTTGCCGTCGATCAGGGACGCGACGATCTCGCCGAGGCCGCCATCGCCCGCCAGATGGACCTCGAAGCGCAGATGCCGGTGCTCGAGACGACCATCACGGAGGCCGCGGCCAAGCAGGCCGAGCTCGAAGGCTATGTGGCCGCGCTCGACGGCCGCAAGCGCGAGATGGAGGCCGACCTTGCCGCATTCGTCGCGGCCAGGTCCAACGCGGCCGAGATGGCCGGGATCGGCTGCCCACACAACGTCGGCGCCTCGGCCGAGCGCCGGGCCGACACCGCCCGCGACGCCTTCGACCGCGCCATGAACGGCCCCTCGGGCGTGCCCGGCGCCGCCAAGATGGAGCGCGAGACGGCGGTGAAGCTCGCCGAGCTCGACCGAGCCGCGCGCAGCGCCACGATCGCCGAGCGGCTCGCCGCCGTGAAAGCGACGCGGAAGGCCGGCTGATCGTCGCCGCCGTCCCGGACTGAGGTCCGCCGCCGGAGCGAGACATGCTGCGCGTCAACGGCCTTTACGGCCACATCCAGGACAACAACAGGAAGGCCGCCCTGCTCATGGCGGTCTTCCTGATCCTGTTCGTGGCCATGCAGGCGACGGTCTGGCTGGTGCCGTTCGTCGGTCAGGCGAACCTTCACAACACGTTCCAGCAGGTGGCCCGCGACATGGCGGCGGCACCGGGGACGTTTGCCCATACGAGCCGTCCGAAAGCGCTCGCGCCCTCGCCGGCCGTGCCGGCGTTCATGGACCATCCCGCCGCATCGACTGCGCCGCCCACGGCTTCGACTGCGCTGCCGCCGGGTGTGTCCGGCGAACATTTGCTTCCGGCGGACGTGATGCCGACCGTCGGACCTTTAGATCGAGAGAGCGCCGCGCAAGCACCCTCCGGCGCCCCTGACGCATCGCCTGCGCCATCGTGGAGCGGCGTGATCGCGCGTCTGCCGTTCGGCGACTGGCGCGCCCTGTTGCTCCTCCTTCTCGGGCTCGGCCTCATCCACATCGTCGTGGCGTCGTGGTGGAACAGCCTCTTCATCCGCTACGCGATGCGTGCCAAGCCGCTTCAGCGCAAGGATTTCCCCGCCCTCTACAACCTCGTCGAGAACCTGGCCATGGCGGCGGGCCTGCCCTGCCCGGCGATCGAGGTCATCGATAGCCCCACGCTCAATGCCTACGCGTCGGGGCTCACCCCGTCGCATGCGCGCATCGGGCTGACGACCGGGCTCATCACCACGCTCGACAAGGACGAGATCGAGGCCGTCGTCGCCCACGAGCTGACGCACATCCGCACCGGCGACTCGCGCCTCATGGCGGTGACCAAAGCCTGCGTCGACCTCGTCGTGCCGTTCGCCGGCAACTTCACCACGACGCTGCGCAAGAGCCCGCTCTCGTTCGCGTTCATGGGCTTCATGCTGTTCACGTTCCTGAAGCTCACCATGTTCCTGGTGCTCGGAGGCCTGATCGCGATCATCACGCTCGCGACCTACATGGTGAAGGCCTTGGTGCTGCATGCGCGCGAGTTCGTGGCGGATGCCGGTGCGATCGAGCTGACGAAGAACCCCTCGGCCCTCATCTCCGCGTTGCGCAAGATCTCCGCCAACGACGCCGTGCCAGTGACCAACCCGGCGGCGCAGGCGATGATGTTCTCGGGCAAGGCGAAGGGGCTGCTCTCCACCCATCCCGACGTGGAGGACCGGATCGCGGCGATCCGCGAGTTTGCGGCCGTGCACGCGGGCGAGGTCGAGAGCTTGCGCGCCCGCTCGCAGGGCCCGCTCGCCCGGGAGGCCGCGGGCGGCGTCGTGTTCGGGCGCCGCGCGAAGGCCGCCGTGACGAGGGGCGGGAGCACGACGGCCGCCCTGGGCGCCGGCCGTTTCGCGCTCGCCACCGAGGCCGCCCCGGCCTGGAAGGAGGCTGCCATCTTTGAGCCCGCGGCGACCTTCAAGGCCGGCGCGGACGCTCAGCAGTTTGCCTCAGGGGACAAGCCCAATCTCTTCGAGCGTTGGGTCGTGACCGGTCGCCTGGAGCGGCTCGTCGATGTCGTCCGCTCGATCGTGCTGGCGCCGTTCCGCCTCTGGCTCGCCTTCAACGTCGTGGTCGTCTTCGTCATCGTGCTGCCGATGATGCTGCTCATGATGCTGGTGCGGTAGGCGATGCCTCAGGCCGGGCGGCCCGTCACGTAGGCATGTCCGGCGCGTCCGTGCCAGAAGCCGTTCGCAAACGGAGCGGGGCAGGGGAGCGCGCGCAGGCGCTCATCGCCCTCGGCTGCGTCGATCCGGCCGTCCAGCACATCGCGGAAGATGCGGGAGATCGCCACCATATCCTGCGTATGGGGCACGAGCCGCAAGTGGCTAACGCCGAGTCCCAGCACGTCATCGAGATCGCCAAGCAGGTTCACGTAGGCGTGCGAGAGCGTCTGGATGCCGTTGACGACGAGGAAGTCCTGCCCGTCCGCCGTGCGCAGCAGCATCCCGTCCGGGTCCTCCTCGCAGACGAACTGGCAGTTGTCCTTCGTGCGCCGGTGCGCGCGCGCGTGGTAGCAGCGGGCCGACACGGCAAGGGACGCGCGCCCGAACACCTGCACCTCGAGACCGACGCCGAGCCGTGCCGCGTGCTCGCCGAGGACCGCCACGGCGGCGCGCGGAAGCTCGTTCGGCAGGCAGACGTGCGTCGCCCCGCGGGCGGCGAGGAACGCCAGCGTCTCCTCGTTGTAGACGTTCATCAGCGGGCCCACCCGATGCGGGCGGCCGCTGACGTGAAAGAGCGCCGCGGCGTCGTTGACCTCGATCTGGTACGTGCTGTCCGCTGCCAATGCCGCCGTCATGGCGCGCTCGCGCGGCAGCATGACCTCGCACAGCGACGACAGGACGACCGTCTTGCCCGCGCGCTCCAGCCGCTCGATGACGTCGGGATAGTGCTGCTGGAAGAATGGTGCGCGCTTCGAGCAGACGACCTCACCCAGATAGACGGTCTCGACCGGCGCCTCGTCGGCAATGCGGGCGTAGAAGTCGAGCTTCTGCTCGGCCGGCCAGTGGAACAGGATCGGTCCGATCGTCAGGTGCGCGGGGCTCATGCTCTCGCCATGCCTTCTCTCGCCATACCTTCTATCGCCAGGCCTTGGTCTTGAACGCGCCTTCCGTCTGCCGGCTGCCTTCGGTCAGGGCCACGAGATCGGCGAACTCGGGCTCGGCGCCGGCCAGGATCGCATCGACGTTTCTGCGGAACGCGGCGACCACCGTGCGAACGTAGGCGCGCGAGCGCTGGCGGCCCTCGATCTTGAAGGCGTGGACGCCGCTGCGGACGAGATCGGGCAGCAGCAGCGAGAGGTTGAGGCTGACCGGCTCCTCGAAGGCATAGTAGGGATCGGGCCGGCAGGCGGCGCGATAGCGCCCCTTGCAGATGGTCGGATACCCCGCCTTCTCGTCGGCCGCGAAGCAGTCGATGGTGTAGCCGCCGAGGCGGCTCGACAGTCCGCCGTCCGCCGCCGGCTCGTAGCGGACCTCAGCGGCGGGCGAGCACACGCCGTCCATGTTGGTCGACAGTCCCGTGACGTAGTTGGTCAGGCTGCACCGGCCCTCGACCATCAGGCCGTGGTTGCCAAAGATGAAGGTCTCCATCTCGCAGGGGATCTCGGCGCCGAGCTGGCGGATCTCCGGCACGGTGAGGATGCGCGGCAGCACCACGCGGCGCACGCCGAACTCGCGGGCATAGTAGCGGATGGCCTCGGCATTGGAGGCCGCGGCCTGGACGGAGAGGTGGAGGCGGCGGTCCGGATAGGTCCTGGCGGCGTAGTCGGCGACGCCGATGTCGGCGACGATGAAGGCATCGACGCCGAACCGGTGGCCGGCATCGACCGCCTCGCGCCACAGGGCCGTCTTGCCGGCGGGCGGGAAGGTATTGACCGCGAGCAGAACCTTGGTGCCGTGCGCATGGGCGAAGGCGACCGAGCGCTCCATTTCGTCGAGCGTGAAGTTGAGGCCGGGGAAGTTGCGTGCGTTGGTGGCGTTCTGGAAGCCGCAGTAGACGGCGTCGGCGCCCGCTTCGACGGCGGTGCGCAGGGCGGCGGGCGTGCCGGCGGGACAGACGAGCTCGGGGCGGATCATGTCGGTCCCGCCTCCACGCGGGGCTGCCAGCCGCCGGCGCGGCGCAGCAGCGACAGGGCAAGGCGGCCGGGAGGGCCGAGCAGGTCGGCGACCCCGGAGGCGAGCGAGCCGTCGATATTGTCGAGCGCGTTGCGCAGGCACACGACGGCCTCCGTGTCGCCCGAGATGGCCAGATCGCGCGAGAAGAACATCGCGTCGCCGTCGTCCTCGCAATCGACGAGGCGCACGAGATCGAGGAGCCGGCCGCCAATCCGCGCCTCGGGCTCCGGCAGGTCGGCACGGGCGCCGGCGCGCAAGAGGAGCCGGTCGGGATCGAGCCGCAGCATCAGTGCGAAGGGAAGGTCGATTGGGTCGATCACGAACAGCGCGGTACGATGCGGGCCGAGCCGGTCGAAGATCTCGGGGTTCGCATTCGTGACGCGCGTCACGATGTGGCCGAGCAAGGGCTGCAGCGGAGCGAGCGGCAGGGACCACAGGCTCCATCGCAAGTCCGGCTCGGCCCGGCCCGCGAGGGGGCCCGAGGTTTGGGCGGTGCTCATGGAGCGCCTGCCTAGCAGGCTGCGGCCCCCGCCAGTTTGATCTCGGTTAGCCGGGCGTTGCGCGGATCGTCGCGCGGGGACGCTCCCGCCCGGTCAGTTGTCGAGGAAGCTGCGGAGCTTGCGCGACCGGCTCGGGTGCTTCAGCTTGCGCAGCGCCTTGGCCTCGATCTGGCGGATGCGCTCGCGCGTCACCGAGAACTGCTGGCCGACCTCCTCCAGCGTGTGGTCGGTGTTCATGCCGATGCCGAAGCGCATGCGCAGCACGC